>JAFTMG010000129.1 GCA_017452525.1 Clostridia bacterium
AAGACGGTAAAGTCAGAGTCCATCAGCGTTTTCAGCACGGTGTTATACAGCAACACACTTGCCCCACCGCCGAGCGCGGAGGAGACGGCAAGCAACAACAGCCCGCCAAAGAGAGTATGTCCGAAGATACGCCCGCGCGACACACCCACGCGGAATTTCACCTGTGATGAGGCATTCTGCATCAGCAGATACATCATGATCAACACCGTTACGACCAGTACCCACAGACACAGACACAAACGTTGGATGGCACGGATGGAGGTGCTCAGCATGGTCAGATGCGGGACGGTCTCGGCGTAGCCTTGATCGTCGTAGGAGAAATTGACCTCCAGACCGAGCGAGACACATTCCTCGCGGAACGACTCAAAACCGTCGTTTGGGATGACAGCGGTATAAAAAGAATAAACATTTAGCGAGGGATTGACGCTGTGCATGGCACTCTGCGGCACGATCACGGTATTGGGGTGCAGAGCTGTGTGTTCGCTCTGCTTGGCGTGCTCCAACTCATACAGTCCCACGATGGTATACGTTCCCGTTTCCTCTGCCGCCTGCTCTGCGTCAAATTGTGCATTGTACAGATAATTTGGATAAAGCGGGGATGAAAACAAGATCCGTTCTTTCACGAAGTTGGTTTGGTAGAAATTCAACTCTACGGTATCGCCGACAGACAATCCGTTTCGCTCTGCCAGCGCGCGGTTGAGCACGCAAACACGCTCGCCGTTTTTGATTTCACTCTCCGAAAAGGTACGACCCGTTACCATCCGCGCTGTCCTGTCCAAAAATGCCGCGTGCGAGGGGATATGATCCGTTGTAAAGACGCGCAAAGAGCTTATGGACACCTCCACCCGATCGACCGTTTCGCGCCACAGTTCGGAGCGCATGATCTCGTCTGCGGAGACCTCGCCGAGATGGGCAAACACGGGCTTTCGGAGGAGCACCTCGCTTCGATAATCATAATTATCATATGCCGTCTCCCATGTCGCACCATCATGGCTTTGACTGAGATGCGGATCTGTGTAGCCGAGCATGATATCTGTGGGCAAGATCAGCGTGCCGCTGTTTTCCGAGGAAGCATCGTATACACCCCAGATCAAATACCGCTCACCGACCTCAAACGGCTTTCTACCGTCCGCGAGTCTCACACCGGTTGTCACATGGATATTCCGACCGACGCGGACATCCCCGTGAGACATCAGTACCTCATCCAGCTCCATGCGGTAAGCAATCTTTGTCATATTCTCTCGCCCATAAACTTCATGTGTTTCCAGCTGATCGGCACGGGTACAGCGCACGGTCAGCATCACCATGTTGACGGGACGGTTCATGGCAAAGGAATACACCTCGTCGTCGGTCAAACCGACCGTCAAGGGCGTTACGCCATGGATATAGGCACCCCATATGCTGTGTTCAGTATAAGTCTCCACAGTCTCCATATCCGGGGCAAGAGCGCGAAAGGCTCGCTCCTGTTCGTTGTATTTTTTCAGAGCTTCCGAAAATTTCTTCTGATTGTCATATGAGTTTTCATTGGGCGGGATCGGCTCGACCAGCGTGACATATTCCTCCTCCATACGCTGCAGTGCTGATGCCGATGCCATGGATAAGCCTGTACTGACGGTAAGCATCACGATCATGACCGCCAAGGCGAGCAATAGAACGGTCACGCGAAGCGGGGTTCGCATCGTTTGTTTCATCTCATATCGAATCAGCATTCGATCACCTCCCTTGTTTTGCTTCTACTATGTTGTGATAGACATAGTGATATTTGCGTCTTGCTCCCAACCATGCTACGGGCAATGCAGCGAGCAAAGCAAGCACCAAAACGCCACCAATTACCGGCAGAATAGAAACATGGGGCAAATGTGTGATCAAGATCCCGATCTGTGCCTCCGGCGCAAAAAGAGACATCCACCACAAAGCGAATGGAGCGCGAAGCTGTATCGCCAACACGCCGGAGATCAAACCGCTCACGATGATGATTACCGCCTGCCGAGCATACAGATACGCCAATAGCCTGCCGTTCGGCGTGTCGACTGCATATACTGTGCTGACGTGCGATTTCGCCGACCATACGATGGCAAACAGTGCCGTGAGCAATACAAGCAACGGGAGGCTCCACCATAGGATCAACGCATCCTTTGTCTCCACGCGGACTGTCTCCAGCGCATCATCCGCTGCCCCCAGCCTCGCGTGATCCGCTGCATAGCCGTTGTCACCGATCACAAAGGCATCGGGATCTATGCCCAGCATGTTCACTTCGGATAAAAACAGTTCCTCAGCCCCTGCCGGGATGATCAGTGAATGCTCGATATCAACCATAAACGCCGAATCCGCTATTCTGGTATCTCCTGCCATTTGGGGCGGATAGAATCCCCCAAGTGAGCTGTTCGGCACGACAATGGTATTGGGATGAACGGCGTGCTGATCATGGATATCATCCTCCGTGCGGTAAATGCCGACAATGCGATAGGTATGTTGCTCGGTAAAGCCCTGATATGGAACGTAAGTATTGTCGTACTCCACGTTTGCGCTGTTACCGTTGAACACGATATATTGATTTCCGTTGGCATACATATCCAATACAAGCTCATCTCCGACGGCAAGCGCATTACGCTCTGCCAGCTCCTCGCTGATCAGACAAACATACGGAGATGCCGCGCCGTCGATGGTGGTTCCCTGTGTAATATACGCCGTCCCCCGGTTGAAGGACAGAATGCTCTGCAAACAATCCGTGCCGATCAGCCATGTGGAGTGAAGCGAGATCTCTCCCTTTGCCAGAATGTCCTCCTGCCACTGCCTGCCAAGCTCTGTGTTCCAAAAATCGTCAAGAGAACCATTGATCTCGGAGATCCACGGAAAAACAAAATCATCGTTACCATCCTGCATTTTCCAATGAGAACCATTCTTCTCCTCGCGGTATATACCAACCGGGAGAGATACCGCATGATCTCTCATATGAAGCTCGGCACGGTTATTCTCATCGACCACTAACATCCCCCAAACCAGATAGGTTTTCCCCGACTTCATCAGCTCGGCCTCGTAATGATCTACAAACACCGTAATATTCCTAATGTCCGCATAGTCCTCACACAGCGTGATCGGCTGATCAATGCGGGCTTCATATTGATTTCGGTACATCGTCAGCTGCGAATTGACCTCTTCAACCGTCTGCTCCCGATGCCCGCATACAATGGTGCCGACAAAGAAGGAAGACGGCATGACGGCAGCGGACCCGAAATCATCTTCGTTTTTGTGATCATGCTCTAATACTGTAACGGGCTTAAGACCGGAAGAATGCGCGTAGATCGCAGTTCGGTGATCGATCTGTTTGACAGAGGTCAACTGCTCCACGCCACCGTTTTGCAGAATCATGCCAAACTGATAGGCACCCGATCTTGCAACATGAGCGAAGTCAGGAACAGCCACGGTGAGGTAGTCCTCCTCACGGATGATGTCCGTCTGCCCGATCTGTGCGGATAGGGGGACAAACAGCAGGATACTTGTCATCGCAAGGATCAATGCCGGAGTGCACAGTAAGATCACCCACCATTTGCTTCGATAGGCGCGAAAAAATTGACGCATCATGGAAACTCCTTTCTTTTGAACGTTGGGTATCATCAAAACGGAAATCATAACAGCGCTATTCGGAAATATATCCCTGTTGATAGGTGTCCAAAACAGCCCGAAAATTACATTCAAAAGCAGATTTCTGCCTTATTTACACAAAATTATCCCTTTTGGTGAATTTGCTTGATCGATACGGTTTTCCATATAAAAAATACAAAACCCACTCACCGTGGCTTTTGCCTGGGTGAGTGGGTTTCTGCAATGCGGAAAATTATTTGAACAGGAGAATACACGCTTGATTTGATGCGTGTATCAAGCGCCGACCGAAATTATAACGGGTTGTGCGGTCACGGCTTCTGCTTGATCTCGGCGGCGAGGATCTCCTCCTTGCGCGCAAGCAGATCGTCGCTTGCCAGCGCTGCTTCAAGATTTTCAAAGCCCACGCGGTCGACGGTCAGTCCGAAGCGCTCCTTGGCGTATCCGTTCTCACGGAACCAGAGCATACATTTTTCAAGGATGGGCAGGATCTCCTCCTCTTCCACCTTGCGGGAGAGCGGTGTGCCCATGCGGCAGCTCTTGCCCCAGGTGCCGCCCACATAGATCTTGTAGATCACCTTGCCGCCCTCGCGGTTGCCCTCTACACCGAAATCGTTGATGCTGGGCTTAATGCAGCTGTTGGGACAGCCGCCCACGGAGATCTTGAACTTATGGGGCAGGCTTACCTTACTCCAGCCCACATAATAGGTCTCGTGGATCTTCTTTGCCAGCGCCTGCGTATCGTACATACCAAAAACGCAGGTCGTGCCCTTGCACGCCGTAACGGGGCGGACCTTGGCACCCGTGCCGCCGAAATGCAGGTCGTGCGCCTCGGCAAACTCGATGGCGGCGGGAATATTCTCAAAAGCGATGCCCGGCACCTCGATCGATTGACGGCTGGTCGCCATCATCTTGCCGTTTCCGAATTTTTCCGAAAGCTCTGCCACCGCATGAAGCTGTTCTGCCGTAAAGACCGTGCCCACAGGAACGATGCGGCCCGAAAAGAGGTCGGTGCCTCTGTTGCGCAAGAAGCCCTTGCCCTTGACGCTGTTGATCTCATCCATTGTTAGCTTTGCCATGTTTTTATCTCCTTTACATCATTTGTCTGAAAATGCGCACGCTGTAGGCCGGCAGGGTAAACTTGCCGCTCACGCGCTCGCGGGTCTCCACGTCGATCGCCTCGACGCCCATGTCAACCTCGGCATCCTTCGGCGTGTAGTTCTCGACGAAAAGATAGCGGATGCCGTTTTCATCGTCGATGCGGCTGTGCGCCGTCACGCCCTCGGTGTAGCTCGCGAGATTGCTCTTGATGCCAAGCTCACCGCAGACGCGCGCCAGCAGTCTTGCCTTGAAGCTCTCCTCACCGCCAATGTCGCGGGTGGCAAGATAATAGGTGGTGCCCTTGCCGTAGCGGTTCTTGACCACCGCAGGTTCGCCGGCATAGAAATCGTCGCGGTAAACCGCCATCACCTCGGTGCCCTCAGCGGGGTGGATGCGCTCGCAATAGTCGGCTACGGCAAATTCATCGCCGCACTTGTTGCATTGAATGGCGTTGCGCTCGGTGGGATAGAGGGTATCGATCTCCTCGTTCCACACGCCGAAGACCTCCTTGAGCTCCTCGCCGGGGAAACCGCCGAGATAGCAGAGATCGTTTTCGTTGACCATGCCAAGCATATAGCCGCCGATCAACGTACCGCCCTCACGGACATACTTCTCGAGAATCTCAATGGTCTCGCGGGGGGTCATGTAGAGCATGGGAGCCACGACAAGATCGTAGCCGCCCAGGTCACGGTGCGCGTCGATCACGTCAATATCGATGGCGTGACGCCAAAACCAGTTGTAAAACTGCTGGCAGGTGGTGGAATATTTCTTTTCGTTCTTCTGGAAGCCCTGCGCCAGATCGAGCGCCCACTTGTTCTCGACATCCATGATCAGTGCCACACGGGGATTCGGCACGGTGCCAAGCACCTCTTCGATATCCTTCAACGTCTGGCCGAGGGCGCTCACCTCGCGGAAGACACGGGTGTTTTCATTGCCCAGATGGTCGACAACGGCGCCGTGGAACTTCTCGTTGCTGCCGCGGGACTTGCGCCATTGGAAATACTGCACCGAGTCCGATCCGTGTGCCACAGCCTGCAGAGACGCCAGGCGGTGGACACCGGGACGCTTGAGCTTGTTGACATCATGCCAGTTGACATGGCTGGGCGCGCTCTCCATCAGGAAGAAGGGCTTCTTTTTCAGCGCGCGGAAGGCGTCGTGCGTCAGCGCGTGCTTGGCCGCCATCTCGGCGTCGCTCAGCTCGCCCGGGTGATGCCATTCGGGATAGCTGTCCCAGGAGATGAAGTCGATCTCCTTGGCCAGCACGTTATAATTGAGACCGGTGTAGTGGAACATGAAATTGGTGGTCACGGGCAGATCGGAATATTTACGGACCGCCGCCGCCTCGGCACGGAGAAAATCAGCCGTCTGATCGCTGATAAAGCGCTTCCAATCCAGCTCCAGCCCCGAGAAGGTGTCGCCGATCGGCGAGGGTGCCTCCACCTGATCGAAGCTGTTGTAGGTATGGCTCCAAAAGGTAGTCCACCACTGGAAATTCAGCTTGTCGATGTTATTATCATACTTCTTTTTCAGCCAGCCGCGGAATGCCTCCTGACACAATGGGCAGTAGCATCTGCCGCCGTATTCGTTGGAGATGTGCCAGCCGATGACGGCAGGATGACTCCCGTAACGCTCGGACAGCTTCCCGTTGATCTGCGCCACCTTCTCGCGGTAATAGGGCGAGGTGTAGCAATGGTTGTGGCGCACGCCGAAATGCATCCGCTCACCGCGCTCGTTGACGCGCAGCACCTCGGGATGGGCGTCTGCCATCCAATGGGGACGCGCGCCCGACGGGGTCGCCAGAAACACTCTTCCTCCTGCGGCATAGATCTTATCCAGAATGGTGTCCAGGAAGGAGAAGTCATACACCCCCTCGGCAGGCTCCAGCTTTGCCCAGGAGAAGATGCCCACGCTCATCTCGTTGCAGTTGGCAAGCTTCATCAGTCGCATATCCTCGTCCCAGACCTCGGGCGTATTGATCCACTGCTCGGGGCTGTAGTCGCCGCCATGCAGAAAATGCTTGAAGTTTTCGTTCATGTACTGTTTCATGAGTGCCTCCTTATGTATCGGTGGTTCGAATCATATGTTGCCTTTATTTTATCATACTTCTCTTCATTATGCAAGTGTTGGCGTATTTTTTTCTTTCCCAAAGCTTGGTATCACGTGATCAGGACACGCAAATTTGGGTTTATCGGGGAGATGAACATCGACGGCGAACCCGTAGGGCGGGGGCTTGCTCCCGCCGCGACGAACGCATTAAATTGAATAGACGGTGGGAGATAAATCCCCGCCCCACAACAAAAGGACAGAGAATTTCACGTTCTC
>JAFTMG010000130.1 GCA_017452525.1 Clostridia bacterium
AACACCCCGCCTCATACCCCTATTTGAAGATTTTCGGAGGGTCAAGGGAACCCTTCAAAAAAGGGTTCCCTTGCGGGTGCAGGGCAGAGCCCTGCCTTCGTCCGCGCCACGATACCTCCACCCCGACAAACCCCAATTTGAACGTCACAAGCACTTGACCGACAAGCTGCGAGGGCGGCAGACCTTGGTCTGCCGCCCTATGCTTTTTTATTTTACCAGCATAGCGTAAAGCTCCTCGCGGGAATTGATCCCGAGCTTGCTATACAGCGTTCTCGTGTAGGTCTTGATGGTATTTTCCGAGAGGCAAAGCGCGTCGGCGATCTCCTTACGCTTTTTGTTCTCCAGCATCAGCGAAAGGATCTCCCGCTCTCTGGTGGCAAGCAGGACGCCCTCCCCCAGATGAGACATCACGCGACGTATCTTTTCCTCCGGCGGCAGGGACGCTACGTCCACCGTCTCGGCGGGAGGTTCCACCGCCTTCGGAAGCTCATTCTGACAGACGTAGTCATCCATCATCCAATACAGACCGAGAAAGACCAGCTCACTGAACAGATACGACACCGACAAAAACTCAAACTCCCAGGAGATAAACTTCTCCACCAGCCAGACGGCGATATTGCCGAACACGATCGCCGCCACCAGCGCCGCCTGCTTTTGCGCCCCCGGCGTCTTTTTGCGGGACGAGCGGATGATGCAGACGATCATTGCCGCAAAATACCCCAGCAGGTAGATCAGATACAGGGGGTGAAGCACCCCGTATTCCTTCTCCAGCTTTGCCCCGCCGTCCACCCGGACGAGGGACACCTCGCGATAGTACCAAGGCAGGAATCCGGAGGTGGCAATGATGCAGAACATCAAAATCGCGCTCGCCAGCAGCCCCACCACCAGCTTTTTGCCGACCTTGAAGCCGCACAGCTTCATGATCGTCAGCAGCATGCACATGGAAAGGAAAACGCTGCCGAAATAGACCACGTCGTTGGCAAGCAGCGCAAACGACAGCGTTTGGGAGACGGAAAGAAGAAAATATCCCGTATTGACGATGGCAACGTACACGAACATCATCAACAGCCAGAACTCTTTTTGGCGCACGAGGACGCAGTATACCGCCAAAAGCAGCAGGGCAACCGCCGCCATGACCGCGTATATGACCGACATTTTCATCCTCCTCTCCGCCGTTCGGCTTATGATCTCTTACGATTATACCATCATTTCCCGCTCAAATCAAGGGTTTCGTCGAATTTCATCCGCGCCCTTCCCGAAACTCGGTGGGAGAGCAACCCGTAACGGCGGTAAATTGGTGGGTGAAAGAGTAAATATCCGGATACCCCAGCGACAGGGCGATCTCGCCCACCGACAGCCCCGCCGCCAACAGCTGCTTGGCAACGCTGACCCGATAGCGGATGCGGTATTGCACGGGAGAGACGCCCTGCGAGGCGGTGAAGTGCTTGCGAAAGGTATGGTAATTCATGCCGCACCGTCGGGCGATCTCGGTCACCGACAGGGCGTTGCCCTCCTCCAGCAGGAGCCGCCCCCGCAGGATCGGATCGCCGTCGCGCTGCTTCTCAATCCCCGTGATGCGGAGGATATAGTGGATCATCGTGGGGAGCGCGTTGTAAAGCTCCAGCGAGGACAGCTCCGCCATGCGGTCGTACACCGCCCAAAACGCCTCAAAGCAGGCGTCCTGCCGGGTAGGCTCCCACACCGGCGGAAGTGCCTCCAGCTCGGGGATCAGCCGGAGCAGCACGGGATAGACGCTCTGCGGCAGGGTCAGATAAAGGCGGATGCCGATCTCCTGCTTCAGCGCCAGCCGATAGTCCCGATCGGGACGGCGCATGCAGACGCACCCGTCGTGCAGAGAATACGTCTGCCCCGACTCGGTATAGCGCCCCTGCCCCTTCAGGATCCAGGTAATGACGAAATCGAAATTCTGTATCTGATTGGTATAAGCGGGCTTTTCCACCGCGGTGCCCACACCGCAGCCAAACCCCAGCTTTCCGATATGGTACTTCCGACGACTCAGCTGCTCGGAGATATCCATCACGCATCCTCCTTTTTCGCCGCGATATCTCATTTTTGACAAACGGGATATCAAATCCAACATTTACATCTATCTATTTTTATTATAAACTAAAACCGAAAAAAAGCAAGTTATTTTTGGAGGAAAACATGGAAAAATTCGTTTACGAAGCCGCGCGGCAGCTGCCCGTGGCGGGCGAGTACGACGTGATCGTTGCCGGCTCCGGTCCCGCCGGCGTTTCCGCCGCCATCCACGCGGGGCGGCGCGGCGCCAGGGTACTGCTGCTGGAGTGGAACAACACCGTCGGCGGCATCTCCACCTCGGGACTGATGAGCCATTTCACCGGCACGGTGCAGAGCAAGTTCTACACCGAGCTTTTGCAGGCGATGGCGGATCGCAACGAGTTCAGTGATCCCGGCAAGATCACCAAATACATCGACCCCGAGCTGCTCAAAAACGTCTACCTCGAGATGCTCCGTGAGGCGGGCGTGACCGTTCTGCTCTATACCTTCGTCTGCGGTGTCGTGATGGACGGTTGCCGCATCACCGGCGTGATCACCGAGAGCAAGAGCGGACGCCGCGTCTTCTCCGCCAAGGTCTTTGTCGACGGCACGGGCGACGGCGACGTTGCCGCCTTTGCGGGGGTCCCCTATTTCAAGGGCCGCGAGGATGACGGCAAGATGCAGCCCGCAACGCTGATGTTCAAGGTGGGCGGTGTGGACACCGACCGCGCCGTCTTCCTCGGCTCCTTTGAGTCGACCTACGAGACCCCCAAGGGCGAGCTGCAGGCGCTTGCCAAGGCGCACATCCCCTACCCTGCGGGGCACATTCTCGTCTACCGCTCCACCCTGCCCGGCATCGTTACCTGCAACATGACCAACTGCACCGAGATCGACGGCACCCGCGCCGAGGATCTGACCCGCGCCGAGCTGGTCTGCCGCGCGCAGATGCCCGCCATCGTGGCGTATCTGCGTGAGTTTGTCCCCGGCTACGAGAACTGCTACATCATCAGCGCAGGCTCGATGATGGGCGTGCGCGAGACCCGCCATTTCAAGGGTGCGTACACCCTCAACGAGAACGACATCCTCACCGCCCGCGTCTTTGAGGATTGGGTCGTTCGCGGCGCCCACTTCAATTTCGACGTCCACAACCTGACGGGCGCGGGGCTGGACAAGACGGGCGTACAGCACAAATTCAGTCAGTCCAAGGGCTACACCATCCCCTACGGATGCCTGCTCCCCGAGGGCGTGGAGAGTCTGCTCCTCTCCGGCCGCAACATCAGCGGCACCCACCTTGCCCACTCCAACTACCGCGCCATGCCCATCTGCGTCGGCATCGGCGAGGCGGCAGGCATTGCCGCGGCACTTGCCGTCCGCAAGGGTGTCACGCCCCGCGAGATCACGCCCGCCGAGATCCGGGCGGAGCTGATCTGAACAGAGAGACCCATTGAAAAAAACATAAAACAGCGAAAGGAAAGCACCATGAAGAAACTGATCCGAATCGCGAGTCTGATGCTTGCCATGCTCATGCTCGCCACCACCGCCGTTGCCTGCGGCAACGCAAAGGCCCCCGACACCACCACTGCGGCTACCACCGCGGCAACCACCGGCGACGCGGCTGACACGACGACCGCCGCCACCGAAGTCACCACCGAGGCACCGAAATATCCCGCTCTTCCCGAGAAGAACATGAACGGCTTTGAGATGCGCTTCCTCAACTATGACGATTCCTATCTGACCTGGGCAGTCAATCAGCTGGATGCCGAAGGAATGAACGGCGATCTGCTGAACGACGCCATCTATGAACGCAACGCCCGCGTGGAAGAGACCTACAACTGCGTCATTTCCGAAACGCTGATCGCACGTCCCGACAGCGAGCTTACCGCCCTCGTCCAGTCCGGCGATGTCAACGCCGAGATCGTCATGCTGTATGACGAGCAGGTCGTCAACCACTACACCGCCGGCCGCCTCCTGACATGGGATGTTCTGTCTTATGTTGATTTTGAGCAGCCCTACTGGAGCTGGGATGCCACACAGACCTTCAACATCGGCGATAAGACCTTTGCCGCTACCGGTGATTTTTCTCTTTCGCAGAGCACCCGCAGCTTCGTGCTCCTCTTCAACAAGAATATGTACAGTGAGCTCGGTCTGACCGAGGATATGTATCAGCTGGTCCGCGACGGCAAATGGACCACGGAAAAGATGGTTGCCATTGCAGAGCACGCCGCGCATGACCTCAACGGTGACGGAGCTATGAAGATCGAAGACGACCGCTTCGGCATCACGGGCGCCATCAAGCTCTATTTCGGCTCTCTCGTGACCGGTGCCGGCATCAAATACATCGATCTGAACGGGGAAGGCAACCCTGCATTTGCCCTCGCAGGCAATGAATATGCCGCTACCGTCCTCTCCGATATCCTTGCCATGCACAACGGCAACCATGTCTATGTACAGATCGTCGACGGCATTCACAGCGGTTCGAATGAATCCAAGACCGCTTTTACAAATAATCAGACGCTCTTCCAGGGCACCTCTATGAAGGCGATCCCCAATTACCGCGATATGAGCAGCGATATCGGTATTCTCCCCTTCCCCAAGTACTCCGAGGATCAGGAGGGCTACTGCGCGCTGACCTCCGGCGGTGCGATGGCTGCCATCCCCACCACCCTCTCCGAGGACAGCTTTGAAAATGTCGGTCTGCTCCTGGAGGCGCTGAGCCGCGACTCTCACGAGAGCGTGGTCGACGTCTACAAGGAGACGATGCTGAAATCCTAGTACTCCCGCGACGAAAACTCTGCCGAAATGCTCGACATCATTTTCGCCTCTGCCGTATACGACATGGGGCTCTCCGTCTTCCCGACCGATACCTATTACAGATATATGGAGATCTTTATGAGAGGCAAGGATACCTTCGCCTCCACCACCAAGTCCATGGAAAAGGTCATCAACATGCAGCTTGAACGGCTGACCAAGGCAGGCTGATCACCATGAACATTCACAGCAATTTGATCGGCGGCAACATCGCCGTTGACCGCATCGAAAACGATACCGTCTATCTGGAGCGCGAGCTGCGCGACACCGAGGGAGACTGGTTCTACTGGGCGTTCTGCGTTGAGGGCGCGGCAGGACGGACGCTGACCTTCGTCTTTCCCTCCAAGCACCGCGTGGGACGCTTCGGCGCGGCGGTGAGCCACGACCTGCGCGAATGGCATTGGAGCGAGTCGGGCAGCGGTGACACCTTTACCTACACCTTTGCCGAGGGGGAGGATAAGGTCTATTTCGCCCACAACATGCTCTACCATCCCGCCCATTTCGACGCCTTCTGCGCCCGCGTGGGGCTGAAGCAGGAGGTCTTCTGCCGCTCCGTCAAGGGGCGCGACCTCCCCGCCGTCCGTTTCGGCACGGGCAAGAGATGGATCCTCCTGACCGCGCGGCACCACGCCTGTGAGGCAACGGGAAACTACGTTCTGGAGGGCGTGACGGAAACGCTCCTCTCCCGTCTCCCCGAGGACTTTGCCGTGTTGGTCGTTCCCTTCGTGGACTACGACGGCGTGGTGGACGGCGATCAGGGCAAAAACCGCCGCCCGCACGACCACAACCGCGATTACACCGACGCGCCGATCTACGAGGTCGTGGAAAAGATGATGACCTTCGGGCGCGAGCACGACCTGTGCTACACCTTCGACTTCCATTCCCCCTGGCACATGGGCAAGCAGAACGACTACGTCTTCTTCAGCCGCAGCACCGAGGCGATGGAGCCGCGGATCGACCTCTTCGCGGAATACATGAAGCAGGCGACCGCCGCGGGTGAGCTGAAATACACGGGCGCGTGGGACGTGGGTCCCAACGAAGCGTGGAACAACGAGACCAGCCCCAACTCCAAGAACTATTTCAGCAAGCAGCCCTCCGTCCGCCTCTCGATCACCACCGAAACGCCCTATTTCGGCGTGACCGACGGCAGCGGCAAGATCTCGCAGGACGCCATGCGAGCGCTGGGCAGAGTCTTCGGGCATTGCATCCTTCAATATCCGGCACAGGACGGCACCGTCTGAGCCCACCCAAACCGAGCCGATCCCAAGGGATCGGCTCGGTTTTTTGACGCTCCGATCGGAGGGGTGGGCGGTGAGTCTGAAGATAGCAAATTGGGGTTTGTCGGGGTGGAGGTATCGTGGCGCGGACGAAGGCAGGGCTCTGCCCTGCACCCACAAGGGAACCCTTTTTTGAAGGGTTCCCTTGACCCTCCTAAAATCTTTGTGGCAGGGGTATGGGGGCGAGGTGTTTACCTCGCTGTTGACGGATATTGACTGGGCGGGGCGTTTACTGATCCGCTGACGGATGCCTCCCTTGCATGGCTTGAGCGGGCAAACTTCGTAAACGTCAGGCACCTCCGAGACCCTGCCGTTTTGGCTGCCGTGGCGCTCGCCGCACGTAATGGG
>JAFTMG010000131.1 GCA_017452525.1 Clostridia bacterium
CCGCCCGAACCCCTCCACGGCGAGAGCGAGATAAACACCCCGCCTCATACCCCTATTTGAAGATTTTCGGAGGGTCAAGGGAACCCTTCAAAAAAGGGTTCCCTTGTGGGTGCAGGGCAAAGCCCTGCCTTCGTCCGCGCCACGATACCCCCACCCCAACCAACCCCAATTTGAAGCTCCCTCCAACAGTCTCGCCCCATTCCCACCGTTTGAGATTGTTCGGAGGTGGACGGCAAAAAACAAGACCCGATCCTGCGGATCGGGTCTTGCGGTTTGTTTGTTGATTACTCAGCGTCAGCAACAACGGTCTCGGGCTCTTCGATGCAGACTTCGCAGTCATCGCAATCTTCGCCTTCCAGGAACTCTTCGTCGCAGCAGTCGCAGTCGCACTCATCGCAGAAGCTGAAGAACTTCTGGAACAGAGCGTAAACGAGGCATGCAACAGCGCAAGCACCTGCTACGCAAGCGAGGGTAACAGCGATGATCTTACCGTAGTTGGGGGACTCTTTCTTCTTGAAGAAAAACATGGATATTACCTCCTTGTAAAAAACATTTATTTGTTTTATTAAAAATAGTATACCACAAAATCCGAAAAAAGCAATAGCTTTTTTTAAAAAAAAGAAGTGTACCATGCTTTTTTATTATTTTTGATGCTTTTTTTGATTTTACTCTTTTTTTCGTGGGAAATTTGTGGTAAGATAAAGAGGATAAAACGGAGAGGGGGAGAGTGTGTTGCTGAACTACCGTGAGATCTGCGCGCAGCTGGAGGCGGCGGGCGTGGAGGACGCGGCGTTTGAGGCTGCCGTGCTGCTGGAGCATTTTTGCGGCGTCAGCGGGGCGACCCTGCCATATCGCCGAGAGGAGCCCTTTGAGAGCGCGGCGCTTGCCGAGGCACTCGCGCGGCGACTGCGGCACGAGCCCCTTCAGTATCTGATCGGGAGCTGGCGCTTTTGCGGCGAGGAATACGAGGTCAACGAGCACACTCTCATCCCCCGCGCCGACACCGAGCTGCTGGTGGAGGAGGCGGTGCGGCTTCTGCCCCGCGGGGCGCGCTTTGCCGATCTCTGCACGGGGAGCGGCTGTATTGCCGTCTCCACTCTCTGCATGCGACGGGACGCCACGGCAGTGGCGGTGGACCTTTTCCCCGAGACGCTGGCGGTGGCAGAGCGGAACGCGGCGCGCAACGGTGTTGGCGATCGGGTGGCATTTCTGCGCGGAGACGTGCTTGCCCCTCTGCCTGCGGTGGGGGAGGTGGATGCCATCCTTTCCAATCCCCCTTACATTCGCTCCGCCGTGGTGCCCACCCTTGCCCCCGAGCTTGCCTACGAGCCGCAGGCGGCGCTGGACGGCGGCGAGGACGGACTGATCTTTTACCGTGCCATTCTCTCGCACCACGCCTGCCGTCTGAAGGCGGACGGCGTGATCCTCTTCGAGATCGGCTACGATCAGGGGGAGGACCTGCGTGCCCTTGGGGCGGCGCACGGTTTTGCATGCCGCATACGGCAGGATCTGGGTGGCTGTGACCGCCTGGCGGTGCTGACGCGGCAGAGGTAACGGAAAACAGCCCCGCGGCATACACTGAAAAGCAGTGCTTGCATGCGAGGTGATGATATGAATATCGTAGTGCTGGCAGGCGGAAACAGCCCCGAGAGGGCGGTATCCCTTGCCTCGGGACGGCTGGTGAGCGCGGCGTTGCGCCGGTGCGGACACCGCGTCCTGCAATTGGACCCATGGCGCGGCGTGACGGCGGCGGAGACGGGGCGCGATCCCACGTCTCTCTTTACCTGTGACGGCAGTGCCGATCCGCCCGAGGGACGGGGCGGGGAGGCGGCGGTGGACGGGAGCGCGGTGCGCCTCTGTCGGCTTGCCGACGCCGTCTTTCCCGTGCTTCACGGCGGGGCAGGGGAGAACGGGCAGCTGCAGGCGATGCTGGATTGCTTCGCCGTCCCCTATGCGGGTAGTGGCTATGCCGCCTCCCTTCTGGCAATGGAAAAGCCCCTCTCCAAGCTGATACTGCGGCGCGGCGGGCTTCTGACCCCCGATTGGTGTGAGCTCACTCCCGGAGAGACGGTGGAGGCGGCGGTGGCACATGTCTCGGCTGAAGTGGGTTTCCCCTGCGTGCTCAAGCCTCCTCAGGGCGGCTCCAGCCTCGGCGTGACGGTGGCGGCGGATGCCGCGGCGGTCGTGCGGGCGCTTGGCACGGTGCAGGCGGGCGGAGAGCGCCTGATGGCGGAGCGATACGTCCGCGGGCGGGAGCTTTCGGTGGCGGTGCTGGACGGAGAGGTCCTGCCGCCGGTGGAGATCGTTCCCCGCGGCGGCTTCTACGATTATGAAAACAAGTACCGCCCCGCCATGGCGGAGGAGCTTTGCCCCGCGCCCATCGGTGCGGAGAAGGTGGAGGAGCTGGCGGAAAACGTCCGCCGTGCCTTCTCTCTGCTGGGTCTGCGCGGCTACGGGCGCGCCGATTACCTGCTGGACGGGGAGGGCAGGCTGTGGTTTCTGGAGTTCAATACCCTGCCGGGCATGACACGGACCAGTCTGTTGCCCCGTGAGGCAGCGGCGGCGGGGATCTCCTACGAGGCGCTGTGCGAGCGCATGCTCCGCTCCGCCTTTCTGTGAACGTCTGTTTCGTCTGCCGACCGTGCGGGAGCTACCCGCGCGGCGGCGGACGGTGATATATCAACCGGAAAAAGGAAGGACAATGATCATGAAAAAGCTTGGTTATGCGGTTTTGGGACTCGGCATCGGTATGGCGCACTGCGAGGGTGCGGCACTATCGGAGAATGCGGAGCTTGTGGCGGTCTGTGATATTGACCGCGCGCGGCTGGACAAGGCACATGCCCTTTATCCCGACGCGACGCTGTACGAGGACTTTGAGGAGCTGTTGAAGGATACGCGGGTGGACATCATCAGCATCTGTCTGCCCAGTGCCATGCACGCCGATTTCGCCGTGCGCGCCATGCGGGCAGGAAAGCACGTGCTGGTGGAAAAGCCCATCGACATCACCCCCGAGCGCGCCGCGCTGATCGAGGCGGCACGGGTGGAGACGGGCATGACCTGCGGCATCGTCCATCAAAACCGCTTCAGCTTCAACATCGCCGCCATCAAACGGGCGGTGGAGGAGGGTAAGCTGGGACGGCTGATTCTCGGCACCTTTGCGGTCAAGTGGTACCGCGAGCAGAAATATTATGACCGCGGCGGCTGGCGCGGCACCTGGGAGATGGACGGCGGCGGCTCGCTGATGAATCAGGCAGTGCATACGGTGGATCTGATGCAATGGCTGATGGGCGAGGTGGAGTCCGTTACCTCCACCATGGGCATCTGCAACCACAACATTCAGACCGAGGACCTGACCGCCTCGCTGATCACCTTCAAGAGCGGCGCCACGGCAACCTTCGTCAGCACCACCTGCGCCTACCCCGGTATCTCCACCGAGATCGATCTCTACGGCACGGAGGGCAGCGTGGAGGCGGACGCCGACCTGCTGAAGACCTGGAAGATGCGCGACGATGAGGACGAGGAAGAAGAGGAAGAAATGCTCGCCCGCTACGGCAAGGGGAACCGCTATGCCGCCGAGCAGGAGCCGGGCGTGCTGTACGGTCACCGCCACGTGGTGGAGGACATCATTCTCGCCGTCCGCGACGGGCGCGACCCCGAGGTCATGCCTGCCGACGCCATCCGCGCCGTGAAGATCGTGGATGCCGTCTACCGCTCGGCACGTGCCGGCGGCGTCAAGATCCTGCTCAATTGATAGGTATTTATGCAACATTACCACTTGACTTTTTCCGAAAATGAGGTATAATGGTGATAATAACCATAACTGCGCCGGGGGGCGTTTGATCAATATCTTTTGAGGAGGAATAGACCATGATGAAGAGATGGACAGCATTGCTGCTGGCGGTGCTTGTGGTATTGCCGATGCTGATCGCCTGCGGCGGTTCTGAGGATCCGGTTGATACGACCACAGCCGCCACCACGCAGGGCGCCGGCGCTGATACGACCACAGCCGCGACCGAGCCTGCGGAGACCGAGGATATTGCCGTTGCCAATGTCCCCGAGGATGCCAACTACAGCGGCCACACCTTTACCTTCCTTATCGGCGGTAATATTGAGAACGGCCGTGAGAAGAACGATTTCTTTGCCGAGACGATGACGGGCGAGGCGCTCAACGATGCGATCTACAACCGTAACATCGCGATCGAGGACAAATACGGCATCAAGATTGAAACCTTTGAGGAGTACGGTAACTCCAACACCGGTAAGGGTCTCTCTTATCAGCGCCTCAGCAAGTCCTATATGGCAAACGACACCGAGTACGATTCCGCCATGGTCAGCGGCTATGACGTGTCCACGCTGGCTTACTCCGGTTACCTGTACGATATCAATGAGGTGCCTTACATCGATGTCACCCAGCGTTGGTGGGATCAGAAGGTCAATCAGGACCTGACGGTCGGTAGCAGACTGTACTATACCACCGGCGATATCTCCACCGCTGACAACGACGCGACCTGTGCCATCCTTTTCAGCAAGGATCTGGTGGCGCAGAATAATCTGGAGAACCCCTATGAGCTGGTTGAAAACGGCAAGTGGACGCTGGACAAGATGCTTGAGATGTGCTCTCAGGTCCATGCTGACCTTGACGGCAACGGCAAATACGATGTCAACGACCGCATCGGCGCCATCGTCTGGGACGATACCATGATGGCATGGGTCAATGCCTCCGGTGTCAAGTGCTGTACCATGAACGAGAACGGCGAGCTGACCCTGACCCTCAACGACGAGAGAACGATGGAGTTCTTCGATAAGCTCCCCGCGTTCTATGCCGATGAGATCGCTTACGCTTACCAGCGCGTCAGCTACGATATCACGGCTCCCATCAACATGTTTGCCAACAATCAGGCGCTTTTCTTCGCTCAGCTGCTCGACCTCGTCTCCTATCTGCGTGATATGGAGACGGATTTCGGTCTGCTGCCTCAGCCTAAGGCAACCGAGGAGCAGAAGGAGTACTACAACACCATCGGCTCGTGGCACTCCGTCTTCCTTTGCATTCCCGGTGTACAGGAAAACGTTGAGCGCACCGGCGTGATCATTGAGTCCCTCGCTGCCGAGTCCTACAATGTGGTAACGCCCGCTTACTATGAGCAGACGCTGGTGGGTAAGTATGTCCGCGATGAGGAGAGTGTGGCAACGCTGGATATCATTCTGGCTACCCGTGTCTATGACCTCGGCTGGTTCTACGCCATTGGCGGTTATCATGAGGCTGTCATGAACGTCTGGAGAAAGGACGCGAACAACTTTGCCTCCATGTATAAGGCGGTTGAGCGTGTTGCGCAGAAGTCGCTCGCCCAGATCAACGAGGCGTTCGCAAAGCTTCAATAACGGAAACAGGGAGGGGTGAGCCGCATAGCGGTTCCCCCCCGCACTTAACAACAAAGGAGAAGACATCATGAAGGCTACAAAATGGATCGCGCTGCTTCTGGCGGCGCTGATGGTACTGCCCGCTGTAGCGGCGTGCGGCAAGACAGAGGATATTCCCGCGGATACCACCGCGCAGAACGCGGCTACCACGACCGAGGCAGTCTCGGCCGAGACTACGGCTCCCGCCGAGACCAACAAATATGAGATCGGCGACGAGCTTCCCGAAACTCTTGATTACAAGGGCGAGGAGCTTCACTTCTACAGCCGCGGACGTGACTGGTGCAAGGACGTTGTCGACGTTGCCGACCTGACCGGTGAGGTCATCAACGACGCCGTTTACAACCGCAACGCGGTGGTTGAGGACCGCCTGAACTTCAAGATCGTCGACCACAAGGACTCCGGCACGGACGACTATGAGATCGTCAATACGCTCAAGACCCACGTGCTGGCGGGCTCCTCCGATTTTGACGTTGCCTGCAGTGCCACCTACGCCATGCTTTCCGGCATCACCCAGAATCTTTTCCAGAACATGCTGGATCTGGAATATATGGACCTCTCCCGTCCCTATTGGTCGCAGGGTATCAACAACGCGGTTTACGTGGGCGACAGTCAGTATCTGGCAACGGGCGCCATCTCGCTGGCTTATTACCGCTTTATCTTCGCTACCTTCTTTAATAAGAATCTGTTCGAGCAGCACGACGTGCCGTTCCTCTACGAGACGGTGGAGAGCGGCAAGTGGACGCTGGACTATCAGCATGAGATCGCAACCGGCTTCTATGCCGATATGAACGGTAACAACACCGCCGACGAGGCCGACCGCTTCGGCTTTGTCATCAACCACGACCGTATCGGCGTGGATACCTATTGGTCCTCTCTCGAGCTTCCCATTCTGGCAAAGGACGAGGACAATTTCTTCGTGTTCGCGGCGAATAAGGAGCGTATGGCTGTTGCCGTTGAAAAGATCAATTCGCTGGTATGGGACGAAACGGCATCCTGGCGTGTGACCAATCACGGTCTGGACGAGGAGCAGAACGATCTGATCAAGTTCTTCGTGGAGGATCGCGCCGCCATGGTCACCCTTCGTCTGATCGAGGTCGAGGGCGAGGAGATCCGCAACATGGAGAGCAAATACGGTATCGTTCCCGTGCCGAAGCTGGATGAGACGCAGGCGCAGTATCACAGCCACATCCACGATAACGCGGACGGCTTCTGCATCCCGCTGACCACCACCGGCGATAAGCTGCAAATGGTAGGCGCCGTGATGGAGGCAATGGCATCCGAGGGCTATCGCACGCTGATGCCCGCTTACTATGAGACCGCACTCAAGACCAAGTACGTCTCCGACGAGGATTCCGTGGAGATGCTCGACCTGGTCATTGACAATTTGCACGTGGATCCCGGCTTCCTCTACGTGGACGGAACCGGTAACTTCCACCAGAATATGCGTACCGCGTGGATCAGCAAGAACAACAGCAACATCAGCTCGGCGCTGAAGGCGATCGACCGCGTCATCGCCAAGCAGCTGGATAAGCTGAACTCTTCGATCGAAAAGATCCAGTAACGGCGCGTCCGCGGCACAGCGCGGACAAAAATACAGAAAAACAGGGCAGGGAAGGTGAATTTCTCTGTCCTGTTTCCGTTTGCCCGGCTGCCGTGGAAGATTTGACGCGTTCAAATTGGGGGGTATCGGGGTGGAGGTATCGTGGCGCGGACGAAGGCAGGGCTCTGCCCTGCACCCACAAGGGAACCCTTTTTTGAAGGGTTCCCTTGACCCTCCGAAAATCTTCAAATAGGGGTATGGGGCGGGGTGTTTATCTTGCTCTCGCCGTGGAGGGGTTCGGGCGGGGCGATTACAAGCAGGTTGACGGATGCAGACCTTACATGGTTCGAGCGGGCAAACTTCGTTCGCGTCAGGGACCGCCGAGACCCTGCCGCTTCGGCTGCCATGGCGCTCGCCGCTCGAAATGGGGTC
>JAFTMG010000132.1 GCA_017452525.1 Clostridia bacterium
ATTTACAAGGGAAAAACGGATTTGATTCACGATTACCACCAAACAAAAGTCACAAATAAATCAGCCTACGGAAAAGCCTTTGGAAAGGCAATGCTTGTTATCGCAACTGTAATGCTACTTAGCGGCATTATAGGACTGTTTGAAAATTTGCATATGCTTGCTGTTGCTATACTTATCATAGGTTTGGTGGTTGGTATAGGTTGCATTGTTGCGGTGCAAAAAAAGTACAATAAAGGAGTATTCTAAATTCCAATTTATTGAACTGAATAAACTACCCCCGACAGACTCTTGAAAATCTGTCGGGGGTAATCTTTGTCTTCTGCGTTGCATTTATACCTTTGCGGACCGTCAGAGGACGCCGGTCCCTACAAGGAGAAATCAAACTTCCTTATGAGAAGTCCGCTTTGTGACTTGGCTTTTTTCAACCCTTTTATTTTGCATACGGAACAGTATACGTAGGTTCATCGGTACAGGAAATGATCTGAACGCTCTCCTGTCCGTGATGGCAGACGTGAAGGGTGATCCGATCCACCCCCTGTACGGTGACCTTACCGTCGGAGACGGACAAAACCTCCGCGCTCTCTTCCTCCGGCCATGCCGCCACCGAGCCGTCGGTGACGATCTTATACATCGTTCCGAAGTCAAGCGACAAAGGATAGGTGTCCCTGCCTACGCGAAGCGTTGCCGTACGCTTGGGCGTGGGATCGTTGTACCAGTCCACGGGGGAGATATAATAGTGATAGTCGCCGTTTTCCTGCCTGTAGACTGCGTATTGCACGTCTTCGCCGCAGATGATCTCGGAGGGCTCCTCGGCGGCATACTGCTCCCGGAGTCGGATCAACAGGCTCTCGTAGAGAGAGGATATAGCCTCGTTGGCAGGGTAGCAGGTGCAGTTGACCAAAATGACCTTGCCCTCACCTTCTCTGACGGTGTAGACGAAGGGCGTACCGTCATCGGTGCGTTCCAGGACCTCAATATCCTCGGGCAGATTGACCGCAACCGATACGGGCTTACCCTGATAAGTCCGACTTTCAAATATGGGCTTTTCGTCGGTCAGCGGCTCGGTGAGCGGGTGATAGAGATACTTGAAATTGTGCTGCTGAACGTCCTCCAGACGGGTAGCGAAGGAGAGATGCGCCCAGGTGGTCAGCAGCGTGCCGCCCTTTCGGATAAAGGAAAGCACGCCGTCAAGGTCCGCGCGGTCGGCGGTATTGTGTCCCAAAAAGACCAACAGCCGATAGCCCTCGAACCTGCCCTTCTCTATGGGAAGGACATCTACGTGTCCCCGAGGTGTGCCGCTGTAGCAGCCGCGCGGCTTGTCATCCTCTCCTTCGTAATGCTTGGGAACGAGATTGCCGCGCCCGGAAACGAAATTCAGGGGATAAAAGGTCTTTAACAGGTGCCAGGATCTCTCCGCCTCCCCCGCGCGGAGATGCTTCATGCCAAAGAGCCTGGTCGAGCTGCCAAACCCGATCCAACCGTCGTATCTGCCGTGAAGAACGGCGATCGGAGTGTAGAACTCACCCGAACGGGTATGGGAACGAATAAAGCGATAGAGCTTGACCTCGGACGCACGGTGGCGGGCGGTCGCCTCCGAGAAGCGGTGATGATTCACAAAGCCGCACTCCAGATGCCAGTAGCCCTCCTCCAGATTGATCTGGTGGACCCCCTGCATATAGCAGGTGTAAAGTGCCAACAGATAGCGGCGGTAACGGGGCTCGGTGTCGTGGGGGTGGGTGGACCATTGCAGTGCCTGATGTACGCCCAGCTCCTTCTGACCGTAAGCCTTTGCCGCGCCGCGGTGGAAGGCGAGAAGGACCTCCATGGGGGAGTCCATCGTTTCAGCCCCCAGCCATTCAAAGCCCGCGTCATAGAGATATTTAAACATGACGGAGGGACCGGTATGGCGAACGTTCTGATATCGGTCACAGCCGCGAACAACGCGCAGAGAGTTCTGCGAGACTTCGTATGCCTCACGCAGATCGGCGGCACAGTCGGTATCGTGGAAGAGCGCCAGCTTTCCTTCAACCACCGCCACGTTACCGGCGCGGTAGGTATTTTCCGTGGTCATCGGAGAGTGTCTGGATTCTCTTTGCGTCAGGTCCCATTGGGTCGGGGTGATGGGAAAGTTCCAAAAGGCGGGATAGCCCCAATAGAACACCTGTCCGTCGCGCTCATGAAGCTGTCTGCCCATAAAGTTCTTGCCCCGAAGCATATCGGGATGAGGATTGCAGAACATTCCCGGGAGGTCTCTGCCGTCCACCATATGGGCGTATTTCGCATCCATGCCCTCGCAGATCTCGCGGAGCTTGCGCCATACGTCGGGATTGACCGTGCGGTGACCGCCCCAACGGTAAGCGGGACGGATGGTGATCAGATCTCCCATTTCCTTGCCGAAGAACCACTCCAGGTAGTCCTCCACCGCTTTGAGATCGGAATTGTCAATATAGATCAGGTCGGCGCTTCCCGCGATCACACGGTCCTCGCCTCTCTTTACCATGTGAACGATCTCCGCCGAGTCGGTCACGTCGCCGCAGCGGAAGGTCAGGATCCGGTGGTTAAGATATTTCTTCGCACGGACGCGTACCGCGTAAATTCCCTTCTTGCCAAAGGAAAGATCGGAGACCGCCTCGAAATCCTCGCTGTCACAGGTCAGCGTCAGACCGTCCTCCTCGGTGCGGATCAGCAGGCAGATATCCTGACCGAAGGCGGCGTTCACGGGACAGTAGGTGATAGAAAACAGTTTTTTGGGGCGTTCCAGGATCAGGACCTCACGAATCGAGAGGGGAACGGTATCCTTGTAATCGCTGACATACTGAATGGAAAGGACGTTTTCTCCCGCCCGGATCAGGTCGTCCGGGATCTCCAGCTCCACGGAGGGATAGCGATGGATCCGCAGGAAGACCTCGCCGTGGTGAATGACTTCCCCGTTGAGAGTGACGCGGAAAACAGGCCATTCCTTCTTGGACAGGCTCTGACCGATCCAAACGAAATAATCCAATGTGGGAACCGCAATATCAAAATCGGGGCAGGCATTTTTGCCCGCGGCGGAAGAAAGGGTGGGCTCTTCCAAATAGATGCTGCCCTCATAGAGCAGACCCTCCACGATGAACAGCACGCACGCCGTCGATCGGGGAATGATCACCTGCTTCATCAGCGCGGTGTAGTCGTAGCTTCCTTCGGGGAGATCGATGGTCACGGTCTCATCGGGCGCATATTTGGTCAGCACAGGGGGAACGCCCGGCTTTTTGTCCCAGCGCTCCAGTCGGATGCGTAAAAAACCGCCCTCGGCAACCCTCAGATCCTCTGCCTTGGCATAGATACCGAAGGTCCACTCGTCGGTGGCACCGTGAACGATGGAGTCGATCTGCGGCATCCACATGATCTTGGTCATCGCGCGCTTGGGGTATGGCTTGGGCGCATCGCAGGAGAGATCCAGACAAAAACGGCGACGTCTTGCGTGCTCGGAATCGAGCGAGTCGTCAATGAGCTGATAAAGCTTGCTGGTCTGGGGCTCGTCCTTGAGGGCAAAATGCATGCGGTCCTCGCAGGTGAAATACAGGCGGTGATGATCACCGAGGCTCAATCCCTTCCCGTCAAAGGAATAGGACGCTGTCTCTCCCTTGCGGAGGATCTCGTCGGAAAGATCTGATTTGACTTGCTTTTTGACTTCGTATGTCATAGGTACCTCCACGGGATAAATGAATCGAATTTTATGATCAAAAACGCGCTGTCACTAAATGACGGATATTCTTCCAATTTGGGGTTGTCGAACGGTTTGAGATGTTCAAATTTGGGTTTATCGGTCCGTTTGAGATGTTCAAATTTGGGTTTGTCGAAGAGATAGAGGTTAAATTTTGTAGGGACCGGCGTCCCCGACGGTCCACCCCACAAGGGTTTGGCGATCACAAACCGTCCGTAAACGGACCGTCGAGGACGCCGGTCCCTACAAAAAGGGTGCCGCATGGCGGTTGTTCCGTTTCTACCAACACCCCGATAAACCCCAATTTGAACACCCCTCACCATTTGGCGCAACAGGGCGAAAAAAGGATTCTCAAAATCATTATACCGAATTACATGTGAAAAATCAACACAAAAAACAAATTCTCCTTTATCAAAACCCAAGAGGCATTTGATTCATTCCCCCTTGACATCCGCCTCCATCTTGGTTATAATGAAACCAACAGAAAGACCGTACCGCGAAAGGAGACATCACTATGAAACTTGCTACCACCACAGGCGATCTCTGGGGCTACACCGGATCGCAGGAAAGATCCATGGAATATATCAGCCAAGCCGGATTCCGCTACATGGACTACAATTTCGGCTGCGACTACGGCAACCGCTCGGGCGTTTACAGCGAGGACTATCTGAAGCACTTTGAGGCGATCGGCGCGCAGGCAGAAAAGCTCGGCGTCAAGCTGGTGCAGGCGCACTCCCCGATGGGTAAGCCCCTCGCCGAGGACAACGCCGCCTTCATCGCCGACACCGCCCGCTGTGTTGAAGCCTGCGGCGCCTGGGGCATCCCCAACCTCGTGGTTCACTCGGGCTATACCCCCGGGCTGACGGTACAGGAGACCTACGCCCGCAACAAGGAATTCTACGCGCCCCTTCTGGAGTGCGCCGAGAAATACAACGTCAACATTCTCGTGGAGAACTTCAACAAGATGCACGTGGAGGGACTCTATTGGATCGACAACGCCCCCGACCTGCTGGGCATGGTCGAATACGTCAACCACCCGCTCTTCCACGCCGTTTGGGACGTGGGGCACGCCAATATGCAGGAGATGCCCCAGGACGAGGCGCTCCGCATGCTGGGCAGCCACGTCCGCGCCCTGCACATTCAGGACAACATGGGCGACAAGGACAGCCACCTGACCCCCTTCCTCGGCACGCTCAGCCTCGACGCCGTGATGAACGGTCTGCTCGACATCGGCTACAAGGGCTACTTCACCTTTGAGGTGGGCGGCATCTTCCTGCCCGCCAACAAGCGCCGCCCCTATGAGCGCGACACCCGCCTCGCCCGCGCGCCCCTCGCCCTGCGACTGGCGCAGGAGAGATATCTCTATGAGCTGGGCAAGTGCGTGTTGGAGGCTTACGATTGCTTTGAGGAATAAGTGATCAACGAAAACGAAGCTGCACCCGAAAAAGCGGAGGATTCCGAAACCGGAGTCCTCCGTTGATGATGTTGGATCGAAAATGATTCGCAGGCTACGCTCTTTGGCGCAGCCTGCGTTTTCTCGCATCCTTTTATTTTACTTTTTCAATTGTTTCTCTATCGCGGCAACGCGCTGACTGAGCGGCGGATGTGTGTATTCCAGCACCACCAGCACAGGATCGGGAGAAAGATGGGCAAAGTTATCCCGGTTCAGCTTCTTCAAGGCCTCCACCAAAGCCTCGCCATAGCCCTCCTGTACCGCCTGCTCGTCGGCACGGTATTCTGCCTTGCGACTGCGGGCATTGATCAGTATGTCAAGCAGAGGCTGCACCAGGCCAAGACCAATGCTCATCAGAACATAGGCAAAGCCATAGTTGACACCCTCAAAACCAAAATCCGTATACAGACCCGTGAAATATACCGTCAGCCACGCCACCACGGACATGGCTGTCAGGTTTACCAGATTGAGGATCTGATTTTTCAGCACATCCTTATGGATCCCATGACCCAGCTCATGAGCAAAGACAGCGCATATTTCATCTGTGGTCATGGCATTGACCAGATTATCAAACAGCACGATGGTCTTCATTTTGCCAAAGCCGGTGAAATAAGCGTTCAGCTTGGTGGTACGCCGGGAGGCATCCATCACCTCGATCGCCTTGACCCGATAGCCATGCTTATTCAGCAAAGCCATGAGCTTGTCCTTCAGTTCCCCTTCCTCCAAGGGTACAAACCGATTGCCAATGCGGCTGAGAACGGGATAGAGAAAGGAAGCGGTCAGCGTAAAGACAAACATCACTCCGACAAGCAGCACCACAACCCAATTGCCCATTGCCATATGCAGCGCGCACAGAGCACACACGAGGCCCGTGCTGAGGACAAAGTTCAAAAGAAACTCCCGGATCCTGTCAGCAACGAAGGTTTTCACGGTGGAG
Source organism: Clostridia bacterium (assembly GCA_017452525.1). Taxonomy (GTDB): domain Bacteria; phylum Bacillota; class Clostridia; order Oscillospirales; family CAG-272; genus RGIG3947. The sequence continues at coordinate 6,094 of JAFTMG010000132.1, forward strand.
CGATTGAATCCGTACTTTTGCTCAATGATCATGGTGTCCACATAGCTGATGACCACATTCAGTAATGTTTCCGCCAGGATCTGCAGGATCAGCACCGCAATCAGCTGACTCCATGGATCATCGGCAAAAAGGTTGGCAAAAGCAGAATAGGCGCCCGTCAGCAGCAGCGCCGACATCAACACCCAGGTCAACACAGTAGAAACCATGTGCAATCGGGATTTTTCCGCATTATAGGCCTTCCAGCGTTGATAAGTTTCCGCATCGTAAACATCTGCCACATTTTCAGGGGTGGGATTAGCCGCAGAGCGGAAGCGGACAATATGCAGTACCAGTCTGTACACGCTACCCAACAAGAACAGGATCAAAACAAGCCATTTCCAGTTCACGTTTTTCACTCCTTTTTTGTTTTTCATCATTATATCAAAAAATCACCGATTGTGCAATACCTTGACAACAAGAAAAAGGGCCGTGTCACTGATCCAATGACACAGCCCCCTTTGGATACTCGGGTTATTCAAATCTCGGCATGACGTTCTTTTCGAGGACCTTCTTAGCGGGGCCGGCGTTGGCCTTGAACTTGGATACCAGGCTGGTACCGTGGTCGATATTGCCGGAGACCTCAAACCAGGTCACAAGGTTGGGGCTGAAGAGCGCCGCGTAAACGGTGGTCAGATTGGCGGTCGCCGTTTCGCGGATGAGCGTCAGCATATCCTGCATCTCGGGGGTGCGGGAGAGGCGCTCCTGCAGGTAGGTCTCAAAATAGGTACCAACCAGCGTTTCGCTGCCCAGATAGCCCATATAGTTGGCAACCTGCGCGGCCAGCTCGGGCTTGGCAATGTTCTGCGGGAAGGTGGTGCAGGTCGCGCCGGTGCCGATCTGGCTGATGTAGTTTTCCTGTGTCTCGTCATACTTCGGATAAGGCAGGATACCGAAATCGCCCTTCATATCGCGCATAATGGCGTTGGAAATGTAGTTCAGATAGCTGGGAACAAAGAGGGCGCGGTCCTCAGCCAGGATCTGCAGGCTCTCCTCGTAGGTGTCGTTCTTGAACTTGAGATTGTAGCTGCCGTCTACAAAGGCGTTGCTGATCTTGGTATAGAAATCAATATGTCTCTCGCTCGGCGCAGCAGGGAAGACGAGAGCGCCGTCTTCTCCGCGCGTGACGACCTCACAGCCCAAGCTGGTACCAAAAGCGCGCATGGGGTTGTCGATGGCGATGATACCGATGCGGTCGCCCTCCTTGCTGGCGCCTGCCGTACCGTCCAGATCGCCGCCGGCTTGCTCGGCCATGGTCAGCATCTTGTCCAGCGTCCACTGATTGTTCTTGACAAGCTCATAGGGATTTTCCAGCTTGTTTTCGGCAACGATGGCGGAGCTGAAGAAGATACCGTGCATATCGCCGTACAGCGAAAGGTTCATGTCGCCGTAGATACCGAACAGCTTGCCGTTGATCTCCAGTCTTTCATACAAATTCGTGATCCACCAGGGCTTGGAGAGATCCATGCCCGGCATTTCGGCAATGTTGGTGTAATACTGAGAGTTCAAGCCCGTGCACATGACAGCGGACTGACCGACGACCATATCCCAGGTGGGGTCGCCTGCCAGCACCTGCTTGGAGACCTCGGCAGTAAAGGTCTGACGGTCTGCCCACGCGCAGGGCATGGATTTGATCTGCAGGTCGATGTTGAAGAACTCCTCCACCTGCGAGTTGCGGGCGTAAACGGCATCGTTGACGAGATCACCCGTCAGCGTCTCCGCCAGATGCTCATACTCATCGGTTTTGGCGATCAGCATGTTGAAGACGTAGCCCTCGTAATTGGTCTGCGCAAAGCCCAGCTTATCCTCAAGCGTCGGCTCGGGCGGCTCGGTCTCGGCGGGTGTTTCGGCCACGGAGGCATTGCCTGCCGCCTGTGTCGTTGTGGCAGCGGTCGTGCCCTCCCCTTCTTTTCCGCCTCCGCAGGCAGCGAGGCAGGAGACGAGCATCATGATGGCTAAAAATGCGGACAGAATTCTGGTTTTCATTGCTTTTTCTCCTTTTATTGATATTGAGTAATCGGGGATCGCTTGGATTCGGATACGGTTACAGTGCGGACTGCGTGTCGGTAGGATCGCCGTGCTCGGCGAGGTAGTATTCCTCCGACCAGTCAAGGTCGCGGTACTCTGCCGCGCGGTCGTCGGTCTTGATGAACTCCATCAGCAGATCGAGCATTTCCTTCGTCCAGGTATTCTTGTCGATCTGGGCGGTGGTGAACTTGTTCTGGCTGATCATCTCAAAGCCGAACAGATCCTTCACCTGGGTCTTGACGGCGCCGTCTACCACCTCACCCACCAGATGGGCGGGGATGAACAGGACGCCGCCGCCCGCGCCGAACACAACGTCACCGGGCATGCAGATGGCATTGCCGATGCGGGTGGGAGTGTTGTAGCCGATCATGACGAAATCACGGATGGGGGTGGGGTCGATGCCACGGTAATAGACCTGCACGCCCTCCACCTTTTTCATCTGCTCGACATCGCGGATGCCGCCCCAGACGATGGCGCCGCCCGTTTTGGTCTTGTTGCGGAGTGCCGTGGTCAGGTTGCCGCCGAGGAAGGTGCCCTTGTAGATCTTGTCGTACATATCGATCACGGCAACGTCGCCCTCCATCAGATTGTCGACGACCCACTGGTTGTAGGTACCCGTGCGTCCCTCGCTTCTGCCGACATCCTTGACAACACCGTCCAGGTCGGGGCGGTAAGGGCAGTAGGTGGCGGTCACGGCTCTGCCCACCAGCTTGCGACCGTCGTCGTGCAGGGTGTGCAGTCTGCCCTCAAATTGGCTCTCGTAACCCTTGACGAAAATGGGCTTCCAGACCTCCTCCAGCGTTAAGTGGTGAAGCGCCTTCAGGTGCCGGTCAGCAACCTTCGGTCTGCCGTCGGGCAGGCGCTCGCCCTTCCACAGAGGGGTCATGGCAATGATTTCTTCTCTGCTGTTGAAATGCATACAATATCCTTTCTGCTTTTCGTTTCGGCGAAAAGCTTTTATTCTTTCGTTGATTTCAAATTGGGGTTTGTCGGTCTGTTTGAGGATTTCAAATTTGGATTTGTCGGGGGGATGCGCCAAAGGAAACTTTTCGAGAAAAGTTTCCTCTGGACTCCTTCAAAAGCTTTTGGGGCAAAAGCTTAGTGTAGCGTTAGGGTGGCGCGTTTCCGACGATGGGAAGTTACTCCTGCCCGCTTTCCCTTGTTCGTTACACGTCAGGTTCCCGCGGCAGTCCACCGGACTGCCGTCCCCTGCCGCTTCGCCCCCATGAGCGCATGATGGGGGGATGGTTTATTTGACATTGCCGAATGTGCTGGCTGTAATCTTTGTTTCGTACAGAAAATAGCCCCATTTCGAGCGGCGCGCGCCACGGCAGCCGAAGCGGCAGGGTCTCGGCGGTCCCTGACGCGAATGAAGTTTGCCCGCTCAAACTATGACAGGTCGGCATCCGTCAGCCTGCTCATAATCGCCCCGCCCGAACCATTTCACGGCGAGAGCAAGATAAACACCCCGCCTCATACCCATCGTGTGAAAGCTTTTGAGGATGTCCAGAAGGAACTTTTCTCGAAAAGTTCCTTCTGGCGGGGATGCAAGGGGCAGAGCCCCTTGCCTTCTCCCCGTTCGATAAACCCAAATTTATCTTTCTTTTACACCGTAAATTCAAATACGTTCTTTTTACCCTTTTGCAGGTTGATCTCGCGGGTCAGCGTCTGGCCGTTTGCCACGATCTCGACGTCGTATTTGCCGTAGAAGCCGCGGAAGGCGGCAACGCCGCGCTCGTTGGCGGCGGCAACCGTGTCGGTGTGCCACTTCTTCTCGAAGAGATTGCGGATGGCGTAATACGCCGGCTTGGGCGACATATCGAAGCGGAGCAGGCCGCCGTAATAATAGTTCTCACCCAGCGACATATTGCCCATCGACTCGCGGATCTTGACAGGGTCGGTGCTTCTGACATACGCGTAGCCGTCCACCATATTCCAGTAGATGATCTGCTCCATAGCGGGGTGCGAGAACCAGATGGCATACAGCTTTTCCAGGATCTCCGCCTGAATGGCCTCGTCCTCGGGATCGTTGGAATAAGCGGGAACGGTCACCTCGGTCACCTGCAGGGGCTTGCCGAAACGGGCGTACAGGTCCATATGGCGATACAGTCCCTCGGGATTGTAGGCGTTGCGGGTCTTTTCGTACTCGACCTCGCGGCGGTTGAACATATGGTACTGCATGCCGATGGCATCGATGCGGGCGCCGGCGCGCAGAGCCGCCTCAATGTAGGCGGAATACTTGTCGCTCGGGTTGCACTTGTCAGCCCATGCGGCGGAGGTATGCTCGTTGATGACAAGCTGATTGCCGGGGAAGTATTTTTCGGCAAGCTTGAAGCACCACTCTATGTAATCGGGCTCGGTGTAGAAGGCGGTTTTACCCTTCACCCATTCCATTTCGTTGGTCACCTCAATGGTGCGGATGCGGTCGCCGTAGCGCTCGGCGATCTCGCGATAGCGGCGCTCAAGCGCTTTTTTGATGGTAAAGACGTCGGCGTCATACAGCCACTTGGGGAAGAAATTCTCATAAGCCAGCGCATGCTCGCGGGGCTCAATGCCGTGTTGCTCGCAGAATTCCATGCAAAGATCGATGGCGGGGCGGCGATAGAAGCGAACGCTGTCCTTGGCATAGCGGGTCTTGCCTTCCTCGGGCTCGGTGGCATCCCAATAGAACGGCAGGGTCGCCATATTGCAGAAGGCTGCCATGTGCTCCTTATAAGCGTCGTTCTTCTCCTTGGTCTCCAGCTCATCCAGCATAAACAGATTGGCGCCGTATTTGAAGGCATGTGTCTTCTGCGCGGCATGCACGCGGGCGTCGGGAATGGGATTGCCCTCGCCGTCCGTCACGCGGATCTGCGCAAAGCCCTTGCGGTTCGCCTCAATATTGGCAGGCACCGTTTCGTCGAGGAATATTTTCTGATCCTCAAACTGATCCAGGATCCTTCTTCTTTCGTTCATGATGATACCCTTTCCTTTCATCTTAATGACATGCCGCCGTCGATGACGATATCGGCGCCTGTGATATAGCTGCCCGCCTCCGAGCATAGCAGCAGCACGGTGGGACTGATGTCCTCCGGCTTGCCGAATCGTCCGGCGGGGATCTTCTGCTCGACCGCCGCCCGCAGGGCGGGATCGTCTGTGATCGTTTGATTGCGCGGGGTGGCGATGGCACCCGGTGCCACGTTATTGACCGTCACGCCGTGGGGGGCGAGCGCGCCCGCGATGTTCTTCACCAGCTTCAGCTGTGCCGCCTTGGTCACGCCGTAGAGCGACAGCTCGGGATGCTGGTTATATTGGTTGACACTGCCTACGGTGACGATGCGTCCCCATCCGCGCGCCTTCATGCCGGGCGCGTAACGGCGGATGAGCCAATAGGAGCTTTTCAGATTGCAGTTCAGCTGAATATCGTATTCCTCGGGCGTGAACTCATCCCACGCGCGCTTATACTGAATGGAGGCGTTGAGCACGAGAATGTCCACGTCGCCTGTGGTCTTATATAGGGTGTCAAGTCCTTCCTCGGTCAAAAGATCGGCGCGCACGGGGACAGAGCCGGGGATCTTTGCCGCTGCCGCCGCGCATTTCTCTTCGGAGGAGGCGCCGTTGACAAAGACGGTCGCGCCGTGTGCCGCCAGCTCCCGGGCGATCTCAAAGCCGATGCCCTGCGTGGAGCCCGTCACAAGTGCCGTTTTCCCTGTCAGATCAAACATGTTCTCTGTCATACCGATCAGCTCCATTCTCTGTCGTTTGCCCATTCCTTATCCCATGCGTCGGTGGGCTCCCACTGGCCGGGATACTTGGGATGCATGTGCTGCGCGATCAGCTCCTCGTTGAGGCTCTCGATGCCCAGACCCGGGGTGTTGGGCACCTCGACAAAGCCGTTTTGGAAGAGCGGGTTGGCAATGCCCTTCGCCAGATCGTTCCACCACGGCACGTCCACCGAGTGGAATTCCACCGCCATCACGTTCTGGATCGCCGCCGCCGTATGGATCGCCGCCATGCAGGCAATGGGGCTCTCCGCCATATGGATCGCCATGCCGACGCCGTACTGCTCGCACATGTCGCCCAGCTTCTTGGTCTCCAGCGCGCCGCCGATGGTCAACAGATCGGGGTGGGCGATCTGAATGGCGTGCTTCTCCAACAGCGGGCGGAAGCCCTCGGCAAGATAGATATCCTCACCCGTGGCAAGGGGCAGCGCGCAGCTGTTGGCGATCTTTACGTAATGGTCGGTCAGATGCCACGGCTGAATGTCCTCCAACCATGCGATGTTGTATTTTTCCAATCTGCGGGCAAACTTGATGCAATCCTCCATCGAAACGTGACCGAAATGATCGATGGCAAGCGGGACCTCATAGCCGACCACGTCGCGGACCTGACGAACGTAATCCTCCAGATAATCCAATCCCTTTTCGGTAATGTGGATACCGGTGGCGTAGTGGGGGATGGTGAAGATCTCGTAGTTCTTGCCCAGCATCATGTCCATGTCGATCGAGCCGCTCTGGTGAACGATCGCCTTCATGGAATATTTCTGCATATCCTCCAGCATGCCGAGGGGGGCGTTCAGGCACCCCGGCTCGTCGTAGAGCAGCTCGATGCCGAGATCCATCTTGACAATGGTAAAGCCCATATCGATGCGCTTCTGAATGGCGCGGCCCATATCGGTGCCGGTGTGTTTGCCGTCCACGTCGGTGTCGCCGTAAACGCGGACCTTATCACGGAACTTGCCGCCCAGCATCTGCCACAGCGGCACGCCCCATGCCTTTCCTGCCAGATCCCACAGCGCGATCTCGATGCCGCTGACGCCGCCGCCCTGACGGGAGGGACCGCCAAACTGACGGATGCGGCGGAACAGCTTATCCACGTTGCAGGGGTTTTCCCCGATCAGACGGGATTTCAGCATCAGCGCGTAGGTGGCGCTGGAGGCGTCTCGCACCTCACCGTAGCCGACAAGGCCCTGGTTGGTATAGATCTTGATCAGCGGGCAATGCTTGGGTGCGCCCGTGATGTTGGCAACGCGAATATCCGTTATTTTCAACTCCGAAGGGTTTGAGCAAAGGTTAACGTTTTCCGAAATTTTTTCCTTGATCGATTCACTCATGATAAATTCTCCTTGACTTCATCATATATTCGTGATATAGTAAATACAGTTTCATTATATCGTAATACAGGATGCACTTCAACCACCATTTTGCTTTTTTTCTCCACTATTTTACGAAATACCGCACTGCAAAGGAGGATGCCGCCCGTGCGCATGCATGAAAACGTCCTGCTGGATGACTATGATAACGTCATGATCCGCTCCTATCACTCCCTGCTCCCCACCGGCACGCGGGCATATCGGGAGCATCACCACACCGAATGTGAGCTCTCCCTCTTTCTCTCGGGGCGGGGGCTTTACGCCGTTCACGGCAAAAGCTATGAATTTGAGCCGGGCTCCGTCTTTCTCTTCGGAAGCAACGAGGCGCACTGCATCACCGAGATCCATGAGGACTTCGATCTGCTCAACATCCAGTTTGAATCCCGCCTGCTGTGGGAGCACAGCGAGACGGTCGAGCTACTCAATCTTTTCGCCGCCCGCAACAAAAATTTCAGCAACCGCATCGCCGTCGGCGACAGCGCGCTGAATGAGCTGATCCGGTCGCTGGAGTGCGAGCTGACCGACCATTGCGCCTGCCGCGCCGTCCAATCGAAATACATTCTTTTTTCGGCACTCGTCCACATCATCCGAAACTATGATTATATCAATCCCGAAAAGACGCTCAATGCCCCCTCCTCCGCCACCGGCAGCCTCAAGCGGGCGATCCGCTATATCAATGAAAATCTCGAGCATAAGCTGACTCTGCGGGAGATCGCTGACGTGGCGTGCATGACCCCCACCTACTTCTCTGCCGTTTTCAAAAAATTCAACGGCATCTCCCCATGGGATTATATCACCATCAAGCGGGTGGAGAAAACGGTGGAGATGCTCAAGACCACCGATCTGACCAAGCTGGAGATCGCCGAGCGATGCGGCTTCTCCTCCTCCTCCAATTTCTACAAGGCGTTTTATCACGTCACCGGTAAATCTCCCGGCGACTACCAATCGCATGTATAGCGGGAAAGACGGTTGCAAAAACTTTTGGTATCTCGTCCAAATGCTCTTGACTTTTTTCCGCGAATAGACTATAATTAACTTGATTGGCGTTTTTATGAAATTGCCGGTCACTTCCCGAAAAAGCATCACGGCGCGGCATATATCTTTCCGCGGCGCGGCGTTTTTTCATGTGAAACAAACTACAACAAAGGAGACAACAACATGGAGGTTTTGTACGAAAACTTACTCAGGCTGTTTACCGTGTCCGGCGCCAAGATGTTGATCATGTGGATCATCGGCGGTGTGCTGATCTTCCTCGCCATCAAAAAGGAGATGGAGCCCACCCTTCTTCTCCCGCTCGGATTTGGTACCATCATGGTCAACCTGCCTCTCTCCGGTGCCATCACCCAAGGACTGGAAGAAGGCGCACTTTCCGTTTTATATGACGCGGGTATCGCCAACGAGCTCTTCCCGCTGATCCTTTTCATCGGTATCGGCGCGATGATTGACTTCGGTCCCGTGCTTTCCAACCCGAAGCTGATGCTGTTCGGCGGTGCCGCCCAGTTCGGTATTTTCTTCACACTTTGTCTCGCCTCCATCTTCTTCCCTCAGATCGACGCTGCCTCCATCGCCATCATCGGCGCGGCTGACGGTCCTACCGCCATCGTTGTTGCTAACAAGCTGGGCTCTCAATATCTCGGCGCGATCATGGTCGCCGCTTATTCCTACATGGCGCTGGTGCCCATCATTCAGCCTCCCGTGATCAAGCTGCTGACCACCAAGAAGGAGCGCCTCATCCGCATGCCTTACCGTGCGGCAAACGTCTCCAAGACCACCCGTATCCTCTTCCCCATCATCATCACCGTAGTCGCCGGTCTGATCGCCCCCTCTTCCGTTTCCCTCATCGGTTTCCTGATGTTCGGTAATCTGCTCCGCGAGTGCGGCGTGCTGGATTCCCTCTCCGAGACGGCGCAGAAGGTGCTGGCAAACCTCGTCACCATCTTCCTGGGCATCACCATCGCGACCCGTATGCAGGCAGACCTCTTTTTGCAGTGGGAGACCCTGCTGATCCTGGGTCTGGGTCTCTTCGCCTTCGTATTTGATACGGCAGGCGGCGTGCTCTTCGCCAAGCTCCTCAACCTGTTCATGAAGGAAAAGCTCAACCCCATGATCGGTGCCGCAGGTATCTCCGCATTTCCCATGTCCGGTCGTATCGTTCACAAGATGGGCCTCGAGGAAGATCCTCAGAACTTCCTGCTGATGCACTCCATCGGTGTCAACGTTTCCGGTCAGATCGCGTCCGTGATCGCCGGCGGTCTGATTCTGAATTTCTTCATGAAGTCAGGAGGATCACATGATGTTGCACGTATATTCCCTTCTTGCCGCCATCCGTCTCACGCTCCTGCGCGGCGTTACCCTCCTGGCTGAATCCACCGGCTTCCGTTTTGAGCCGTTCAATTTCGTAGCCAACCTGCAATATATGGGCCTCGGTATGCTGGCGATCTTCGTCGTCATCGGCGTCATCGTCGGTATCACCTATCTGCTCAACACCATTTTCAAGGAAAAGAAATAAGCCGTCCGAATGACAACGCCCCGCGCGGAAAAACTCCGCGCGGGGCGTTGTCACGCATATGAAAGCCCGCAAGCGATGACGGGGCATCGCTTGCGGGCTTTTTCTTTTATCCTTCCTTCGCCGTACCGACGTCGTCCTCAATGGCCTGTGCCGTTTCTGCGGCGGCGGGTTCCTTTTCCTGTTCTTTTTCCTTTTCCTTCGTCTTCTCGCGCTTGCGCTCTTCCTTTTCCCTTGCCTTCTCCTCATCGGCGCGCTCGCGGCGCTCCTTTTCCAAAAGCTCGGGGTCGGGATAGCGGGCGGCGATCAATGCGCGGGCGATCCCGTTGGTATAGGACGACACCGCCACAAGGCTCAGAAGAAACACCAGAAAATCCCGATCGTCCTCCACCGAAAGCGCCTGCTCGGTCAGAAGCCGCTCCACCACGTCACAGCTCAGGGCGCGGGCATCCTCCTTGGTATCCAGATATCGGTCATAGCAGGCAATCAGATCACGGTCCTCAAAGCCCTCCAGCACATCCACGCCCGTCAGCATTCGCTTGATCTCACCGATGGGCATACTGCTCTTCAGCGCGTTGACCAGCAGCATCTGCACAATATGCTCCTTGGCGTATTTCTTGCCCTTGACAGGCTTGATCAGACCGTCCTTGGAGTAGTTGTTGACCATGGTCTTGGTCAGCGGCTTATCCTGATGGTATGCCGATGCCGTGGCACGGTTGTCTGCCACAAGGCTCAGGATCTGATCAAGATATAAATCGATGGCGGGAATATCCTGCGAGCGCAGATCGGCATCCCGAAGCATCTCCGCAATGATCTCCTGCATCTGTTGCTTATCCATGGTGTTCCTCCAATTTCAAAAAATCAGTTCTTCAGACTGTGAATGGGCGCGGGAATACGTCCGCCGCGGGCAATAAACTTGGCGGGAGAGTAGGAATTCAGCTCCATAATGGGAGAATAGCCGAGCAGACCGCCGAAGTTGACGGTATCGCCCACCTTTTTGCCGTAAGCGGGGATAACGCGGACGGCGGTGGTCTTGGTGTTGACCACACCGATCGCGATCTCGTCGGCGATCAGACCGTTGATGACCGCCTCATCGGTGTCACCGGGCACACAGACCATGTCCAGACCCACCGAGCAAACGGCGGTCATAGCCTCCAGCTTGTTCATGGTCAGCGCGCCTCTCTCAACGGCGGCGATCATACCGGCATCCTCGGATACGGGAATGAAAGCGCCGGAAAGTCCGCCGACGTGGGACGATGCCATCACGCCGCCCTTCTTGACCGCGTCGTTGAGCATCGCCAGCGCCGCGGTGGTGCCGTAGCAGCCGCAGGACTCGAGTCCCATATTTTCCAGGATCTGCGCCACCGAGTCACCGACGGCGGGGGTGGGAGCGAGAGATAGGTCGATGATGCCGAAGGGCACGTTCAGTCTTCTTGCCGCCTCGCCTGCAACCAGCTGACCGACGCGGGTGATCTTGAACGCCGTCTTCTTGATGACGTCCGCCAGCTCGGAAAGGTCACAATCGCCCGCGCGGGCAATGGCGGAACTGACCACACCGGGACCGGAAACGCCCACGTTGATGACCGTCTCGGGCTCGCCGATGCCGTGGAAGGCACCTGCCATAAAGGGATTATCCTCGGGCACGTTGGCAAACACCACCAGCTTGGCGGCACCGATGGAGTTGTTGTCACGGGTCAGATATGCCGCCCGCTTGATGGTCTTGCCCATCAGCTGGATGGCGTCCATATTGATGCCCGCCTTGGTGGAAGCAACGTTGACGGAGGAGCAAACGAAGCTCGTCTCGGCAAGCGCCTCGGGAATGACGGAGATGAGATTGCGGGCACCGGTGGTCATACCCTTCTGCACCAGCGCGGAGAAACCGCCGATGAAGTTGATGCCAAGGGTCTTTGCCGCACGGTCCAGCGTGTGCGCGATCTTGAGGTATCCCTCGGGAGAGAGAGTACCGCCCACCAGCGAGATGGGGGTGACGGAAACACGCTTGTTGACGATGGGCACGCCGTATTCCTTTTCAATATTGCAACCGGTCTTGACGAGATGCTCAGCGCGGGTGGTGATCTTATCGTAGATCTTCTGACACAGGCGGTCCTCATCCTCGCTGACGCAGTCAAAGAGGGAGATGCCCATGGTGATGGTACGGATATCCAGATTCTCCTCGCGGATCATCTTGATCGTTTCCAGAATATCAGCAGTATTCAGCATGTTGATTCAATCTCCTCAAATGTGATGCATGGTGTTGAAAATATCCTCGTGCATGGCGTGAATATCCAAGCCCATATCCTTGCCCAGTGCCGCCAGCGTGTCAACGAACTCGGCAAAGGGGATCTTAAGTCGGTCGATATCGGCAAGCATGATCATGGCAAAATATTCGGAAAGAACGCTCTGGGTGATATCAAGAATGTTGGCGCCCTGATCGGCACAAACACGGCTGACGTTGGCAATGATACCGACGCTGTCCTTGCCGGTAACGGTGATGACTGCTTTCATGGCAAAAATTCCTTTCACAAAGAAAAATTCACACGGATACGCGCCTCTCGGCGCGATCCGATCTTTCTGCATTCATTATATCGTATTCAAAACGAAATTTCAAGAACTTTTGCAAGTTTTTTTCGTTTACGCTTGCTATTATGAGAAAAAAATGTTAAAATAAACAAAACAGGCGTTTTCGGGGAGACGGTACGGTCGATTTCTTTCCCGAAAGCCACCCCCGACCCGATTCTGTCCCACCGCAAAGGGTTCGGTCGGCATGCTCCGACTGCGCCTCAGGGCAAGAGACGGCATTTTCCGAACAAATCCATATCAAGGAGAACAACGACATGATGACTTTATCTTCCTCCACCTGGCTGATGAGCGCCCTCCCCAGCAACAAGGGCTTTTACACCATCGAAGAGTGCCTCGACACCATGAGAGCGGCAGGCTTTGAATACATGGATGCCAATCTCTGGTCTCTCAGCGGCAGAAACCGCCCCGCGGGGCAGGACAATTGGAAGGAATGGGCAGAGGCTACCCGCGCGCACGCCGACAAGCTGGGCATCAAGTTCCGCCAGACCCACGGTCAGACCCTCTCCGGTCAGCAATGGGACGACCCCAATTACGCCGAGGCGGAGTACGTGTGGGCAATGAACTACCGTTGCATCGAGATCACCAAGATGCTGGGTGCCGAGTGGATGGTCATGCACCCCACCAATCTGCCCCACGATCCTCTCTACAGCCGCAAGAAGGCACGTGAGGCGAATCTGAAATACCTCGCCCCCTTCATCGAAGCCGCCAAGAAGACGGGCATCGGCATCGCGGTCGAGAACATGGTAGATTTTGGCGGAAAGCGCCGCCGTTACTGCGGCGGTGACCCTGAGGAGCTGATCGAGCTGATCGACACCATCAACGACCCCTCCGTCGGCATGTGCATCGACACGGGACACGCCCACGTCAGCGGCATCCACGTGCCCTCCTTCATTCGCATGGCGGGAGACCGCCTCAAGGCGACCCACATCGACGACAACAACCGCGACGGCGATACCCATCTGCCTCCCTTCTTCGGCACCATCGACTGGGCAGACACCATGAAGGCGTTCAAGGACATCAACTACCGGAACGACTTCTCCTTCGAGCTGGGCTCCCAGCGCTTCCCCACCGCCCACCGCCCCAACTGGTGTCGGTTCATCCACGATCTGGGCGAGGATCTGTTCCGGATGATGTAACCCGGAAAAACTCTTCATATTCCCAAATCGTTATTGACAAAAAAACAAAGAAGCGATATAATTAGAATCGTAAAAAGAAAATCCATGCAAGGAGGCTTCCTATCATGAATGAAGCGAAGATCACAGAGCTGAAAAAGCTCGCGACAGAAGTGCGCCTCGGCATTCTCGAGGGCGTACACGCCGCCGCATCCGGTCACCCCGGCGGATCCCTTTCCATCGCCGATATCCTGACCTATCTCTACTTTGAAGAAATGAACGTTGACCCCAAGAATCCCAAGTGGGAGGACAGAGACCGTTTCGTTCTCTCCAAGGGTCATTGCGCACCCGCGCTTTACACCGTTCTCGCGCTCAAGGGCTATTTCCCCCGCGAGGAGATCGCCAATCTGCGCCAGATCGACTCCTTCCTGCAGGGTCACCCCGATATGAAGGGCACCCCCGGCGTGGATATGTCCACCGGCTCTCTCGGTATGGGTATCTCCACCGCCTGCGGCATGGCGCTTGCCGCTAAGCTGAACGGCAAATCCTACCGCACCTACACCATCGTCGGCGACGGCGAGAGCCAGGAGGGTCAGGTTTGGGAGGCTGCCATGTTCGCCGCTCATTACAAGCTGGATAACCTGTGCCTGATCGTGGACTGGAACAACCTCCAGATCGACGGTAAGATCACCGAGGTCATGAACCCCACGCCCCACGATAAGAAGTTGGAGGCATTCGGCTTCCACGTCATCTCCATCGATGCGCACGATTTCAACCAGATCGAGGCTGCGCTGAACGAGGCAAAGACCGTCAAGGGCAAGCCCACCGCCATCATCGCCAAGTCCGTCAAGGGCAAGGGCGTCTCCTTCATGGAGGATCAGGCAAGCTGGCACGGCTCCGCACCCAACGACGAGCAGTACGCTCAGGCTGTTGCCGAGCTGAAGGCAACCATCTAAGGAGGTATACGGATCATGGCATATAAAATTGGTGATAAAGTAGCGACCAGAGAAGCCTACGGCAACGCGCTGGTCGAGCTGGCTGACAAATACGATTACGTGGTACTTGACGCGGACCTTGCTGCCGCTACCAAGACCGGTGTCTTCAAGAAGGCACACCCCGAAAGATTCTTTGACTGCGGTATCGCCGAGGGCAACATGATGTGCGTAGCGGCAGGTCTTGCCGCCGCAGGTAAGATGGCGTTTGCCTCTACCTTCGCCATGTTCGCCGCCGGCAGAGCATTCGAGCAGGTGCGCAACGCCATCGGCTACCCCCACCTCAACGTCAAGATCGGTGCCACCCACGCGGGCATCACCGTCGGTGAGGACGGCGCCACCCACCAGTGCAACGAGGATATCGCCACCATGCGCACCATCCCCGGCATGACCATCATCAACCCCGCCGACGCGGTAGAGGCTGCCGCCGCCGTGGAGGCTGCAATGGCAACCTACGGTCCCATGTATATGCGCTTCGGCCGCTTTGCCGTTCCGGTGATCAACGATCCCGCCACCTACAAGTTTGAGCTGGGCAAGGGCGTGAACCTCAAGGACGGTAGCGACGTGACCATCATCGCCACCGGTCTGATGGTCTCCATGGCGATCGAAGCCGCCAAGACCCTGGAGGCTGAGGGGATTTCCGCGCGCGTCATCAACATTCACACCATCAAGCCCATTGACAAGGACATCATTCTGGATGCCGCCAAGGCAACCGGTGCCATCGTAACTGCCGAGGAGCACAACATCATCGGCGGTCTGGGCTCCGCTGTGGCTGAAGTCATCGGCGAGAACTATCCCGTTCCCGTTGTCCGTGTCGGCGTTGAGGATAAGTACGGTCACTCCGGCAAGGTTCCTCCGCTGCTTGAAATGTACGGTCTGACTCCCGCGAATATCGTCGCAAAGGCAAAGGCCGCCATCGCGCTCAAGAAATAATTTGTTTTCCAAAGAGCGGGCGTACACGGCGTGTACGCCCGCCCTTTTCAGTAAAAGGTGACCTTGAAAGGTGAATAAACAACGAGGGAAACCGGGGGTTCCGTCCTTTACTTGGTCTCTCTTTCCTTTTCACCATTACCTGTATTTTCGGAGGTGTACTATGAAATTCGGAGTTTGCGGAGGTCTATCCCGTCTGTCCGACATCAAGGAGGCAGGCTATGACTATATTGAAATGAATTTTTCCACGCTGGCACTGATGTCGGAGGAGGAATTTGTCAAGACCCGTGAAGAGCTTGCCCGCACGGGAATGCGCGCCGAGGCATTCAACGGCTTTTTTAAGTCGGATATGGTCCTTTACGGCGAAAAAGCGGATCTTGCCGCCATTGCCGCCTATTGCGAGACCGCCTTTTCCCGCGCCGCTCAGCTGGGCGGTGAGGTAGCGGTGCTTGGCAGCGGCGGTGCACGCGCCATCCCGGAGGGCATGACACGGGAAGAAACCGAGGAGCAGTTCTGCCGTGTGCTGACCGTCTGCGGTGACGTTGCCCTCAAGCACGGCATGCGCATTGCCATTGAGCCGCTGCGCGCCTGCGAGTGCAATTACATCCATCTGGTGAGCGAGGGTGCCGCCATCTGCCGCCGTGTCAACCACCCTGCCGTCAAGCTGCTGGTGGACTTCTTCCACTTCTGGAGCGGCGAGGAGCCCATCTCTGCCCTGCACGACGCCGCCGACGTGCTGATCCACGCCCATCTGGCACGCCCCAACGCCGACCGCGCCATGCCCCGTGAGGAGGACCGCGAAACGGTGGCTCTCTGGGCGCAGGCTCTGCGTGAGATCGGCTACCCGGGACGGCTCAGTCTGGAGGGGCGCCACGACGAGGAATTTTCCGTCTCCATCCGCCGCACCCGCGCGTATCTTGATCTCTTCGCATAAGGAACTATCATGTTAGACGTATTACTTTTTGCGCTGAACGCGGTCATACCCATTCTGCTTTTGATCCTTTTGGGATATTTTCTCCGCGCCATCGGCTTTTTCGATGAAAAATTTGCCAAGGCGGCGAACAAGCTGATGTTCCGCGTGGCACTCCCCGTTCTCTTGTTTTACAACATTTATACGGTGGAATCCATGGAGGTCTTTCAGCTCTCCGCCATCGTCTACGCGGCGCTCGGCGTGCTGGTCCTCTTCGGGATCGGTATGGCGGTGGCACTTCTCGCCATTCCCGACCATCGTCAACGCGGCGTGGTGGCGCAATGTGCCTTCCGCTCCAATTTCGCCATCATCGGTCTGCCCCTCGGTGCCGCCCTGGGCGGCGCGCAGGGCAGCGCACTGACCGCCATCATCTCGGCGATCACCATCCCTCTCTTCAACGTCCTCGCCGTCTTTGCCCTGACCGTTTTTCTGGACAGCGGCGACGGCACGGAAAAGAAACGGATCGATCTCGGTGCCATCGGCAAGAAGATCGTCACCAACCCCCTGATCATCGGCGTCCTTTCGGGCATTCTCGCCCTCGTCATCCGCGCCCTGCTTCCCACCCGCGCGGACGGCGAGACCGTTTTTTCTCTCTCGCGGGACGTGCCCATGATCTATCAGGCGATCAAATGGCTGGCAAACATGGCAACGCCGCTGGCACTCATCTCCCTCGGCGGTCAGTTCAGCTTCCGTGCCACAGGGCAGATGTGGCGGCAGATCGTCATCGGTACGGGCATCCGCATCGTGCTGGCTCCCTGCCTCGGCGTTCTTGGCGCCTTTCTGCTGACCCGTGCGGGCGTGATGGAGGCGAACAATGCCCAATACGCGGCATTCATCGCCCTCTTCGGCTCTCCCGTTGCGGCGTCCAGCGCCATCATGGCGTCGGAAATGGGCAACGACGAGCAGCTGGCGGCACAGTACGTGGTCTGGACCAGCGTCGGCTCCGCCGTCAGCATTTTCCTCATCGCCGTTGTCTGCCGTTCGGCAGGACTGCTTTGATCGTCGCAAGATCAGCGAACGGACCTACAGTTAAAAAAATCGGGCGTTGCGCACGTTTGGCGCAACGCCTTTTGATTTACATTTTTTCCAGCCGCACGAGAAGATCCCGCAACGGTACGATCAGCACGCCTGCCGCCAGATTGCCAAGACCGTGCAAAGCGTCAAAGGGCAGACCCGTGGCGATCCATGCCAGCGTTTGCGCCGGCGTGTAGCCAAAGAAAAGTGCCTGCGCGGGTGCGTAGAGCGTACCGTAGGCAAAGCCGTGAAGCCCGCACACCGCCATATAGACCGGCACCGCGACGCGGCGCGGCATGTTTTTCGGCAGCAGCATGGTGATGCCCCACAGGACGGTCCAGATATACAGATAGGGCACCCACCAGACGTTGAAGCCGGCATACACACCGGTCAGCAGGATATATACCGTCAGAGGGACCAGCGCCCGACGGCGATAGACCAGCGTATAGGTCATGGTCAGCATCCCCACGAAGTGGATATTCGGCGCCCACTCCATCAACAGCTTTGAGAGAAAGAGCACCGTGCCCAGCATGGCGAAAACGCACATATCCCGCACGCGGCGGTGCCGCTCTTTCGCGGTGGTTCTCATATTATTCGGCGCGGAAGGCGTAGACGGCACCCGCGACGACATCGGTGCTGTCTACACCTTTCGCTGCCATCGTGCCGTTTTCATAGAATGCCCAATATTTCTGATGGGTATCCCAATCCAGTGTCTCACCGTCCACCGTCTTGACGTACAGACCGTACGCACCGTCCTCACCGGCGATCAGACCTGCGTTGACCAATGCTTCACCTACCGTTTTGGCGTCGGTCTTGACGGTGAACACCTTAGATGTGCCGTCAAGATGGGTGACCTCAAAGGTAAAGCTCATTTGCCCTTCGCCAACGGCAGTACCGACGGCTTCGCCGACGGTCGCAGCGGTGGTGGTCTCCTCACCGCCCTTGGTTTCGCTGTTACAGGAAGTCGCGCCCAGTACCATTGCCGCAAGCAATACGGTGGCAACAACCCATACAAGCAATCTTCTGTTCAGAAAATTTCTCATGTTGTTTTTCTCCTTATGTTTTTTTAACACATGGCGGACAAAAGCGCGCTCAGGCACTCGCTGTGGCTCTTGTGCATCGGGCAAGTCTTCCGGCTTCGGATCATGCTCCCCACCTTCTCGGCGGCCATGCCGCCAATGGCACCTGCCCACCCGTCGGCTTGCGGTTCGACGGTCGGGGAGAGGAACACGAGGGATCCGTTACGGCGACGGGCTCGCGCAGGATCTTCACCTGCTTCCTTATTAAACGGCTTCCGAAAAAGCCGTACCCAACACCTGTGCTTGGACATAGTATATCACACCCCGCCCCCGCGCGCAAGGGAAAACGGGAATTTTTTTTATTTTCCCTCTTGACAGGCAACTGTATCTGTTGTATAATACAGTTGAACCGTATCACTCAACTAACACAGTTAAGATACAGAAAGGTGCGTCACACCATGATTTCATTTGAGCATTTTACTCCCGAAGAGGGGATCCCGATCTATCTGCAGATCGTGCGACATATCAAACGGGGCGTTGCCGCAGGCACAGTCGTCCACGGAGACGAGGTCCCCTCCCGCCGCGTTCTCTCCGCGCTTCTGGGCGTCAACCCCAACACCATTCAGAAAGCGTACGTCCTCCTGGAGGAGGAGGGGCTGATGGCATCCCACGCCGGCGCCAAAAGCTATATGACGCTGACCGACGGGCGCGCGGCGGCGGTCCGCGAGGAGCTTTTGCGAAACGATGCCCGCGCCGTGATCGACTCCCTGCGTCAAATGGGGCTTTCCAAAAATGAAGCGCTCTCGCTGATCGAGGCGTATTGGGAATGAGATCAAAGCCTGAAAGCGTTTTCAAACGACATGGCGGCTCATTCGGAAAAACGAAGCCGCCCCAAACACAAGTCAGTAGAAAGGAATGAACATCCATATGAAACAACACCTGTCCGTACTGGGGCTTTTCGCCCGAAGCTCGCTTCTTCGGGTCCTCGCCGTTCTGCTTGCCATGGGCGGCGCGGAGATCTTTTTCTTCGGCAGGGCACTGCGCGAAGCGCTGGTCGCCTACCGTGCCGATATCGGCAACGGTCTTCTCACGCCGGAGCGTCTGCTGGATTACACCGCCGTCAACGTCTGGTTTGCCGCGGCGTTTCTGCTGATCACCCTTTTTCTTTGCCTGCCCGGATGTGAGTTCGGCGCGCACACCGGCTACACCCTCCGCCGCCTCTCGGTGAGCGAAAACACCGTCTTTCTCTGGCAGACGGTATACAATATTCTGATCTATCTGCTTCTTGCCGCCGCGCAAACGCTGATCTCCTACGGGCTTTGCCTTTGGTACACAGCCGCCGTGCCCGCAGAGCTGGTCAGCAATCAGACGGTCTTTCTTGCCTTCTACCGCAGCGAGCTGCTTCACGCCCTGCTCCCCCTTGCCGATCTTGCCCTATGGATCCGCAATCTGCTGCTCCTGTTCTCTCTGGGGCTTGCCGCCGCCCTCTTTCCCTGCAAGCAACGGGAGAGAAGATACAGCGGCTCCATCATTGCCCTCGTCCCCGCCACCCTGCTCGTCTTTGAGCGCGGGATCGGAGAGTTTGGGCATACGGCGATCGCCGCCTGCATCTGTCTGATGGTCGTGTGTGAATGGGTCTCCTTCGCCCTTGTCCGCGGGGACGGCGAGGGAGGGGAGGAGGCGGAAGAACATGCGTAAATGGCTCAAAAAATGCACCCCGCCCGGGATACCTCTGCGGGGAGAGCTTTCCTTCCTGCTGCTTGGCAATCTCTGTGCCCTTCTCCTCAGCTTCGGCTTTCTCGCCAACTACCACACAGCGCGGATGTCTCTGTTCGACTTCATCGGCGGCAAACGGGTCCTCATCGAAGAGGCGCAGATCGCCGATTTCACCGAGCTGATCCACCGTACCCTTTGGGGATTTGCCGTCGTTGCCCTCGCCATGACGGGCATGATCCTCTACCACTATTTCTATTACCGTCAGGGCAGTAAGAGCATCTATCTGATGAAGCGCCTGCCAAACCCGTGGGAGCTCCATCTCCGCGCCCTTGCCCTGCCCCTCGCCGCCATTCTCGCCACCGTCCTGCTGGCGGTGCTGATCCGCTTTCTTTACTTCGTTCTCTACCTGCTGGCAACCCCCAAGGAGTGCTTGCCGCCGCAGGTATGGCAACAGCTATGGAGGTTACCCTGATGCTTGAAATCACCCATCTGATCAAATCCTTTGGCACACAGCGTGCCCTGGACGACGTCTCCCTGACCCTCCCGCAGGGTCAGATCGTGGGACTCTTCGGCGCCAACGGCGCGGGGAAGACCACGCTGATGAAATCCATTCTCGGCTTTCATCCCTACCACGGGCAGATCACACTGGACGGCGCGCCCATCACGCCCAAAAATATCTCCCGCCTCTCCTTTGCCACCAGTGAGCATTCCTTTTTCCCCAATCTCACGGCGGCGGCACACCGCGATTTCTACCGTGAGCATTTTCCCCGCTTCTCCGACAAGCGCTTCCGCGTGCTGATGGACTTTTTCGAGCTCCCCGCCCACAAGCCGCTCCGCAGCTTCTCCACGGGTCAGAAAAATCAGTTTGAGGTCATTCTTGCCCTCTGTCAAGGGGCAGACTATATTCTGATGGATGAGCCCTTCGCAGGCAACGACATCTTCAACCGCGAGGATTTCTACAAGGTCCTTCTGGGGATCCTCGAGCCCCACGAGACCGTTCTGCTCTCCACTCACCTCATTGAGGAGGTCTCGGACTTCATCGGCCGCGCCGTTCTCATTCGCCACGGCAAGATCGTGGGAGACGTGACGGCGGAACAGCTGGAGGAGGAGGGCAAGTCGCTGACGGCGTATATCAAGGAGACCTACCATTACCGCAACGACCGCGTTCTGCGGGTGCTGGAGGATATGTCCGAGGAGGATCGCCTATGAAAAAGCTTCTCGCGCTTCTACTTGCCCTTCTGATCCTCGCCGCCGTTGCCCTCTGCATGATCGGTGCCAAGGTGTCAGAGGAGAAGGATCGGGTCACCGTCACCGAGCAGGCGCTTTACGGAGACCCCGCCGCCGCGGCAGGCGCCACCGTGACGCAAACGGCGCATCTCGACTCCCATCTGCTCTGGAACACCGTCTACCCCGTCGGCGGCAAGGCGTCCTCCGAATACGGGTTTTCAATGCGGGAGCTGACCTTTGAACGAAACGTCTCCCACCACGGGATCCGGCTTTACGACCACATCCGCTACGGCTACGACCTTAAAAAGCCCCTTGAGGAGTGTACGGGGCTCGAGCGCGCCTACCGTGAGCTTTACGATGCCACCGCCCCCGGCACCAAGGGGACCAAGACTGTCCGCCTGCAGGACCTCTACGACTATTATCCGATCCGCATGGACATCGACCTGCCCGGTACCCTGTGGCACGGCATCGATTACGAGGATCTGGCAGAAGATGACTTCATCAACCAGCGCACGGTCTGGGACAAATTCAGCGAGTTTTTCCGCATTCCCATCCCTGACTCCCTCTCCCCCATTGAGATCTCGGTAACCAAAAGTGAGAGTGGGCAGGAGATCGGCATCGGCTCACACGCCGCCGTGAAGGACGGTGAGCATTATTCCCTCTACACCAACGCGGCATACACTGCCGACGCCTGCTATTTCACCATCAACAACCGCGTTGGGGACGGCTACGTGGACACGAGCCTCATCCCCGGCGGCTACGGCATTTACCGCTTCCGTTACACCGACGTCCGCGACGAAACGAACACCAGCGGAACCGCCACCATCTTCCATCCGGGCTTTCAGACCGGCGTGGACGCCGATTCGCTGACAACGGTCTATCCGCTGGAGGAGCGCGTGCAGGTGCAATCCATGGAGGTAGACCCCACGGGGACCAAGCTTTTGCTGGTGACCGAGGACGGCACCGGGCTCTATCTGCTGGTCCTCGATCTCGCCACCATGACGGAGCAACACCGATTCCGTCTGTCGGACGGCGGCTTTGCCTCTCTCAATCACCAAGAGGATTTCGTGATCGCCTTTCACGGTGTTTCTTTCTCGCTCTTCTCGTTGGACGGTCAAGGTGTCTATACCCACGTGCTGACCGCCGATCAGCCGAGCGCGACAGATGAGTCCTTCGCCCACATCAACACCTTCGCCGCCATGGATTTTGACGGAGAACGGCTGATCATGGCAGACGTTCTGCCCGAGAGCCAATACCGCACCATGGAGACCTGTAACTTCTGCCTCGCCGTTTACGACAGCGACGGATTGCAATACTACGGCGAATATCTGAGCTCTCTCGCCACCCATCCCGACACCTCCCATTACAGCTATAACTGCATCCCGCAAAAACTGACCGTCTCATGGGACGGCTGAACCCCGCCGAACACATGAAGATCGCCCCCGCGAGAACCTCGCGGGGGCGATCCTTATTGGATACGATATTTGGTACGAGACCGATCAGCTCAGTTTTTCATAAGAGTCGACCAGCTTCTTCAATGCGTTTTCCCAAACTCGGGTCTGCGCCTTCAGGCTGGATGCGGCACCGTTTGCAGCGCTTGCCTTGCTGCCGTTGACCTGATTACGGAACCACTGTCCCGCACCTGCCAAGCTACGGGTGTTGATGGTCGCAAAATCCATACGCAGACCTGCGCGCAGGTGATCCAGCATCTGACCGGAAGCATCGTCACGCATGTAGCGGTACTTCAGCACCTCGTTGAAAAGCTCGGGCGTGACGGTCTTATAGCTCTCTGCGCACATCAGCTCAAGAGCGGCAGATACCATGGCGGGATCCTGAATGTCGCCCATAACATGGATCATGTTGAAAGCATCCTGAGGAATGGTGTGGTACATTTCCTGCTCCTCGTTGTATTTGGGCAGGGGCAGTACGCCGTAATCGGCCTTCATATTACCAAGAATATCTTCCATTGCTTTATCAAGCGTGATCAGCAGGAAGTGAGAACCGTCCTCGGCAAACTTGGTCACGCAGGGATCCATGCTGTAGAAGCGCGTTGCGTTATTGCCCGCATGATAAAGGTTGACCGCCTTTTGTACCTTGTCGACCAGCAGCTCGGTATTGCCGGTGAAGATCCATTCGCCCTTGTCGTCACGCTCCATCATCTCGATCTCCATACCGGCGCAAACGGAGTCATACGCCTCGGAGGGGGCAACGGTGACCAGACCGTAAAAGTCGGTATCATCGGCGGTGCCGTTACCGTTGAGATCCTGCCAGCCCTCATTGATCAGCTCGGCGAGATAATCCATGGTCCACTTACCGTCGTTGACGACCTGATACAGATCAAGATCCTTGTAGACCTCGGAAACCGTCTTCTGATTGAAGAAAATGGCCATCATACGGGTCAGGGTGGTGGTGTTCATGTCACCCACCAGCATGTAAAGACGGTCTGCAATGGTCAGATCCTCACGGAGAGATTGGTTCCACCAGATCTGATCGAGATTGAGGTGGTGATCCTGATGCAGATCCAGCACATTATAGAAATAACCTTGCGTAGCATACTGTGCGCCATACAGCGAATAGGAGCCGACCAGATCAAATTCATGGCTACCGGACTGATATGCGGCGGTAATGATATTGGCATAAGAGGTAAATACATCGTATCTGCCGTCTTCCTCGCGTACAGAGAACGAGATATTCAAACGGTCAGAGATCAGCGCGTTACGGTTGTAGACAGCGTCATTCAGAACGTCTCCGTTGATCTCGGGTGCATAGAAGTCGACACGCCAGCGGTTCTTGGCGTCGGAGCGCGCAAGGATATTCAACGTTGCACCGTTGAAGTTGAGATCCTCGGGAACGTCATCCTCAATGACCTCGCGTCCCCACTCATCCAGTACGGGACCGGTCTCCTCGGGAGCGTCGGTCTCGTCGCCCCCTGCGGGAGCAGTAGTTACATCGTTCTGTGCCGCGGTGGTGGTGCTCTCAGTCTGCTCGCCGGACTTGCCGCAAGCGATGGCGGAGAGAAGCATCAAGCCGCACAGCATCCATGCCATGATTCTCTTAAAACGCATGATAAATGCCTCCTGTAAAATTTCAGTTCTTTATTATAACACGGATCCCGCAAAAAGTCAATACGCTTGAGGGCTGCCACTTTCAAACCACTTCTGCAGCTCTGACCGTCCGAGGGTTGCACTGCAATATCCGACAGTGAGCTCCCGCCCATACTTTTCCACAGATCAGTCACGGCGAAGCATTCCTGCAAGATACCCCGCATAGCCGCGTCTCGCCGCAAGGCTTCGGCTCGCGCCCTTCTCCTCCAGCCGTTGGATACAACGCTCCAAAAGTCCTTCCGGCAGCGTCGCGGGGGCGACATACGCGGCGGGACCGCCCTTTCTCGGCGGGATGAGGGCGCCGACACAGGTGAACACGTCCTCAAGCTCCGCCGTGCCGAAGACAAACTCCGCCAGCGCCTCCCGATACGCCTCGCCGTACTCCCGCTCGCTCAGATCCCAAAGCTTATCGCCGAACATGGCAAGCACGGGCGGTGTGACGTAGCTGTAAAAAGGATATTCCTCACCGTTTCCAAACTCCCACGCACAGCTCTCGCCGCCGATCACACGGTCGTTGTATTGGGGGGATCGGTCGGGCTTGGTATACGGCGTCCACGTTTTCAGCTTTTCGACGGACATATAGCTTTCTATGTCGAAATAGGTGTAAGGATAGGCGGCGTTGACGACGCGGAAGCCTTTTTCCAGAAGCTTCTCAAAGCTGCATCCCTCATGCGGCCCCCTGCCCTTGCCCGCCACGCGCCAGAATTCGATCAGAATATCGCGGCTCAGCGGTACGTCCCCGGACACGTCGATCTGATCGTTCCACATCATCATCTTTTTACCGTAGGACTTGACGATGCCGTGGATCCGCTCCATCACGTAGTAAAACTCTGCCTGTCTGTCCGCCAGCCCCTCCCGCGCGCGCAGTGCGGCACAGCGGGGACAGTCTGCCCAATGGCAATAGCGGGGCTGTTTCAGATCGCGGAACTCCAGCTCGTCCGAGCCGACATGGATATACTCGCTTCGCGGAAAGATCCCGGCGATCTCACCCACAAGGGCGTCGAAGAAGGGCCAGATATCCTCGTTGCCGGGGCAGATCGCCCATGAATGGGCGTTCTCTACCTTACATTTGAATTCGGGGTGCGCCTCGCACAACGCCGTCGCATGCGCGGGGATCTCGATCTCGGGAACGATCTCGATGGCGTAGCTTTGGCAGAGCGCATCCAGCTCCCGCAAAAAATCCGTGCTGCATTGCCCCCCCTTGCCGATGAAGCGGTATTCGGGAACCGCCTCGGAGAGGAAGCAAGGACCCTGATCGTCCATCAGATGCAGGTGCAGGCGGTTGTATTTGGCGAGCGCCATATAGCGGATGGCGCTTTTGATCTCCTCCTCCGTGGGAAGACCGCGTGCCATATCCAGCAAAAAAGAGCGGTAGCCGCAGGCGGGGTAGTCCACGATCTCACAGCAGGCAAGCTCCGCCTTACAAAGCAGCAGGACCGCCGACATGGCACCGTTCACAGCCCCACGCGCGTCGCGGTATCCGATATGGATCCCCTGCGCACTCACCCGCAGGCGGTAGATCTCGTCTCTCTCCTCCAGCGTGCCGTCATAGGAAAATCGCACAAAGGCGTCCTCCGCCGCAAGCTCGCCCCGCGCCAACAGGGAGATCAGCGCCTCGGCGCCCAGTCTGCCGAGCTCCCCGTCATAGGCACAGCGGACCGTTTGAGGGACGGCGCACACCCCTGCTCTCTCTTCGTATCTTTTGACGATCGGTATGATCATATCGGTCAAGCTCCTTTCCGTCGCTTTTTCTTTCATTATAGCACACCGTGCTTTTCCGCGCAAGAGTTTTTTTCGTCCCGTGGACCGCCCCGCCTCCCCGCATGAAAAAAAGAACAATTCGAGCGGAATGTCCTTGACTTTTTTTCATTTGAATGTTATCATATCTTCGTAAAGTTTTGAATGATCCGGAGGAAGATTATGAACCGTCCCGATTCCGCTATTCTCGGTCTCGTCCGCTACGCAGTCAACTGCGGGCTGATCGAAGAGGCTGACGTTGCTTATGCCACCAACGGTCTGCTCGAGGCTCTCGGCTGCACCGATTTTGACCCCACCGCTCCCGCTCTGGATGCCCCGCTGGAAAAGCTGCTTGCGGAGCTTTGCAATCACGCCGGCGAGATCGGCTTGATCGAGGGCGACAGCATCGTTGCCCGCGACCTGTTTGATACCAAGCTGATGGGTGTTCTCACCCCCCGCCCCTCTCAGGTGATCCGCCAATTCCGTGAGCTTGCCGCCGAGCCCGAAGCGGCAACCGATTGGTTCTACAAGCTCTGCCGCGACTGCGACTATATCCGCACCTACCGCATCGCACGCGACCGCAAATGGACCGTTCCCTCTGTTTACGGCGAGATCGATATCACCATCAACCTCTCCAAGCCCGAGAAGGACCCCCGCGCCATTGCCGCCGCCAAGCTGCTGCCCCAGAGCGGCTACCCCAAGTGCCTGCTCTGCCACGAGTGCGAGGGCTATGCGGGAAATCTGAATAAGCCCGCCCGCCAGAATCTCCGTCAGATCCCCGTGCGCATGGGCGGTCAGGATTGGTTCTTCCAGTATTCCCCCTACGTGTATTACAATGAGCATTGCATCCTGCTCAATTCCGAGCATACGCCCATGAAGATCGACCGCTCCACCTTTGAGAAGCAGTTGGATTTTCTGGACAGCTTCCCCCACTACTTCCTCGGCTCCAACGCCGACCTGCCCATCGTGGGAGGCTCCATCCTTTCCCACGACCACATGCAGGGAGGACGCTACACCTTCGCGATGGCGAAGGCTCCCATCGAGCGCAAGCTGCACTTCAACGGCTTTGACTCCGTAGAGGCAGGCATCGTTCGCTGGCCCATGTCCACCATCCGTCTGCGCTCTGCCGACCGTGCGGCGCTGGTCGAGCTTGCCGACCGCATTCAGCTGGCGTGGAGAGGCTATACCGACGCCGACGCCTTCATCTTTGCCGAGACCGACGGGGAGCCTCACAACACCGTCACCCCCATCGCCCGCATGTCCGGCAAGCTCTACGAGCTGGATCTGGTCCTGCGCAACAACATCACCACAGAGGAGCACCCCCTGGGCGTTTACCACCCCCATGCCGACAAGCACAACATCAAGAAGGAGAACATCGGTCTGATCGAGGTCATGGGTCTTGCCGTGCTTCCCGCCCGACTGTTGGGCGAGATGGAGCAGCTGGCAGCGGCTCTGCTGGCAGGTGCTGATCTGCGCGCCGACGAGATGACCGCCAAGCACGCCGATTGGGTCGAGAGCTTCATCGGCAATTACACCGTCACCGAGGAGAACGTTCACGAAATGCTGAATGCCGAGATCGGCAAGACCTTCGTTCGCGTTCTGGAGGACGCCGGTGTCTATGCCCGCACCGAGGCAGGTCAGGCGGCGTTCGTTCGCTTTGCCGACCACGTCAACACGCTGAAGTAACGGGAAGATCCGCGCCCACGGCACGCGCCGCCAAACGGCATAAAATGCTTTGATACGCCACGCTGACAGCGGCAAAAAGAGGCTGAGCTACCGATTCCGGTACTCAGCCTCAATCTGTCGAAAAACTTCAAATTGGGGGTTGTTGGGGTGGAGGTATCGGGGCGCGGATAAAGCAAGGGGCTCTGCCCCTTGACTCCGCCAAAGGGAACTTTTCGAGAAAAGTTCCCTATGGACTCTCTCAAAAGCTTTCACACTATGGGTATGGGGCGGGATGTTCACTTTGTTCTCGCCATGGAATGGGTCGGGCGGGGCGATTATGAGCAGGTTGACGGATGCCAACCTGTCATGGCTTAAGCGGGCAAACTTCGTTCGCGTCAGGCACCTCCGAGACCCTGCCGC
>JAFTMG010000133.1 GCA_017452525.1 Clostridia bacterium
AAATGGGGCTGTTTAGTGTGTGACACGGGACTGTTATCCTCGATCTGTCCAAACCGTTATCGCTTCGTCTGTAAAGCTTGCCGACAAATTTGAATACAACAGCCTCGTATCGTACACTAAATAACCCCATTTCGAGCGCCGAGCGCCACGGCAGCCGAAGCGGCAGGGTCTCGGAGGTGCCTGACGCGAACGAAGTTTGCCCGCTCGAACCATGACAGGTTGGCATCCGTCTATACGCTCATAACCGCCCCGCCCGAACCCCTCCACGGCGAGAGCAAGATAAACATCTCGCCTCATACCCATGCCATAAAGATTTTAGGAGGGTCAAGGGAACCCTTCAAAAAAGGGTTCCCTTGTGGGTGCAGGGCAAAGCCCTGCCTTCGTCCGCGCCACGATACCTCCACCCCGACAAACCCCAATTTGCAAGCGCGGCCTGCATTTTCAAAACAAACAGCTCCTCATTTAACAAATCCACAGTGACCGCACAAAAAACCCCCTCCGGGAGACCCGGAGGGGGATAAACTATCATTTATTCAATGCAGTTTTCACTGATCTGTCAAGAATTACTTCTTGGTCAGAGTCAGAGTTGCGTAACTGGTAACGAACAGAGCCTTGTATGCAACAAAGATGTCGGAATCAGCGTTTGCATAGCCTTCCCAAACGGTGGAGGTGTAGATGCCGTCGTTGGAGGAAGCGTAACCCAGGGTCTTAGCAGCCTCGTAACCGAGCAGGTCGATAACGTAAGCATCAACAGCCTTCTTAGCGTTGGTCAGATTGGGAGAGTTCTTAGCGAACTTGTAGATCTCGTTACCCAGATGGTCCTTGATCTGAACGTCAGCAGTCTCGTTCAGAGTGATGCCGTTGATAGCAGCGATAGCGTCTGCAAGCAGAGTATCGAGCTGAGCCTCGTAGGTGTTAGCGTTAGCGGACTTAGCAACAACATACTCGGAAGCATTGTCGTATGCGTAGATACCGTTTACGGTAACCTTGTACTTACCCTTGTTAGCGCCGTCATCGGTCTCCAGAACGTAAACGTTCTTGTACTCAGCAACCTTGTCGGTGATAGCCTTGACAGCAGCGATCTTGTGGTCCTCGAGCTTGGTTACATTAGAGGTGGTCTGGTCAGCGTCAGCCCAGAATGCAGTCTCGAATGCAGCAACGATATCAGCAGCGGTGCCATCCTTGTGGTTGTTCAGAACAGCGTCCTTGAATGCAGCCTTATCGGTGATGGAGTAAGCATCAGCGTTGCCGATGGAATCAACATCAACGTTGCAGGTCCACTCGTTCTCGAACTTAGCGAGAGTGAATACGGAGTCAGCCTTAACAGCGTTCAGGTTAACATCAGCGTATGCGATGGTGTCATCGTCCAGCTTAGCGATCTTATCGGTGTAAACCTTAGCAACAGCGTCCATGCTAGCAGCCAGAGTGCTGTTAACGGTCTTCTTGATAGCCACGAACTCAGCGTCCTTGGTGATCAGCTCAGTGGTCTTGGTGATATCCCAGTTCTCCAGGCCGGCGATCTGAGAGTGAACAGACTTGAAGGTTGCAACGTACTTGTCGTATACAGCCTCGGTAGCCTGCATAGCAGCGGTGTAGTTGAAGGTAGCTACGGGGTAATCGTTAGCGGTAGCGGTGAACATGTCGGACTTGCCCTCTGCGTTAGCCAGAGCCCAAGCAGCGATGGTCATGTTAGCCTTTTCAGCCTGCTCCTCAGCATAGGTCTTAGCAGCCTCGTTTACGAAGTACAGTTCCTTCTTGCTGAAGCCATAGTCCTTCTTCTTGGAATCCTTCTGCTCCTTGTAGATCAGAACCTTCTCGATATCCTCATAGTTCTCAGCGGTGGTAGCCTTGATAGCTTCCAGAGCTGCATCGATCTCAGCAACGATAGCTTCGAACTTAGCGATGTTCTTGAAGGAGTAAGGATCGTAGGAGGTGGAAACGCCACCCTTGAATGCCCAGAAGATATCGGAGTCAGCCTGCTCATCCTCACCGTCAGCGGTCAGGTCGATAGCGGGGTTAACTCTTACACGGAGAGCCTCGAGGTCTTCAACAGCCAGGAGGATCATGTCGCGGAGATCGCCTTCCTGAGTCAGGCCGGTGTCTTCCTTAACAACTGCCTTGAAGTTGTCATCAACAACGTCCTTAGCAACTGCCTTTACGTAAGCGGTGATCTTAGCAACGTCCAGCTTGGACAGGTCAACGGAGATGTTCTTGTAGTCGTCAGACTTAGCAACTTCCTTGCTCTGCAGCTGATCATAGGTCAGCATAGCAGCAGCGTTAACGTTTGCCTTGAATGCCTCGAGATCAGCCTGAGCCTGAGCGATGTCTTCCTGGAGGGAAGCAACCTTAGCATTCAGTCTCTCGAGCTTAGCAGCGTTGTCCTCAACGTCAGCGATCTGATCCTTAACATCGTCGATGTCATCGTTCAGCTCGTCGATAGCGTCCTCAGTAGCCTCGGTCTGGTTCTCGATAGCAACAGCCTTGGAAGCCTCAACGAAAGCAGAGATAGCTTCGATGTAAGCCTTTACAGCCATGATCTTAACGTCCTTCTGAGCGGTCTCAATGGTAGCGTTACCCTTGTAGTCGCCAACGAAGGTCAGAGCCTCGAAATCAGCCTCGAGCTTGTCGTAGATAGCCTCATAAGCATCCTCAACGTCATCATAGGTTGCAGCGAAAGCAGCAGTCTTGACAGCGGGGATCAGGTTAGCGTAGTTAGCCTCTGCCAGAGCGGTCTCAACAGCACCCAGAACGGTGGTCTTGGTAGCGTTCAGCAGATCGTTCAGGTATACGTAAGCGTATACTTCGATGAACTGGTCAGCGGTGAAGTAAGCAACGGGCTTCTTGGTATCGTACAGATACTTCTCGCCGCGCTCGCCGTAAGTACCGCCGAGCGGGAACTCAGCAGCTGCGTCAGCAACTACCTTCTTGCCGGTCTCAGCGTCCAGCTTGATCTCCCAGTCGATTGCAACGTCAGCAGCGGAAACGTCGCCACCGTTGACAACGGACAGAACGCGATACTTGTAGTAAGCGTCCTTGATGAGAGCCTTGTTGGTAGCGTTCAGATCGTCGCCCTCTTCGTCAAAGTCGATCTCGTGAGCGTTGTAGAGAGCGATCATGTCAGCCTGCAGGGACTCAGCGATGTAAGCCTTCAGAACAGCAACCTTAGCGATAGCCTTGTTCAGGTCAGCGATGTTAGCGCCGTACTTGGTCAGGTTCTTATCGGAGAGGTTCTTGTTGTCCTTGTAGTCCTTGTTCAGCTGTTCGTAAGCCTTCTTCACAGCCTCAACCTTAGCGGCAGCGGTGGTGAAGACTTCGGACTCGATGTCACCCAGTGCAGAAATCTGAGTGCCGAGAGTAGCAGCGCGGGTCTTGATGCTTTCAACAGCAGCAACGTCAACCTTCAGAGCAGCCAGGATATCCTGAGCATCCTTAACGGTCATAGCGTTGTTCAGCTCAACGCCTGCCTTGTCGAAAACAGCAACCAGCTCAGCGTAGTTCTTAGCAAGATACATGCTCTCGTTGGTGTAGGTGTACTCGGTCTTCAGCTTGGAGTACTCAGCAACCTGAGCGGAGATATCTTCCTTAACAACTGCGGTGGTGGTAGTAGCCTTGGTGGTGGTGGTAGTGGTAGCCTTGGTAGTGGTGGTTGCGGTAGCCGCATCCTTTGCTGCATCGGCGTCTTTCTTCGCCTGATCAGCATCTTCCTTAGCCTTGTCTGCATCCTTCTGTGCCTGGTCAGCCTTAGCCTGAGCGTCAACCAGAGCGGACTGCAGTGCATCCTGCTCAGCCTTGAGGGAAGCGTCCTTCTCGGCCTGCTCGGAAGCTGCTTTGTCCAGCGCATCCTTGATGGCATTCTGCATTGCCTCATCGGTTACGCCTTCAGTCTTGTTGCATGCAACCAGAGATACGAGCATCAGCACGGAGAGTGCCAGTACAAGGATCTTGGTGATGCCAAACTTGTTTTTCAGCATTTTTTTGCCTCCTAAAAAGATTTGTACCCATATTTTACACTACTTTGGGGGAAATTGCATTAGTTTATGACGAACGGGTCATATAATCGATGAACAGGCAACAAATTAACAACCCGTACCGTATAAATTGGTGAAATCCACGAATTGTTCTTTTCTTGTTCAAAGAATGTTCAAATTCGGCGGAATTTCGGCACAATTTATTCATTTTTGTGTTCAAATATTAGAAAATCGTTCAAAATTTCTTTCGCCTGCGCATAACGGTTTTTCGCCACGGTGACCTCTTCCCCGTTATTCATCAGAAAATAATACCGGTGCAGAGAGCGGACGCACTGCATATTGACGATATAGCTCCGATGGCAGCGGTAAAACTGCTTCTGCGACACGTCGGCAAAGGCATCGGTCAGCGCGCCGAGGCAGATCACCGTGTCTTGTTCGGTGCGCACCCGCAATTCATTGCCCATCACCTCCACGTAAAGGATCCGGCTCAGCGGGATCGCCGCCCTTCCGCCCTGCGGTGTGCGGAGCAGCAGTACCTTTTCCTGCCCGCGGCGGGCGGCGATGAACTCCAGCACCTGTCGCACCTTTCTCTTTTGCGGCGGCTTGAGCAGATACCCGGTGGGAAACACACTGTACGCCTCGTGGGCGCGCACCGCCGTGGAGGAATAGAAGACCAGATCGGTGTGGATGTCCTGCGCGCGAAGCATGCCGGCAAACTCCACGCCGTCACCGTCGCTCAGGGCGATCTCCAGAAAGATCACGTCAAAGGGGCGGCTCTCATGCGCCTCGCCCAGCGCCCCATAGCTGCGGTAGGTGTCCACCGTAACCGACAGGCACATTTCCTCGGCGATCTCATAAAGCTGCGCCGCCAGCTCGCCCGCGTACAGCGAGGTGTCGTCGCAGATGGCGATACGTAACACAAAACAGTCCTCCTTTCTTGTTCGGTGGCTACAGGATACCATATATTTTTGAAACAGGCATGGCGAAAATGTGAATTTTTTTCGGTTTTAACGCTTATATATAATAAAGGAAGAAAAAACGGCATCCGCCGCGCCGACAGACGTGAAACGAGCCACCGTGAAGATACGCTTCACAGCGGCTCGTGATGGGATCAACTCAATACTTTTCCGGAGCCCAGCTCCTTGAACATGCCCACGAAATTATCCATATATTGGAAAATATCAGGCAACAGGAAGAGCGCGACGAACAAAAGCGCCACACAGCAGACAATGACGATACCCAGCGAGA
Organism: Clostridia bacterium; assembly: GCA_017452525.1. GTDB lineage: Bacteria > Bacillota > Clostridia > Oscillospirales > CAG-272 > RGIG3947. The sequence continues at coordinate 5,217 of JAFTMG010000133.1, forward strand.
ACAGGTTGGTGCCCTTTTTCTCGAATTTGATATCCGCCATATACTTGTCCTTCTCGGCAATGTAATAATGGGCGGTGTTCACATCCATCTTATACGTCGGCTCCACAAACGCGGGCAGTGAGGGATCCTGCGCGCGCCGCGCCTCGTATACCTCACGCTGTGCCGCCACTTCGCTGGAAAAATTTTCCTCCTCCACGCAATGGACGACACGGCGAAGAGAAGCGTTGCGGCGAAGTGCGCCGCGGATCGTGGAATTTTTCAAGTATCCCAATTCCTCCAGCGTTTTCGCTTTTTCCACCGAATGACATTCATGCTGCAACATGACACGGACGAAATCACCCAGCACACGCTTATTGAAAAGCGTAGCAAAGGCGGCGATCAGAACGCCGACCAGCATCATGGAGATCATCTGGGGAATGCTGAACATACGTCCGCCTCCGCCAAGCCCCAAGTTTTCATACTGACTCAGATCGAAATTAAGATAATGTTCTTGAAAATACTGCCAAAGCTCTTTCCAAAGGGGCATCTCGGAGGTGTCGGAGAGTCCGGCAGCGGTCAACATACGAAATATTCCGTTTCCCAATACAAAAACCTCCTTTTTTACATATGGATATATGGATCAAACACTGCGGGAGGGGGTCCCGCAGTGCTTGAAAACGGATTTACTTACGGATAATATCGGTACCGACGAACTTGCGCAGCACCTCGGGAACGACGATGGAGCCGTCTGCCAGCTGTCCCTGCTCGACCAGCGCGGGCAGAATACGGGAGGTTGCCAGACCGGAGCCGTTCAGCGTGTGAACGAATTCCATCTTACCGTCGGCACGGCGAACACGCATATTGCCGCGGCGCGCCTGATAGTCGCGGGCGTTGGATACGGAGGAGACCTCCTTATAGCCGTTCATCGAAGGGATCTGGATCTCGATGTCGTAGGTGCGAGCCATCGAGGCGGAGCAGTCCTCTGCCGCCAGCTTGACGGTACGGAAGTGGAAACCCAGACCCTTCACCAGATTCTCGGCATTGGCAACCAGCTCGGCAAACGCGTCGTCCGATGCCTCGGGCAGCGTGTACTGTACCATTTCTACCTTATTGAACTGATGTCCGCGCACCATGCCGCGCTCGTCGGCACGGTAGGAGCCTGCCTCACGGCGGAAGCAAGGCGTGTAGGAGATATACTTGCGGGGCAGATCTGCCTCGGTCAGGATCTCATCGCGGTGCAGCGAAACCAGCGCGGTCTCGGCGGTGGGGAGCATGAAGCGGCGGCGCTCATCCTCGGCAGTCTCCAGCCAATACACATCGTCCTGGAACTTGGGGAACTGACCGGCGGTCAGGCCGCACTCGTAGCCCAGCATATGGGGAACGAGCACCAGCTCGTAGCCGTTGCCCAGATGGGTCTCCACAAAGTAGTTCAGCAGTGCCCATTCCAGTCTCGCGCCCATGCCGCGGTAGATCCAGAAGCCCGCGCCGGACAGCTTGGTGCCGCGGGTGTAGTCGATCAGCCCCAGATCGGTGCAGAGATCCACGTGATTCTTAGGCTCAAAGTCAAAAGCGCGGGGTTCGCCGTGATAATACAACGGCTCGTTGTTTTCCTTGCCGCCCGCCTTCAGATCCTCGTCGGGCAGATTGGGCAGACCCAGCATAAAGGAGGTGAACTGCGTTTCCACTTCCTTCAGCTCCTTGTCGATCTGCGCGGTGCGTTCCTTGCTTGCCTTGACCTGCGCGAAGATCTCCGCGGGGTCCTTGCCCTCCTTCTTATACTGGGGGACCAGCTTGGAGAGCTTATTCTGCTCTGCCTTGAGCGACTCGGTCTCGCCGATCAGCGCACGGCGCTTGGCGTCCAGCTCCAGGATCTTGCCGATCTCTTCCTTGGCATCCTTGCCCTTCTTTGCCAGGCGGGCAATGACCTCATCCGGCTTTTCCTTGATATATCTGATGTCCAACATTTTTTTTCCTTCTTTCTTTGTTTGGTATATCAAAAACAGTTATACTTCTTCAAAAATGCCATTGCCGCAGATGGTCTTCAGCAATGCCTCCAGGTCCTCGTCGTCACTGTACGCGATCTCAAGCACCTTTTTCCGCGGTGTCGCGGTGATCTTCGCCCGTCTGCCCAGATTCTCGGTCACACGGTGCTCCAGCTCGCGCATATAGATCCTGCGCTGACCTGCCGCGTCCTTTTCCTCGGCATCGGGCAGTTCGTCCTCTTCCTCCCGCGCCGCCAAAGCGTTCAAACGCTTCACCGCCGCCTCGGTATCACGGACGGACAGCTGTTTTTCCACAATCCGAGCTGCCAGAGAAGGAACGTCCTCCTCCCGATCCAGGCCCAACAGTGCGCGGGCGTGCCCCTGCGTCAGCTCTCCGGTGCGTACCATTTCAAGCACTTCCTCGGGAAGATCCAGCAAACGGAGCATATTGGCGACCGCGGGACGGCTCTTGCCGACCTGCGCCGCGACCTGCTCCTGGCTCAGCCCAAACCGATCGATCAGCATGCGATAGCCTGCCGCTTCTTCAATGGGATTCAGGTCCTCACGCTGTACGTTTTCGATCAGAGCGACCTGCGCCGCCTTCAGCTCATCGCTGTCCAGCACCACCGCGGGGATCTCACTGAGACCCGCCATTTTTGCCGCGCGCCAGCGTCTTTCGCCCGCAATGATCTCATACGTACCCGCCAATGCGGCACTGGGACGCACGATAATGGGCTGAAGCACGCCGTACGCACCGATTGAGTCTGCCAGCTGCTCCAGAGACTCTCTCTCAAAGGTCTTTCTGGGCTGGTCGCCTCTCGGTTCCACGTCGGCGATCCGCAGCATTTCTGCCGCGCTTTTCTTGGAGTCGCCTACCATATTGTCATCGAACAAGGAGTAGAGATCCCGTCCGAGACCGCTTTGTTTCTTTGCCATACGCTACCTCCTCGTCAGATGCGATCCGTCAGCTCGCGCGCAACGGAAAGATACTCCACCGCACCCTTGGAACGCTTGTCATGATAATAGACAGGCATACCGAAGCCGGGCGCCTCCGACAACTTGACGTTGCGGGAGATCTGCGTGTGGAACAGCTTATCGTCGTAGTGCTTCTTCAGCTCGCGGGTGACCTGCGTGGAAAGCAGCAGACGGTTGTTGTTCATGGTGATCAGAATACCCGTCACCGTCAAGTCCTTGTTATACAGCTGACGGATGCGGCTGATGGTGATCATCAGCTGAGACAAGCCCTCCAGCGCGTAGAACTCGCACTGCATCGGCACCACAACGCCGTCGCTCGCCGCCAGCGCGTTGATGGTGAGCATGCCCAACGAGGGCGGGCAGTCCAAAATAATGTAATCAAACTCGGGGCGAAGCTCGTCCAGCTTCTTTTTCAGAATATATTCGCTGTCTTCCTCGTCAAACAGGTCAAATTCCACACCGGCAAGTGAAATGTGTGCCGGAAGGAGCCACAGATTCTCGTAATGCGTCTCCATCACCGCATCCATGGTTGGAATATCGTCCAAAAGCACCTCTTTGATGGTTCTCGGCAAGCCCTTTTTGGCTACGCCGACACCCGAAGTGGTATTTCCCTGCGGATCGAGGTCAACAAGCAAGGTGCGATAGCCCAAAATACCCAGCGACGCCGCCACATTGACAGCCGAAGTGGTCTTTCCCACGCCGCCCTTCTGGTTCGCAAAAGAGATAATTTTTCCCATGCAAGACCTCCTTATAATACTTTTTCACGCCCGAGGCATGAAAAACAGTTTTCTTTCTATATTATAGCACATCGTTCGCGTTTTATCAAGAGTTTTGCGGGATTTTGTTTATCTTTGCGTAGTTTTTTGCGAATGTTCCCCGTAAAAATCCCGAAGCACAGAAAAGGCGTATTTTGGTGTGCCCGATGACTGCATCAAGCCGCCCATCGGCAATGTTTCACGTGAAACAGGACTACGCTTTACAAACAGGACATTTCACGCGAAACAAGGCCCGCCCGCCGCCAAGACGTTTCACGTGAAACGCTTTACATGTAGCATGTTTCGTGTAAAAGACTTTACAGTCGCGGCGGACATGTTTCACGTGAAACAAACCAACGCACAGGCAATATGTTTCACGTGAAACATGTTCATTCTTGCCGATCGTTTTTCACATCGCCACAGCCATCTTCCAAACTGCTTGTTTCACGTGAAACATTCAAGATCTTATGACTTTAAACGTTCTTGATCAACACGCGCCACAGAACCCTTCTCCTGCTCCGCCGAAGGATGATTGACCGTGATCTGTATCACCACTCTGCCATCCGCCTCAAATCGCTCGATCTTCGGGCACAGCTCCGTCTGATCCAGAATAGAACACGCATGTTCAATACTGTTCATAAAGATCTTCAGATCCTTAATGATCAGCTTTCTTCTTTTCGGCGTCTCGTTTTCCGAGGCACTTCCGTTTTGCGTGCCGTCTTCCGTGAAAGAATCCTTTTCCGTGCCGTTTTCTGCGTCGGACACTGTTTGAGGCATCAAAACGCTCTTGACACCGTTTTTCATCGCCTCTTTTACGGTGTCAATATACTGTTCACTTGCCGCCACGTTCATTTGCTTCTCAATGATGTAATCCAGCGCCTTTTTACGTGCCGACTCCTCTCCGATGCGCAACAACGTCCGCGCGTGCCGCTCCGATAAGCCTGCGGCAAGGATCTTGCGTTGCTCCTCCTCGGTCAGACGAAGTAAGCGAAGCTTATTGGCGACCGCCGACTGGCTCATGGACATTTTCCGCGCCACCTCCTCCTGCGTCAGCGAAAAGCGAAGGATCAACCGTCCCAGCGCCGCCGCCTGCTCAAACATATTCAGGTCCTCCCGTAAAATGTTCTCTACGAGGGCAAGCTCTGCCGAAAGATGATCATCCACACGCGTCAGAATACAGGGCACCTGCGTGATGCCCGCCAGCTTGGCGGCGCGAAGCCGCCTCTCTCCGGAAATCAACTCGTACGGTAACCGGTCAGGAGCCCCGTCCGTTTCCGTTATCGGTACCTCGCGTACCGTGAGTGGCTGCAGGATCCCATATCTTCTGACAGAATCCGCCAATCGAATCATGGTATTATTGTCAAATCGGTGTCGCGGCTGCGCGCGATTGGGTCTGATCTTGTCAACGGGAATATAAATGATCTGCGCGTCGTCCCGAAGTGCGGGAGTGGAGATCGTCTGTCTGCGGTATACCTTTGGTTCTGCCATGGCTTACACACCTTTCTCTCATGAATTGGAAGACCATTTTACCACGCAAAGGAGGAGAGAAATGCCGCAGGACGGCGACAAAAGAAAAGAGGAAACCGGTCGGATGTGAAGCCTTTCTGCATCAAAAAGCACGGAAAAGCCGGTTTTGGATGCGTAAAGGCAGAAAAAAACCGCTCTCAGAGCGGTTTTTTCTTGATTTGTGCATAATTTCGCGGATAATTTTTCGGTGTCCTGCCGATCTTTTCGATCAGCACGAGATTGCGCTCCTCCACACCGTCCTCCGTTTTCAGCTCAGAGGATACGACATCGACCAATTTGCCGCCCAAGGTCTCGATGGCGCGGTGCGACACCGACGTCTCCTGCATCGCCTGCGACGCTTTCATGGCGACAAACCGACCGCCTACGCGAACATAAGGCAGACACAGCTCACAAAGGACCGGCAAATTTGCCACCGCGCGGGATACCGCGCAGTCAAAGGACTCCCGATAGGCACCGCCCACCGCCGCGCCGTCCTCCGCACGGCAGGAGACCGCCGTGAGATTGGTCAGACCCAGCATTTTTGCCGTTTCCGACACGTATTGGATCCTCTTGGCGGTGCTGTCCAGGGCGAGAATCTGCAGGTCGGGGCGGGCGATCGCCAGCGGCAGGGAAGGAAACCCTGCGCCGCAGCCGATATCCACCACCCGTGCCCCCTGCGGCAGATACGGAATTGCGGTCAGCGAGTCGGCATAGTGACGCAGGATCACCGCGTCCTGCTCGGTAATAGCGGTCAGATTCATATAATCATTCACGGCAAGCATACGCTCTGTCAAGCGAAAAAAGGCGTCGATCATGCGCTGATCGGTATAAGCATCCAAGCCGTTGCGGGCAAAAATGCGGACGAACGACGCGGAAAACGATTGTAAATCCATAAAAAAGCCTCCAAAAACCTTATTTTCTGCCCAGATAGACCAACAATACCGAAATGTCGGCGGGATTGACACCGCTGATGCGGCTCGCCTGTCCCAAGGTCAGAGGACGGATACGCGCCAATTTCTGTGCCGCCTCCATGCGAAGACCGCGGATCGAGGTGTAATCCAGATCCGTCGGCAACCGCATATCCTCCATTTTGGCATGTCGTGCGACTTCCGCCAGCTGTCTCTTCATATACCCCGCATATTTTACGGTAACTTCTACAGTCATTCTTGACCTTCTCGACAAAACCGGACGGTCGGGATCGATGGCGGAGAGAGCGGCGTAGGAGATCTGCGGGCGGCGCAAAAGATCCGCCAGCGACACGCCGGTCACGACCGTCGGCTCGCCCAGCGACGCCAGCAGTCCGTTGGCGACCGCGGGGGATACGTGCGTTGCCTCCAGCCGCGCGCATTCCTCCTCCTGGCACCGCATCTTATCCAGAAAGCGCGCGTACGCCTCCTCACTGATCAGTCCCACCCGATACCCGATGGGGGTCAGTCGCTGATCCGCGTTGTCCTGCCGCAAGAGCAGGCGGTATTCCGAACGGGAGGTCATCATACGGTAGGGCTCATTCGTCCCCTTGACCACCAGATCGTCGATCAGCGTACCGATATAACTGTTGCTTCGTGTCAGGATCATCGGCTCCTCGCCCCGCAGCTTCAGGGCGGCGTTGATGCCCGCCACAAGTCCCTGTGCCGCCGCCTCCTCATAGCCGGAGGTGCCGTTGAACTGTCCCGCGCCGTAAAGACCGGAGATCTGCTTGAATTCCAGCGTTGCCGCCAGCTGTGTCGGGTCGGCGCAATCGTATTCGATGGCGTAGGCGTAGCGCATGATCTCGGCGCGGTCAAAGCCCTTGAGCGAGTGGAGCATCTCGATCTGCACGTCGGTGGGCAGGGAGGTGGAGAAACCCTGAATATACATCTCCTCGGTCTCCTCCCCCATGGGCTCCACAAACAGCTGGTGCCGCGGCTTGTCGGCAAAACGGGTCACCTTATCCTCAATGGAGGGACAGTAGCGGGGTCCCGTGCCGTGGATATGTCCGCCGTACATGGCGGAGCGATGGATGTTTTCACGAATGATCTCGTGGGTCCTCGGTGTGGTGTAGACGATATGGCAGGGGATCTGCTCCATCGCGTCAAACAGATGCTCGTCGTTCCCCATATGGTAGGGCGTGATCTCCTCCTCACCCGGCTGGACCTCCAGCGCGTCCAGATCGATGGTCTGCTTTTTCACGCGGGCGGGCGTGCCCGTTTTGAAACGCATCAGCGAGATCCCCTCCCGCCGAAGTGCCTCCGAAAGTCCGGTCGCCGCCAGCATGCCGTCGGGACCCGCAGGGTAGTTCACGTCGCCCACAAACACGCGGCTGTCGAGGAAGGTGCCCGAGCAGATGATGGCGGCGTCACAGCGCCAGACCTCACCCAGATGGGTGACCACCGCGTCGATCCGCTTGCCGCCCGCGCCGTCCTCGGCGGTGCGGATGTCCACCACCTCGGCTTGGATCAGGCGGAGACGCTCAGTCCTCTCCAGCGTGTGCTTCATCACCGTCTGATAACGGCGGCGATCCGCCTGAATACGCTTGGAATGGACCGCCGCGCCCTTGCCCAGATTCAGCGTGCGGGATTGCAGGGTAACGGCGTCCGCCGCCTTGCCCATCTCGCCGCCCAGCGCGTCGATCTCAAAGACCAGATGTCCCTTGCCGGTACCGCCGATCGAAGGATTGCAGGGCATATTGCCCACCGCGTCCAGCGACATGGTAAACAGCACCGTCTCCAGCCCCATGCGGGCGCAAGCCAGTGCCGCTTCGATGCCGGCGTGACCCGCGCCGATGACAGCGACAGCAATTTTTGTCTCGTTCTGATTCATGGTACTCACCTCGGGATGGACACGCTTCCGTAGGGGGAAGCATTGGATTTTCGGTACTGGCTGGGGGTCATCCCCATCTGTTTGATGAAGGCGCGGTTGAAGGTGCGCAGGGTGGAAAAGCCGACCAGCTCGCTGATCTCGGTCACACTTCGACTGTCATGCCGCAGGTAGCGGCAGGCGTCGGAAATGCGAAGAGAGTTGATGTAATCGTTAAAACGCATATTCAGCTTGTGACTGAAGAGATGGGAGATATAGTATTTACTGATGTGAAGCTCCCGCTCCAATATCTCAAGAGAGAGCTCCTTGGTAAAGTTCTGAGAGCAGTAGCGCACCACCGCCTTCAGGGATTGGGAGTCACCGTCCCGAGGCTTGGTCAGCTCCATACGGCAGAGAAGCTCGCCGAAAAATGACAACATTTGTCCTTTGAGGATCACGTCGTAATAAGGGTGATTTTCCTGCGTATGCATTTGCGAAAGTCCCCGCAGCAGCCCCAGCAGCTGCGGATCCTTCGCCGCGCCGCGCACCACACCCGAGAGGGGAAGCGCCGTAGTAAACAGGCGGCAAAGCTCGGGCATCATGTCCGGATTGATGATAAAAAGCAGGTAGTCCTCCTTCTCGCAGGACTCGAAGCGATGGATCTGGTTCGGAAAGATCAGGAAAATATCGCCCGCCTCCAGCTGATATTCGCAGGAATCCACAAACGCGCGCGTACTGCCGCCCAACAGGCAAAGCAGCTCCAGATGGTAGTGGAGATGGGCGTTGCATTGCAGGGGGGATTTGGCGTTGTCACGGAAATAAAAATCCGACTGTCTGTTTTCATAAAGAGGTCTCATGGCGATCTCTCCCAACGGTTCTGAATGTTGGTCGCCGCGCATATCTTATATCAGCGCGACGGCACTTGTCCCCAAGTATAGCACATCTGCCGCCAAAAATCAAGGTTTTCATGTGAAAAAGAGACAAAAATTGCACAGATAGGAGTTCCCTATGTCCGTAAGATCTCTGCGGCACCGCCGTTTTTCCCTTCTGCTCTCGCTGCTGCTCCTCTTGAGCTGCACCGCCTGCGGGCGCGCCCCGACCGCAAGCGCCGATCCTCTCGCCTACCGTTCGCGGGACTTTTGCGCCGAGGTACGGGGCGAGATGGGCGGCGCGCCCTTTTCGGGCACCCTTTCCCGCGAGACGGACGGGGAGGGAACGGTGACGCTGACTCTTACGTTGGACAGCCCGGAGATCATGAAGGGCGCCGTCTTCTCCCGCAGCGGCGCGTCCGCCACCCTCTCCCTGGGAGAGATGCGCGCCGATGCCGGCGGCTGGTCCATGCTCTCCTTCCATCGCCTTCTCGCCCTCTTTACCGCGGCGGGCAGGGCAGAGGAAGGGGAGGCGATCCCCGGGAGCGGCACGCGGTCCTTTTGCGTCGCGGGGGAGGACGGCATCTGCGTCACCGTCCTGCTGGACGCGCAAAGCGGACTGCCGCGGATGCTGGAATCGGACGGCGTCTGCTGTGAGATCCTCTCCTTTGTTTACACGTAAAAAAGCCGCGCCGCACTCCCGAGGGAGGCGCGGCGCGGAACGTATTTCTCTTTACTTGGAAAGATCCTGGCTCAGACGGTAGAGCTTTTCGATCTCTGCCTTCTTGGCGGCACAGGTAGCCTTCATCTTCTCGATCTGCTCAGGGATGAACGCATCCAGATCGCCGTCCTTCAGCTTACCCTTGTACATGCGGTCAAGCACCAGCGCATAGTTGATCTCGATGGGCTGCAGCTTGCCCTCCAGCTCGACCACGACCAGGTCGGACTTGCCCTCGACCAGCAGGTCAACGCCCATCGCGCCCATGCGGGAGGCGGTGAGACGGTCACGGAGCGTGGGGTTGCCGCCGCGGACCAGATGGCCCAGACGGACGAAGCGCGCGTCCACACCGTTTGCCTTCAGCACGCCCAGCAGATGCTCACCGTACATGGTGCCGTCGGCAGTCTTCACGCCCTCGCTGACGATGACCAGCAGATTGCGCTTGCCGGAGGCTCTCAGCTCCTTGAGGTGCTGAACGGCATACGCCTCATCAAAGGGGACCTCGGGGATCACGACGGCAGCCGCGCCGGAAGCGATACCGGACATCAGGGCGATCTCGCCGCAGTCACGGCCCATGACCTCCACGATCATGCACATCTGGTGAGACTCTGCGGTATCGCGCAGCTGATCCACCGCGTTGATGACCGAGTTCATGGCGGTGTCAAAGCCGACGGTGTAGTCGGTAGCGGTGATATCGTTGTCAATGGTACCGGTCAGACCCACGGTGGGAATGCCGTGTCTGGACAGGTCGGTGGCGCCGCGGAAGGTGCCGTCGCCGCCGATGGCGACCAGTGCCTCGATGCCGTACTTCTTCAGGGTGTCCAGCGCCTTCTCCATACCCTCGGGAGAAGCGAACTCAGGGCAACGGATGGAGTGCAGCATGGTGCCGCCCTTCTGGATCACGTTGGAGACGGTTCTCTGATCCAGCTCGATCAGCTTGTCATCCATCAGACCCTTATAACCGCCATCGATACCGATGACGTCAATGCCGTATTCCTTTGCTTTTCTGACGACCGCGCGGATCTCCGCATTCATGCCGGGAGCATCGCCGCCGGAGGTCAAAATGCCGATCTTTTTAAATGTCTTTGCCATAATTATGCCTCTTTCTCCATCCTCACGCCCTGCGCGGATGGGCATTATTTCCTATCTTCCCTTATAACGGATTGTGAAGAAAAAATCAAGCCATATCGCAATTTTTATCCGAAAAAATCCAAAGCTACCCCCGCCGCCCGCCAATCGACAAAACAAGGGCAAAACCGCCCGCGGGCTTCGACGGATTCCGCTCCCCGGACGTTGTACAATAGACGTATCCATCAACGTCCGCAAAGGAGCAACGGTATCATGTCGAAAAAACGAGAATTCATAAAAAGATCCGCATACACCCTCTCAGAGGACGGACAGGCAGTCCGCGGCGCGGGGGCGGTGAGCGCACGGGCGCGCCGATCCTACGCGCTTCTCTGGCGGCAGACGCTCGTGGGGATCGGCGGCGGCATCTGCGCCTTCTTTCTGGGGCGCTGTGTCCTCCTGTTCGGGGCGCGCCCCCTCGGCATTGCCCTTTTGTGTGCCGCCACCCACGCCATTCCCTATCTATACGGTGGACTGATCCTCTCGGCACTGACCGCCGAGAGCGGCACGTGGATCCTCTGCGGCACCTATACCGCCGCGCTGGTCATCCGCGTGCTGTCACGCTCCGCCATCGAGCTGCCCGGCGCGGGAAGACCACCCGCCGCGGTTGACGGGACGGTGCCGGGTGAAGAGAGGGAAGAGATCACGGACGAGCCCACCCTCCGCCCCACGTGGGCGGGACTGCTGACCGCGCTTCGCGCCCGCGGTCAGCGCGTGGGTGCCCTTCTGACCCATTGGTTCTCGGAGAGCATTTATCTGCGCATGATGACCGCCTGCGTCTGCGCCTTTCTCGTCAGCCTGTATACCATCATTGACGGCGGCTTTCGGTATTACGATCTGTTCGGTGCCTTTTTCGCCATGGCAACGGCGCCCATTGCCACCTATCTCTACGCGGGCATCTTCTCCGCGGGCGGCACCGCCTCTCCGGAGCGCAGACTTGGCAGGCTGACCGAGCGTCAGCTCCGCCGCGCCGTTGCCGAGGGTGCCCTTCTGTTCTCCCTGCTGTACGCCATGCGGGATATTTCGGTGCTGAGCGTCTCTGCCACCGCCTTTTTCGGTTTTCTGCTGACCCTCGCCGTCACCCGCCGCGAGGGGTTGATCCGCGGCATGCTCTGCGGCATCCTCTGCGGTCTCGCCTATTCCCCCGTCATCACCCCCTCCTTCGTGCTGGCGGCTCCCGTGTTCGGGCTTCTGCGGCGGTTTTCCGCGCCGCCCGCCGCCCTTGCCGCCTGCCTTGTGGGCGTGGCATGGGGCTTCTATCCCCTTGGCTTCGAGGCGCTGACCCTTCTGCTCCCGCCCTTTCTCGCCGCCGCCCTGCTGACCTGCGCCTTCGACCGTCTGCTGGCACATCCCACGCTTCTCTGGGAATCGGTACCGAACACGGAATATCTGGAGGCGGTGGAGCGCGCCGAGGTGGACCGCCGCCGCGTCGAGCAGGCAGAGAGGCGGATGCAGGAGATTTCCTCCGCCTTTTCCTCCCTTGCCGACGTCTTTTTCGGGCTCAGCGACCGCCTGCGCCGTCCGGGGCTTTTGGACCTGCGCCGCATGTGCGACCGCGCCTTTGACAGCATCTGTCCCGACTGTCCTCAGCGCGACCTTTGCTGGGGCGCCGACTATGCCGGCACCATGACCCAGCTCTCCCGCATGGCGGCGGCGTTGCACGAGCGGGGCAGGGTAGAGGAAACAGCGGTGGACGAGAGCTTCCGTAGCCGCTGTCCCTCCCTTCCCGCGCTGACGTACAAAATGAATCTGGAATGTGCCCGCATGACCGAAGCGGCGTTGCGCACCGAAAAGACAGAAGTCTTCGCCATGGATTACGACGGTCTGTCCCAGATCCTCGCCGACGCGCTGGAGGAGCAGAACGCCGAGTTTCTCTATGACGAGGAGCTCAGCGAGCGGGTACGCCGCGCCCTGTACGACATGGAGCTTCACGCCGAGGGCGTGCTGGTCTGGGGCAAGCGGCAAAAGCAGATCGTCGCCCGCGGGGTGGATGCCTCGGCATCGTCGTTAGGTGCGGCACAGATCCACCGCAAGCTGGAGGAGGCGTGCGGCGTGGCGCTGGGGGAGATCTTCTTCGATCTGAGCGACACGGGAGTGACCTTGCGCGTCAGCACCCGTCCCCGGCTCGCTGTCCGCCGCACCGTGCGGACCCAAGCGGCAGAATCGGGCATCTGCGGCGATACTGTCTGCGTCTTTGACACCGACCGCGACCGCACCTACGCCCTCATCTCGGACGGCATGGGCTCGGGTCAGGAGGCGGCATTCACCTCGGGTCTCTGCTCCCTCTTTCTCGAAAAAATGCTTCTTGCCGGCAACCGCCCCGATACGGCGCTCCGCATGCTCAACAGCATGATGCGGCAAAAAGGAGGCGGCATCGGCATGGAATGCTCGGCAACGGTGGACCTGCTGGAGCTGGATCTGCTGACGGGAAAGGCGTCCATCCTCAAAAGCGGCGCCTCGCCCACCTACGTCCGCCGTGACGATTGCCTCTTCAAGCTCCACGCCAAGACCGCGCCCATCGGTATTTTGCGGGAGGTGGACGCGCAGCGTCTTTCCTATGACGTTCTGCCGGGTGACGTGATCATCATGCTCAGCGACGGGGTCGACACCGAGACGGAGGCGGAGACGGATTGCGAAGCGGAATGCCTCTGGCTCCTTGACCTGCTCTCCGACGGCTGGCAATCGGACCCGGACGCCATGTCCGAAGCCATCCTCTCCCGTGCCCGTAAAGAAGGCAGCCGCGACGACCTCTCCGTCATCCTTCTCGAAGTGCTGGAGGGGTGAGAGCGTTCGTCCCCTTTTCCCGCCGTTTTTTCAGAATTTTCCCTTGCGTGTCTCCCCAAAATCTGCTATACTGAAGACAATTCAGAACGCAAAGGAGCATGCTCATGACTGTCAAAGAAAAACTGTATATGGACCTGGCAGGGCTGGAGGAACACGGCCCCATCACCGTCGTGGCACTGGGCGACAGCGTGACCCACGGCGCGGTGGCGGCAGGGGAGATCAATTACGAGACCGTCTATTGGAACCGCCTGCGAAGAAAGCTGAACGAAGCCTGCCCCAACATCCCCGTCAACGTCATCGATGCGGGCATCAACGGCACCACCGCCGCGCGGTCCGTCAAGCGATTGGAGAGGCAGGTACTGTGCCATAACCCCGATCTCGTCATCGTCTGCTTCGGGCTCAACGACGTCAACGGGGAGCTTGAGACCTATCTCGGCGCCCTGCGCACCATTTTCACGCAATGTCGGGAGAGCGGTGCCGAGGTCATCTTCATGACTCCCAATATGCTCAACACCCACGTGGCGGAGGGCACCGAGGAGCGGTATGCCGCCTATGCCGTCAAGACCGCCGAGATGCAGAACGGCGGCAGAATGGACCTCTATATGAACAGCGCCGTCGCCCTCGCACGGGAGCTCGGCATCACCGTCTGCGATTGCTACGCCAAATGGAAGGAGCTGAGCCGGACGCAGGACACCACCCTGCTGCTGGCAAATTACATCAACCATCCAACCAAAGAGATGCACGCCCTGTTTGCGGATATGCTCTTTGAGACCGTCATGGCGGAGTCATAACGCGGGGGGAAAAATCTCAAATTGGGGGTTATCGGGGTTTAGGTATCAGGGCGCGAACGAAGGCAGGGCTCTGCCCTGCACCCGCAAGGGAACCCTTTTTTGAAGGGTTCCCTTGACCCTCCGAAAATCTTCAAATAGGGGTATGAGGCGAGGTGTTTATCTTGCTCTCGCCGTGGAGGGGTTCGGGCGG
>JAFTMG010000134.1 GCA_017452525.1 Clostridia bacterium
AATTGGGGTTTATCGAAGAGATAGAGGTTCAATTTTGTAGGGACCGGCGTCCCCGACGGTCCACCCCACAAGGGTTTGGCGATCACCAACCGTCCGTAATCGGACCGTCGGGGACGCCGGTCCCTACAAGAAGGGTGCCGCATGGCGGTTGTTCTGTTTCTACCTCCACCCCGACAAACCCCAATTTGACAATATCAACGCCACCGCTGCCCCCCATCTCTTTGCGGTCCGAAAGGCGGACCTGCGAAAACAAAACGAAGGAAGAAGAAAGGAGTGACCCTCACATGAGCTCACTGATGATCGATCTCAAGGACCGTCGCCCCATATATGAACAGTTGATCGACCAGATCATGGACATGGTGCTTCACGGCGTCATGCAGCCGGGGGAGCAGCTGCCCTCCGTCCGCGCGCTGGCGGGCGAGCTGGCGATCAACCCCAACACGATACAAAAGGCATACGCCGAGCTGGAGCGCCGGGGCATTACCTACAGTGTCCCCGGGCGGGGCAGCTTTGTCAGCGCGGAGCTGCAGGTGGTGACGGAGGAACACCGCCGTCGCATTCTCAGCGACACCCGCGCGCTTCTGGAGGAGGCGCGCGCCACCGGCATGACGGCGCAGGATTTTCTGCCCCTCATCGGGCAGGTATGGAAGGAGGATGCTAATTTATGATCTCCATCGAACAGGTCAGCAAAAGCTATGGAAAGATACAGTCGCTGGCAGGCGTCAGCGCCACGGTGGGCTCGGGCTCGATCTTCGGGCTGATCGGCTCCAACGGCTCGGGCAAATCGACGCTGCTTCGCATCATGAGCGGCGGCATGCGCCCCGACGGCGGGCGGGTGACCTACGACGGTCGCCCCGTGTGGGAGAACGTTGCCGTCAAGGACGAGATCGTTTTTCTCTCGGACGAGCAGTATCTGCTCTCGGGCGGGTCGATGAACGATATGCAAAGGCTCTACGCCTCTCTCTACACTCATTTTGACCCCGACCGCTACCGCGAGCTGTGCGCCCTTTTTCATCTCGACCCCGAGCGCAAGCTTTCCACCTTTTCCAAGGGCATGCGGAAGCAGGCGAGCATCCTGCTGGCGCTCTCCTGCCGTCCTCGCTATCTGCTCTGCGACGAGACCTTCGACGGGCTTGACCCCGTCATGCGCAAGCTGGTGAAAAGACTGCTTGCCGAGGAGGTGGCACAGCGGGGACTGACCCCCATCATCGCCTCCCACAATCTGCGGGAGATCGAGGATATCTGCGACCACATCGGACTGCTTCACGGCGGCACCATCCTCTTTGAGCGGGAGCTGGACGACATGAAGCGGGATATCCACACGGTGCAGGCGGTCTTTGACCGACCCATGCACGTCTCTCTCTTCGCGCCGCTCTCTCCCATCTCCTTCTCCTCCCGCGGCAGTCTCTGCACGCTGGTGGTACGGGGCAGGGAGGAGGAGATCGGTGCGCGGATGGAGGCAATGTCACCCAAATTCTACGAGATCCTTCCGCTGACGCTGGAGGAGATCTTCATCAGCGAAATGGAGGAGAGAGGCTATGACTACTCAAAAGTCCTTTTCTGAGACCCGCCGCCCCTATTTCAGCCCCTCCTTTTTCCGTGGGGTGATGCGGCGCGCCTGGCCCAAGCTGCTTTGTTATTCTCTGGTACTGTTCTTTATTCTGCCCCTGCCCATCCTCTTTTCCATCAACGAGCGCCGCGCCAAAACGGCGAGCGTTCTGATCGAGATGCTGGATCGGATGCTGACCCGCAATCTCTGGACCTACTGTCTGTTTGCGGCGGCGCTGGGCGTCTTCGGGGGGATCCTTGCGACCCGCTATCTCAACCGCCGCGCCAGCGTGGACTATTACCACAGCCTGCCGCTGCGCCGTGAGGGTCTGCTGATCACCCATTGGCTGGAGGGGGCGCTCCACTTCACGGCGGCGCTTGCCATCGATCTTGTCCTGTCCGTTGCCGTCATCGCCACGGTGATGGGCTCGGGCGCGGGCTTTGGTCCCGTGCTTGGCAAGCTGGCGCTGGACGTGGGCTATATGCTGATGTCCTTCCTGCTCTTCTACACCCTCACCGTCTTCTGCGGCATGCTCTGCGGCACCTCGGTGATGCAGGTGGTGGTGACGGGGCTTTCGCTGGGGGCGTATCCCCTTTGGCGCCTGCTGATGATCGCCTTCGGGGAGGAGTTCGTCTCCCGCATCGATATCTACGCCATGACCGAGGGGGGCTGGCGCTTCCTCTCGCCCATGCTTCGCCTCTTTTACCTCTCGGGGAGCGACACCGTCTACGGTGAGGCGCGAAACAGCTATCTGTGGGAGTATCCCTTCCTCTGGTGGGAGATCCTGCTCTGGATCGCCGCCACGGTGGGACTGTTTTTCGCCGCCCTCTGCCTCTACCGTCACCGCCACGTGGAGCGGGCAGGAACCCCCGTCGTCTTCGGCGGCGTGGCGGAGGCGGTGCGCTGGGTGGTGGTCCTGCTGGGCACCATGGGGCTGGGCTGGCTCTTTCAGGCGCTGGGGCAGGGCATCTTCTGGCTCTTCTTCGGCTTCCTGCTGGGCGGCTTCCTCGCCTTTATCCTGGTCGGCACCCTGCTGACCAAAAATCCCAAGCAGATGTTTGAGGGTTGGCGGCGGCTGATCGTCTGTCTCCTCCTCTTCTGCCTGCTCTTTGTCGGGTCCGCCTTTGCCGCGGCGGCGGTGGACCGCTGGGTGCCCTCCCACGTGGACCGCATCGCCCTCAGCTTTGACGGCGAGAGCTACGGCGTGACCTATTATGAGGACCCCGCCGTCATTGCCGCGTGGCAGGCGCTGGAGGCGCAGTCCTCCACCGACTACCGCAGCATGGGATACCTGCAACAGATCGTCGAAGAGGAAGAATATTGGGAATACTACGCCACCGGGACGGAGAGCCTCGGGCGGAACTATTATTTCAACAAAAGCACCGTCTCCATGCGGGCGCGCGTCAAGGTGGGACCGCTGGTCATTCCTTACGTGACGCGGCAATATCTGCGCTCGGAGCTGGAGGACGTCTTCCGCGCCGTCACCGCCTCGGCAGAGTTTGAGGCGGGCTGGGACGCGCTGATGGCAGAGGTGGCAACGCACGAGGTGCTGCGGCACGATCCGACGGTGAAGGATACCCAACGCCTTGAGATGAGACCCATCGACGCGGCACAGCTTTCGATGCACCGTCTCTTCGCCGAGATCTACGGCGAACGGGTGGGCATGGATGCGGACGATATGGCAACCTCGGACTACAACCGAAACGATATTCTCGCCCCCACGGGGGAGGAAACGGCGGAGGCGGTCCTTGCCGACTTCGAGGACGTGGATTTTGATTTCTTCCAATCGCCCGTATACGGGCTGATGACCGTGCCGGGACTGTCGCGGGTGAGCCATGACCGCGGCATGCCGCGGGAGGATATCTTCTTCCTCTATCTCCCCATGAGCGCACCCGCCCTCTACCGCGAGGTGCTGGGGCTGGACGAGGCCGCCTTCTACGAGGCGATGGCAGATCGGGTCCTTGCCGAGCGCGGCGGGCTGTACGTTGCCAAGCGGGTGAGGTACGCCTTCTCATTGGAGGACGCGCAGGTGATCAAGGTCACCGACCGCGGGCAGATCGTCGAGGTCCTGCGTGGCATGTCGGCGCTGGATTTCGGCGACGGCTATCAGACGGAGCCCCACTTCACCGTTTACGACGAGGACTACGGCATCGTCTTCCCCGACGGGCGCAGTGACCGGGTGATCCGGTTCATCAAGGGCAAGGTCCCCGCCTTCGTGCAGGCAACGTTGGGATAATGCAACAACAGCGGGCTCCCCCACGGGGGAGCCCGCTGACGTTTGTCGGAAAACGTCAAATTTTTGGGGGAGGCGAACGGTTTGATGGGTTCAAATTTGGGTTTGTCGAAGAGATAGAGGTTAAATTTTGTAGGGACCGGCGTCCCCGACGGTCCACCCCACAAGGGTTTGGCGATCACAAACCGTCCGTAAACGGACAGGGGACGCCGGTCCCTACAAGAAGGGTGCCGCATGGCGGTTGTTCCGTTTCTACCAACACTCCGACAAACCCCAATTTGCAGTTCCCGCTGAGCTTCACCCCGGCAGTCTCGCCCAAATCCCATTGCTTGAGATTTTTAGGAGGGTCAAGGGAACCCTTTTGCAAAAGGGTTCCCTTGCGCGTCCCCCGATAAACCCAAATTTGCATTTACATCCGGTTCACATTTCTTTGGTACAATGATCCAAACCACGGCATATTTTCGCAATCTCCTTGCAAAGCGGGGGAAAATGTGGTATAAATATAGATATAGTACAGAGAGGAGGGGAAGCCGTGTTCGGTTACATTCGGACCTATGCACCGGAGCTGAAGGTGCGGGAGCAGGAAAGCTACCGCGCCGCCTATTGCGGTCTGTGCCGCTGTATGGGTTCTTGCTGCGGGCAATGCTCACGGCTGACGCTCAGCTACGATCTGGTCTTCCTGGCTTTGGTGCGCCTTTGCGTCACCGGGGAGCGTCCCTCCTTTTCACGGCGACGCTGTGCAGTCCATCCCCTTCGCCGCCGCGCGGTGATGGAGGAGAACGGGGCGCTGAACCACAGTGCCCGCTGTGCCGCCCTGCTCAATTATTGGAAGCTGCGGGACGATCTGGCGGACGAGCGAGGTCTTCGCCGCGCCCGTGCCCGCTGCCTTTTGCCCCTCTTTTCCCTTTGGCGGCGGCGGGTGCTGCGGCGTTGGGAGGGACCCGACGGCGCCATTGCCGCTCATCTGGAGTCCCTTGCCGCGTTGGAGCGGGAGGCGGTCGCCTCGGTCGATCTCCCCGCCAACGTGTTCGGCGCGCTGATGCGGGATCTCTGTGCCCACGGGCTGGAGGGGACGCAGGCAAAGCTTGCGGGGGAGATCGGCTACCACGTGGGGCGCTGGATCTACATGGTGGACGCGGCGGACGATCTGGAGCGTGACCGCCGAAGCGGCTCCTACAACCCCTATCTTGCCCTGCTGGGCGACGGTGCCTTTGAGGAGATCGCCCGACAGAATATGCAATCGTTCCTGACCGCCGAGCTGATGGGCGTGGAGCGGGCGCTGGATCTTGCGGAGGGAGAGAGCTACCCCGACGGGATGGCGATCCTGCGCAACATCCTCTATCTGGGGATGCCCCGCGTGGCGCGGGAGGTCCTGTGGGGCAGGGAAAACGCCGATGGCACAGAGAAAACGGAAAACACCGAGAACGAGGAGAAGGATATATGAGTCAGAAGGATCCGTATTCCGTGCTGGGGGTCAGCCCCACGGCAACGGACGAGGAGATCAAAAAGGCATATCGCGCGCTGGCGCGGAAATATCACCCCGACCGCTACACCGAGAGCGATCTCGCCGAGCTGGCGGGGGAGAAGATGAAGGAAGTGAACGCCGCCTACGAGGCGATCCAGAAGATGCGGGCAGGCGGCGGCACGTCGGGCGCGCAGAGCGGCACGGGTACGGGCGGCTACCGCACCTACGGCGGCAATCGCGCCGAGGGCTTTGGCGCGCAGGATCCCAACAGTCCCTACGCGCGGGTGCGCGTGTGGATCAATGCCGGGCAGATCGGTGAGGCGGAGAGCTATCTGAACGCCGTCCCCGCCGCCGAGCGGAACGCCGAGTGGTTCTTCCTGATGGGGTGCGTCCTGCTGCGGCAGGGTCGGGCGGCGGATGCCCAGAGCTTCCTTGACCGCGCCTGCGCCATGGACCCCTATAACACCGAGTATCAGAGCGCGCGGAGCCGTTTGCGCAACCGCACCGAGGGCTTTGGCAACGGCTACAGTACCCAGCCCGTGGGCTGCGGCTGCTCGCCCTGCAGTCTTTGCTCCACCTTGCTGTGCATGGACTGCCTGTGCGGCAACGGCGGTTGCTGCTGAGAGGTCGCCATGGCAGGTATCTCGCAAAAGACCCGACGGCTGACGGTCTGCGCCGTGCTGTGCGGTCTGAATATCGTCGTCATGTATCTGGGCAGTATCATTGAGGTGCTGGACCTTTCGGCGTCCATGATCGCTTCGTTGGCTTGCATTTTCGCCGTCATCGAGATCGGCGGCACCTACCCGTGGCTGATCTACGCCGTGACCTCGGCGCTTGCCCTCATCCTCCTGCCGTTTCCCAAAACGGTTGCCCTGATCTATCTGCTGTTCGCCGGGTATTATCCCATTCTCAAGGCGCATATCGAGCGTCTGCCCCGCCTTCCCGCGTGGGCTGTCAAGCTCGCCGTCTTCAATTTTGCCATCACGGTTCTCGCGCTTCTTTCCGTGTTCCTGCTGAGGCTGCCCGATGGTCTCTTTACGCTCACCCCTTGGCTCTATCTCCTCGGCAACGTCACCTTTGTCCTCTACGATATGGCGCTCACCGCCCTGATCACCGCCTATCTCCGCGTCTGGAGAAAGCGGCTGAGAATACGGATGAAGTGAAAAAATAACGTCCCCCCGCACCGTTTCCGTGCGGGGGGACTCGCTGTATGCTTGCTTATCTGTTGAGGATCAGCTTGGTCAGGTCTACGGGGTTGACGATGGTGTCGCCCTTGTAGACGCGCATGTTGCCGGAGGCGATCTCGTCGATGAGGATGACCTCGCCGGTCTTGCTGTAGCCGAACTCGAACTTGATATCCCACAGGTCGAGACCGATGGACTTGAGGTCGTCGGCAACTACCTTGGTGATCTTGAGGGTCTGCTCCTTCATGCTCTCGAACATGGCGGGCGTCATGATGCCCAGTGCGGCAAGTCCCTCGCCGGTGACCAGCGGATCGCCCTTCTCGTCGTTCTTGAAGGTACACTCCACGTAGCCGCCCTCAAGGACGGTACCGTTCTTGATGTATTCACCGTAGCGGCGGATGAAGCTGCCGGTCGCCACGAGACGGCAGATGACCTCCAGACCGTTGCCGCCCTGCGCCTTGCCGAAGTTCTCGGCGGGAAGGACCTCCATGGTCGCCTCTTCCACGTTGGCGGAAACGTAATGGGTCTTGATGCCTGCCTTCTTGCACAGCTCGAAATAGTAAACAGAGGTCTGCAGATTTGCCTTGCCGATGCCCTCAATGGTCAGACCGACGGCATTTTCGCCCGGATCAAAGACACCGTCCTTGCCGGTGCAGTCATCCTTGAACTTGAGCAGGACGTTGCCGTTTTCCAGTTCGTATACATCCTTTGTTTTTCCGGTGTAAATCTTTTTCATATCGATCTCCGTTCCGCCGCCTCACGGGCGGCATGCATAAATTTGGTTGCCTGAGCCCGTGGATCGGGCACGGCGGGATACTGTAATTTTTTACCTGCTTATTATAGCACAAAAGCGGGCGTTTGTCAGTAGTTTTTTGAAAAAAAGTAAAAAAATTTTGTCAAACCGCCCTGTCCATGCGGGAGAGGAAGGCAACGTTGAGGCAGGGGGCACTGTAGGGGGTGCCGTCCATGCCGAAGAAGCTCACATTGCCCGCGCCCTCGCCGTATACGGTAACGGTGTCGCCGGTCAGCAGATTTTGCGCACCCTCCCGCTGGCAGTCGCGCAGGAGGAAGCGAATATTGCCCGCGGCGTTCTGCACCACGTAATAGGTGTAGTAGCGCTCGCCGCCGTAGTAGCCCTCGCTGTCCACCACCTTGGCGATCACCGTCACCTCCATGCGGGTAAACTCGCCGCGGAAGGCGTCGGGGGAGCGGTAGAAGGTCTCGGGGTCGGTCTCGGCGCAGGCGGCGACGTATTCCTCGCGGCTCAGCTTTTGGTCAACGGGATGATCGAAGGCGTTCCACAGGCGGCTGACCATGGGGAAGAAGCCGTAGCTGGTGACCACGGTATAGACCACGGCAACGGACAGCACGGTGATCTTGGCGCCCTTTTTGTGGGGGCTGGTGAAGAGGAGAATGATACCTAAGATGGGGAAGAGGATCATCATGGCGATGATGAACCACCAGCTGTGATACCACTCAATGAAGGTGACTCTGCCCGAGGAGCCGCCGGTGCGGCGGCGGGTGTGTCGGACGGACCTGCGATTACCGGCGCGGAACGCCTCGGGGCACTCCCGCCCGCAGAGGGGGCAGTGGAGATCGGCGAAGAAGCAGCCGCAGTCGGGACATTTATTCAGATCGGGGCGGTCGAGCTCGTCCTCGTCCGCGAAAGAACCCAATTGTCTTCCCATATAGAACCTCCTTTTCGTCATGGAGAAAAGGGAAAACCGGGCATGGCAATGTCCGGTCCCCTGTCTGTCGGTATGTTACTGTGCCGGCGCGGCGGTGGTGGTGGCGGCGGCGTTGGGATTTTCGATGGAGAGATAGTGAGAGCTGCAGTAGAGGATCTTGTTGTCGAACATGACCTTGCTCCAGTCCTCGCTGAAGCCGATGCGGATCAGCTCGGTGCCCTTGGTGGCGGCATCGTAGATCTTGCCCACGGTAGAGGGGGTCTCACGGATGTAGAGGTACTCGGCGGTAACGTAGACCGTCTCATAGCGGGTGGTGAAGATCACCTCGGCGTTGGGGTTTTCGGTGGAGAGGTACTTGGAGGAGGCATAATACTCCTTGCCCTCGATGACCACGCGGCTCCAGGTCTCGTGGTAGCCGGTGCGCTGAATTGCCTGACCCTCGGACACCTGTGTGGCGATGTTGTTGTCCTCCACGGCAGGGGAGGTGCGGAGGTTGAGGGCGCTGGCGATGACGTAGACCGTCTCGTCGCAGGCGGTGAATTTGATCTCCTCGGGCTCTGCGGTGGCGGGAGGAGGCGCGGTGGTGGTAGCCGCCGTGGTGGTCGCCTCGGTGGTAGCGGCGGTAGTCGCCTCGGTGGTGGCGGCGGGATCCTCGGTCCGGGCGGGGTCACCCGTCTCGTCGGGGTCTCCCGTCTCATCGGGATCGGGTTCTGCGGTGGAAGAGGTGGCGGGGGTCAGCAGGGGAATATCGTCTCCGGTCTCATCGGAAGGTTTATCTTTGTTGCACGCGGTAAGCGAGGCAAGGAGGAGAAAGCAGGCGAGCAGAGCGGCGGTGATCTTGAATTTCATGGTTGGGTCCATCCTTTCGTACGTACTGTTTTTTATCTATCTTATCGGTCGCGGCGCGGCCGAAATATACTTAATCTAATTATAACACGGCAGGGGGGGAGTGTCAAGGAATTTTCACGATTTTTCGGGAAGTTTTTTTGTCGGTTTTGGTGGAAAAAAGTCAAGCGCCGTCAAGGTTTTTGGCACTTTTTTGAAAGTGGTGAGAAGAGGCGGGGAGAATGGAGATTTTGATGGAAAAGTGGGGAAGAGAGCCGCGCGGCGAACGCGGACGAAGACGAAAACGAAGGCAGGGCTCTGCCCTGCACCCGCAAGGGAACCCTTTTGCAAAAAGAATTGCCGCTCACGCCAATAGAATAGGGCGAGACTGCCGGGGGGAGGTTGGCAGAAACTTCAAATTGGGGTTTATCGAAGAGATAGAGGTTAAATTTTGTAGGGACCGGCGTCCCCGACGGTCCACCCCACAAGGGTTTTGCAATCACAAACCGTCC
>JAFTMG010000135.1 GCA_017452525.1 Clostridia bacterium
ACAGATTCGGGGATCGTGATACTGCTGAGACTGGTACAGCCTGCAAATGCAGACAAGTCTATTTCCGTAACAGATTCGGGGATCGTGATACTGCTGAGACTGGTGCAACCTTCAAATACGCGCCACACTATTTCTCTAACAGATTCGGGAATCGTAATACTGCTGAGACCGGTACAGCCTTCAAATGCGAACCACCCTATTTCCGTAACAGATTCGGGAATCGTAATACTGCTGAGACTGGTACATCCTTTAAATGCGCTCCGTCCTATTTTCGTAACACCTTCAGGGATCGTAATACTGCTGAGACTGGTACATCCTTCAAATGCGCTCCGTCCTATTTTCGTAACAGATTCGGGAATCGTAATACTGCTGAGACTGGTACAGTCTTTGAATGCGTTGCCGTTTATTTCAACCCACGATTCCGGCACTCTTATTTTCCGAACATCGCGCGGCATATAAAGATGCGCATCTTCTACAACCCTCACAAGAGACTCTAACGGCATAAACAAATCATAATCCTCTTCATAGTCCGTCACATTCTCCGGCACATACATCACCCGCACCGAAGTGCGGACAAATTGCACGTAGTCCATCACGGTATCGTCGGTATTACTGAGGGCAAGACCGCGCACTTTATTGGTCGGCTTAGCTTGCAGCGTTTGCTCCATTACCGCCTTGTCGTAGGGGCAGGAGACAAAGCCGAGATATTCGCCGCCCAGCTCGGGATAGTCTTCCGCCTTCCAGAGACCCAGCTCGTCTTCAAACAGCGTTTCCATTCTACCGAAAAGACCGCACCCGTTTTCGGCAAGCGACTTGGTTTCCGCAATATTGAAGCACCGGGGATAGATATCCGCGCCGAGCGAGGTGTCTGTTGCCCCCGTGCAGAACAGCTCGACCAGCCCCCGGCGCACGCCCGAAAGTCCTCTCTCCGCCGCTGTGAACAGCTGCGCGCCCTCGACCTTATCGGTCACGTCGGCAACCGTATATTTTCTGCCGAAGATCACGCACACGTCGCGCACCAGCGCCAGCGCCCGCGCGTTTCCCGCAAGGCGCTCAGCGGCAAGAACCGCGCTCTCATACTGCCCGTATTCGGGGATATACCAGAAAAGCGGACCGTAGGGCGGATAGGTTCCGTTTACCGACTTTTCGAGAATATCCTCCGCCAGCACGAGGCTCGCCTCTTGTTTGTGTACGATCAGCTCACGGCAAACGTCGAACAAAAGGGTATATTCCGTGATGCGGTCCTCGGAGAGGATGAGCCGATAAAGCGCCTCGGTGCTTTCACCGTCGATACAGCTGTCCGCCTTTACTAAGAACAGCTGAAGCACCTCGCGCCAATAGTCCTCGCCGTAATGGCGGAACAGCTCGGTGATGGCATCGGGGTCGTCGATCTCGCCGTAGTCCTCGTCAAAGCACTTCTCATAATAGGCTACTGCGGCGAAATACTCCAAAAACATTTTGTGGTAGAATTTGCCGTCCGCAAATATCGCCCTATTGCGCAGATATTCCAGCAAAAATTCCGTTCTCTGCCCGCTTTCTTCGCCGCTCTCTCCATACCTCTCCTTCAGGATATGACGGAATATGCGAGAGGACTCAAGCTGCCTTCCCTGCGCCGCCTTTTCGTACTTCTCCTTGGAAAAGCTCTTCAGGATCGCGCCGATATCATGCTTCACCATATCCAGATACCGCGCGGGGATCGCCTGCAGATTGCGGTGGCGCGCGCCGTCGGCACGCAGGGTGATCCTTGAGATGGCATCCAGGATCCCCACCACCGTTTTCGGCACGTTGCCCGACTCCCGATATACGATGGCAAGCTGAGAGAGCAGCAGCGGGTTGGAGCGGATCTCCTCGCCGAGATCCTTGATGCTCACGAAAAACGCCTGCCCCTTCTCCTCTTCACGGAAGGCGAGGAACAGATTGTTGCTGAGCTGTCCGATCTCCTCCTCCGTCAGCGGATCCAGACGGAAGCGGCGCACGGGCGCGCCGCCGAACAAAAGGATATCCGCGTCCTTTTCGTTTCGCCCGGTAAAGATGAGCGCGGTGCTGTCCGCGTTAGCGCGGTAATATTCCGCCACCTTCTCCGCAAAGGCACGGGTGGCATCCTTCGTGGTGATCTCATCCATACCGTCCAGGACAAGGATCAGCCTGCGGCTCGTCAGCAGGCGGTTGAAATTCGCTTCTCTGTAAAAATACTTATTGCCGCATATCTTCCGAAACTCGTCATACATGATGGGCAAAAGTCCTCTGCCGTCTGCCGAAACGTCGGCGCAGGACAGCGAGATAACTACGTCGGTCTCCTTGACACAGCCGCGGATCTGGTGGATATACTGCGACTTGCCGCACCCGGCAGGACCGTACACGAAGGAAACGTTCTCCCCCGTGCAGAGGACCTTTGGCGTGGCGTGGGTTTCGATCTCCTGCTTGTTTCCGTCGATCTCCGTGATCTTTCTGGAAACGTACAGCGCCTCAAAGGGGTGCGCCGCGTCTGCCGCGTCCTCGTCGCAAAGCGGAATCAGCTTGATATAGTCGGGCTTGGTTTTTTCCCGGTAGAGCGTGAGCATATGAGAAACGATGCGCTTCTCGGTCTTCTCGCGGATCTCCTCCAGACACCTTGCCGTCAGCGCGCCGTTTTCGTCCTTCTCCATCACCACCGCGCTGAGAGTCTCGAGCATGGCTTGCCCCTCGGGCGAAAAGCCCTTCCGGTACGCTTCCCAAAGCGCCAGACTCTCACACACGGGGATCAGGGCGTCCTTCCAGAACTCCCCTTCCTCCGAGCGGAGCTTGCGGTCGATCTCCTCCAGCTCCCATCTCATTCCCGCACTGTTCAGCGCGCGCTCGGTGATGACCGTCAGAAAGATGTGCGCGGAGGTTGCCGCACTGCGGCTCCACGTCACGAAGTCGCCCTGACACTCCCTGTCGGAGAGCAGGACCGAAAGCCCGTGCGCCTCCAGATGCGCCGCAACGGTATCCTTGATCGCCGCATCTGTGCCGGTCCAGCTGATAAATACGTCCTTCTGCTCAATATCGATTCTCTGCATCCCGTGATCCTCCCGCTTCTCTATTGCTTTTATTTTATCATATCCTAAAGACTTTTTCAACAGAAAATGACGGACATCGGCAAAAAACGGGGCTTTTTGTTCCGCCGCAACCCCACAGGCGTCGCCGCGCCCCTTTTGCGCCGATTTCGATTGATTTTTCCGCCCCGATGTGATATAATGGAGGCAACAACGATCCGGAAGTACATCGGAGGGAAGAGAATGAAGACGAAAAACAGTATGATCATGCAGACCGTGCTCCGTTTGATCCAGGGGGCGTTGGTGGGCGCGGGCGCCATTCTGCCGGGGATCAGCGGCGGGGTGCTTTGCGTAGCGTTCGGCGTTTACGAGCCGATGATGGAGCTGCTCACCCACCCCATTGCCGCCGCGCGGAAGCACGCCCGTCTCTTCCTCCCCTTCGTGCTGGGCTGGGCGCTGGGCTTTACGCTCCTTGCCAAGGTCATTGAGCTGTTGTTCGCCGCCTCGGCGACCGTTACCCTCATGCTCTTTTTCGGTCTGATCTGCGGCACCGTCCCCGCGCTCTTTACAAGCACCGTGGAAAGCGATCCCCACGGCAGCTGGACCCCCTTCGTCCTCTCCACCGCCCTGGCGTATCTCTTCTTTCACATTCTGGAGCACAGCGTGACCACCGTCGTCCCGCCCTCCTTCCCCGCTTTTCTCTTCTGCGGCTTTCTCTGGGGGCTCAGTCTCATCGTCCCCGGGCTCAGCTCCTCCTCCACCCTCATCTGTCTGGGGCTTTTCGAGCCGCTGACGGCAGGGATCGCCGCCTTTGACCCCGCCGTGCTTCTGCCCATGGTGCTGGGCATCGTGCTGACCACCCTGCTCTTTGCCCGCCTGGTGCATATGCTGTTCGGGCGCTATCCCGCCGTTATGTCCCGCACCGTTCTCGGCTTTGTCATCGCCTCCGCCCTTCAGAGTCTCCCCGCCAACCTCAGTACCCCCCGCACCTGGCTCCTCTCCCTCGTCTGCTTCGCCCTCGGCTTTGCCGCCGCCCGATGGATGGACGTGCTGGGAGAGCATCAGCAGACCAAATGAACAGACATCCCGCCCGCCGATCCTCCAACCGTCGGGCGGGCGTTTTCGCCCCGCCGAAAAGGGCAAAAAAAAGAGGGCTCTTTTCGCAAAACGGCTTTGACAATTGCCCTGCGGTATGGTATACTGATAGCAAACGGGTCCCCCCGTCAATCCATCCCCGCGCCCTGCGGGATAGAAAAGGTCTTTATGCTGAAAATTCTCACACTCGGAGACGTGGTCGGCACCGCCGCCATCTCCTATCTGCGCTCCCGCCTCTGGTCCGTCCGCTCGGAGCTTGGCGCCGATCTCGTCATTGCCAACGGCGAGAACGCCTCCGACATCCACGGGCTCTCCGCCGCCGACGCCGAGGCGCTGCTGGACTGCGGCATCGATCTGCTGACCATGGGCAATCACACCTACGGTCGGCGCGACCTCTACGGCTTTCTGGACAACGACCGCCGCATCATCCGCCCCGCCAACTTCCCGCCCGCCGCGCCGGGTCAGGGCTACGTCACCGTGGACGTTTGCGGCTGGAGGGTGCTGGTCATCAACGTGCAGGGGCAGGTCTTTATGGAGCCCCTTGCCGACCCCTTTGACACGGTAGAGCGGATCCTCGCCCGGGAGAAGGGCGACTACGACTTTGCCGTCATGGACATCCACGCCGAGGCGACCTCGGAAAAGCTGGCGCTGGCGCGCGTTTTTGACGGGCGCATTGCCGCCATGTTCGGCACCCACACCCACGTTGCCACCGCCGACGAGCAGATCCTCCCCCGCGGCAGTGGCTACATCACCGATCTCGGCATGAGCGGTCCCACCGAGGGCATCCTCGGCACCGATGCCGACGCCGTGATCGCCAAATTCCGCACCCACATGCCCCAGCGCTTTACGGTGGCGCAGGGCAACATCCGCGCCTGCGGCGCTCTCTTTGAGATAGACCCCGGTACCGGACGCACCGTCTCGGTCAGACGCATCACCTTCTGAATTCTATTTATTAAGGAGAAAGATCCATGAAGCTTTACATCGATACCGCCAATCTCGAAGCCATCCGCGAGGGTATGAAGTACTACCCCCTCATCGGCGTTACCACCAACCCCACCCTGCTCTCCCGCGAGGGAGGCGATCCCGTGGAGACCCTCAAGGCGATCCGCGCGCTGATCGGTGAGGACCGCCAGCTGCACGTACAGGTCACCGAGACCGAAGCGGACAAGATGGTGGAGGAGGCACGCGCCATCGTTGCCCTGTTGGGCAAGAACACCTTCATCAAGGTCCCCGTGGGTGAGGTAGGTCTGCAGGTCACCGCCGCTCTTGCCGCCCTGGGCATCGGCGTCACCGAGACCGCCATCTTCACGGCGGGACAGGCTCTGCTCGCCGCACGGGCAGGTGCCTCCTACGTGGCTCCCTACGTCAACCGTCTGGACAATATCCTTGCCGACGGCGTTGCAGTGGTCAGAGACATTGCCGACACCTTTGCCATGCATGACATTGATACCGAGGTGCTTGCCGCCAGCTTTAAATCCCCCGAGCAGGTCATTCGCGTCGCGCTCGCCGGCGGTCACACCGCCACCCTTCCCCCCGACGTGCTCAAGGGTCTTCTGACCCACCCGCTGACCGGCGCCGCCATCGACAGCTTTGCCGCCGACTGGAACAACGCCTTTGGCGGAAAGACCCTGCGGGAAATGCTGAACAAATGACCGCCGTCCCCCAAGAGCCCTACCTCCGCGCGCGCCTCTTTGCCCTGCGGGAGGAGCGCTATCGGGATTTTCAGGCGGGACTGATGCCCACCGTGCCCAAGGAGCGCATTCTCGGCATCCGCACGCCCCACCTGCGCCGATTGGCGAAGGAGCTGGCGGGAGGCGCGGAGGCGCGGGACTTTCTCGCCGCCCTCCCTCACGCCTACTACGAGGAGGACAATCTGCACGCCTTTCTGATCTGTGAGGAGCGTGAGTTTTCCCGTGCCCTTGCCCTGACGGAGGCGTTTCTTCCCCACATCGACAATTGGGCGACCTGCGACAGCTTCTCCCCGCCCGCGTTCGGGCGGCACCGCGAGGAGCTGCTCCCCCACGCCACCCGCTGGATGGCGTCGGACGCGCCCTATATCATCCGCTACGGCATCGGCATGCACATGCGGCACTATCTGGGCGACGATTTTCGCCCCGACATGCCCGCCCGCATCGCCGCCATCCGTCACGGTCACTATTACGTGCGCATGATGGTGGCGTGGTATTTCGCCACCGCGCTGGTCCGTCAGCCTCAAGCCGCGCTGGAGGTCCTGCGCGAGGGGAGGCTTGACGCATGGACCCACAACAAAGCCATTCAAAAAGCCCGCGAGAGCCGTTGTGTCTCCGCGGAGATGAAGGAAATGCTGAACACATGGAAACGGTAAGTCAAGCACAGACGGTCACTCATCCCATCCCGCCCTTTTGCGCCGAGGGGGCGCGCGTGCTGATTCTGGGTAGCTTTCCCTCGGTGAGATCCCGTGAGAGCGGATTTTTCTACGGGCATCCGCAAAACCGCTTCTGGCACGTGCTGGCGCGGGTGTTTGAGGACGCCGTTCCCGCCACGGTGGAGGAGAAGAAAGCCTTTCTCGCCGCCCACGGCATTGCGCTGTGGGACGTGATCGCCTCCTGCCGCATCGAGGGGAGCGCCGACAGCTCCATCCGTGACGTGACCCCCAACGATATTCCGTCACTTGTGCGCTCGCACGGCATCCGCGCCGTCTTTACCAACGGCAAAAAGGCGCAGGCGCTGTACGACAAGCACATTCTACCCGCCCTCGGCATTCCTGCCGTCTGTCTGCCCTCGACCAGCCCCGCCAACGCGGCATGGTCGGTGGAGCGGCTGACCGCGTCTTGGCATGCTCTCCGCCAACGATCCTGACCAAAGGAGTAAACTGATTATGAAGTCTACCAAAAACGACATGCTGCGCGCCCGCAGTCTGCACCCCTATACGACAGCGAACGATATTCCCGTCAGCTACCGCATCGGCGACACCGTGTATCACGGCTTTCCCGCCGCCTTTGCCCCCGCCGCCGTACGGAAGCGCATCGACGCCAACATTTATGAAACCACCGTCACCGCCCGCACCCCCGAGGGGCTGACCCTGCGCGCCGAGTGTACCGAATACACCAACTATCCCGTAGTCGAGTGGGTCATGTTCATTCGCAACGACGGCGCGGAGAACTCCCCCACCGTGTCCGATTGGCGCATCGATCCCGTTTTTGACGGCGTCTCCCCCCGCCTGCAACACGGCAACGGCGATACCTGCCGCCCGGACGGCTACCACTGGTGGGTCGATCCCGTCACGCAAGAGGGTCTGACCGTTGCCACCTGCGGCGACGGCACCTCCTGCAACGGCGCCTTCCCCTACCTGCGCCTCTTCTTTGAGGGGTGGGGCGTCAACGTCGCCGTGGGCTGGACGGGCTCGTGGACGAGCGAATGGACTGCCACCGAGCAGGGCGTGAAGGTATCGGTCGGGCAGCCGAATCTGCGTACCTATCTCCGCCCCGGCGAGGTGATCCGCACCCCGCGCATGACGTATGAGGCGTTTGAGGGCGGCGAGGACCGCGCCCGCAATCTCTGGCGCTCCTTCTACATCGACCACATCCTCCCCCGCGAGGACGGCCATCCCCTTTCGCCCAAGCTGGTGCTTCACACCTTCAAGATCGGCGGGCTGCCCGAATTCTGCGGCACCACCGAGGAAAATCAGATCCGCGGCATCGACGCCTTCATCGAAAAGGGTCTGAAGCCCGACATCTGGTGGATCGACGCCGGCTGGTATCCCTGCGAGAACAATTGGCCTGTCACCGGCAACTGGTACCCCAACCCCGACAACTGGCCCCGCGGCATGGGTCCCGTGGGTGAGAAGTGCGCCGAGGAGGGCATCGATTTCCTTGTCTGGTTTGAGCCCGAGCGCGTCCGCCCCGGCACCAAGCTGTGGCAGGAGCATCCCGAATATCTCCTCTTCTTCCGGGGAGACGCCGAGGACAAGCGGCACAACAACGCCCTGCTCGATCTCGGAAACCCCGAGGCGCTCCGCTGGGCGATCGATACCTTTGACGGGCTGATCAAGGACGGGCACGTCCGCGTCTACCGTCAGGACTTCAACTTTGCCCCCGCCGCCTATTGGGCGTGCAACACCGAGGAGGGACGCGAGGGAATTCTGGAAAACAAGCACGTTCAAGGCTATTACGCCTATTGGGACGCCTTGATCGAGCGCAACCCCGGGCTTTGGATCGACTCCTGCGCTTCGGGCGGTCGCCGCAACGATCTGGAGACCATGCGCCGCGCCGTCCCCCTCCACTACACCGACGTGGGCTACGGCAATCACCCCATCAAGCAGCTCCAGCACAGACAGATGTTTGAATGGATCCCCTATTTCCGCGCGCACAACATGAGCTGGGACGAGCCGGACGGCACCTACAGCGGCAAGAATCATCCCGTGGACGACTTTGCGTACCACAACGCGCTGACCCCCTCCGTCACCTCCATGCTGGAGTGGGACGATCCCGAGGAGCTGTGCGCCATCGGCCGCCGCTTCCACCCCGTCTGGAGACGCGCCGCCGAGATGATGCTGCGCTGTGACTATTACCCCCTCACCGAGTGCCGCATGAATCCGGAAGACTTCTACGCCATGCAGTTTGACGGCGAGCACGATGGCTTCTTGCAAGTCATTCGCAACGTCGGCGTCAAGACCGACAGCGTGCTGCTCTCCCTGCACGTGGATGAGACCAAGACCTACACCTTCACCGACCCGTTGGGCAAGCGCTCACTCACCGTGGACGGCAAGACCCTCGCCCGCGACGGCTGGTGCGAGACCCTCCCCCACCGCTCGGGCGCAGTATGGTTCTATACCAAAAAATAAGCAAACCGCGCACGGCAGAGCGCTCTCTGCCGTGCGCGGTTTTTGGGTATGCGTCGGGGTGGAGGTATCGTGGCGCGGACGAAGGCAGGGCTTTGCCCTGCACCCACAAGGGAACCCTTTTTTGAAGGGTTCCCTTGACCCTCCGAAAATCTTCAAATAGGGGCATG
>JAFTMG010000136.1 GCA_017452525.1 Clostridia bacterium
AAACCCGGTTACATTATACTCGGAGGTTTAACTCTTTTCAACACTTTTTGTTTCGGGCTTGCTTGTAGCTCGCCCGCTTTATTGTCGCTTCGCTCGTTTTCGGCTCCCCCAGTAGAACTGGGGGTTTATTTGGATACCAAAAAAGACGGCAGGTGTCTCAAAAGACATCTGCCGTTTTACGTTTACAGAAGGGCTTCTTCCTCGCAAAGCGCCGCGCCGATGACGGTGCCGAACTGAGACAGCTCGGGGATGATGAAGCGAACGCCGAAGTTCTTCTCCAGCCCGCCGAACACCTCGCGGATGGGAGCGAGGCTGGTGAGGTTGCCCGTCAGAACGATATCCCTGAGTCCATGCGCCCGCGCCGAGAAGATCGCCATCATGGCGATGGTCTCCGCCACCATATTGACGATGCCGAGAGCGATATCGTGCTTGTTGGCAAGGTCGCTCAGCTTGCCGAAGTTGGAGGCGGTGAGGTTGACGTCCACCCCCGAATACATCTGTGCCGTGGAAATATCGCGGATGCACAGGTCTACCTTGCCCAGGTCTCCGCCCTCGCAGAGCTGCTCGATGTGATCTACCTGATCCACGCCCAGCATCTTTTTGGCAAGTCCTACCATGGTGCCGCCGCCCACACCGGTGCCGCCCAAATAATCGGTCTTATATTTGCCGCCGCAATTCTTGGCGTGGATGAGCGCCGTACCCGTTCCCATGCTGACCACGATCGCCTCGCCAAGTCCCGACAGATAGAGACCGCCCAGACCCACGCTGGTAAACTCCGGCACGGGAACGCAGTTGAGATTGTAGATCGGCTTGGTGACCACCGAGGAGCCTGCCCCCGTCATCATGATGCGGGAGATATCGCTCAGCTCCAGCCCGTTCTGCATGGTAAACTTACCGAAGGCGCCGTAGATGGAGGTCACAGGGTCGGTAGCGCGGACAAACTGCGGTTCTACCAGAATATTTTTACCATCTGCTTCCTTGCGAAAGCCCACGATCTTGGTCGTGCTTCCGCCCACATCGATACCGATCACGGTCTTCATCTGTCTTTTTCCTCCAAAAAAACCCGAAACGGGAACATTTCAAACACAAATAGTATAACATACTCTTGCAAAAAAATCAAGTGTATGATATAATGGCTACAGATTATTATTTTAAGGGGGCGCTTCCCCCGAAAAAACAAGGACGGTAACAATTATGAACTTCCAGAATCCCGCAAACTGCAAGCAGACGCTTGACTCGAAGAAGCTCTACATCTTTGACATGGACGGCACCATTTACCTCGGCTATCAGGTATTCCCCTACGCCATCCGTTTCATCAACAACCTGCGCGCCGCAGGCAAGAAGGTGCTGTTTTTCACCAACAACGCCTCTCACACCACCGAATTCTACGTGCAGAAGCTGACCAAGCTGGGCTTCTCTCCCACACCCGATGAGATCATGACCTCGGGCGATGTGACCATTGAGTTTCTCAAGCGTCACCGCGCCGGCAAGAACGTTTACCTTGTAGGCACTCCCGAGCTGGTGGAGAACTTCCGCGAGAACGGCATCCCCATGCTGAGCGGCTCTGAGGAGACTGCCGACATCGTGGTCACCAGCTTTGACACCACCCTCACCTATGAGAAGATGGACAACGCCTGCCGCATGGTACGCAACGGCGCGGAATATCTCTCCACGCATCCCGACTTCAACTGCCCCACCGAGACCGGCTTCATTCCCGACTCCGGCGCCATCGCCGCGTTCGTGACCGCCTCCACCGGCAAGGTTCCCACCTACTTCGGCAAGCCCTACAAGGAGACCGTTGAGATGATCTGCGAAGCCACCGGCTTTACCACCGATGAGATGTGCATCTTCGGCGACCGCCTCTACACCGACATTGCTGTCGGCAAGAAGCACGGCGTGACCGCCGTTCTCGTCCTCTCCGGCGAGACCACGCCCGAGGATGTGGATGCCGCTACCCCCGCCGACCAGCCCGACATGGTCTACGATTCTCTGGACAACGTCGATCAGCTGATGTTTGGTTGATCGAAAACACAAACAGCGCCCCACCATGGGGCGCTGTTTTCAAAAGCATCCAATAACGGAGGTGATTACTGCATGAAACGAAGATGCTGTGCCCTGCTGACGGCTTGTGCTTTGCTCTGCCTATCCATGCTCTCCTGCGCACGGGATGTGGCAAGTGAAACCACGGCGGCAACTACGATCGCCGCAACTGCCTTCACGATCGACACCGAAAGTGATATCGTCCCGACCGTCCATATTGCGCCAGAAGATATGGTACTTATCACCAGTATTCCCCTCTGGCCCACCTGCTACGGAAGTTTCCGAACCGAGTTTGACCGCATCATAGAAGAAATCAACGAACGGGACCTCTCAAAATCAGCCAATCCGAGGATGACCGACTATCAAAGCGCCTCCACCGTTTCCTTCAGTATTGAGAACAAGACTACTGCCACGGTGCAGATGATCACCTTTGGTATCACGGAAACGACATGTCTGTTCTCCTGGGAATATACATTGGACTTTAAAGATATCCCGACCGTCTGCTATTTGGAATTTGAAGATCCCGAGCTCTATAGCTTGATTCAAACGTATATCGAAAGTGCCACCGCAGACGCAGTTTGGGAGGTTTTTGAAGCCTCCTGGGCAGAACATACGGCGGCATCACAACCGCAATGAGATAACCGCCTCCGCAAAAAACCTGCGGAGGCAGTTTTATATTCACTTGCGTCCTTTTACCGCAACGATCAGTCGCACGGCAGAAAAGAGCAACGCGAGCGCGGAAACCGCAACCGTCCACACGGGCATTCGCTCACGTTCCCATTGCAATCGGAGAGTGGGCACGTCCCGGTCGACGTCGAGGATCAACGCGCAGTTGCGATAGGAAGGAGTGCGAAGCATAAAAAGCTTACGGTGGAGACGGAAGATCGTTTTCGGGGAAAGCGGCAGACGCATGGCAATTACCTCATTTATCTTTTTTCCTTTAGTTTGCGCAAAAACGCAGTTTTTCATACCTCCCCCGCGCATCTTCCGCTTGACAAACGCGCCCCCGACCTTTATAATGAAGTTAATCAACCAAAGGAGGTCCACCTCATGGGTATTTTAACATACGACAACAAGCAATTTCTGATGGACGGCAAGCCCTTCCGCATCATTTCGGGCGCCATCCACTATTTCCGCATCCATCCCGACTATTGGGAGGATCGCCTCACCAAGCTCCGCGCCTGCGGCTTCAATACCGTCGAGACCTACACCTGCTGGAATCTCCACGAGCGCCGCGAGGGTGAATTTGATTTTTCGGGCATGCTCGACATCGCGCGGTTCATTGAGATCGCCGAAAAGGTGGGACTTTACGTCATCGTCCGCCCCGGTCCCTACATCTGCTCCGAGTGGGAATTCGGCGGACTTCCCTCCTGGCTGCTCCGCTATCCCGGCATAGGACTTCGCTGCTGCGACCCCGTGTATCTCGAAAAGGTCACGCCCTACTACCGCGAGCTGCTTGCCCGCATCCGTCCGCACCTCTCGACCCGCGGCGGCAACGTCATCATGATGCAGGTGGAGAACGAATACGGCAGCTATGGCGACGACAGCGAATATATCCGCCACGTGGCACAGATCTACCGCGATCACGGCATCGACTGCCAGCTCTTTACCTCGGACGGCACCTGTCTGTGGATGCTCAGCGGCGGCACCGTGCCCGAGCTGCTTTCCGTCGCCAATTTCGGCAGCGGTGCCAAGAAAAATGCCGATGCGCTCCGTGCCTTCCGCCCCGACCAGCCCTTTATGTGCGGCGAGTTCTGGTGCGGTTGGTTTGACCACTGGTATGAGGAGCACCACACCCGCACGGCGGAGGATGTTTCCGCTCTTGTGCAGGAATTTTTCGACATTGACGGCAATTTCAACTTCTATATGTTCCACGGCGGCACCAATTTCGGCTTTCTCAATGGCGCCAATCACTCGGGCGGCACCTATCAGCCGACCATCACCAGCTATGACTACTGCGCGCCCCTGAGCGAGGCGGGCGACATGACCGACACCTACTATGCCATTCGCGAGGTGATTGAGAAAAACACGGGAGTCAAAGCCCCCGATCTGCCCGTGGCGAACACGCCCAAGGCGGCTTACGGCGAGCTGACGCTGACCGAATGCGCGCCTCTCTTTGAGAATCTGAACAATCTGACTACACCAAAGCACGCGGCATATCCGCAGACGATGGAGCAGCTGGCGCAGGATTTCGGCTATCTGCTTTACACCACCGAGGTGCGCGGCCCCATTGAGCCGCTGGAGCTGATCTTCGGTCAGCTGCACGACCGCGCGCACATCTTCCTCAACGGCAAGCTGGTAGGTCTGCGCGAGCGCTCACGCCGCCAGGACAGCGTCAAGTTCGGTCTTGCCGCGGGCGAAACGGCGAAGCTGGAGATCCTTGTCGAGAACATGGGCCGCGTCAACTATGGTCCCAAGCTGTTTGACCAGAAGGGCATCATCGGCGGCATCCGTCTCGGACAGCGGTTCCATTTCGGATGGGATCACTACTCCCTGCCGATGGATGATATTTCGGCATTGGAATGGCGTGAGGTTGAGATCGGTGTTGTGCCCGCCTTCTACCGCGGCAGTTTGAAGATCGAAGGCAAGCCCGCCGACACCTTTATGCGCCTCGACGGCTTTGAGAAGGGATTTGTGACGGTGAACGGATTTAATATCGGCCGTTACTACAACAGCGCGGGACCGCAGAAGACGCTGTATATCCCCGCGCCGCTTCTCCGTGAAGGCGAGAATGAGATCATCGTATTTGAGTCGGATCGGTGTGAGGCGGCAAAGGTAACTTTTGTCGATACGCCGGAGCTGGGATGATCCGATATTTCCGAAAAGGTCCGCCCGAAAAATCGGGCGGACCTTTTCTCTTTACTGCCAAAAACGCACGCAAACGGACAAAAAAGAACCCTCCCTATCTTGACAGACATCGCATTCAATGATATAATAGTATCTATCTATGGAAACAAAATTTCTTAACGAAAGGTTTGGCGAAACACTATGCAGTGGACATCTCTGAACGATCTGCGCGAGAAGTATCTCGCATTTTTTGAGGGCAAGG
This sequence comes from Clostridia bacterium, assembly GCA_017452525.1. Classification (GTDB taxonomy): domain Bacteria; phylum Bacillota; class Clostridia; order Oscillospirales; family CAG-272; genus RGIG3947. The sequence goes on from JAFTMG010000136.1 coordinate 5,090, forward strand.
GACATCTTCGTCTCCCCTCCTTCCCTCTCGTGCCGATCAACGATAAATCCTTGCTCCTGATCAACTCCGGTATGGCACCCATGAAGAAATATTTCACGGGTGAGGAGCAGCCCCCGCGCACCCGCGTTTGCACCTGTCAGAAGTGCATCCGTACTCCTGACCTGGAGCGCGTTGGTCATACCGCACGCCACGGCACCTTCTTCGAGATGCTGGGCAACTTCTCCTTCGGCGATTACTTCAAATACGAAGCAATTCCGTGGGCTTGGGAATTCCTGACCGAGACCCTGGAGATCCCCCAAGAGCTCCTCTGGCCCTCCATCTACGAGAACGACGAGGAGGCATACGACATCTGGGTCAACCGCGTCGGCGTCAACCCCGCTCACGTCGTTCGCCTCGGCAAGGCAGACAACTTCTGGGAGCACGGCTCCGGCCCCTGCGGTCCCTGCTCCGAGATCTATTTTGACCGCGGCATCAAGTACGGCTGCGGCTCCCCCGACTGCAAGCCGGGTTGCGACTGCGACCGCTTCATGGAGATCTGGAACAACGTATTCTCCCAGTTCAACAACGACGGCAACGGCAACTACACCGAGCTGGCACAAAAGAACATCGATACCGGTATGGGTCTGGAGCGTCTCGCTTGCGTCATGCAGGGCGTCAACAACATGTTTGAGGTCGACTCCATCCGCAAGGTCCTCGACCACGTTTGCCGCATCGCAAACAAGACCTACGAGGTGGACAAGAACGACGACATCTCCATCCGCGTCATCACCGACCATATCCGCTCTGCCATGTTCATGATCTCCGACGGCGTCATCCCCTCCAACGAGGGCCGCGGCTACGTTCTCCGCCGCATCCTGCGCCGCGCCTGCCGCCACGGCAAGCTGCTGGGCATCGACCGCGCTTTCCTGCCCGAGCTCTGCATCACCGCCATCGGCGAGTCCTGCGGCGCTTACCCCGAGCTGACCGAGAAAAAGGATTACATCCTCAAGGTCATCTCCATGGAGGAGGAGCGCTTCGACGCCACCATCGACTCCGGTCTGAATATCCTCAACACCATCATCGAAGAGACCCGCGCTGAGGTCAAAACGCAGATCAGCGGCGACGATGCCTTCAAGCTCTACGATACCTTCGGCTTCCCCATCGACCTGACCCGCGAGATCCTCGAAGAGGCAGGCATGACGCTCGACGACGACAGATTCGCCGCGCTGATGCAGGAGCAGAAGGTGCGCGCACGCGCTGCCCGCGCCAATATCAGCGGTTGGAGCAACGCCTCCGGCTCTCTCTTGGCTGACCTGCCCAAGACCGAGTTTGTCGGCTACACCGACATGGCCACCGACGGCGCGAAGGTTCTCGCCATCATCACCGACGATATGATCGCCAATGAGGTCTCCGAGGGCGAGTTCTCCGTCGTTCTGGACAAGACCCCCTTCTACGGTGAGGGCGGCGGTCAGATCGGCGACACCGGCCGTCTGATCCTGAACGGCGGCGCGCTTCACGTCACCGACACCAAGAAGACCGACGGTGTTTACGTACACCTCTGCACCATGGAGAGCGGCAACGGCATTCTCCGCGTGGGCGAGACCGTCCGCGCCGAGGTCGATGTCACCCGCCGCGAGTCCATCATGCGCAATCACTCCGCTTGCCACCTGCTGCAGTACGCGCTCCGCTCCGTGCTGGGCACCCATGTGGAGCAGGCAGGCTCTTACGTTTCCGATACCGTTTGCCGCTTCGACTTCACCCACTTCGCCGCCCTCTCCCCCGAGGAGATCGCCCGCGTGGAGGCTCTGGTCAACGCCGAGATTCTGGCAGCCGCCGAGGGCTCGATGACAGAGATGCCCATCGACGAGGCAAAGAAGCTGGGCGCTATGGCGCTGTTCGGCGAGAAGTACGGCAATATCGTCCGCGTCGTCCGCATGGGTGAGCACTCCACCGAGCTTTGCGGCGGTACTCACGTATGCAACACCGGTAAGATCGGTCTCTTCCGCATCACCTCCGAGTCCTCCGTCGCCGCGGGCGTGCGCCGCATTGAGGCGGTCACCGGCACGGGCGTGCTGGCACTCCTCTCCTCCTACGATCATCTGATCCGCGACACCGCCAAGGAGCTGAAGGTGCAGAATACGGGAGACGTCGCCAAGCGCGCCGCCGCCGTATCGGGCGAGATCAACGCGCTGAAGAAGGAGATCGAGGCACTCAACGCCAAGCTCGCCTCCTCCAAGCTCGACGATATCATGAAGAACGCCGTTTCCGTCAAGGACGGCAAGGTCAGACTTGTCACCGCTAAGGTCGACATGGCTGCTGACGTGGCAAGATCCCTTGCCGACGAGATCAAGGCAAATTATGCCGACACCGTGGCTCTGCTCGCTATTTGCAATGACGGCAAGCTCAACTTCCTCGCCGTTGCCGGCAAGGATGCCGTTGCCGCAGGCGCACACGCGGGCAAGCTGGTCGGTGCTGTTGCCGCAGTCACCGGCGGTAAGGGCGGCGGACGCCCCGACAACGCCATGGCAGGCGGCAAGGACGCCTCCAAGATCGCCGAGGCACTGAGCGCCGCTGTCGAGGTCCTGACCGCACAGATCAAGTAATTCCACAAAAATAAAAATGTGCGCACAGTCTCTTTGACTGTGCGCGTATTTTATTCGTGGAGGAGTGATGCCATCGCCCGGGCGATCTCCTCGGCGCGGGACTCCACCTCGCGGCACATATTGGTGCGCCAATGGGCGAATTGCAACAGTCCCACGCGGTCGGGCGAGTCGGATTGCAGATATTGCGGATAACCGAATTTGCTTTTTGCCAATTGGAAGAGATAGACGTAGGGCATGGCGCGCAGATCACGCTCGGTCAGCGGCGCGTGGCGCAGATATTCGCCCACGTACGCTCGCATGCCGTCGAGATCGATGCGAGCGGTCGCGCGACTGTAGGACGAGGACTGAACATAGGAGCGCATGACATCCCAGACGGCGGGCAGCCGCTTTGCCGAAGAAAAATCGATGATGGCGCGCAGGCACTCTCCCTCCCATACCGTCTGACATCCCTGAAAATCGCCGTGGGTGGGGCAATAGGTGATGCCCTCGTAAAAACGGGCGTAATCCTCACAGCGAAAGGCAAGCTCCTTTTTGTATTGCAGCTCGGAAACGATTCGGGCATACTTGTCATCCTCCCGCATCCGCTCCGCCGCGGCAAGCAGCGCGTCGTACTGTGCGGCGCTCTCCTCCCCCCGATAGGATGCCGCCCAATTGGCGCCGCGGTGAGCAGGTAGCTCCATGTCCCGCATGGCGACGTGAAGCTGCCCCAGCGTCCGCGCTAAGGTCAGCATCAGACGCGGCGGGAAATCATCGTAGCCGTAGGTGGTTCCCTCCACATATTCCTGCAGGCAGACGGCGTGCGAGCGGTGGGAGACCACCCACGCGCCCTCCTTTGTGGGAATAAACGGAGCCACGGGGATCCCGCGCTCGCGCAGGCGGGCAAGCAAGGCGGCTTCCGCGCAGACGTCTTCTTCGCTCACGCCGCTTTGAAATTCTTTCAAAAAATAAGACGTCCTTCCGTCGGAGAGGCGAAAACAGTTGGCGCTTCCCAAGGGAAGCTTTTGTGCTGTCGTAAGCTCCAGTCTATAATGGGTGTTGACAAAGGAGATCAGTTCCTCCCCCGAAAACACCGAGTGTTCAAGTGCCATATTGCTTCCCTTCTTTCCATATGTCATTTTGTGGGGCTCTATTATACCATTGAGGAAAGAAGATGTCAACAAAAAAAGCAAATAACTCTTTATTTTTTCCAAAAGAGTGCTACAATAAAGGCACGAAACATTTACAATTCAAGGAGTAGAGGGTAAAAACTACTGTCCCGCTTGGAGTTGGATCCCGTGAATATCCATAAAACATAAAAGACAAATCCCCCGCCGCCGTTTTGTACACGGCAGCGGGGGATTTGGGCTTATTGATAAAACATTTTTAACTTAAAATTATCTAAATGTGCAATAAGCGTGCCTTTATTTTTTCGTATTCCTCTTGCGTAATGGCACCGGACTCCAACAGATCCTTGTATTTCTTCAAGATGTCGGGATCACTGATGCTTTGAGTGCTGATTGGAGTTTTTGGCGGAACTTTCTTTACCTTACCCAACGCAATCAAAACACTCAATATGCTTGCAATTAACAGCAAAGCACAAAGAATGTAGAAACCCCAACCGGCTTTGAAAACGTAATACCATTTGTCGCCAGGCTCATAGGTACTGCCAAAAAATACAGTAACAAGAGCAAAAAAGATCGATGCTATACAGGACGAAAAGGTTAAGCAGGTAACGATCTTGTTCTCGCGGCCGGCAATATGAAGTACCAAGGCAATAATGCCGATCAACACAAACACATATGAGATCACCGCATAAACATCAGATAAATTTGCATAGGCCAATCCGCAAACATAGAAGAGATTTTCATAAGTGCTTCCTACTTCTTGATATGCATGCGGTATATCGGGTACCTGTTTTAGATCTACTATTTCAAATATGCAAGGCATAAATACAAATACAGCAAAGACGATTAACAAAATTAGCGCGATGAAGCTTGCTGTTTTCTTCGACATCCCTCTGTCCTCCGTGTCACAATTCAATGAAGTGCACTAGACGGACCACATCCCAATTCATTAAACGCGCCTTGCATTGCCCAACTATAATCGTTATATTCTCCCACTATTGTATAACGACCGTTTTTACAGTGTATAATATATGCTTGCGGCTCTCCATATCCACCAAAACTGTTTTTGGCGCGAACAGTGCCAATAATATAATACTCTGTATTATTTTCATACTTGTAAGGCTCTGAGGTGGTCGATTTCACCACGGCAATGCTTGCATCTGTCAATTGAACAGAGTCAGGGTCTTTGAATTCATATTTGATACCTTCAACAACAGATTCGATGGTCGGATAGTTAGCCGGACGTGACGAAGTTGTTGCATGGGTCGTTGTTCGAGTTGTTGCTTGAGTTGCGGTCTCATTTCCGTCTCCGCAAGAAGCCAAAGCCAAACACAGTGCTAACAGCAAAAAAACAGAAAGTACTCTTTTCATGGTCATTTTCTCCTTAATCCAAATCAATTTTTAAATTTACGCTTTTGCCAAGTCCGATACGACATAATTGGCGAACTGCCTCCACAAAATATTTGATCTCATGCTCATCTTGATAATGAACGATTTTTTCAATCAATTCCTTATCTTGATCGTTAAACACGATTTGTTTACCCATAGCAACCTCCTTTCAGTGTTTTGGATAATTCTGTTTTGGAATTATTTATATTATAATTCCATTTCGGAATTTTGTCAAGAGTTTTTTCGGATATAATTCTAAAAAAGCGCAAAGGTAAATTTCATGAAAACAAGAAAACAACAACACGGATGTGCCAATATTGTTGGGAAAAATATTGAAAGACTCCGCAAAGAGCGCTCCATAAAGCAAAAAGATTTTATTGCTCAAATGCAAGTGATGGGATGCGATATCAACCCTACCAGTTATTCCAAACTGGAGGGACAACTCCGAAGCGCAACAGATCGGGAAATATACACCATAGCCAAAATATTAAACGTAAAAATGGAGGATCTGTTTCCCGACGATCCAGATATTAAATATCGGGAATCGGAATCATAACCATGCTTTCCGGGATTGTTTATAGCTTCGAAAGCAACGACTTTCAACAAAAAAAGCAAATAACTCTTTACTTTTCCCGAAAAAGTGCTAAAATAGAGGTATCTTATTCCGACACAGAGGAGAAACACCTATGAATATCATGACACCCGAGAAGCGCGACGAGTTGAATGCCCAGATGAAAGTACTGGCAGCCGCCAAGGATTGGAAAGGCGTTGAGGCGCTGATGATGCCCTACAGCGAGACGGTCGGTCTTTGCACCACCCGCTATCAGCTCTACACCGACGAGCAGTTCCCCGTTCTGCAGGGCGGCGGCACCGACGGCAAATATCTCTATTTTGCCCACATGACCTGGGTCAAGGACGGCGTGCAAACGGGTATCATCTGCAAATACGATCCCGAGATGGGCGAGCTGCTCGGCAAGAGCGAGGAGATGCCCATCGACCACGCCAATGACATCACCTATAACGAAAAGAAGGACGTGCTGGTCATCACCCACAACGCCCCCAACCGTCAGCTCATTTCCTACGTCAATCCCCACACGCTGGAGTATCTCGGCACCCACGACATCGGCTATGAGATCTACTGCATGAGCTACAACGAAAAGCGCGATCAGTACGTGGTCGGCAAGAGCGGCGGCATGGACTTTGCCAAGACGGACGGCGAATTTGCCAAGATCGCCGACTACGCCTCGGTCGACACCAAATACGTCACCCAGGGCATGGCAACCGACGACGATTTCATCTATTTCATCCTCCACCGCATGCCTTGCATCACCAAGTACGATTGGGACGGCAATTTCGTCGAATACATTCCCCTCGACCGCAAGAGCGACGAGCCCGAGAATATCATGTTCCTCGGCGACAAGATCTACCTCGGATTTAACGTCTGGAACAAGGACCGTAAGATCGCCGCGCCCGAGCTGGTGGAAGTGGTTTTGAAGAAAAAATAAAAGCTCTTCGGCGATAGGCGGTACTCTAAACGACAGTTTTGGAGCACATGACCTACCTGACAAAAACAGAAACCGCAGATGGATCTTCTGCGGTTTCTGTTATATCATCGAGTAATCCATCCGGGCACATACGACAGTGATGTGGGGAAAACCTTTATTCAAAAAGTTTTCCCCACAAAAAATCATTGAATTTTCAGCGTTACGATCTCAAAGGGAGATACGGTGTAGGTGAATTTGCCGTCCGAAACGGGGATTTCCTGCAACTCGTTTTCCATGAGGTCGCAAAGGTAGACCTTTTCTGCGGGGAAACCGAGCGTGACGGTGGTTTTGGTACGTCTGTTCTTGCACTCGTAGAAGCGAATGACCGTGCCCGTTCCCTCTTCTGCTGCCTTTACCGTTTCACAGATGACGTTATCGCGGTCCAGAGAGAGCACCGAGTAAGAGGTGGGAAGGATGTCACGCTCTCCCGTTGCGGGAATTGCGACCATGGGGGCGTTGAGATCGTATGCGAGGCGAACGGCATCGCTCTCTGCAAGGGTGCCTGCGTGCGGATAAAGCGCATAGGTGAAGTGATGCTCGCCGCGGTCTGCTTCGGGGTTGGGATCAGAGGCGGAGCGCAAAAGAGAGAGCGCGATCTCACCCTCGTGGATGTCGTGACCGTACTTGCAATCGTTGAGGATGGTCACGCCGTAGCCACCCTCGGAGAGATCGGCATACTTGTGCGCGCAGACCTCAAACTTGGCGCGGTCCCAACTTGTGTTGTAGTGCGTGGGACGCTCGGTCGTACCGAATTGGATCTCATAGGTCGCCTTGTCTGCATTGATGTCAACGGGAAATACCGCTTTGAGCATATTGGCGGTCTGATGCCAATCGATGCGGTTTTCAATTTCGATCTTGGTCGTGCCGTCGGCAAACCAAACGGTCTGCTCGATGGTGGATCTGCCATAGGGACGCGTGATGCGGATGCCGCGTCTTGCACCGTCGTCGATCACCTCTGCCGCGGATACGGCAGTGACGGTGCGGTAGGTCTGCTCTCGCGAAAATTCGGTCCACTCCCAAGCATCGTATTTGTCGGGACAGTCGGCAAAGATGCGTAGCTCGTTGCCCACAGCACCGCGGCGGAGCACCTCGCGGTCGTTTGCCTTATCGTAAATTGAGATCATCTGCCATGCATCGTCAAAGGTGACACGCAGGCAATCGGTCTCCACCGTTTTGCCGTCGATCCGGACATTGTTCTCGGTGACGGGCTCCCGGATGGTCCCCCAACCCTTAGAGGGAATGCCCTTGACGTATGCGCTCTTGCCGTTGATCCTGACCATGCCGCACCCCTCGAAGGAATGGGGGTTGAAGACCAGGTAACCACGCTCTCGGGAGATGCCGCTTGCGATGCGCGCGCGGATATCGGAGACGATGCGCTCGCCGATCGAGATGATACGGGGATAGTCGATCATGCACTGGTCATAGACCTCCTTGATCGACGAGCCGGGGATGATATCGTGGAACTGGTTCGTCAGAATATCCTCCCAACCTGCGTGCAGATCAGCCTTAGGGAAAGGAATGCCGAACAGCTTCTCGCCCAAAACGCCCATAAGCTCGGCATTCTGATAGAGAAACTCGCACTTGCGATTGTTCTTTTTATTATACGCCATGGTGGTGTAGGTTCCGCGATGGTATTCGAGGTACAATTCACCCTGCCAGCATGCGACCGCGGGATCGTTCTCCATTTTTGCTTCCAGACGCTTGAGGAAATCGCCTGCAAATTCGATCTTGACGTTGGGCGAGCCGGGGATACCGCGTGCACCGCGACGGCCAAGCTCCATATCCTCGGAGGTCGGTCCTCCTCCTCCGTCACCGTAGCCGAAGGTGACGATCGCCTCGTTGGTGAGGGGCTTATCGCTGTAACGCTTGTAAGCACCTGCCACCATGGGGGCGGTGATGTGCGAGACGTAGGTGGTGCGATTTTTGCTATTTCCGGACGTCGCATCCTGCGCGGTGAGAAAATGCGTGTTGATCTCGGTGCCGTCGATGCCTCTCCAGCGGAAGGTGTCATGCGGCATGCGGTTGACGTCATTCCAGCTGATCTTGGAGGTGACGAACCAATCCACACCGCACTTGCGCAGGATCTGCGGAAGCGCAGCGGAGTAACCGAAGACATCGGGGAGCCAGAGAACGCGGTTTTCAACGCCGAATTCCCGCTTGAAGAAGTTCTTGCCGTACATGACCTGTCGCACAAGGCTTTCCCCCGAGGAGAGGTTGCAATCTGCCTCTACCCACATCGCGCCCTCGCATTCCCATCTGCCCTCACGAATGCGCGCCTTGACCTGCTCGTAGAGCTCAGGCGCTTCCTCTTTCAGGTTTTTGTACAACAATGCCTGCGACGACATGAATTTGTATTCGGGGTAGCGATTCATCAATTCCAGCACCGTTGCAAAGGAGCGCTGGACCTTTTCTCTCGTTTGCTTGAGCGTCCATTTCCATGCGCAGTCGATGTGCGTATGACCGATGCAAACAGCGGTGGTGTCCTGCTCGTGGCAGAACCTTTCGTAAAACTCCTCCTCCATATATCGACGTGCGCGCAGAACGGAGGCGTGGAATTCTTCGGAGTCGGGATCAAAAAGATCAAGCTTGCCGAGCGCGCGATAGAGGTGATCCTTTATAAGCTCGAACTCGGTGGATTCGTCGGGCAGAAAGTCCAGCATTTGGAAGGGATAGAGCAGATCGTAATACAGCCCATCCACCTCCGTGTCAAGGCGATAGGTGTTCGCAAAGAACTGTGCGCGTTCGATCTTTGCGCCCGTGTATGCGTAAACGAATACGTCGTAGTGTCCACCTCTGCCAAGCAGAATTTCGCGGTGATTGGTATCAAGCCCCTGCCGCATGGCGCCGTCCACGTAGACGATAAACTGCGGATTTGCGGCATCCCAGCCTTTATATTCGGTGTACGCGCGCAGGAAAAGCGGTTTATCGCCTACCTCGCGGTCGACCGTGAAATGAAACCATGCGTGCGTATCCCAGCCGTTGCCAAAATATTCCCCCTTGGTAAAGGGCTTGAACGCCTCGGCGGGAGGAGGCGTGTTGTCCTTTTTGTATTCACACGGACACATGGTAACGTCTTGGACGTCCTTGACCTCTGTCACGCGTCTCTCTTCCAGCGTCTTGATGTAGGTTTTGATCATTCTGTACTGCTTGTCGTAAGTTTTCATCAAATCCTTTGTATCGTAGTTTTTTGCCATCATCGTGCTCCTTCTTTATGATGATTTCATTATAGTCTTTTCCCTCTTGATTTTCAAGCGCTATTGTGATATGATATTTATGGTATTGTGATATTTCAAGAAAAGGAGGCTATGTGATGGAGCCCAAGCTTCTCACCGCCGATCGGTTTGTCGATCCGCATACGGGGTGCTCCTACCGCTACATTTACAGCGATACGGAGTATTTTCGTCCCCATTTTCACGACTACTACGAAATATTTGTTCTGCTCGACGGTTGCGCGCATCATTTTATCAATGAGAGTGATGTGATCTTGCAAAAGGGGACGGTAGTGTTGATCCGTCCCGCAGACACACACGACTATCTCTGCGTAAACGGCGAGCCCTTTTCCATGCTCAATTTCACCTTTACGCAGGAGACCGCGCATGCCCTCTTCGATTACCTCGGCGACGGCTTTTCCTCCGCGAGTCTGCTCGGTGCAAAATATCCTCCCTCAAACCTCTTTTCGGAAAAGGATTTTGCCTGGCTCAACGCACAGATGACCGCCATCCGCGTCATTCCTCCAACCAATACCGCGGCGCTGAAAACGGCGCTTCGTATCCTGCTCTTCCGCCTCTTGGTCAAATGCTTCTCCGATTTTTCGGAAACGGGTGACCGCCCCGACGAAATGCCTGCATGGCTCTCCGATCTCTGCAACGAGATGCGAAAAAGTGAGAACTTTGTCTATGGCATCGAGCGCATGGTTGAGCTTTCGGGGCGCAGCCGCGAGCACGTTGCCCGTACCCTCAAGCGCTATACGGGGCAGACCCTTTCCGCGTTCATCAACGACATGCGCCTGACCTTTGTTGCCAATATGCTCAAAAACAGCAACCACTCCATCTCCCACATCCTCTTCGAGAGCGGCTTTAATAACGTGAGCTGGGCATCCGAGCTCTTCCGTAAAAAATACGGCACCACCATGCGCGATTTTCGGAACGGATGAGTTTTTGCGGAGGGAACCTTTGGGTGCGCGCGACCTCAGGGATATAAGCTTTGCCCTGTGCGATAAAAAGTATAAGTGTAGTCATGATCAAAGCCAAATAAGAATTTACAGGTAAGATGAAATAAACGTCAAACATAACTTTCTTCCAAACAGAACGGCCCCCCCGGCAGACCCGAAATCTGCCGGGGGGGTTGATTTATTCTTTATACCACCTGTTCGCCGTTCACAAAGACGGCTTTGACGGTGAGATCGTCGTTCAACACGGTAACGTCGGCATCAAAGCCTTCAGTCAGCTCGCCTTTATGGAGTCCGAGCAATCTTGCGGGGTTGCGGGACATCATGTTGACGGCATCGGTCAAAGATACGCCGACCTCCAGAGCGGTTCTCAGCAGAACGGGGGCGGTGGCGATACTGCCCGCGAAGGCGGTGCGGTCGCGGAGCTTGCAGACGCCGTCCTCCAGGACGTACTCGACGCCGTTCATAACCCCCTCGGTCTCGGCGGTTCCCGTCAGCGACAGGCAATCGCTGGTCAGCACGGTACGCTCGACGCCCTTGATCTTGAGGATCATGCGCATGAGATCCAGCGGCAGATGCTTGCCGTCGGCGATCAGCTCGACCGTCAGCTCATCCCGCAGAAAGGCGGTCTCGATGACGCCCAGTCGGCGGAAGCCGTGATCGCGGGTGACGGTGGAGGTGCAGGAATAGAGATGGGTAATCATGCGCAGTCCCCCGTCGATGGCGCGGGACATATCGTCATAAATGGCATCGGTATGCCCCGCCGTGGCAAGGATGCCGTGGGCAGCAAGGGCGCGGACAAAGGTGCCGTCGTCGCGTTCGGGCGCGTAGGTCCAGCGGGCGATAGATTTGCCGTGCTCACGAAGCAACGGCTCATATTCCTCGGGCTTTGGTTCGGTGATGGAGGCGGGCGACTGGGCACCGCACTGAGCGGGCGAGAGATATGGTCCCTCAAGGTGCGCGCCGAGGATGTTGGCGCGGCACTTACCGCTCTCCATTGCCTGCTCGATGGCAAGCAGTGCCTGCTTCATGGTCGGAAACGCCGCCGCGCTGACGGTGGGGCAGATGGAGGTGGTGCCGTGGGCGAGGTGGAATTCACATCCCCTCAACACCTGCTCACAGTCACCCGACAGAAAATCGGCGCCCCCGCCGCCGTGGGCGTGGGTCTCGATAAAGCCGGGGGTGACGGTACAGCCCGTGAAATCATAGGCGGCGCCGTGGGGCTGCTCTTCCCCGCCGACGGCAAGGATCTTGCCGTTTTCAAGATACAAATATCCATCCACGACGCCCTGCGGCGTCACGATGCGGTCGGATTTGATTTGTGTGATCATATATAGACCATTCCTTTCTGCTGACTTGTTTGAAAAATTTACTTTTCAAACGCTCAAAGCAGCGACGCGCTGTCGGGGTCGAGGTAGAGGGCGGCGTGATCGGCACGGCGCAGGGCGGTACAGGGGCATTCTTCGGAGATCTCGCCCGTCAGCATCCGCTTTGCCGCTTGCGCCTTGGTGGGCGCGGGGACGACGCAGAACTGATACGTTGCTCCCATCAGCGTAGGACAGGTCAGCGTCAGCGCGTGGGTGGGCACGTCCGCCAGCTTTTCAAAGCAGCCGTCGTGTACCTGCTGATTTCGGCAGACCTCGTCCAGCGGGACGGGCTTGATGACGGCGGGATCGTTGAAATCGGCGACCCACGGATCGTTGAAAGCGATATGTCCGTTCTCACCGATGCCCATCACCACGATATCGCAGGGATGCTCGGCAAGCAGAGCGGTATAGCGGGCGCACTCCTCCTGTGCCCCATTCTCACTGCAGATCAGATTGACCGACTTGAAGGGGAGCTTGGAGAAGATGTGATCCACCAGGAAATTGCTGAAGCACTGGGGCGCGGTCCTCGGCAGACCGATATACTCGTCCATATGGAAGGCGTTGACGCGATCCCACGCGAGATCTGTAAGCTCGCACAGCCCCGCCAGCACCTCATTTTGGGAAGGCGCGGCGGCAAAGATCATATTGACCTCGTCTTTCTCCGCCAGCAGGCGCGAAAGCACCTCGCGGATATCCTGCGCCGCCACACGCCCCATCTCGGCGCGGCTGTCCATGATCTTGACGGTGAGCTTGTCTATTTGCATTTGTTTCATAGCATTGTCATCCTTTATCCAAAGATTTCGTTGGTTTCATTATACATCATTCTCACGGTGTTGTAAATGGATAGGCGCAAAAAAGAGCTGACTTTTTTGAATGGCCAGCTCTTTTGCGCATTTAGTTTTTCTCAAATCCCACCAGCATGCCGCCTTGCTCGGCATAAAAGCTGCAAAGTCCGCGGCAACGGTAGATGCGGACGTGGACCTTTCGCTCAAAGGTCTCGGCGATCAGATCCCGGAGGGCGTGGGCGGCGTCCTCATTCTGGCAATGGGCGATACGCACCTTACCCTGACGCAGACCCATCTCCTTCATATGCGCCACGATGGTCTCCAGCGCCTTCTTCTCGCCGCGGCATTTGTTCAGCGGCTCAAGATCGCCCCTGTCACTTGCCTTTCCTACCAAACGAATGCCCAGCAAACCCGCCATTTTGGCAACGATGGGACTGACGCGACCGTTGTTGGCAAGATTTTTCATCGATTCCAGCATAAAGAGCAGACCCGTGGTCTCGCGGTATTCTTCAATTTGGCGGCAGATCCCGTCAAAATCGTTCCCCTCACGGACCAGCCGCTGCAGCTTCTCGACCAGAAGGTAGCACTCGGGACCCGCGGTCAGCGAATTCAGCACGAAGACGCGGCGCTCGGGATGCATCTCCTCATACTGCCGCTTGGCGACCATGGCGGCATTGTAGCTGCCCGACAGGGTGGCGGTGATGGTCACGCAGAAGACCCACTCGGCATCTCCGAAGGCATTCAGATAATCGTGGGGGCCCGGGCAGGCGGTGGAGGATCTTCCGTTATAGCCGCGGAGATATTCCACCATCTCCTTGACGTCCAGATCGGCGTCGTCCACGAATTCCCGCTCGGAGGTAAAGACCATCAGCGGCGCGGTGGCATAGGGTACGTCGGTCAGATCCAGGATGTCTGCGGAGGAGTCCGCCACGATTTTGATCTTTTCAATATTCATGCGCGTATATTCTCACTTTCTGTCATATAAGTCAGCGGGATCTGATATTCCCGCTCATAGATCTCCCTCCACACGGCGGCATTCCGCTCCATCATATCCGATGCGCGGCGCAGATAAGGCAGGTTGGCGTCGGGATAGATGGGCGCGCCGATGTGAATGGTATATTCCTGCACGTAAAATCCGTCGTCACCCATAATATCGGAATCCTTCATGGTGATGAAGCACGGCAGGACAGGTACGTTGGCTTTGGCGGCAAAGGTATAGGCGCCGCCCTTGAGGGGCTTGGGCTTGCGGTAGTTCCACCACATGCTCTGCTCGGGGTAGACCAGCACGAAATGCCCGTCGGTCAACAGCTTTTTGGTCGCCTCGGTAAACTTGCGCAGGGTGCGGGAATCGGAGGAGAGCGGGAGCGTGTTGCAGTTACGCATCAGAAAGCCGTAAAAGCCGGGGAAGGAGGTATAGTTCCCTTCCCGGACGACACGGTAGAAGGTGCGGTCCGGCTGCTCCGCCGCCTCGTAGGCGATCTGGATGGCAAAGCTGTCGAAGGCGTTGAAGTGATTGCAGGTGATAACGGCACCGCTCGTCAAATTTTTGAAATGCTCGATCCCGCGGATCTCACGGATCAGCAGCTTGCGCTCGTCGATCAGATTGTAAACGAATCTTCTCGCCATCATGAAGGCAAATTTGGTCTTCAGCTTTTTCACCACGCCGCGGTCCAGATAATCGATCTCGTCCGGCAACAGCACGCGGGAGGGGGGATCCTGCTCCACGTCCTCGTCAAAGCGGCCCTCGCGCTCGTACGTCTCGATCTTCCGCATGATCTCCACGCGGTCGGCGGCACGGCGGTCGCGGTTGATGCGGTTCAGATAATTATCCTCACGGTTGGTCTCCTGCACCGCCAGGCGGAGCAGATTGTCACAGGAGATACGGTCTCGCTCCCGCTCGGCATCGGTATACGCCGCAAGCACGTCGCGGATCTCCCCGTAAACGGCGGTCTCGGCGGCATAGCGCCAGAAGATATCGCCGTGACGGCAATCGGCATAGTGCCAAGGCTTGCTGGTCATGATATAGTGAAGGATCTTCGCTTCCTCAATGGGATAGCCGATCTCGCCGAAGATCTCGGTGTTCCAGCGCTGATCCAACCAGAAAACGTGGTCTTTGCAGATCAGATTCAGATAGTCCTCGTCCTGCGTCACCACGAAATGATAGGCGTTCAGACTTTCGATGAACTTATCCAGCACGTGATGGGTACGGAAGCGGCGGCAGTTGATAAGCAGCATGCCCGCGTTGAAGAAATTGTGGCGGGAAACGCCCACTACCTTCTCGCAATAGGTGCCGTATTCGTCCACCTGCACCATCGCCTGCTCGTGGCAGGCGCCCACGTAGGCATCGCCGATCTCGGTGTGATACAGCTCGGCGATATCGCCCTGCACCACGGTATCGCTGTCGATATAGATCGCCTTGTCATACTGCGGGAACATCTCGGCGATGAACAGGCGGAAATAGGTGGTCTTGGAATAATAATCGCGGATGGGCAGCTTGTCGGAAATGGAGCGCAGATACTCGGTCACGTTCTCAAAGCTGATCTCAAAGCGGCCGGTCTTCAGCGCCAGCACCTGCGCCATCATGGCGTCGGAGACGCCGGTGTGCAGGATATAGATATGATAGCGGTCATCCTCCGAGGCATTTTGGATCATCGAATGGATGGACACGATGGTATACTTGATAAAATTGTCGTCACAGGCGTAAAAAATCGGAATGATGGGTTTAGTCATGAACAAGTTCCTCCTTGCGAAATGCCTCTCTCAAATAAATATACTCATACAGAATGTCGTCAAAGGCGAAATAGCGGAAGACCCGATGCACCTCGCTGACCTGCCATTGCTTGATGTTGGCGGTATGCGGATACGGGAGCCAGAACAGCCGCTTGGAAAAGTGACGGACCACGGTATGCTTGTGCAGAAACTTCTGATCGTTGAACTTCTGGGGCAGCATCCTTTTGCGGGTGGTGGCGCGGATGATGGCGCTCTGATCGGCAAAGACCAGCTTTTGGCGGCGAATCAGCTCCCTCGCCTTTTCCAGCAGTCCCGTTTCCCGCATGCGCTTCATATTGAAAAGCAAAACGCCCGCGTTGATGTAATTGGGTCGGACCAGATATTTTCCGTAGTGATCCCGCGCCGCCGCGTATTCCACGTCCGACACTTCGATATCATAGAGCAGGTGGATATCCCGCTGAAACAGCACGTCCACGTCCAGATACAAAAGCTTTTCCGGTATGCCCTCCACCAGATCCGCAAGCAGGCGGATCAGCGTGTAGGGGGAGCAATAGGCGTCCTCGTTGGGACTGCCGTCAAACTCACGCAGATAAAGCTCGGTCACGTCGATCAGGCGCACGCGGTTCTCGGGATTGTACCCCTTGACGACCCGCTCAAAAAAGCCTGCCTGCGCGGCGGTGATGGGAAGATAGGTCTCCTTGATGTGGGAGACGTCCATGGTAAAAAGATAAAAGGTATAGGGCTCGACGGACGGACTGCGCTTCACGATGGAGAGCGCGCAGGTCAGCATGCCGTCAAACACCCTGTCGTTGCCGCAAAACAAAATATTAACCATTGGTCGCATCCTTTTTGATATAGTGGATCCACGTTACCTCAGAGTGTTTGGCGCGCTCGCACATGCAGGCGTAAACGCGGTCCCGCAGTTCCCCTTTTCGGTCTCGCTGAGGCAGATTCTTGTTCGGGAAGAAGGGACCGTCGATATAGGTCACGATCCGCGGCTTCTTCGACCACCGCCGCCTCTGATAGGTATTGGTAAAGCAAAACACAGGCGCGTCGCATTTGACGGGATACCCGAAGGAGGTGTCGGGGAAATGGCGGATCCTCGTGTAGTAGGGCCAGATATGCGCCTCGGGATAGATCACG
Source organism: Clostridia bacterium (assembly GCA_017452525.1). GTDB lineage: Bacteria > Bacillota > Clostridia > Oscillospirales > CAG-272 > RGIG3947. The sequence goes on from JAFTMG010000136.1 coordinate 21,901, forward strand.
ACCTGCCTGCCCTCGACGATCCGCTTTTGGATGACCTGCGAAAAATGGCGGTATGCCTCCATGTCATCCGGCAGGGGGATGGCGCCGAGCGAAGGGGTAATCTTCCCTAAGATCGGCATGGACACGTTGTTGGGGTGAACGATCACGTAGGTCTCCTTTGCCACGCGCAGCATATTGGGAATAAACGCGTCGGCAATATCCTGCGTATGGTTGCCGTAGAGGAAATATCCCCGATCGGCGCAGGCACGCAGACACTCTCTGTTGACCACCCGATGGTGAAAAAAGATCTTGGTGTATAAAAACGCGATCGGGGTTGCCACCAACCGATACCAGAAAAAATGCGTGAAGCGCATCCACGGTGAGGTGCGGTCATACACGTATGAGCCGTCGATGGTGCGCGGCGTGATCTGCGCGGCGGAAAATTCATCCCGCAGCTCGTCGCTGTAATATATGATACCTCTGCGGTACATATCCGTCTCCTTTGTTTTGAAAATCCCGTCTTTCGACTTTCACAAACTCTAAATGTAGTTCGTGATACTATTTTACCACATAACCGTCACCTTGTCAACGGGATTTTAAAAAAAGATCTCGTTTTTACGAAAAGAATAAGGAGCCGACAGACGAATCACGACTCCTTACCGCTTGCAATATGGGGTCAGTCGATGGTGGTATCCAGCTGAAAACGCATGATCTTTCTCAGTGTGTTTTTGGGAAATTCCGTTTTGCGGACCTTCAGCACGGCGATCTTCTTATAAGGAACTGCGCCGCGGTTATAGTTATCCACAAAGGGCTTGAAATATTCCTTTGCGTCCGTGACCCCGTTTTTCTCCAGAAAATCATAATCGGGATAGATCTCGGCAACAATGGCATTGTGGGTCACGCCGCGTTTGCTCTGCCCCTCATAGACGATGATATCCAGAATACCGGGAATCGCCATCAACTCGTTTTCGATCTCCTCGGGGTAGACGTTCTTGCCGTTGGAAAGAATGATCAGATTTTTCTTGCGCCCCGTGATGAAAAGCACGCCGTTTTTGTCCAGCTTGCCGTAATCGCCCGTGCGGAAATAGCCCTCCTTGAAGGCATCTGCCGTGGCGGTCTCGTTCCGATAGTAGCCGAGCATCACGTTGGGACCCTTGACCAGGATCTCTCCCTCGCCGTCCTCGTTGGGCTCGTCGATGCGGACCGTATCCATATCGATGACGTGTCCCACGCTGCCGTCCACCACGTGGCGGCTTCTGTTGACGGCGATCAGGGGCGCACACTCGGTGATGCCGTAGCCGTTCAGCACGGTGATGCCGATGCTCTCAAAGAAATGCACGATCTCGGGATTGATGGGTGCGCCGCCGGTGACGATCATCCGCACCTCGCCGCCAAACGCCGCGCGGATGGCGGAAAAGAGGCGGGCACGGCGGTCGATGCCCACACGGAGCAGCGCGTTGCTCAACTTGATGGCGTTCTCCACCGTCGCCGTCTTTCCCTGCTCCTTGATGTTGGCAAGGATCTTGCGGTAAAAGGTCTCCAGATACAGCGGCACCAGCACCAGATGCTCCGGCTTCTGCTCCTTCAGCTCCTTCTGCACATAGCGGATGCCCGAAGAGATATACACCTCACAGCCGATCATGGTATGACCGATCAGCATGATGGTGGAACCGTAGGTATGATGCGGCGGCAGAACGCCTACCGTTTTTCTGCCGAAATCGATATAGGGGATGACGTCGTACATGTCGGACAAAATGGCGTTTTGACTGAGCATGACCCCCTTGCCCTTTCCCGTGGTGCCCGAGGTAAAGACCAGCAGCGAGAGCTTCATCGGGTCGATGGGTGCCTCCGTGTAGTTCTCGGGATGCGCGGCATATTTTTCCCTGCCGCGCGCCAGCAGTACGCCGAGATGTCTTTCCTTCTCCTTGGGACAGAGGTAGATCGGCGCCTCACGCAGCACCACCTGCGCGGTGATATGCTCCGCCTTCTCGGCGATATCCTCGTCGCAGAAGAGAAAGTCGGCATCGGCGTTCTTCGCCGTGTCGGCAAGATCCTCGCTCAGCCAGTCCCGATCCAGCGGCACCAGAACGCCGCCGATGGACAGGGTGGCAAAATAGGTCAGGATCCAATGGTAGGAAAGCTTGCCGATCAGCACGCAGTGCTTTCCCGCACAGCCCATGGACCGCAGCTCGCAGGCAAGGGCGCGGACGTCGTCACGCAGGGTGGCAAAGCTGACCTGCGTGACCTCCCCGTGATGGGGATGCTCTCGGTAGGAATACGCCAACCGCTCGCCGTACTCCTCGCCTGCCCACTCGATCAGATGGCGGACGTTGGTAAATTCTTTCTTTTCGCGCATCGCGTCTCTTTTCATCTTTGTTACTCCTCTATTTTGTTCGCTTGGCATATCGCCTGCAGATTCCGATCGATGGTGTGCAGACTCTCATACATGATCCTGCGATGCTCCTCGCTGACACCCTCGCTGGCAAGCGCCAGGATCCGATCGATCTTCTCGGCAATCCTTTGTCCCACCTCTCTGCCCTTGTCGGTCAGCGTCAGGGGGGATTGATACCGTCTGGGACTTTGGGAGAGACAGATCAGATATCCTTCGCTCTCCAGATATTTCACCGTGCGGGACATATTTGCCTTGTCCTCGCCACAAATGCCGCACAGCTCAACGGCAGTCAATGAGCGGCATTGGTACAAATAATATAAGCAGGAAACGTGCGAGCTTTTCAGGGTGAATTCTGCCATTTCCGCCATTTTCAGCTTATGGATGCTGCGGCTGATGGTGTTGATCAGTGTGGTGAAGGTTTCAAAGCGTTGTTCCATCGGTCTCCTCCTCATGTTGTATTTACAACATGTGCATTATATCACAGATACGTTGACCTGTCAACAACTTTTTTCGTGTTGCGGCAAAATTAAGGAATTATATACAAATTCTTTCGGTTGATTCCCGCCGTTTCGCTTGCATTTGCCGATGATTTATGGTATCATATATACATATCATCTGTTATTTGGAAAGGCAGCGCGCACATGGTATTCTCCAGCCTGTTTTTTGTATTTGTCTTCTTTATTTTGAATTACGCGGCACAGGCGATGTGCAGTTCCATCAAGGGGAAAAACATCGTGATGCTGCTTTTTTCTCTCGTCTTTTACGCCTGGGGCGGTCCCAAATATTTGCTTCTGCTCTGCGGTATGACGGCGATCTGTTGGTTCTTCGCCGTACTGATCGACTACATCGAAGACGCACACGCCAAAAAGATCCTTTTGATCATCACCTGCGCGGCAACGCTCTCCCTGCTTGGCTATTTTAAGTATGCCACCTTTCTGCTGGAAAATATCCAAGGGCTGACCGGTTTTCCCGCGATGATCCCCGAGATCGTCCTGCCCATCGGCATTTCCTTCTATACCTTCCAGCTTCTCTCCTACGTGGCAGACGTCTACCGCGGTGAGGTGCGGGCGCAGAAGCGCTATTGGGTCTTGCTGTTCTATGCCTCCCTCTTCCATCAATGCATTGCGGGTCCCATCGTCCGCTATCAGGACGTGGAATACGACATTCTCCACCGTCGCATCTCACTTTACGATACCAGCCGCGGCATCACACGCTTCTCCATCGGTCTTGCCAAAAAAGCGCTGCTTGCCAACTCCTGCGCCGTGCTTGCCGATTCCCTGCTCCCGCTGGACGCGGACAAGCTTGCCACCGCCTCCGGCTTTGCCGTTTTTCTCGGCGGTCTTTGCTATATGCTGCAGATCTATCTTGATTTCTCCGCCTATTCCGACATGGCGATCGGCATGGGACTGATGGAGGGCTTTCATTATCTGGAAAACTTCAATTATCCCTACACCTCTGATTCGATCACCGATTTCTGGCGGCGGTGGCATATCTCCCTCGGCTCCTTCTTCCGCGACTACGTCTATATCCCGCTGGGCGGCAACCGCTGCTCGAAGGGCCGGCAGGTCTTCAATCTCTGCGCGGTGTGGTTCCTCACGGGACTCTGGCACGGAGCGAGCTGGAACTACGTGCTTTGGGGACTGTATTTTCTCGTCTTTCTGCTGCTTGAAAAATTCGTCTGGAAGTTCAGCAAGGAGAGCACGGGCATCTTCTCCCTTCTGCGCCGCGGATACGCCATGATCGTGGTATATTTCGGCTGGTTCCTCTTCCGCTTTGAGGATCTCGGTATGCTGGGCACGGCAATGAAGAATCTCTTCGGCGGCTCGCCCGCGGGATTCTTTGACACTGCCTCGGCGATGAGCCTTAAAAACAATTGCTTCTTCCTCATCCTCGCCATTCTCGCCTGCTTCCCTCTCGCGCCCGCGCTTGGCAGAGGGCTGACGGCGCTCGGCAGAAATATAGCGGGCGTCGCCAAGGTCAACGGCGTACTCTCCGTCCTGATCCCCCCCATGCTGGTCCTCGTCTCCCTTCTGGCGCTGGTGGGCAACAGCTACAATCCCTTCCTTTATTTCCAATTCTGAAAAGGAGTCCCCCATGAACAACCATCCCCGCACACCGCAGGAAAAAAAGAATACCTCCACCGCCGGGGCATCTCTGCGGGAGACGCGTAAGACCGCGGTAAGAAAGCTTTGCGTGTTCGCCGCGCTACTGGTCATCTTTTTCGTGATCGGTCTGCTTCTCCCCCTCCGCCCCGCCACCTCGGCGCTGGAAAAGCGGGAGCTGACGAAATTCCCCTCGTTTACCTGGGAAACCTTCTGGGACGGCTCCTATTTCAATCAGATCTCGGAATGGTATGCCGACACCTACCCCATGCGCGAGGGGCTGATCGGCGCTTATCACGGTCTGCAGAATCTCTACGGTCTGCGCGGCGAGCAGCTGGTGGGTGACAACAGCGGCGAGGCGGACGAGATCCCCGATCTTCCGAGTGATGAGGATCTTCCCGACATCGTGATCACCGACCGCGCCGAGACGGGTACCGCCGCGGTGACCGAGCCTACTGACCCCGTCGATCCCCCCGATGACCCCGTGGATACGACCGCTCCCCCGACGGGCGGCGGCGACGTTCCCGAGCCCGAACGGAGCGGCTCGCTCTACATCGTGGGCGACAGCGCCTACGATCTCTACTATTTCTCGACCGCCTCCGCCGACCGCTACGCCTCGCTGATCACGCGGGCGGGCAACAAGCTGAACGGGCAGGCAAAGGTCTACAGCATTCTGGTCCCGCTCTCCTACTCGGTCAATCTGGACAAGGCGACGCAAAATAAGATCGGCGTTTCGGATGCCGAGCAGGCGATCCAATATATGTACGCCAAGATGGACGGCGGCAATATCGTCAAGGTCCCCATCTACAAGACCCTGAAGGAGCACGCCTCGGAATACCTCTATTTCCGCACCGACCACCATTGGACGGCGCTGGGTGCTTACTATGCCTACTCCGTCTTTTGCGCCGTGCGCGGCATTCCCGCCACGCCGCTCTCCCACTACACCGTGACCACCTATGAGGGCTTCCTCGGCACGCACTATTCCGCCACCGGTTCCTCCAAGCTGGAGAAGGATACCATCACGGCGTATATCCCCTCTGCCACCAACGTGATCCACCTGACCGACGGCGGAGTTCGCCAGAAGTATTCCAAGGGCATCGTCACCCCCAACATCGGCGCCATGTACGCGGCGGTCGGCTCGCAGTATAACTGTTTCCTGCTGGGCGACCACGCCCTTGGAGAGATCCACAACGAGACGAAAACGGACGGCTCCTCGGTGCTGGTAGTCAAGGAGTCCTTCGGAAACGCCTTTGTTCCCTTCCTCGTGGACAGCTATGAGTATATTTACGTCATCGACCCCCGTTACTACAGCGGTGATCTGGTCTCCTTCGTCAAGGAAAACCGTATTCAGGACGTGATCTTCATCAACAACCTCAGCGCCACGGGCTCCTCGGCGCGAATGGATGAGCTGGAGGATCTGATCGGGTGATGGAGTAAGGCAGATCCAATGAAATATGCGTAAATCCCCCTGCTTGTGGGCGCGAGCGCCCACAAGCAGGGGGATTTACGAGGTTTGGCTGGCCCTCGGGGAAGCTCCCGAGGCTTTCTGCCGCCGAAGGAGCGAAGCCTGTCACCGACAGCGGTGATCTTGTGGAAGCCGTTCGGTTTTGATGGCGCTTTACCTCTACATAGACGGACCGACCAATGAAGCATGATCAAATGCTTCATTGGTCGGTCACTTTCTTTTCATTTCTCCACCGTAAACACCGCAAAGGAGAACGGCGGGATATCATCCAGCGTCACCTCACAGCCGCTCAACTCACCGTTGATATTTATGCCCTTAAAGCGGCTGTACTCCCCTCCAAGCATCACGAAAGGCGCAAAGATCGGATCGGCATAGCAGTTAAACAGCCCCACCGTCATCGACTTCTCATCCCCCGCGCAGAGGATATACAGATCGGGATGCCCCATGCAGGAAACGGGCATCATGCGGCGGGAGATTCTCACGATACCGTCGGTCAGCGTCGCCTGCATCAGGTAACTGCGCAAAAGCCCCGAATGGTGATTGAGGCTCAAGCCCTCAAAGAGCAGGACGAGGAACCGCTGCCCCGCGGCGTTTTCATAGTAATAGCAAAGCGGCACAAGCCCGTCGGGCGTCTCAGCGTGGAGCATGATATGTGCCTTCGCGCTCGGCGCTGTCAACAGCAGGCGCGCCTCGCCGTCGATCATCAGCGCGCGAACGTTTCCGCAGGGACCACCGTTCAAGGTACTGACCTTGCTCGGCTTCAGCGACTGCCGCAGAGGCGCGGCGGCATCAAGCCCGACGTCGATTCCCCGCTCAGTCAAGAGGATCGCCGAAACGGCATCCAGGATCAGACCGCCGCCAAGCTCGCCGTCGGTCAGATCGTTCACCGTCTCGCCAAAGGCGGCGAGACACATGCCGCGATCGCGGTAGGTGGTGGGAATGCCGCAATGCCCCAACAGCGCTCCCGCCGTGGGATAGGGCGACTGGATCTGCGGCGTGGTGAGATCGAGATCGGCATCCTTCAGCGGCTGAGGACGGATGACCACCCGCACACCCAACTGCTCCTTGCCCGCAAAGGCTTGCTCGATGGCGTGATGCAGGGGCAGATTGCGGCAATGGTAGTTCAGATAACCCAACTCGTAGGTGGGCGGCGAGATGTAGTCGCACATGTATTTCAGATTGCCCTGCGTTGAGCAGTCGGCGCGCATGAGGGCATCGTGGATCTCAACGTAAGAGGCGGGGGTGTTATAGCGCGGGCGGGGATAGGCGTCGCCCTCGTTGATCAGCTCAAAGTCGGTGTCCTTGCAAAAGGCGGCGAACATGCGCGAGAGTTCAAGCACGGCGGGCAGCTTTTTGGAGGAGCGTGCCGCCCAATAGGGCGCGCCGTGGAGGCGGAGCAGCGCGGGATTTTGACCGCGCAGGATCTCGGTCAGCTCAATGGGGTCTGCCCCGTCGGAATCCCAGATGCTGTGACAGCAACAGAGGGCAAGGCGCACGGTGGGGTCGACCTCGTCAACAGCGTCACGCAACATCTGCGCCAGAGAACGGAGAGAATCGCCCTGCGCCTGCAAAAAGGCATGGCGCATGGCGTTGGGCTTGCCGTGCATGATGTGGGCGCGAAGCTCCTCACGGGTGACAGCTTTGCCGTAATTTTGCGCAATGCGCGCCAGATGGAGGTCGCAGAAGCAGCAAAACTCATCGGTGCGTTGAGAAAGGCGGAAGTCATCGTCGATCAGAATGGTCTTGGCACCCGAAGTCGCAAGCTTGCGCAGGATGCGCGCCATATTCTCACGGAAAAGCGGATCCAGCGGACAGCGGGTGTTGCCGATGGCCTTGCCCGCAAGATTCACGATAGTGGTAACCGTCTGCCCCTGCGGTTTCTTTGCCACGTCATGCAAAAGTCCGCCGTGACCGAGAGATTCGCCCACCCAGATGGCGGCATCCACACCGCGTTCGGCAAACCAGCGCAGATTGTCGCAGAGCGCCTCAAAATCATAAATACAGCCCTTCTCCATATCGGTCGAAGGAACGAGAAAGACCCGCTCGACCTCGGCACGGCGGAACTCTTTCAGATAGTCCTCCCGCGTGTCGGGCGTGACGGTCCTATTGATCAAGGGAACGGAGATTCGGTACATGATATCACTCCTTTTCTCGGACTGTCTTTATCATATCATACGCGGGGCAGTTATGCAAGCAGTTTTCCGCCAAAGAGAAAGAATATCCGAAAATTTTCCCATCTCACCCCTTGTTATTGTCATTCGAATGTGCTATAATATAAGGTGAGATATTATGTATACAACCCATGGAAGGAATTTATCATGCTGGAACTCAGAAATGTATCCTTTCGCGCGGGCGATGAACCGGACGCGAAGGAGATCATCAATCATGTCAGCCTGACGATCGACCAGCGCTTTGTGGCGCTGACCGGCCCCAACGGCGGCGGCAAGTCCACCCTTGCCAAGCTGATCGCAGGCATTTATATTCCCACCGAAGGACAGATCTTGCTCGACGGCATTGACATCACCAACGCCTCCGTCACCGAGCGCGCGCGCATGGGCGTCAGCTTCGCCTTTCAACAGCCCGTTCGCTTCAAGGGTCTGACCGTCAGCGATCTGATCACGCTGGCGAGCGGCAGAAAGCTCTCGGTCGCCGAGGTCTGCTCCTACCTCTCCGAGGTGGGACTGTGCGCCCGCGAATACGTCAACCGCGAGATCAACGCCTCCCTCTCGGGCGGCGAGCTGAAGCGCATCGAGATCGCCATGGTCATGGCGCGCGGTACCAAGCTCACCCTCTTTGACGAGCCCGAGGCAGGCATCGACCTGTGGAGCTTCGGCAATCTGATCACCGTGTTTGAGAAGATGCACGAAAAGATCAATGGCACCATTATGATCATCTCTCACCAGGAGCGCATTCTCAACATCGCCGATCGCATTATCGTCATCGCCGACGGACAGGTCCGTCAGGACGGCACCCGCGACGAGATCCTGCCCTCCCTGCTCGGCACCCCCGCAACCTGCTCGGTGCTGACGGGCAAGCTCTAAGGAGGAACCGACATGGCACTGGACAACATTCAGAAAAATATGCTCAGCGAGATTGCGGGGCTGGAAGCCATCCCGGAGGGCGCCTTCAGCCTGCGCCTGGACGGTCAATCCGCCCTTCGCCAGAGCACCGAAAACATTGAGATCGTCCCCAAGACGGACAAGCCCGGCATTGACATTTATATCAAGGCAGGCACCAAGGGCGAGCGCGTCGATATCCCCGTCATCATGACCAAGACGGGACTGACCGACCTCGTTTACAACGATTTCCACATCGGCGAGGACGCAGACGTGCTGATCGTGGCGGGATGCGGCATCCACAACGCCGGTCACGACAAATCCGAGCACGACGGCATTCACGCCTTTCACCTCGGGCGCGGCGCGCGTCTCAAATACTATGAGAAGCACGTGGGCGAGGGCGAGGGCACGGGCGAGCGCGTGATGAACCCCACCACCGTCATCGAGATGGAAGCCGACTCCTACATGGAGATGGAGACGGCACAGATCAAGGGCATCGACTCCACCAAGCGTCTGACCAAAGCGACGCTGGGCGACAACGCCACCCTGATCATTCACGAAAAGATCATGACCCACGGCAAGCAGTTTGCCGTGACCGAATTTGAGATCGACCTCAACGGCGAGGGTTGCGGCACGCACGCCGTCTCCCGCTCGGTGGCAAAGGACGACCCTCACCAGGAGTTCATCTCCTCCATCAACGGCAACAACCGTTGCAGCGGTCACACCGAATGTGACGCCATCATTATGGATCACGGCTCGGTCGTCGCCGTCCCCAAGGTCATTGCCAACCACACCGACGCCTCCCTCATCCATGAAGCCGCCATCGGCAAGATCGCGGGTGAACAGCTGATCAAGCTGATGACGCTGGGACTGACCGAACAGGAGGCGGAGGAGCAGATCGTGAACGGATTTTTGAGATAAAATAACCGGAAAGGATGATATCACGTCATGACCGTAAATGAATTGAACATCAAAAAGCTGGGCTTCGGTCTGATGCGCCTGCCCACCCTGCCCGACGGCAAAATTGACATTGAACAATCCAAGACCATGACCGATATGTTTATGCGTGCCGGTTGCACTTATTTTGACACCGCCTGGGTCTACGGCGGCGGCGCTTCGGAGTGTGCCGCCAAGGAGATCCTCGTTGACCGCTATCCCCGCGAAAGCTTTCAGCTTGCTACCAAGCTTTTCATGAAGGAAGGCATGACGACCGTGGAGGAAGCGGAGAAGATGCTCGCCACATCCCTCGAGCGCACCGGGGCAGGCTACTTCGATTTCTATCTGCTGCACAGCCTTAACCGCGACCGCGTTCGCTACTACGATGAGCACGACATGTGGGGCTTCATCAAGCGCAAGAAGGAAGAGGGCGTGCTTCGCCACGTCGGCTTCTCCTTCCACGACACCGCCGATGTGCTCGACAAATTCCTGACCGATCACCCCGATATGGAGTTCGTTCAGCTTCAGATCAACTATCTCGATTGGGAGAATGAGAGCATTCAGTCCCGCGCCTGCTACGAGGTCGCCCGCAAGCACGGCATGCCCATCATCGTCATGGAGCCTGTCAAGGGCGGCAATCTTGCCAACCCGCCTGAGTCGATCGCCAAGATCCTCAAGGCCGCCAACGCCGATGCCTCTCCCTCCTCCTGGGCGATCCGCTTCGCGGCTTCTCTGCCCGGCGTAGTCACCGTCCTCTCGGGTATGTCCAACGTCGCGCAGATGGCGGATAACCTCTCCTACATGACCGACTTCAAGCCCCTTGAGGAGGGCGAGAAGCAGGTGGTAGATCAGGTGCGGAAGGCGTTCGCCGAAATTCCCACCATCCCCTGCACCGCTTGCGCCTACTGCATGAAGGATTGCCCGCAAAACATTGCCATTTTCGACACCTTCCGCGCCGTCAACAACTACCGCCTCTACGCCAATCTCGGTGCCTCCAAGTCGAGATATGAGCGTGCCACCAAGGAAAAGGGCAAGGCGTCTGCCTGCATCGACTGCGGTCAGTGCGAGGAGGTCTGCCCTCAGCGTATTGCCATCCGCGCCGAGCTGAAGGCGGCGGCTGAGCTGTTTGAAAACTGATTTCAAATAAAAAAAACAACGTTTCGTTGTATTACTCCCATTCAGAAAGGAAAAAGAACCATGAATATGCTTCCCGAACTGTTGAAAACCGCCGACCCCGAGGTCTATGCCGCCATGGAGAAGGAGCTCGACCGCCAGAAATACGGCATTGAGCTGATCGCCTCCGAGAACTTTGCCTCCCCTGCCGTCATGCAGGCGATGGGCACCATTCTCACCAACAAATATGCCGAGGGCTACCCCGGCAAGCGCTATTACGGCGGCTGTGTCAACGTGGATATCGTTGAGGACATCGCCCGTGACCGCGCCTGCAAGCTGTTTGGTGCCGAGCACGCCAACGTGCAGCCTCACAGCGGTGCGCAGGCAAATCTTGCCGTATACTTCGCATTCCTGAAGCCCGGCGATACCGTGCTTGGCATGAGTCTGGCACACGGCGGACATCTGACCCACGGCAGTCCCGTCAACATGTCCGGCAGCTTCTTCAACTTCATCCCCTACGGCGTCAGCGATAAGACCGGCACCATCGATTACGAGGAGTTGGAGCGTCTGGCAAAGGAGAACAACCCCAAGCTGATCGTGGCGGGTGCCTCCGCTTACCCCCGCGTCATCGACTTTGAGCGCATCGCACAGATCGCCAAGTCTGTGGGCGCGCTGTTTATGGTAGACATGGCACACATCGCGGGTCTGGTTGCGGCAGGTCTGCATCCCTCCCCCGTACCCTATGCCGATATCGTCACCACCACCACCCACAAGACCCTGCGCGGTCCCCGCGGCGGTATGATCCTCTGCCGTGAGGAGCTGGCAAAGGCGATCGATAAGGCGATCTTCCCCGGCACCCAGGGCGGTCCGTTGATGCACATCATCGCCGCCAAGGCGGTCTGCTTCGGTGAGGCTCTGCAGCCTGAGTTCAAGAACTATCAGACGCAGGTCGTAAAGAACGCCAAGGCAATGGAAAAGGCTCTGCTCTCCGAGGGCTTCCACCTCGTTTCCGGCGGCACCGACAACCACCTGCTCCTGCTGGATCTCCGCCCCTTCGGCATCACCGGCAAGGAGATGGAGGCGCGTCTTGACGAGGTCCACATCACCGTCAACAAGAACGCTATCCCCAACGACCCCGAAAAGCCCTTCGTCACCAGCGGCATCCGCGTCGGCACTCCCGCCGCCACCACCCGCGGCTTTGTCGAAGAAGACATGGTGGAGATCGCATCCATCATGAAGCTCTGCGCCACCGACTTTGAGGCAAAGAAGGACGAAATGATCGCCCGCGTCAAAGCTCTGTGTGACAAGCATCCCCTTTACGAGTAATTTTGAATCAATATCCCCCCCGAGCCAATCAAGCATTGGCTTGGGGGGATTTTTCAGCAATCGGCAGCCTTTATCCATGATATTACTTTTCAAAAAACTTACATTCGTTCATATGTATTGAGACGTGAGCTCTCGCAGGATTTACTTGACACATTTGAAAAATACGACGCCTGCTGTTCCGATCTCCACAGTCTTTCTGATAAGCGCACCTTCATCTGCGGCGTACGGTTTGGCGTCCGCTTGATCATAGAAGCATTATCCGATGATTAAATCGTACGATCCCCTTGCCTTTTCGGGAAAAAAAGAGTATAATATAGAACGAACACATCATGAAACGAGGTCTCCCCATGAAACCATTCTCTCCCTTCCGACTATCGGCGCTCCTTCTCTCCCTTCTCCTGCTGACCGTCTCCCTCTCCGCCTGCGGGATGGAGCTGCTGGAGCAGACCACCGTGGGAGACTTTACCTTCTCTCTCTACGGCAAGGATCGGGTGGAGCGGATCGAGGTCAAGCGAGGCGAGGAGCGTATCGGTTCCTATGAACAGAAGGGTCTGAGCCGTGAAATGCTGCGATCCATGGGGGACGACAGCTACGGCTTGATCTTCACCGATCTGAACTTTGACCGCAAGCCTGACATGATGCTGACCGTGGCAAACACCAAAAGCGGCAAGCAGTCCGCCGTCTATCTCTGGGACGAAACGGCAGGCGAATACGTATATCACAAGCTGCTCTCCTCCCTGCACGGCGTTGGCATGATCGCCTCCCTTGGCGTGATCACGGCGCAGGAATACGAATATACCGTGGACCCCGCCGTGGGCGACACCCCCGAGTTTTACACCGAGCGAAACAGCTACCTTCTCTACCGTTGGATCGACGGCAAGCTGACCGAGGTATACCGCAAGGATCTGACCTATTATGAGGAAAGTGACATCTACTGCTACGCCGTCTATGCGCGCGCCGAGAGCGGCGAGATGGATACGGTTCGCGAATCGTGGATCAACGCCGAGAAAATGGACCCCGCCGAATATCCGCTGGACGCCGACGGATACGAGGGCTACGTGGCAAATTAAAACGAAAATAACGGAAGAGCCTTTCTTCCGTTATTTTTTTAAAAAGAATGTTAAATTTTTGTCAGATTGCTCTTGATTTTTCTGCGGGAGTGTGATATAATTGGCGCATATTTTATTTTTTGCCATTCATTGCGCGGGTAACACGCCTCGGGCGGCAAAACACATTTGAGGAGGTTTTTCCATGAATCGCAAAATCACCGTCATCGGTGCCGGCAATGTCGGTGCCACCATCGCCTATACCCTCGCCGTGGAGGGCATTGCCAACGAAGTGGTCCTGATCGACATCAATATGGACAAGGCCCTGGGAGAGGCAATGGACATTGAGCAGGGTACGCCCTTCTGCCCGCCCACTCTCGTCCGCGCGGGCGACTACCCCGACGCCGCCGACTCGGATATCGTCATCATCACCTCCGGTGTGGCACGCAAGCCCGGGCAGACCCGCCTGGATCTGGCGCAGACCAATGTGGATATTCTCAAATCCATCACGCCACAGATCGTGGCGCATGCCCCCGATGCCCTCTATCTGATCGTTGCCAACCCCGTCGACATCATGACCTATGTCTTTTGTAAGATCTCGGGCATCCCCGAACATCGCATCATCGGCTCGGGCACCATCCTCGACACCGCCCGTCTGCGCTCCTACATCGCCAACCACTTCTCGCTCGCCGAGCAGAATGTCCATTGCTATGTCTTCGGTGAGCACGGCGAGTCCATGTTCATCCCCTGGTCCATCGCCCGCATCTCCTGCATCAGTCTTGAGCGCTACAGCGCCACCTGCCTCAGCTCTCGCGAGGAGGGCAATCCCCTCGACTACGACGTGGCGGACAACTACATTCGCACCTCGGGCGCCAAGATCATCGGCTCCAAGGGCGCGACCTTCTATGCCGTTGCCATCTCGGCCTGCCACATTTGCAAATGTATCTTCGGCGGTGTGGACTGCGCCCTGACCGTTTCCTCTATGATGCACGGCGAGTTTGGCATCGAAGATGTTTGCCTCAGTGTGCTGAACATCGTCGGTCCCGACGGTGTGAAGGGCAAGCTGGAATCCGACATCAACGACCGCGAGCGCATGCTGCTTCGGAAGAGCGCTGATAGCCTCAAGGAAGTCATCCGCAGCATCAACATATAAGTTAAAGGTAGATATACGCGCCGACCGTAGGGATCATCCCCTCTCCGTACGTAAGCCACCCGTCTCGGATCGCCTGTTCCACCACGTAGCCGCGCTCCATATTCGGCGCCTGATCGAACAAGGCGTAAATTTCATTTCTCAAAGAGATCAGTTTTTGCGTAAGCCCCTCATTGTACGGTCTTTCCGCCCCTCTGTTAAAGATCACGACGTTGGGAACGATGCCGCCCTCTTGTTTCAGATAACCGTATTCCAACAGCTTTTCCAGATAGATCGGCTCACACGCCTCCGCTTCTCCACGGCAGACCAACCATAAGGTGTATGCCTCGGCCCAGCTCAGGTGTGTGGGCGTTTTTTCTTGCATGTTTTTGAAAAAGAATTTGAACTGCCCGAAATCAAGCTCTTTTTTCACCTCGCTCCGATCGTGAGAAAGATACCCGTTCTCACCGACAAACGAAGGAGTTTCCCAATCGACCGTTTCGTATCCGGTCAATATCCAGGCACCGTCATCGGGGCGGGGCGGATATGAGTTTTTGTATTCACCGTGCGCCGCCCCGGCTTCCGCTGCGGCATATTGCAGCCAATCAAAGACGCGCACGATCAACGTCCATTTTGCCGCCTCATATCCGACGTAACGGTAGTTCACCTTGGATCCGTCTTCCCGAATATAGGTATCGACCAATTCGCAGATCTTCTCCGTGAGTGCTTTCTGAAATTTCACGTTATTTTCGTGTCTTTTGCGCTGTTCCTCCCTGCTGACGATCCGAAACGCCGTTTGATATTTGTTTCCGATTTTTTCAAGCAGCTGCTCACGAACCAAAAAGGCAAGCTCGTCCTCCATATACGGCAGCGCGATGCCCAATTCCAGTGACAGCTCCTCGGCGGTTTGCGGATTTTCATACGTTTGGAGAAAAATATTTTTATACAGCAAATGGGTGATCACAGACCATGGCTGCCCTTTCTTGCCATCCCTGCCGCTCTGCACAAAAGCGATCTGCTCGGGGTGATAACTGCGCTTTCCAAATTCTCTTGCCATATCCATACCTTCTTTCAATATTTCTCTTGCACGGAGCAGTCGGGACTTCACCGTGTTTGGGGAAAGAGAGAGCGATGCCGCGATCTCACGAACGTTTTGATGATCCATATAATAGGCAACGACGATATTGCGGTAATCACTTTTGATGAACGCCAGCTCACGCCGAAGCAATGCCATTTGCTCCGCACGTATCATTTCACCAAGGATGCTCTCGCTCTCGTCTTCTATATCGTACTCATCCGCGTCGGAACCGATCACCGACTCGTTTCGACTGTGTTTTTCCTTTGCCCATAAGGCATAGCGGTTGCGCGCGATCTGCCATACCCATGCCGAAAAGCTCGTGGGCTCCGCGCCCCGGTTCAACGCAACGATGACCTGAAGCGCAATATCCTGTGTCAGGTCCTCCGCCTCCGTCTGATTTCCCGTCTTTTTCAAACAAAAGTAAAACAGCTTTTCCATGTAACTCTCGGCAAATTCGCGGATGAGCCGATCACCCATTTCGTCCGTTTTCCGCATTCTCTCGCCTCCCTTCATTCATATAGTGTGGCTTTTGTGAATTTGGGTGCATTGACTTAGAAGATCATATCATAAAATTGTCAATCTGTCCATATAAAAATTTCTCACACGGTGAGCAAGTCACAGAATTAATCTATACTTTTGTAGTATACTATTCACAGATAAGAGAACCGCTCTTATCCCCCGAATCACGGGAAGAAAGGATGGTCACTCAATGAGAGTATATGCAGATCATGCGGCGACCACCGCCGTACATCCCCAAGTCATCGAAGCAATGCTTCCCTACTTCCGCACCCATAGCGGCAACCCCTCCAGCCTGCACACCGCAGGGCAGGAGGCGGCATCCGTCCTCGCCGATGCGCGCGCGCGGATCGCCAAGTGCCTGAACGCCGCCCGCCCCGAGGAGATCTACTTCACCTCCGGCGGCAGCGAGGCAGACAATCAAGCCATTCTCTCCGCCGCCGAGCTCGGCGCGAAGAAAGATAAAAAGCACATTATTTCCACCAAATTCGAGCATCACGCCGTCCTGCACACGCTGAACAAGCTGGAGAAGGCAGGCTTTGAGATCACCCTTCTGGACGTTCCGCCAAACGGTGTGATCCGCCCGGAGCAGGTCGCGGAGGCGATCCGCCCCGATACTGCCCTGGTCAGCGTCATGTTTGCCAACAACGAGATCGGCACGGTCCAGCCCATTGCCGAGATCGGCGCCGTTTGCCGTGAGCGCGGCGTTCTCTTCCACACCGACGCCGTGCAGGCGGTGGGACATCTGGAGGTCGACGTACAGGCAATGAATATCGACCTGCTCTCCCTCTCGGCACACAAATTCCACGGTCCCAAGGGTGTCGGCGCGCTGTATGCCCGCCGCAGCATCCGCCTGCAGAGCCTGATCGAAGGCGGCGCGCAGGAGCGAGGCAAGCGGGCGGGAACCGAGAACATCCCCGGCATCGTGGGCATGGCGACCGCGCTGGAATGGGCATGCGCCCACCGCGAGGAGCACGCGGCACAGCTTCGCGTCCTGCGTGACAAGCTGATCTCCGCGCTCTCCGCCATTCCCCACTCGGTCCTCAACGGCGATCCCGACGCCCGCCTGCCGGGCAACGTCCACTTCTGCTTTGAGGGCATCGAGGGGGAATCCCTCCTGCTTCTGCTGGACGATGCCGGTGTGGAGGCGTCCTCCGGCTCCGCCTGCACCTCCGGCTCCCTGGACCCCAGCCACGTATTGCTGGCACTGGGTCGCCCCCATGAGGTGGCACACGGCTCCCTCCGTCTGACGCTGGGATACGAGACCACGGAGGAGGAGGTCGACCACATCATCCGCACCGTTCCCGGCATTGTCGCCTACCTGCGAAGCATCTCCCCTGTGTGGGACGCGCTGGAAAAGGGCGAACGCCCCTACATTTTAGCATAAAAGAGAAGGTTTGAAAACAAATTTTTCAAACGACGTTTGTACCCGGGCGGCGAAACACCGTCGGTTTGGAAAAACGAAACCGCCACAAACGCAAATTACCGGAAAGGAAGGTTAAAATATATGTTATACAGCGAAAAAGTCATGGATCATTTCCGCAATCCCCGCAACGTGGGTAAGCTGGACAACGCCGACGGTGTCGGCGAGGTGGGTAACGCCAAATGCGGCGATATCATGAAGATCTTTCTCAAGATAGAAGAAGGGATCATTACCGACGTAAAATTCAACACCTTCGGCTGCGGCTCCGCCATTGCCGCCAGCTCGATGGCAACCGAGATGATCAAGGGACGGTCCGTGGAGGATGCCTTGACCCTTTCCAACCGCGCCGTGGTGGAAGCGCTGGACGGTCTGCCGCCCCACAAGATCCACTGCTCCGTGCTGGCGGAAGAGGCGGTGCGCGCCGCCGTCAAGGACTACTACGACAAAAACGGCATAGCGTATAACCCCAAGCTCTTCAAAAACGCCCACGAGTGCGAGCATTGCCACCTCTGAATCCGCGACCGCGAGGGATCCCCTTCCCTTGCGGTCTTTTCGCCGCCAAGCCGCAATCAATCATTGCTCGACAAATCGCCGCGTTTATGGTACAATAGAGACAGAAATACTCGCGCGGAGGTGGATCATGTTCAATACGCAAAAATTCGGGCGCAATCTGGCACGCCTGCGCCACACGGCGGACATGACGCAGACCGAGCTTGCCGACCGATTGAATCTGACCCGCCAAGCGGTCTCTCGCTACGAGCTGGGCGAGAGCTTTCCCGACGTCTCCATCCTCGTGCTGATCGCCGACATTTTCGCCGTCACCTTGGACGAGCTGATCGGCGCGGGCGAGCCGACACGGGGAGAGTCCCGCATTTTGCGGGACGTGGCAATGGGCAATTGCGACACCGCCGCGGACAGCGCCTCCGACCTGATCGGGCTGGCGCCCTATCTGAAGCCGAGCGTTCTGAGGGTCCTCGCCGAAAAGCTCTCCCCGCACGGGATCGACCTCTCCGATCTGCTTTCGCTGGCGGAATATTTGAGCGACGAAAGCGTGATCACGCTGCTTTCCCGCGCCGACCCCGACACGGTGGATGAAGAACTGCTCGCGCGGCTGATGCCCCTGCTGGACGAGCGCTCGAAAATGACCGTCTTTCAGAAGATCCTCGACGGAGAGATGGATTGGCACATGATCGCTGCCCTGCTCCCTTACGCCGAATATCTCAATTCACAAATAGAAGCGGCGGTGGTAGAGGGCGTGCTCCCGTGGGAGGTGCTCGACCTGCTTCGCCGTACGCGGATGGCGATAAGGGAGAGAAAAAGGCGAGAAGTTTGAAAAATAAATTTTTCAAACAGCATTTGTGCCTTGACGGCTAAACGCCGTCATTTCGGAAAACCGAAACCGTCACAAAAGCAAGTTATCAGAAAGGAATGGGCATATAATCGGGTAGGAGACGGTAATTAACCGCCGACCTCCCACACCACCGTGCGTACCGTTCGGTACGCGGCGGTTCAATCATAAATAATGCAGAGACTTGTACGCCTCGGATATGTCATAATACACACGATGAAGAAATCATTTCAACAGTTGCTAATCGTATTATTCGAATTAACTCAACCATTGAATATGACCACGTGATTAATTATGAAGAGTATCTTAAAAAATTAGATAAACAATAGGTAATTAAGAAAAATTATTGAAGATTTGCAAGAAAGTTTTCAAAAAATAAAGTTGGTTGATTAAATTTTAATTTTTGCAATTCAAATCAAATTTTCCCAAAATACAACATATAGTAATTTTATATTACAAAAATCTATATATTGCAATGAAAAGGTTAAATATAAATTTTAGTCTTTTTTTGCTTTGTAGAAAAATGTCGAATATAAAAAACGAACAAAAATTTTGATTTAACTATTGACAAACCAACTTTTGTGTGATAACCTTTAATTAACAATTATGATATTTTCATTTGTGCAAAATTAAAATTTAATATTTGGTTTTAGAGGTGTGTTGTGAATAGAACTGATGACGGTAAATCCAACCTAAAAGGAAATAACGAGAGTTTTCAATATCTCGGTAGTGTTTCGCCCGAAGAGGAGATTCGCCTTGCAGAAGAAAGAAAACGAAAGTCAAAGAGAAGAACACGCTTAATTGCTGGCATCTTGGCTGGTGGAACTTTGATGGGTTCTATCACTGTAGGTTATTTAAAAAATAACGCTCTTATTTCGCCCTATTTTAGTGATATAGGGAAAGATTTATTCGCCACACCCGAATATAAAGAATTATATAAAGAATATAAAGATTACTCTATGCCAGATTTAAATTTTACTAAAGCATCTGGATCTCTTGTAGGTTTTTATATGGATCATTTTAGTTTAACCGAAGAAGAGGCAAACTTATTTACTTCTTTAAAAGCTGCGTTTTTTACGAAAGACAAGATGTATGCATTTAGTGTAGTGGTTAAGGGAATTGATATCAACGGAACAAAATCAAAACAGCCTATTTATTCGTTATTAGAATATCAATTAAATGAAGAAATTGTACAAGATTTAATAAAAAATAAAGATGATCGTGTTGCACAAAATCTAATGATTACTGAAATCTCTAAAAAGTTTACTCCAAGATTAATTTCAGAACTTGATTGTATGCCTCATGTAATGTTTTATTATGATGGAGGCAATACAAGTGGATATGGTATGTATGATTTTGAAAAAGGATATTTATCTGGAATTGCATTCTTAATGGCTGATACTCCAAAATTAGTTACAATTTATAGTGATGCTGCTCCAAGGTTAACAAAAGATGCACAGGGGGTTTATCAGGTTAATGGTGATATATACTTTTGTCAAATCAAAGAAGAATTAGGTGAAGTAGAAATGTTTTTTACTAATAATTCGATCAATTTACCGAGACAATATGATAATTTAATTAACTCTGGTGATTTGGCGAAATAAAAATTAGACACTACATTTGCTATAGTGTTCAGACTGTAGACAAACCCTAATCGAGTAGGAATCTAACCATTAATTGATTAGCTGTCCTCTCACACCACCGTGCGTACCAATCGGTACACGGCGGTTCAATCATAAATTGTGCAGAGACTTGTATGCCTCGAATACCGACCTCCTTTAGTCATTTACTCCAAACTTATGATTGTTCAGCCCTTCCCAAGTTTTTTTCCCTTGGTACTATGGCTTCTGCTGACTTCTTGTAGTTCGTTGTTACTACGTTTTTCCGTCTGCAAGACCTCCTCGGGTAAGCATAGTCACCTTCACCTCATGTATCTGCTGTATTTACGCTTTGAAATTCGGGCAGTATTGGACTTCTTCTTGTCTGGGAGAGTCGTACGTCCCAATTCAGACTTATATGCGATTTCTGTTCGTCGGCTCGGAACTTTGCCCATCGGAAACTTTTCATCCCTCAATCCGGCTTCCTTCAGATTCCACCTCGCGATGGACACCCTTGCCTTCGGCCAATGCTTCCTACTACCAAGCGCATAATGGACTTTCACCACCAAGTTATCGCCCATGCTGGGCGCACCAGAAAAGAGCCTCGGGCCTGTGACCCGAGGCTCTTTTTTTAACCCTTCGCGGCAAACTTTTGCCGTGCGGCGGTGATCTTTTGCTCCTCTGCCGCCTCCACGGGATACCATCCGCGCTCGTTCATCACGGCGAACAGCTCTTCCTGGGTGCGGTGCACGTCATTCAGCAGTCCCGAGAAGCAGTTCTTCACGGGTGTGTGATAGGCTTCATTGAGGGACTCGTTATAGATCCCGCTGAGAAACTTCTGCGAGGAGAGCGCATCCATCATGCGATCCTTGTCCTGAAAATCACAGGACTTGACGTTTTGCTTGACTTCCATACTCTTCCTCCGTCAGTGCAGATTGGCATAGAGCTGATCAAAATGCTTCTGATGCGTCTGTGCCAGTGACTCGAATTTACTTTTCAGCGAGAGATCCTCGGTCTTTTCCGCGTAGTCCGAAAATTTGGCAACCAGATTCTGCTCCATCGAGAGCAGATCGGAAAGGCTTGCCAGCTCCTTGGTGGTGATCTGTGCCATTTTTTTGCTCTTTTCTTTTTTTCATTGGCTTTTGCGGCGGTTTCGGCTTTGCGACGTGACGCCGTTGCGCCGCCGTGCCGCAAACACCGTCTGAAAATTGAATTTCAGACCTTGTGCCGATCGGCAGTTGAATTTTGACCGATTGCTCGGTCAATATCAGTATGCCTCAGAGATACTTCTTCATGCGTTCCAGATTTTTCTCCTCAAACGCCAGGATCTCGCGTGCCAGAGATACCGCGCCGTCCTCACATCCGTTCCGCTCGCAGGCGTTGATGCATTTGTTCATCTCCACAATGCCCATGTTGGAGCCTTGGAGCATCATTTCGGCGATGTGAGACAGCGAGGTATCCATCATGGTATTGAATTCCATACCCATCTTTGCCATCGTCTTGGTCATAAAGCCCTTTTCCTCTGCCTCTATGCCCATTTCCTTCAGCTCATTCTTAGCTCTGGTGGCAAACTTCTCGTAGCCGCTGAGCTGAACGCTCATGTCGCTTTTCAGTCGGCTGTCCTCCACCTTGGGGAGCAGATTGACGATGGAGTCGGCGCCCATTTTCACGTTTTCATAGATACACGCCAGCGTGTCCGCCCTCGATCTGACCTCGGTTGCTTCCATTTTATTTTCACCTCCCCTCACGTGTGATGTCATTAGTATGCGGCAGTGGGCGGCGGATTATCGCACCGAAAAAATAGGCAATCTGCAAAAATTTAACTCGCGCAATTCATATAGAGTTCACAAGAGAGGGATATAATATAGCCATGAATTGACATGAGAGGTATCAAAAGACATGAAATTTCAAGATAAAGTGATCCGCTTTATGTATGGGCGAAACGGCAATGACAAGCTGAATCAGGCGCTCTTCTGGGTCTATTTTGTACTCCTGCTGCTCAATATCTTCCTCAAGAGCATCATTCTTTGGATCCTTGAGCTGCTGCTGGTCGCGCTCTATCTGTTCCGCTTTCTTTCCCGCAACATCTACCGCAGACAGCGGGAAAACCGCGGATTTCTGAAGGTTTGGAACAAATTCACCGGCTTTTTCAAGCTGCAGAAAAACAAATTTCGCGACCGCAAGACCCACGTTTACCGCAAGTGCGAGCATTGCCGCGCCGTCCTTCGCCTGCCGAAGAAGCTCGGCAAGCACACCGTGCGCTGCCCCCAATGCGGTAAGACATTCTCCGTGAAGATATAAAAAAAGCTGTCTCACAGCTCTGCACTCTTAGCGGAGAAAACAAGAACACCACCAAGGATTTTTCTTTGGTGGTGTTTTTGTCGATGGGTACTTACGAAAGGCTCCCTCCGGGAGGGAGCTCGGAGTCGGGTGAGGGAGAATGCGTTACACGAAGGTTTTCACAAATCGAAAGTTGCGCAGGCTCCTTCCACCACTTCGTGGTCCCCCTTCCTCCCGGAGGAAGGCTTTTGTGCACCATTTCTCAACGGATAGTGGGTTCGGGCTTCTGCGCGATATTGTCCCAGCGTGAGCGCAGGGACGGTGCGACACGGGCGCCGCCATTTGGCGGTGGACGTCCACGCGCTATGCTTGCCTCCAGAAGCGAGCGTCGGGAAAGCGGAAATAAGAGTAATTATTACCATACCAATGCTATCTTTTTTTAACTTTAAGTTAATATAAAGTTTCCTAACAATACCTTTACTGAAATTGTTTTTGTGCTATAATATGAGCAGAAGCAGACGTCGGCTTACTTTTATCTCAATGGAGGTATGATTATGAAAATGACTATTGGTGCAAATATTAAACGTTTGCGTTCAGCAAAAAATATTACACAGGAACAGCTTTCTGTTGCGATGAATGTCACCTGTGCTGCAGTAAGTAAATGGGAGCGAGGAGAGACGTTCCCCGATATTACACTTCTTCAACCTTTGGCATATTTTTTTGGAGTAACGCTCGACGAGCTTATGGGCTATAATCACGAAAAAATTCAAGCCGAAATTGACGAGGTAATTGCTCTGTATAGAAAACATTGGAATGACAAACAAGGACGTGAAATCATTGTCAAAGCTTATCACGATTATCCTAATGACTATTGGATCATGCACTACTATATGTGGAATATTGGCGGTGATTTGGCTGACAATGATCCCGCTGTTTTGATTACGCACAAAGATGAATTTCTTTCTATCTGTGAAAAAATATTGGAAGGATGTACCGAAGAAAATCTACGGCTTGGCGCGTGGAACATGCGCGCTAAAATTCTTCATGCGGAAGGCAAAACGGACGAGGCTCTGGAGATTTACAAAACAAAATTTACCGATTGGTTTACCACCAGCGGACAAAAGACTGAACAGTTGTTTGCAAAAGACACAAGCGAGTATTATTTCCACGTGCAAAAGAATATGTTTGAGCTTGTCGATTTTGCGGCAGATAAGCTCGGCAGAACCGTGTTTTTTAATCCTTCTCTCTCGATGGAGGAAAAGGCAAAACGTGCATTACAGTACGGTGATCTGATGCTAAATGCCTTTGAAGAAACCGGAGAAGCATTCTTCCTTATGCTCGCAAGGTCTTTCCTCGGAAGGATAGAAAACGATTTTAACTATCGCGGTGGAACAGACGAACAGGTCACCTCAATCATGGATAAAAATCTGTTTGTGACGAAAAAAACTGAAGATGTGAGAATGAAAAATGAAGCATTGAGTCGTGCCTTTGACCGTTACGGCGAAGCGATAAGTGCGAACTTTTTCAAATACAACCTTGATTATCGCACTAACGCTAAAGGTGGTAGACGTGCCGAGCTTCTCAAAAACTCCGAGTACAGAGCTGTTTTAGATAAGTACAGATAAATAACATTTCTCGCCCCGCCTCGCGCGGGGCTTCTCTTTGCTTTCAGCATAACAAAAAAGCCTTCTCCTGTGGGAGAAGGCTTTTGGGTTTACCGCTAATTTTGCAGACCTACCCGAGACAGCTTTTTTCATATGTCAGAGCCCGCGCTTCCCCACCTTCAGTACGCAGTTTTTACCGAGCTTCTCGACGGAGGTGCCGCGGATCTGCCCGATGGTGATCTCGGCGGAGGAATGAAGTGTCTTGATTTCGGCATCGGTGACGGCAAGCTTCTCGCCGTGGAAATCGCCCGAGCCGTTGATCGACAGGCTGAGGCGTGTCAGATCTCCCCCGCAGGTGATATCGCCCGCGCCGTTGATGGTCGCGCACATCTCGCCGCTGACCTCGCCGCACTCGATATCACCCGAGCCGTTGACGGTGATGCCGGGCGAGGCGGCGCTATCCAGCTGAACGTCGCCCGCGCCGTTGACCTTCACCGACGCCGCGCGGGTCACGTTTTTCAAGCGGATATCGCCCGAGCCGTTGATCTTGATGACAGCCTCGTCGGCATTCTGCGCCGCGATGTCGCCGCAGCCGTTAACGGTCAGCTCCATGCGCTCAAAATCGGGCGAGATGGCAAGGTTGCCCGAGCCGTTGAGGCTGCAATGGAAGAGGTTGCCCCGCGAAAGCCCCGTGTGGATGTGCAGAACGTTATTTCCCGAGGAACGTTCGCCTTGGTTGTTCTCGCTCTTGACCTCGATCTGCAGGCACTCCCCCGATTTCTCCACGCGGATCGCCGCCAGAAACCGCGGACTTCCCGTCGCGGTGACGCGACATTTGCCCTCCTCGCCGTCCGAGGTGACCATGACATCGCACCCCATCCCGATGGAAAGGCGATAGGAGCGGATATCGGCATAGGTGCTGTCCTGATCGAGGGACACGCTTGCCGTCTCGTCCTCCCACGTCACCTCGGGGAGGATCTCGGAGAGCTTGTAGACGCGGATCTCCCCCGCCCCGCGGTTGACGACGGTGGCGGTATTCAAATTTGCCTCACTGCCGTCGTGGAAACGAATGATGCCGCGCTCCTCGTCGGCAACCTCAACGCCCTTGGAAGCATAGCAGACGGCGTCGCCCGCGGCGAGAATGAAGAGCAGACCGCCGTAGGTATCGGGCAGCGTCCCGCGGCGCGTGACCGGCTTTTCCTCCTCGCCAAAGAGGCGGGAGATGGGGATATTGAGCACATTGGCAATGATGGGAAAGAGGGTAACGTCGGGGTAGCCCACGCCGTTCTCCCATTTTGAGACGGCTTGCGGCGTGATGCCGATGCGGGTCGCCAGCGCCTCCTGCGTCAGTCCCGCGCGCCGCCGCTCCTCGGTAATGATATATCTGAAGTTTTCCATTTGGTTCATGTTGTGTCTCCTCCGCTCGGTTTTGTTGTCTTTATTATAGCATCCGCCCGCGCACAAATCAATAACCGCGCGGTTTATTTTGCCGCATGATCTCACCCACTTCGCCGCCGACGCGCCGACCTCGGGACAACCTGCGGTTGCACCGCGCGATCACAACCCGCAGTTGTGCGGGGCTACTGCCGTCTTGACAGAGGCGAGAAGGTGTGATATAATCGCTTTAAAGACTTTCCCATAAAGGAGACCTCAGCCATGCGCGATTATTTTATGAAGGATTCCCCCATTCGTTTTTCTTATTTTATTGACGGCGACTGCGTCAACGACCGTGACGGCGAAGCCATCGACGGCGGTATTCTGCTGCCCTTGACGGTGGAAGCCCCCGCGGGACACGAGGTGACGGTCAACGCCCTGCCCGCCGCCGAGAAGGAGCCGGGACGCTATACCGTCTCCGTCCCCCTGCGCGGCTATCGCAACGCGGTGCTGGCAGAGGATAAGACCGACGGTACTGAATGCCGCATCAACCTCTTTCACATGCCCAAAACGATGGGCAGATACCGCCTCTCCTCGGACGATAACATCCTCTTTTTGCAGGATCTGACCGAGAAGAGCGAGCAGTATGCCTCCATCTTTGACCACCCCTACCTCGCCGTTTACAAAAAGGCGCACGATCTCTACGGCGCGAAGGTGCATCTCAATCTCTTTTATGAGCTGAATGACGAGGCGAGATCGCATTTCGCCGCCCGCCCGAACTACTTCAATCTCTCCATGATGACTGAGAAATATAAGGATGAATTCCGCCAAAACGCCGATTGGCTCAAGCTCGCCTTCCATGCCCGCGCCGAGTACCCCGACAACCCGTATGCCAAGGGCGATGCCGCCACCGTCACCGCCGACTGCATCGCGGTGTTGCGCGAGATCGTGCGGTTTGCGGGTCCCGAGAACATCAGCGATTCGACCACCGTTCATTTTGGCTCGGGTAATCTCGACGTGGTGCGTGCCCTGCGCGCCCTCGGCTTCCGCTCGCTGACGGGATATTTCACCCTCAACTCGAAGGGCGCCCCCTCCGTTTCCTACTACTGTCCCGCAGATCTGGTCAGCCACATCGACGGGCGCGATTTCTGGGTGGATACCGAGGAGGATATGGTCTACGGGCGCATCGATAAGGTGCTCAATCTCCACACCCTCGAGCAGGTCAAGGCAGACGTCCGTACCGCCATCGAGCATCCCCACCGCGGCGGCTTTGTCTCGGTCATGATCCACGAGCAGTATTTCTACCCCGACTATTACCACTATCTCCCCGACTTTGAGGAGCGCGTCCTCTCCGCCTGCCGCGATCTGTACGAGCACGGTTACGTCGGCGCCCACATCAGCGAGGTGACCGAGCAGCCCCACCTGCGGGACTTTGCGGCACTTCAATAACGGATATTCATTATGAGCTTCACCGTCTTCTACGCCATCCGTGAAATGCGAAGAAAACCGATGCGATTTGCGGCAACGGTGTTGATGATCGGCGCGATCTTCTTCTGCATGACAGATCTGATCCTCCTTTTGGAGAGCACCTCGACGGCGCGGGCACTCGCCCATGCGGGGGATCCCACCTATACAGAGCCCAGCCGTTTTCACTCGGCAAGCTTTCTTCTCCTTCTGTCGACGCATATGCTTCTGATGCTCGCAGGTATTGCCATCCTGACCGATCATAAACTGCGGCACGATGCGGAGGAGCACGCTGTTTTGCGCGATCTTGGCGTGACCAAGGGGCGTTTGATGCTGCTCCATACCGTGGAAAACAGCACTGCATTTTTGATCGCGTTCTCTCTTTCGCTCCCCTTCTCTGTGTGGATGATGTCACACTTTGTCCTTTCCCTCAACAGCAAGCTGCAGGGGCAAGCACTCCTCTTTCACATTCCGTACCGAGCACTGGGGATCTCGTCCGCTCTGCTTTTTCTTGCGGAATTGCTCGGTTCCCTTCTTCCCTTTGTTCTTTCCCGCTCGGCACCAATTGTCTCCCCCCACGGCACATGGGATCCCACGTGCGCACCTCTGCGCATGTTTCACCGCCTTTGCCACCGTCGCGCACGGGGCAAGCGCGTGTCCGACATCGCCATTCTCTTCGTTATTCAGATCCTGCCGCTGATCTTTCTCATCGCCGCCTTCTCCTTCCGACCTTTGCCGGAGCCACCCTACGATTGTGCCGTTCACGTCAATCAGACGCTCAAACAGCCCATTCCCCAATCCATTCCGGAGAAGATCGGACAGATCGAGGGCATCCGAGAACTGGAGGTCTTCGAGCATTCCCAAAAAGGATATTACAGCGGCATAAGAGTCAAATTTGAAGAAGAGCTCCGCGAGGCGGGAATCGCCGCGGTGTCTGCCATCACGGAAAATACACCGTATGATTTCATCGATACCTATCATCGCGCACAGCAGGCTTCATGGAAAAACACAGCGCACCGACAGCTGCTTCTTTTGCTCGCCGCAGTACTGTTTGGCGCGGCTCTTCTGCTTCTCGCGCTGATTCTGCTTTCCACACTTCAGCGGCATGGTGACAGTCTGGAGATCCTTTACACATTAGGTCTTCCCAAGCGCGAGATCGACCGTTTCTTCCGACGGGAAACGCTCAGCCTCTTGCTCTGCAGTGGCGCACTTGCCTTTGCCATAGCCGCAGTGTGTTTTGCGGCCATGGAGACAGAGGGCGGAGGTACGTTACCGCTGACGGATATTCTGGCAGCAGCACTCGTTCACCCGATCCTGCAATGTCTGTTGGGGGCGCTGCTTTCCCATACGGCACAGCGACAATTTACAGACAGGCACCTGCGGCACAATCATACTCTCGGGAGGGAATGATATGGAGATCATTTGTGAAAATCTGACCAAAATATACCGCCAGGGCGACCGCGAAGACGTGACCGCAGTCAATGACTGCGCTTGGCATCTGCCAACGGGAAGCATTACCGTATTGCTTGGAGTATCCGGCTCGGGTAAATCGACGCTGCTTCGCCTGCTCGGTCTGCAGGAGCAGCCCACCTCAGGCAGGATCCTTTTTGACGGCGAGGACGTGACCGCCCTTGACGAGTCCGCCCGGGCACGGCTCCGCGCCCACCGTATCGGGTTCATCCACCAGAATTACCGTTTGATCCCCATGCTCAGCGTGGAAGAAAACATTCTGCTTCCCCGCCGCATCATAGGACAGCGCTGCGATGAGGAAGAGCTGAAAAAGCTTGCCGCTCTGCTACATATAGAAAACAAATTAGCAAACTTTCCCGCCTCTCTGTCAGGAGGTCAACAACAGCGCGTTGCCATTGCCCGCGCACTGATCAACCACCCACCGCTCATTCTTGCCGACGAGCCAACGGGCAATCTGGACAGCGGCACCAAGCAGGATATGATCGAGCTGTTTTCCAAAGTTCATCAGTTATACAGTCCAACGGTCGTCATCGTAACGCACGACCACGCATTAACGGCGATTGCCGATCAGGTCTACCAAATGGAAAATGGGCATCCGATCCTTCGGACGCGCTAAAAAGCATTTCCACCCTCTATTTGAAAGGGATATGTTATGAAAAACAACGGAACGAAGATATTATGGTACCGTCAAAGCGCCGCAAGCTGGAACGAGGCTTTGCCGCTGGGCAACGGGCGCGTGGGCGCCATGGTCTACGGCGGGGCGGCGCATGAGCGGATCGGGCTCAACGAGGACACGCTATGGAGCGGCATTCCGACTCATTACGAAAATCCCAACGGCGCCGCCGTCTTCCGCCGCGCGCGGGAGCTGGCGCTGGCGCGCCGCTATCCCGAGGCGCAACAGCTGCTTGAGCAGGAGTTTACCAATCTCTGGTCGCAGGTCTATCTACCGCTGGGTGAGCTGAGACTTGACATGGAGCACCCCGAGGAGGTTGAGCACTACCGCCGCTCTCTCGACCTCTCGACCGGCATCCACAGGGTGGAATACGACTGCCGCGGCGTGCATTACGTGAGAGAATGCTTTATCAGCCACCCCGATGAGGTGATGGTCATGCGGCTGACGGCAGACCGACCGGGGGCGCTGACCTTCTCCTTCTCGCTCATCCCCGCCATGGAGGCGGATTGGCAGCAGATGACCGACGCCGTTGCCATCACGGGCAACTGCCCGCTCGTCAAGCGCGTATTTGGCGCCAAGAACGAGGAGCGCGGGGCGATCGAATACGGTAAGACGGACGCGGAGCGCGGCATCGGCTACCATGCTGAGGCACGCGCGGTGGTCGAGGGCGGCAAAATGACCCGCCGCGGCGGCGTGCGCGTGATGAAGGCGGACAGCGCGACGCTTTACTTCAACGTTCGCACCAGCTTCAACGGCTGGAACAAGCACCCCGTATTGGAGGGCAGACCCTACACCGCCCCCTGCCGTGCCGAGCTGAACGCCGCGATGGAAAAAGGCTATGAAGTGCTGAGGGCAGCGCATATTGCCGATCACCGCGCGCTTTATGACCGCGTGCGTCTCGATCTCGGCGGTGGCGAGGAAGCAACTCTGCCCACCGATGAGCGGCTCTACGCCCACGAAAACGGCGGGGATGACGCCGCGCTCTATGCCCTTTACTTCAACTTCGGCCGCTATCTGACCATTGCCGCCTCCCGCGTGGGCACACAGCCGACCAATCTGCAGGGCATCTGGAACGATCACCTCGTTCCCCCTTGGAACAGCAATTACACCGTCAATATCAATACCGAGATGAACTATTGGCCGACGCTGACGTGCGACCTCGCCGAGTGCCACGAGCCGCTCATGCGCATGATCGGCGAGCTGGCGGTCAGCGGTGAGAGGACGGCGGCGCAGTATTACGGCGCGCCCGGCTTCGTCGTCCATCACAACACCGACCTGTGGCGGATGACCACCCCCGTCGGCGCCCATTGGGAGGGCTCGGCGGTCTTCGCCTTCTGGCCCCTCGCCTCGGGCTGGTTTATGCGCCATGTGTGGGAGCATTACGAGTACACGCAGGATAGCGCCTGGCTGCGCGAGATCGGCTTGCCGATCATTCGAAAGGCGGCAGAATTCTACCGCGCCACACTTGTGGAGGACACCGACGGCACGCTGATCATGGCGCCCTCCACCTCCCCCGAAAACAACTTCCGCACCGAGGACGGACGGCGCTGTGCCGTATCCGCCACCGCCGCCATGACGCAGGCAATCATTCGGGACGTCTTTGAAATATGTTTACAGGCAGAAAAAGCCCTCGATCTCCACGATCCGTTGGTTTGCGAGCTGACAGAGCTTTTGCCCCGCCTCAAGCCCTTCGGCATCGGGCGCGAGGGCGAGCTGCTGGAGTGGGCGGAAAACCCGACCGAGAACGACGTTCATCACAGGCATATTTCCCACCTCTACGGGCTTCACCCCGCACGGCTGATCACACCCGAGGAAACGCCCGCGCTCGCCGAGGCCTGCCGCGTCTCGCTGGAGCGGCGCGGCGACGAAAGCACAGGCTGGACGATGGGCTGGCGCATCAATCAATGGGCACGGCTGGGGGACGGCGACAGAGCGCTGAGGCTCCTGCGCACCCAGCTTCGCACCGTGGAGGGGCGCAATCCGCAGAGGATCGCCCGCGGCGGCGAGGTCAATATGTCAAACGGCGGCGGCACCTATCTCAACCTCTTCGACGCGCACCCGCCCTTCCAAATTGACGGCAACTACGGCGCCTGCGCGGGCATTGCCGAGATGCTGCTCCAAACCGCGCCCGATGGGGCGCTCAAGCTCCTCCCCGCCCTGCCCGCGGCTTGGGCGGACGGAGGCGTTAAGGGTCTGCGCGCCCGCGGCGGTTACAAGGTCGATCTCGCGTGGCGCGGCGGGAAATTGGCTGAAGCGAAGATCACTGCCACCGTGGACGGCACGCTCCGCCTCTCGGACGGCCGCGCGTTTACCATGAAGGCGGGCGAAAGCATCATTCTGTAATAAATCAAAGGAGGCATCCCTATGAAAAAATGGCTGAGCGCGATCTGCATCATACTGATGCTCGTATCCCTGACCGCCTGCGATGCGTCAGAAAAGCAGTATATCGAGGCGGAGCTCGATCCCGACACGGGAATCATCATGAAAACGGCCTACCCTGTGTATGACAAGAACTGCGAACAGATCTCCTTTATCATTGAAAACAACTCAGAGGAACGGATCGAGTTCGGCTCGGACTGGTGGCTCGAACGCCTGTCGGGAAAACGCTGGAAACGCGTAAATTGGGAGATCCCCACCGCATTTACCGACATTCTGTACTTCTCCGAGCCGGGGGTAAAACGATATTTCCAATGCTCCCTGAAGCCCTTTCAAAAAGGACTCAAAGACGGACGGTACCGCTTCATCAAGGAGATCGAGGGCGCTTGGTATACCGCCGAATTTGAGATCGGCGACTCCCCGATCACCGCTGAAACACCCTTCGGTTTTCTCCCGTTGGAGGA
This sequence comes from Clostridia bacterium, assembly GCA_017452525.1. Lineage (GTDB taxonomy): Bacteria > Bacillota > Clostridia > Oscillospirales > CAG-272 > RGIG3947. Next base: position 54,113 of record JAFTMG010000136.1, read on the forward strand.
TCTGCCGCAAAATTACTCCCCCGAGGATGCCGCCGCGGACGGGGTTGTGGTGCTTCGTGACGGCGGGATCGTCAACGGAGAGATCATGACTGCCTTCTTCTCCGATTGGAACTCCTTTGACTTTTGCGGTCAGCTCCGCGTGATGAACGAGACGGAGGGCGGTTGGGTCGTGACCGATCTGATCCGCGGCGACACACGAGACAGCACCCGCCTTACATGCCGGATCGTGGCTCGGCGTGACGGCGCATCGGATGCGGTCAGCACCGCCTATTACAGCTTTTTCCACGTAGAGGATGGCAGAGCATATCTCTCCAACCGCCGCAATTTCACCACGCATGACGGTGTCCTCCCGCTTTACGGCGGCATCGCCCTCCCACAGGAGATCGCCGATCGGATCGAAGATTACCGAGGACCTGACAACGGTGCATCTCTGATCGTCTATTCCCCCGATGGTAAGATCCGCGCCACCATCCGCGAAGGCGGCGGTCTGTCGATTGGAACCGTCGGCTGGGGAACGGTATGCGGCGGCGAGTTCTCCGGCAAGACCCTGCTGGATCTGGTCTGGCAGGATGACAACACACTGCTCCTCATCGCCGACGGCGGTGAGCCGGGATTGTATTTTTACGAATTTATGCACGTGGATGCCGAGGACATGAAGAGCATCCGCACGCTCTCCTACACCTACTCTACCCACGCCTACGTGAGAGACGAAGAAGGACGCATTCTCATACCGGAATAACGCAACAAGCCCACCGCCGAACACGTTCGGCGGTGGGCTGATATCATCTTATTCAGATCATCCTCACGCGATCGACACGCGAACGCTGACGACGCCGGCGGCGGGGACGGTGATGGCACCGTCAAGGGCAACGTCGCTGACCTCGATGGGTGCGACGGCGTTGGGTGCCTCGAAGGTGTTGTGAGAATTCATGGCATCCCCCTTGAGGGTGGTAACGGTCGCCTTGCCTGCGTAGCTACCGCCGAGCAGATTGAGGCTGACCTCGGCATCCTCGGCGCAGTTGCAGTTGGCGAGAGTAACGGTCATAACGCCGTCCTTGACGGAGGCGGAGACGGAAACACGCGCATCCAGCGCATCGTTGTTCTCTGCCACCGTCTTGATGGCGGTACCGTTCTGATGTGTCTTGAACATATCGAAAACGTGGAAAGTAGGCGTCTCGATGCAGTTCTCACCGCCTGCCAGGAAGAGGCAATGGAGGTTGTTGACCAGCTGGGCGACGTTCGCCATCTTGATCTTATCGCACTGATTGTTGAAGATATTCAGCGTGATGGCGCTGATGACGGCATCACGCATGGTCGACTGCTGCTCGAAGAGATTGTATCCCTTGCTCGGGCCCGAACCGTCGGGATGCCAGCAGCCCCACTCGTCGATGACCAGCTTCATCTCCTTCTCCATCTTATAGCCCTGCAGAACGCCCCAGTGGCGGGTGATCAGCTCGTCCATGCGGTATGCCTTCTCCAGCAGCTCATACCATTGCTCGGCGGTGAAGTCGACGCAGTCGCCTGCCTTGCCGCAGTAATAGTGGAAGGACATGCCGCCGAGGATCCGTCGAATGCCCTGCATGCTGTCGGTGAGACGGCGGGTCCAATTGTAATCGCCGCCGTTGGCGCCGCCCGCGATCAGATCCTTGGGGGCGGAGGGGATATTTTTCAGAATGGTGGCAAAGCGGCGATACTCAAGGGCGTAATAATCGGGCGTCATATTGCCGCCGCCGCCCCAGTTCTCGTTGCCGATGCCCCAATAGGGGATGTCAAAGGGTTCGGGATGACCGTTCTTCTCGCGCTCCAGCGCCAGCGTGGTGGTACCGCGGGGAGAGAGGCAATAGTCCATCCAATCGCGGGCATGAAGCGGGGTGATGGAGGTCACGTTGACGGCGAAATAGGGCTTGGCGCCGATCATCTCGCACAGATCGACAAACTCATGCGTGCCGACGCTGTTGGGCTCATAGCGGCCGTCCTTTTCCGTCCACCAATTGGGACGGACGGGGCGGTTCTCGCCGATGCCGTCGCGCCAATCGTAGGTCTCGGCAAAGCAACCGCCCGGCCAGCGGAGAACGGGCGCGTGGATCTGCTTCATTTTGTCGATGATGTGCTTGCGGAAGCCGTTGACGTTCGGGATCTTCGAATCCTTGCCGACCCAGAGACCGTCATAAAAGACGCCGCCGATATGCTCGGAGAAATGGCCGTAGATCTCGGGAGCAATGGTGCCGATTTTGTCCGGAACGACAAGATGAATGGTCTTTTTCATGGTTGTTACCTCCAAATGTATACGTTACGTTGTATTTCACATGATGATCCGTCACAGAGAACGGGTAAGCTCGATCATAGAGGAGACGGTGCGCACCGTCTCAAAGGTGCCGTTTTCGGCAAGGTACCGATAGGCGGGCTTGACGTGATATGTAAGGACGCGGTCACTGCCCTCCTCCCATTCCAGCATCTGATACCCCCACGCCCAGGCAAAGCTGAAACGGGAGAAGGTCCACTTGCCCTCGGGGGTACAGATGCCGTTGTAGGCATAGCCACCGATGTCGATCAGCGGCTTTTGCCCCCATCGCTCGCCCGTGGCAACGATGCCGTCGTGGTGGGTATGTCCGCGGAACATGCAGACGGTTGGCGTGGCGCGTACCCACGCCATTGCCTCCTCGCCCTCCCCGCTCTCCTTGATGTGGTGCGCGCAAAGATAGAGCGGCTTGCCGTCAAACCGCTCTGCCACACCGCGCAAAAATTTCACATCCAACGGCGTGTAGGGCGAGCCGGATGCTCCGTGAGCAGGCGTGGTGGCAAAGGTGTCCGCCATCACGAAAACGCTCCCGCCGATCTCCACGGCAAACTGCCTGCCATAGCCGAAGATCTCACGCCATACCTCATCGGGATAGCTGTCATGGTTCCCTGCCAGCGCCCATGCGGGACAGGGCAGACGATCCATCACCTCTTCCTTGAAGCGGCGGCAGTAGTTATCGGGCAGATTGCGGAAATCATAGTCGTCAATGGAAAGATCCCCCAGTACCAGCACGCCGTCCAGGGGCGCTTTTTCATGCTCGGCAAGGATCGCCTTGCGCAGCAGGTCGATCTTTTCCTTTTGGGTATGCCCGAAGGCATCCCCCGCGGCAACCGAGGTATTGACCGCAGGGTCGATCCGTTTCATCTCCTCGTGCGTCTCCTCGGTGGTGTAATGCATGTCGGAGATCAGCAATACTCTGTGCATACCTCACCTCATATATCACTCGCCGCAGATCTGCTCGGCATAGCGGACCGCCTCCATGGCATCCTTGCCATAGAAATCCGCGCCGATTCGCTCGGCATAGTCACGGTTGAGCACGGCACCGCCCACCATCACGCGGCAATGGGGCGCGCGGGCACGCAGAAGTCGGATGGTCTCCTCCATGGCGGGGACGGTGGTCGTCATCAGCGCGCTCAGACCGCACAGCGGCGCGCCCAGCCGAACCACCTCGTCCGCGATCTTCTCCGGTGCCACGTCCTTGCCCAGATCGACCACGCGGAAGCCGTAATTTTCCAGCAGCAGCTTGACGATATTCTTGCCGATATCGTGAATGTCCCCCGCCACGGTGGCGATCACCACGGGAGCCCCCGACCGCTCGGCGGTCTGCTCTTTCGTTTGCGACAGGTGAAGCTTGATCTGCTCCGATGCCGCACGTGCCGCCTCGGCACTCATCAATAGCTGGGGCAGATAGACCGTCTTCTCCTCAAAGCCGCGCCCCACCTCATCCAGCGCGGGAATGATCTCCTCACGCACCAGCGTCATGGGCTCGGCGCCGTCCGCAAGGCTCTTTGCCGTCAGTACGCCCGCCTGCTCCCGCAAGCCCTTGATCACGGCGTGGCGAAGCGTTCCCTCCGCCGCGGCGGGTGCCGACGCGATAGCCGCAGACGAAGCCGACACGGCAGTCGGCGCAGGTAGCGCTGCCGCAAAGCTCACGTAATCGGCACAGTTGGCATCATAGCCGCGCAGAGCGCGATAGGCGTGATACGCCCCCATCATCTCTGCCGAATAGGGGTTCATGATGGCGGCACCAAGCCCGCTCTGCAGGGCGAGGGTGAAGAAAATACTGTTTACGGTATCCCGTGCGGGAAGCCCGAAGGACACGTTGGAAACACCGAGAGAGGTAAGACATCCCAGCTCCCCGCGGATGCGGCGCACCGCCTCCAGCGTGACGTTCGCCGCCTGCGGATCGGTGCTGACCGTCATGGTCAGGGGATCGAAGATGATATCCCGCCGATCGACGCTGTAGCTCTCCGCCACCCGCAGGATCCGCGCGGCGATCTCCAACCTTCCCTCTGCCGTGGAGGGGATCCCCTGCTCGTCCAGCGTCAGCGCCACCACCATGCCGCCGTATTTTTTGACCAAGGGGAAGATGGCGTCCATGCTCTCCCGCTTGCCGTTGACGGAATTGATCATCGCCTTGCCGTTGTAGCGGCGGAGTGCGCGCTCCATGGCGGCGGGGCTTGCCGTGTCGATCTGAAGCGGCAGGTCGAGAATGGCTTGCAGCTCACACACCGTCTCGCAAAGCATTTCGGACTCGTCGATGTCGGGCAGTCCCACGTTGACGTCCAGCACCTGCACGCCGCATTCCTGCTGGCGCAAGCCCTCTCGCAAAATATAGTCCAGATCATGCTCCACCAGCGCCTGCTTGAAGCGCTTCTTCCCCGTGGGATTGATGCGCTCGCCGATCAATACGGGGCGATCCTCCTCAAAGCGGACGGCATGGGTATAGGAGGACACCACGCCAAACGCTTTCTTTTCGATCGGTTTTGGCGTGATATTTTTAATTTTATCAACAGTACGTTGAATATATTCCGGGGTGGTACCGCAACAACCGCCAACCGCACGCACGCCGCCATGAACCGCCTCCGCCAGCTCCTCGGCAAATTCCTCGGGGGTGATATCGTAAACGGTCTTGCCGTCCGCATTTCGGGGCAGTCCCGCGTTGGGCTTGACCGCCACGGGGACCGAGGCATTTTCCAACAGCTCACGGATCACCCCGCGAAGCTGTCTCGGACCCAACGAGCAGTTCAGACCGATCACGTCCGCCCCCATGCCCTCCAGCATGGCGACCATGGCGGCGGGCTTTGCCCCCGTCATCAGCTTGCCGTCCTCGCCGTAAGCATTGGTGACGATCACGGGCAGCGAGCAGTTCTCCTTGACGGCAAGCAACGCCGCCTTGGTCTCGTAGCTGTCGTTCATCGTCTCGACCGTGATCAGATCCACGCCGTATTTCACACCGAGACGAACGGTGGCGGCAAAGAGCGCCACGGCGTCCTCAAAATCCAGGTCTCCGTAGGGCTTCAAAAGCTTTCCGCAGGGACCGATATCCAGCGCGACCCACGTGGGGTGGCTGACGGAGGCGCACTCCTGCGCCATACGGGCATTGCAGACGGCGGTGCAGACGATGTTTTCCAGCTCCTCGTGGGAGAATTTCAGCAGATTGGCACCAAAGGTGTTGGTGTTGATCACGTGGCTCCCTGCCCGCAGATAATCCCGATGGATATCGCGGATCACCAGCGGATGGCTGAGGTTCCAGCGCTCGGGCAACTCACCTGCACCAAGTCCCGCCGACTGTAAAAGCGTTCCCATACCGCCGTCCAGCACCACGGTATGGTCCTTGATATACGTTAAAAAATCCATAGCATACCTCTTTCTACTCAATGCCGATCAGAGCCGTTACCGACTTGGAGGGCGACATCAAAAGACTCTCGTTCAGCGTCAGCCCGATGCGGCGGGGGCAATCCAGTACGCGGAAGATCTCCCGCTGAAACGTCAGCGGCAGGTCTCCGTAGCCGGGGCTGAAGCGGGTGTGGATCCGCCCGCCGAAGGAGGCGTAGCGGATATCCGTTTCAAACGCCTCGCAGACCGCCTCGATCCGCTCGGCACCGATCGCCTGCAGGCAAAGGGCGCGGGTGGGTGACAGACGGCTGTATCTGGCGATCAAACGGTCAAGCCCTACCCCAAGAGTAGCGGCAAACGCAACCACGTGGGTACAGCCCGCCAGATGGGCAACGAGACTGTGGGAGGCGGCGCGCGCAAAGGTCATGTCCGCTTCCCCTCCGTCCAGCTTCAGGGCAAACTCGGCGTAACAGAGCCGATAGGAAAGCATCGGCAGAGCCTCGGCAAGTGCCCCGTCCAGCTCCCGCTCCACCTCTTCACTCACCGCGGCGGTGCGCATATAACGCAAGATCTCCCGCCGATCCGGCGGCGGCGCGGCATACTCCTTGATATAAACGGCACTCACGGTTATTTCCCTAAAATATCGGACAGATTTTCACGGATCCTTGCCGCCACATGAGGCTTGTTCATGGAATACACGTGAACGTTGGTCACGTTATTGGCAAAAAGATCGATGATCTGATCGGTGGCATAGGCAATGCCCGCCTGCATCATGGCGGCGGGATCGGAACCGAATTTATCCACCAGGCTCTTGAAGCGCTGAGGCATATGGGAACCGGAAAGCTGAATGGCACGTTTGACCTGCACAGCGTTGGTGATGGGCATGATGCCTGCTACCACCGGCACGGTGATCCCCGCCTCGCGGATCTTATATAAGAAGTTGTAAAGCAGATTGTTGTCAAAAAACATCTGGGTGGTCAGAAATTCACACCCCGCCTCCACCTTCTCGCGCAGACGCCTGATGTCCTCCTTACGGTCGGCACTCTCGGGATGCACCTCGGGATAGCAGGCACCGCCAATGCAAAAGCCCGCCCCGCTCTCCTTCAGCTCACGAATGAGGTCAATGGCGTAGTGATAGGGCCATCCGCTCCGATCGGCGTCGGCAAGCTGCGGAGGAATATCGCCCCGCAGTGCCATCACGTTCTCGATCCCCGCCCGTTTGATGTCCTCAATGCGGGCATGGACCGTATCACGGGTGGAGGAAACGCAGGTCAGGTGCGCAAGGGACGGCACGCCGTAATCCGCCTTGATCTCCTTGGCGATATCCAGCGTATAGCGGCTGGTGCCGCCGCCCGCGCCGTAGGTCACGCTCATAAACGCGGGGCGGAGCTTGGCGATCTCCCGCACCGCGCTGTGAACGGTATCCCAAGCGTCATCCACCTTGGGCGGAAAGACCTCGAAGGAAAGAGAGAGGGTATCCTGCTTTAAAATTTCGGTAAGCTTCATAACAAAACCTTCTTTGAAAATATTTATTCATTTTATTATAACGCTTTTTTTCCCCGTTTGCAAGAGAATTCTTGCACTTTGCGCCGCCGCACGAAAAATTTTCCGCCACACAAGTTTTTTTCTTTCTCCACTTGCCTTTTTCGCCCAAACAGGCTATAATAAGAGCAAATAAACCGACGAAAGGAGAACGACACCCATGAAAAGCATACTGATGGGCGGCGGAAAGCTTTTTTCCGTCTATACACCGCGATCGATCGAGACGCTGGTCAAGCAGGCAGATCTCTGCCCCACACCGATATCCCGCGAGGAGCTGCTCTCCTCACCCGAAAAATACCGTGACGTGGAATACATCTTCTCCACGTGGGGCATGCCCAAGCTGAGTGAAGAGGAGATCCGCACCTGCCTGCCCTCTCTGCGCGCCGTCTTTTACGCCGCGGGATCGGTGCAGGCGTTTGCACGCGAGCATTTTGCCAGCGGGGTCCGCGTTTTCTCGGCATGGGGCTCCAACGCCGTGCCCGTTGCCGAATATACGGTGGCACAGATCCTGCTTGCCAACAAGGGCTTCTTCTCCTCCTGCCGCATCATGACGCGCGGCGACCACAAGGGCGCGAAACACTATTTTCAAAACATGCCGGGCAATTACGGCGCGCGGGTGGGCATCATCGGCGCGGGCATGATCGGCAAAATGGTGATTCGCCGTCTGGCTGACTACAGGCTGGAAACGGTGGTCTACGACCCCTTCCTCAGCGAGGAGAAAGCGGCGGGGCTGGGGACGAAAAAGGTCTCTCTGGAGGAGCTGTTTGAAACCTCGCAGACGGTGAGCAACCACGTGGCAAATCTGCCTGCCACCGTCGGCATGCTAAACTACGCACTGTTCTCCCGCATGCCCGAAACGGCGACCTTCATCAACACCGGGCGCGGCGCGCAAGTGGTGGAGGAGGATCTGATCCGCGCTCTGCGGGAATGTCCCACCCGCACCGCGGTGCTGGACGTGACCTACCCCGAGCCTCCCCTGCCCGACAGTCCCTTCTATTCACTCCCCAATGTATTTCTCACCCCCCACATTGCCGGCTCGGCAGGAGACGAGGTGGCACGCATGGGCGAGCAGATGGTGTCCGTCTTCGCGCAGTGGCAAAAGGACCCCGAGCAAGCCTTTGATTGCGAGGTCACACGCCCCATGCTGGAAACGATGGCGTGACCGCATATACACAGCAAAGCAAGCCGATCCCGCGAGGGCGGCTTGCTTTTTTCGTTGCAATTCACTTGTGAGAAACCATACCGTCGGCAAAGATCTGCGCCCAACGCTCGATGGGGATCTCCGCCGAGGAGGAATAGGCGTAAAAGGAGACGCGCATCACGCGGTTTCCCTCTTGCAAAAGGACGGTGGGGCGATGTACCTCATCCAGATAGGCTACCGCGTACGAAACCTTCGGCAAGTCGACGCCAAGCTCCCCGTAATTTTTCTTCGCACGGTCTCCTCGGTGATACTCCTTCGCCAGAAGAACGGCAAGTGCTGGCGACACCGTTTCGTGGTAGGTCACATACAGCGCTCCCTCCACCGACCTGCCGTCTGCCAGCTTCACCTCGGCGATCTCGCAGTAATCGATATTGACGGGCGCCAGCGGATCTTGCCACGCCTTGACCGTGTTGCCGAAGCCATAACGGATGGCGCGGTATTCCGCGACCTCACCCGCGCACGAGGCGATCTCCGCCAGAGAGGCGAAGGGCAACGCCTCCTCCTCGATGTATTCCTCCATGGGCACCTCGCCTTGATCCGTCATCCAATACAGCGTCCATACCGACAGCCATACTGCCCAGATCACGGTCAGCGTCACGCGGGTCACCGAACAGATGCGATGACGCCGGATACGCCGCGCCCGCTCCGTCCCATCGGCTGTGCCGTCCCCGATCGTCTCCCCGCGGGAAAGCCTGCGGTAAAGCCGTTCCAGCATCACCGTGCGGACGATGGCACGGATCCCCAGCCAGCCTACGATCAGCACGGTAAAGAGCGACAGCCAGCTGCCCAGCGTCAACGTGGCAAGCAACGGCATGCGCCAGACCAACGCGCGGTTTTGCAGCAGCGGATAAAGGACCAGCCACCAGAGCCACTCAAACAGATACCCCCTTTGACGGGCACGCACCGCCTTCATGGCGAGGGCGCGGACCCGCGGGTCGGTGTTCAGCTCCCGCGCATCCTCCTGCACGGTGCGGTAAATATAAAATTCTCCTCGCTTTGCCACGTATTCCCAGCCGTAATGCGCGGCGAGCTCCACCGCTTCGGCATCCGGTGTGGCGTTGTCGTCAAAAAAGCTTCCCTTAGGGATCGCCTCCAAGCGGTAGCGGGCATGACAGGGCTCGCTCTCCTCCAGGGTGACGATACCAAAGAAAAAGCCGTCCGGTGCCAGCATCAAGCCCTGCGCCGCCATCTCGGAAAGCCAGCGCTCGGTCCCCTCCACGTCGTATGCGGGACAGGGCGGCAGGCGGTAGCGGTAACGGGGTGCATCATTTCTCTTCTCCATGCTTCTCCTCCCCCTTCTCGGCGGCAACCAGACAGGCGCGCAGGCGCGCAAGCTCGGTCCGGTATGCCGAAAGTCCTTTCTCGGTGATGGCATAGGTGCGGCTCCTGCCCTCCACCTTGATCTCCTTGATGTATTTTTCCTTCTCGAATTTGGCAAGCACGGTATACAGCGTGGCGGGGCCCAACCGTACCTCGCCCTCCGTACGCCGCTCGATCTCCTCCACGATCCGAACCCCGCATCGCGGAGTCTCGCACAGAGACATCAGCACGTAAAACATCGCCTCAGTCAACTGCTCCATCGCGTGTCTCGGCATCCTCTCACCTCCAATATCATATTATGATATCATTTAATGATATTATAATACACCATTCCCGATCTGTCAATAGAAAAAACAAAAAAATCATATCGCACCTGCCGAGGGCAGATGCGATATGAGAAAATATTGTTCATCGGACCGCCCGAACGATCAGGACGGTCAGATAGAGTGCCAGACAGATCAGGGACTGCGGTGTCAGCAGACGGCGGAGAAAGCGCACGGCGCTCTCCTTTCTCGTGATGGCGGGATTGACCCCGCCGCCGTCCCCGAGGGGCACCCCGTGCGTGGCATAGCCGCGGTAAAGCCGTGCCGCCTCGCCGCAAAAGATGGCGGCGCCGAACAACAGCATGGTGATCAGCACAAAGATCAGCACCCAGACGCGCCCCATGGAGGTATAGACCGCCGTGACGTACGGTACTCCGAACAGTCCGAACAGATTATAGCCGAAATGGACCGCCATGGCGGCAAACACCGACTCGGTGGCGTACATCACCGCGCAAAGCACCAGCGCGGAAAAGAGATAGACCGGCGCGTTTCGCAGATTGAAATGAAGCATGGTGAAGAAAAGCATACTCATCAGCGCGGCACAGGAGGCGCCGTGGCGATCGTATTCGGCACAGAAGATGCCGCGGAAGATCAGTTCTTCACAAAAAGCGGGGAGTGCGGCATATGCTAAGATCAGATAGGCGGCATTGCCCGCGGTGCCGTCGTTTTTGGAAACGAAGGTATCGTACAGGGAGAATCGGCTCGCCGCAGGATCGGCGGCACCCACCGCGATCTGCAGCAGCATACTGCCGCCCATCAACGCAAGCAATGCGCCGAGGATCAGCAAAATGTGGTCGGCACGGACGGGGCGCAGGCGTAAACGGGAGCGCAGAGCGTCTCCCTTCCAGCGGATATAGGCAAAGGCGGGGATCAGAAAGATCATGATCTGCAAAATGACCACGCCGAAATATTCATTGTCGCGGGTGAGCAGAGAGGCATCGATCAGGCGGGACAAAAGCAGGAGGCAGTAGGTTGCCAGCGCCAAGGTCACGGCGGTGATGCGGAAGGGCAGTTTCCCTCCCCCGCGTTCCTTACCGCCCCCGGAGGGTGCGGCGGGTCGGACTTGATCCATACCGATCAATCTGCCAGAACGGCACGGTGCAGTGCCGAGGCGGCTTCCTTACCGCGCAACGCGGAGACCAGCGCAAGACCGAAGGGCAAGGCAACGCCCATGCCTGCGGCGGTGATGCACTTACCGTCACAAACTACCTTCTCCTCGGCAACGGTGGCACCCTGCAGATACTCCTCAAAGCCGGGGAAGCAGATCGCTCTTTTTCCGCTCAGCAGACCGCGCTTGCCGAGCACCATCGGCGCGGCGCAGATGGCGGCAAGATATCCGTCGGAGGCGACAGCCGCCTGCAGGGCGGCATCCACCGCGGCAGACTTATCCAGATTGGTCGAGCCGGGCATACCGCCGGGCAGAATGATCATCTCGGGTGCCGCATCGGCAAACTCGCTCTCCGCCATATCGGCGACCACGGTGATCCCGTGAGAGCCCGTTACGCGGAGATCGGGCGCACCGACCGCCACCGTCTTGACCTCCACACCGGCACGGCGCAAAAGATCCAGCGGGCAAAGTGCCTCAACCTCCTCAAATCCGTTGGCAAGAAACATATATACCATGAAAAAATTTCCTCCTGTCATGTAGTAATTTCAGTATAGCACACTTTCATAAAAGATGCAAGGGGGTGTACCGAAAATTCTCCCTCGCTTCACGGGAGGTTCACCATGCTTCTTTCTTCCCTTTTTCTGCGCTGTCTCTCCGTTCCCTACCGCCGCACGGCAAACGGCGGCGACTATGCCGCCGAACGGGCGGGCGACAGTCTCACCCTCTATTTTGAGGACTCAGACGGCGCCCTCGACTGGTTCCACAATCTCGCCTTCCCTGCCAAGGCATACCGTACCGCATCCTCTCCAACCGTCTATGCCCACGGCGGCTTTCTGCGCGTTTGGCGGAGCGTGCTTCCGCATTTAGAAGCAATGCTTGCCGACCCGACGCTGACCGGGGTGACCGCCGTCGGCTACTCCCACGGCGGGGCGCTGGCTCTGCTCTGCCACGAGTACGTCTGGTTCCATCGCCCGGATCTGAGACATACGCTGAACGGCTACGGCTTCGGCTGCCCCCGCGTGCTTTTCCGCCCCGACCCGCGGCTCCGCGCCCGCTTTACACGCTTTACCGTCATCCGCAACCGAAACGATGCCGTTACTTACCTGCCGCCCTCCCTCTGGGGATATGCTCACGTGGGCAAGCTGTTGGAGATCGGCGAGGAGGGCAAATACTCCCCCATCGATGCCCATCGCCCGCAGAATATCCTGCGGGAGCTGCAGGCTTGGGAAAAGGAGAATTATCCCAACGTTCCGCGGACGTAAAAAGCGCCGCATCCTTTGTCAGGAATGCGGCGCCCGGGATCTTCGAGGGGCGGTCACCCCACGTAATTGCTGCCCAAGGGGATCCTCGCCAGCACGTCCGTAAGGAAGAGGACGATCAGCGGCCAGGAGACGGCGTGAACGATGCCCTGCCGCCGCCATGACATCAAGCGGCGGTAAAGCGGCAGGATCAGATAGAGGATCACCATACCAAGAACGCCAAACCACAGGCTTGCCGACAGCGACACGCGCCCCTCAAAATTCATAAACCGTTCGCTGTAATCCCAAAGGATGCGGAAATCCATACCAAACGCCTCCAAAAAATAGGTTGCGCCCAGCTCGATCACGGTGGTCAGCACGCAGGTATAGACAAAGATCACCGCACAGCGGAGGTTGAGGCGCCCCACGCGCACGGGTCTGCCGAGGATGGGGCGAAAGATGGCGTAGATCGCCATGCCTCCAAAGCCGTAGAGCGGCAGCCACGGACCGAAGAGGACACCGCGGTTTTCAAACACGCCCCACGCGCCAAGGGTATACAGCACCTCGTAGACCCAGCCCGACATGGCAAACAGAACAAACAGAAGCAGCAGATTGCGGATCTTGATCATACGCGCCTCCTTTCAAAAGCACAGGTCCCCATGGGAGAGGCTCCCATGGGGACTTTGCGGTTGGGGATGCCGCGGCGTTACTGCGCGGACGCTTCCTCTTCTTCCAGTTTTTTGTAGACGGACAGGTAGAAATCGAGCAGCGTGCGGACGGTGGTCTCGCGCGACATGGCGATCTCGCGGATCGCCTTGATCTTTTCCAGCGAGACCTCGGGCATATAGTCGAGCACGATGATATTGCCCTCATCGTCCTTGTCGTATTCCTGCGAGTCGGTGACCACTTGGATCTTGAACAGGATGTTATCAATGGATTCCAGACTGCTCTGCAATTTGACGATCTGCTCAAACACCTGCATTTTATTCATTTTTTCCGACATTTCATTTTCCTCCGAATGTGTATCCGGCGGACACGCAAGGCATATTTTGTTTTCACCGATGAAGCGTGCCCTGCCGTTTTTGACAAGACCTTTTGCCCGCTTGGGGTAGGTCGCTTCATATTCATTTCCTTGCTCATCGACCACAATCACGTTTTTTTCGATGGGTGTCGCCCCCTTGCTCGATGAAGTTTTTCGCGAATACCGTTTTTTCTGATGGGTGCCGTCCCCGATTCACGGTTTTATAATAGCATATGCGGGAGAATTTGTCAAGATTTTTTTGTCGGATGGTGTAGCGGTTGCAGCGTTCAAATTTGGGTTTGTCGGGGTGGAGGTATCGTGGCGCGGACGAAGGCAGGGCTTTGCCCTGCACCCACAAGGGAACCCTTTTTTGAAGGGTTCCCTTGACCCTCCGAAAATCTT
>JAFTMG010000137.1 GCA_017452525.1 Clostridia bacterium
ACAAATCGCTGATAAATACATCCGTCAATTGAACGACTTTTACGATGATATATCCGTTGAAAGTTATGTGATCATGCCCAATCATATCCACATTATGCTGTGGGTAAAGGCGCGGGAAACGGACCGTCGAGGACGCCGGTCCCTACAGTACAGAATTCCGTTCCGTCGCGGTTCGTATCTACGTTCAAACGATTTTGTAACACATAATTTGGTGTTTAAGTTCCTCGAACATCAATAAAATCAGAAAATGGAAAAACAATAATATAAACTAAATTGTTTATGTAATAGCAAACCCCAACAGACCTTGAAAATCTGTTGGGGTTAATTATTTGTTTTCTGCGAACCATTTTTATATCCGTAGCATTACTGATTGTTCTGCAGTGCGCGGCGGATGCGCATCATTTCCTTCATGCGCAGCTCGGTGTTGAGGATCTTTTTGCGCAGGCGGATGGACTTGGGGGTGACCTCAATCAGCTCATCGTCGGTGATGAACTCGATGGCTTCCTCGAGGGAGAAGACCACGGGGGGCGTCAGCAGCAGCTTTTCGTCGGCACCGGCGGAGCGGATGGCGGTGAGCTGCTTGGTCTTACAGGGGTTGACGGCGATGTCGTCATTCTTGGGGTTCTCGCCGACGATCATGCCCTCGTAGACCTTGGTCTGGGGGCCGACAAACATACGGCCGCGATCCTGGGTGTTGAAGAGACCGTAGCGGGTGGTCTCGCCTGTCTCGGAGGCGATCAGGCATCCGGTCAGACGCATCTGGATCTCGCCGCGGAAGGGCTGATAGCCGTCGAAGATGGAGTTGAGGATGCCCTCACCGTGGGTGGCGGTCAGAAATTCGGAGCGATAGCCGAACATGCAACGGGCGGGGATGGAATATTCCATACGGGTGCGGGTGCCAACGGGGTTCATCTCCAGCAGGTCGCCCTTGCGCATACCCAGCTTCTCGACCACGGGACCGACGTACTCGGCGGGCACGTCGATGGTGACGCGCTCCATCGGCTCGCACTTGACGCCGTCGATCTCCTTATACAGCACGCGGGGGTTGGAGCAGCAGACCTCAAAGCCCTCGCGGCGCATATTCTCCAGCAGAATGGAGAGGTGCATCTCGCCGCGGCCTGCCACGCGGAAGGAGTCGGTGGTGTCACCGTCGGTGACGCGCAGGGAAACGTCCTTGAGCAGTTCCTTGTAGAGGCGCTCACGGAGCTGGCGGGAGGTGACGAACTTACCCTCACGGCCGGCGAAGGGGCTATCGTTGACCGAGAAGGTCATTTCCATGGTAGGCTCGCTGACCTTGACGAACTCCAGCGGCTCGGGGTTACCCACGGCGGTGATGGTATCGCCGATGGTGATGGACTCGGCGCCTGCGAAGCAGACGATGTCACCCACGCGGGCGGTCTCCACGGGGGTACGGCCCAGACCGTCGATCTGGTAAACGGACACGATCTTGGTCTTCTTGGGGGCATCACCCGAGTGGTAGTTGCAGATCATTGCCTCCTGACCGACGCGCAGAGAGCCGCGCTCGATGCGGCCGATACCGATACGGCCCACGTAGTCGTTGTAGTCGATGGAGGAGACCAGCAGCTGGAGATCTCCCGTGTCGTCGCCCTCGGGCGCGGGCATATAGTTCAGGATCTTATCGAAGAGGGGACGCAGATCGGTACCCTGCACGTCGGCATCCTCGGAGGCGGTGCCGGCTCTGCCCGAGCAGTAGAGCATGGGGCTGTCCAGCTGCTCATCGCTGGCACCCAGATCCATCAGCAGCTCCAGGACCTCGTCCTCGACCTCATGGATGCGGGCATCGGGCTTATCGATCTTATTGATGACGACGATGACGCGGTGATTCAGCTCCAGCGCGCGCTGCAGCACGAAGCGGGTCTGGGGCATGGGACCCTCGGCGGCATCGACCAGCAGGAGAACGCCGTTGACCATTTTGAGGATACGCTCCACCTCACCGCCGAAGTCGGCGTGTCCGGGGGTGTCGACGATGTTGATCTTCACGTCCTTGTAGCGCACAGCGGTGTTTTTCGCGAGAATGGTGATGCCGCGCTCACGCTCCAGGGCGTTGCTGTCCATCACGCGCTCCTCCGCCGTCTGGTTTTCGCGGTATGCGCCGCCCTGCTTGAGCAGCTCATCGACCAGGGTGGTCTTACCGTGGTCAACGTGGGCGATAATGGCGATGTTTCTTAAATCCTCTCTAATCAAAGCTCTCTCTCCAATCTATCGATCATCAGAATTTTGGACATATTTTAACAATTATATATTATATCACAAAAATGCAAGACAGAAAAGAGGTAAGACACCGTATTTTGATATTTTTGATGAAACGGTTTTGTGAAATTTGCCCATACCTTGTTGACAACAGGTGAAAAAACACGTATAATAAATGTCAAAGACATGAAAGGCGGACGGTAACATGATGAAAAGATGTGCGGCATTTTTACTGCTGCTCGCGCTCCTCGTCGGGAGCGTTTCCTGCGGCAAGGCAAACACGGAGACGGCGGAGACGTCAACGGCGGCGGAGACGGCTGCAACGACGCCCGCGGAGACAGAGCCCGCGGAGACGGCGGCACCGGCAGAGGATCTGGTGATCGTGGACGGGGAGGGCAAGACGTCCTTCACCGTGGTCCGCGCCGACGAGGCGGACGGCATGACGGTCAACAGTGCCATCGCTCTGCATACTGCACTGAACGACACTTATAAGTCCAAGGTGGGACTTTCCTCTGACATTTCGATCAAAAAAGAAGCGGACGGTACCGTCGTCAACGATAAATATGAAATTCTGGTCGGAGATACCAACCGCCCCGAGTCGATCGCCGCCCGCACCGAGTTGGGAGACAACGATTACGTCATCCGCGTCAGTGGCAAAAAGCTGGTGATCCTTGGCAAAAACGGTCCTTCCACCAAGTATGCCGTTAAACTGTTCCTCGAGAAGCATCTCGGAACGGCGGGACAGGCGTTGATCATTCCCGCCGATACGCTTCTGACGGGCAGCGGTGAGGAGAGCAGCGTTCCTCTGACCGAGGGTGCCGACGTACGTATCATGACCTTTAATTTGCGCGGCGGCGAGGACAATCCCTACGTACGCCACCCCAACATTTATGAGACCATCCTGACCTATTTGCCCGACGTGATCGGCTTTCAGGAGGCAAACAACGGCCATTATCCCGAGGTGTTGCATCGATTGGAGGACTATGCCATTGTCACGACCGAAATGCCCACCAACTGTACGCCGATCATCTACCTCAAGGAGAAATACACGCAGGAGGCAGGGGGATGCGAATTTTTGCGTCTGCGAAACACCGACACGGGCACCAAGTCGCTCGCGTGGGTGGTGCTTCGTGAGAAGGAAACGGGCAAGCTCTTCTCTGTCATCAACATGCACGGCGCGCTCCAGGCCGATTGGCGGGTGGACAACGTCCGTCAGATGTTGGAACGCATGGCAACGGTCAAGAGCCAATACGGCGATATTCCCGTTCTGTTCACGGGAGACTTTAATTTCAATCGCACCGAGGCCGCCTATCAGTCGATGCTGGATGCAAGCTTGACCGAAGCGGAGCTGTCTGCCGCCATCCGCATGGAGGGCTTTGGCACTTGGCATCCCGTCGGACAGGCGCCGGGTAGCGGCATGAGCATCGATCATATCTTCTATCACCCCGACGACGTGACTGCCCTGCGGCACCACATCGCCATGGCGGACGGCTTTGAGATCAAGGCATCCGACCATTGCGCCGTCTGGGCGGACGTGAAGCTGCTTAAATAAAATCTTCCCCCGCCGCAGCCTGTGGGTTGCGGCGGGGGATCTTTGGTGGAGGTGTCAAATTGGGGGTTGTCGGGGTGGAGGTATCGTGGCGCGGACGAAGGCAGGGCTTTGCCCTGCACCCACAAGGGAACCCTTTTGCAAAAGGGTTCCCTTGACCCTCCGAAAATCTTCAAATAGGGGTATGAGGCGGGGTGTTTATCTTGCTCTCGCCGTGGAGGGGTTCGGGCGGGGCGTTTATCAGCGGATAGACGGATGCAGACCTTACATGGTTCGAGCGGGCAAACTTCGTTCGCGTCAGGGACCGCCGAGACCCTGCCGTTTTGGCTGCCGTGACGCACGCCGCACGAAATGGGGCTATTTACCGCGCGAAACGAAAGCTACAGACGGCGCATTCGACGAACCCGCCCAAACCATTCCCCCATCATGCGCCCATGGGGGCGAA
>JAFTMG010000138.1 GCA_017452525.1 Clostridia bacterium
GATAGGTCAGGGGTGTAAGCACAGTAATGTGTTTAGCTGACTGATACTAATAGATCGAGGGCTTGAACTTTGATGTTCAAGCGATTACTTGAGTTTCAATTTTCTATGATTTCCTTTTGTTCGGGTTTTCGACATGGTGAAGTTCAAAAATTTTATCGATGTCTGTGGAGACCATTTCCGGAATGGCACATGGAGATCGAGATTATATTAGACACGAGGGACATATGCATGTCTGTCGTGTTTTTTTGTTGTCCGGTGAATTTCCTTGACAATTTTTTCTGTATATGATATACTGAAACATAACAGAAAATCGCATTTTTTATCAACAAAATATTCACGGAAAATGATATAATAAACGAAATAACACGAACGGACGGAATGGAATATGTACCAGATACCATTGAAACGGGTGATGAGGTATATTGAGGACCATCTTTCGGATGATACCTCTTTAAGCAATACTGTATTAGCCTCCGTTGCCGGCTATTCCAAATTTCATTTTCAGCGAATATTTTACCATACGGTCAAGCTGACTCCTGCGGACTATATTCGGAAAAGAAGGATCACCGAAATCGTAAAGCATATGGACAATGAGGAAATCTTTATTTCTGATCTTGCTTATCGATACGGTTTCAACTCTCAAGAGAATTTTATTCGCGCCTTCAAGCGGGAGCATAAAATACTCCCAACGGAATGCAGAACTGTGCAATGTAGCCTGCGACTTTGGGAACCCTTTGATTTTCAAAACAGCATACCTCTGCCAACGGTGTCGATCCGTCATATGAAAGCGTTTTCATTGGTAACGTATGCTTTTGATGACGGTTATGCGCCGAACTGTTGGAACGTATACAATGCCGAATCCCGATCCCAACGGCTTTCGGGAGGGAAGATCGTGGCGGACTATGGGGCAATGCGTTGGAATTATGACAAAAACAAATTGGATTATTATATTGGAATTGATTCCCGTTATGCCCATGGAGATATGGCCGGAACCGTTACCTTGAACGTCGCCGGCGGTTGGTATGCGGTTTTTCAGACGGCTCCTGCTGACCAATATACCTTTGTGGATACCGTTCGTAGAACGTGGGATTGGATCGGAAAAAGGTGGCTGCCGGAAAACGGTTACCGAAGAAGAGATGATTGGGAATTGGAGTGCTACACGGAATCGGGCAAAACATACTCGGAAACGATCTGTATTCCCATTGCAAAGGAGAGCGATATGCCATGAATTTACAAAAACACGTGGATTTTCTCCTGAAAAATGCGTCGCCAAACATTCTTTATCGGGTAAAGCGCGATATTTTGAAGTTGCCGATCGATATGCCTGAAATGATATCATTACAAGAGCAGATACGGAACCTTCCAAAGGTCAAAAAAGCATTTTCCTGTCAGCGGGAAAACGGATTTTTCGGCACGGTGCTTCACGGCGGTTATTTTGACGGCTTTGATTCCACGGTTGAACTTCTCAAAAGGAACGGAATAGAATTGACAGACCCGCATATGGTCAAGGCACGTGATTCGCTTGCGGTATGGAAGGACTACGAAAAGGACCATTTTTATAAAGCCGGAAACGCGATGGACGAGCACGGTCGCGGCGGATTTCGCGCGATATGGGCAGAACAGCTTGTTGAACTCGGTGTAAATGAAGCCACACCGCAGATACGTGATCAGATTGAATGTGCATTGAGATCTTTTCGCGGAGCACTTGCATATTCAAATCCTGACGATTTTTCGGTGAAAGCGACTTTCCGAGGACAGCCTTGCAGATATTATATGAAAGGTGCCGCATTTCCTGCAGCTAACCATATAAGCCTTCTTGAAAAAACGCTTTCATGGAGAACTCCGGAGAATATCGAGATGGTGAAACGTTCATATGCGCATTGCAAGGAGATTATGAAAGATTACAACGATGGGATGATTTACGTTAACTGCGGTTATTTTGTTGGACCTTTCAATCATCATTGGAATTTGCCGAAAATGAAAATACATATTCGTGACTTTGACTTGCATCCTATAGATTTTGCGTGGTTTATGAAAGGACTTGGCTCCGCCTCTGTACGCTATCCGATATTTGATGATGGAAATCCTTACTTGAAGGAATCGCTGTATGAAATGCTTGAGGATGACAATTTTATAGAAAGTATCAGCGCGGACCAGCTTCGCATGTTTAAAAATTATGCTTCTATTGCTCCGTCTTGGCGGAAGAAGGAGAGCATTGTGTGCGATCTGTACTTCCCGATTCTTTTGGCGTTGAATAAAAAGAATATATGAAGAATATTATATGTCTTATCAAAGATGAGGTTTTAGCTTTAAATCAAAAATACATGGATGAAAGCGAAGATCATTATGATTTTTGGGAACAGCATATTAAGTATGTTGTAGGCAATGCTTTGAATCTTGCTTCGAAATATCAGGCAGATGCTGAAATTGTTGAGCTTGGCGCGCTGCTTCATGACATAGCCCTTATCGCGAAAATCGGTACAAAGAAAGATCATCATATGAATGGTGCGGTTTTAGCGAAAGAGCTTCTTTCAAAATATGAATATCCACAAGATAGAGCCGAGCGTGTTATAGGTTGTGTGTTCAATCACAGAACGAGTAAAAACGCAACGAATATAGAAGAATTATGTGTTGCCGATGCGGATATCTTGGCTCACTTTGATAATATGAGTATGATCATCAATAATGCAAAAAAACATAACGCGACAGTTGATGATGTGATAGAACGATGCAGGCATGACTTTGAGGATCTGAGCGAGACATCGAAAGAAATTTTCAAGCCCAAATATGAATTGTTTATAGAAAACATAGAGAAAGGATTGCATTTAATATGAACATAGCAGACAGCATCATAAATGAGAAATTAAAAAATGTATACTTTATTTGGGGCAGTGGAAAAACAACAATCGCCAACCGTTTGAAGGAAAAATACGGCTATTATGTTTACAGCACGGATGAAAGCCGTAATCGGCAAATGGCTTTGGCCAATCCGGTTGATCAACCCTATATGTGCCGTGATTATTATAAGGAATACGGAGTAAAAAGCTTTTGGGAGCTTCCCAAAGAGGTGATCGCAGAGCGCGAAAAGCATTTCGTTGAGGAAATGACGCCGATGATGATCGCCGAACTGATACAACTTTCAGCCTTACATGATGTCATCATTTGCGAGGGCGACATGGATTATCACGCGGTTGCTCCGGTTGCTACTCATGTCGTTCATCTCTGCAATCAAAGTACTACTTTTGATTGGTTTGACCGTCCAGATCATGAAAACATACGTGATACCGTTGCTAAGAGAACAGATTTATGTGATGAAGAAAAGCAACAAATTATAGAACATGCATATGAGTGCGTTACTCCTGATGAGTCGAACACTGCTACAGATTGGGTCACGGAACTTGGTATAAAAAATATTGTGTGGAACGATCAGACAAGCATCGATATGACGGCGGCTGAGGTTGCGGCGTATTTTGAATTTGACAAGCAGGTGGTCAAATGAACATTGAGGAACTGAAAATTCGCCAATTGACCAATCAGCATCTACTCGACCCTTCAGATAAATTGACAGTCATCCGTGATCTTTGCGGCGTACAGGCACAGTTTTTTCCGAATGCCATGCATTCGCTGAGGATCCGCTGCAATGATTATGATGAGAATACGGTTGCTGACGGCCTTGTGAAAAACTGGTCGGTACGCGGCACGGTTCATGTGTTTGCCGAGAGCGATCTGCCGCTGTTTGTCCGCTGCAATAATGGAGAAGCCTACCGTAAAAATGAATGGGGCGGCTATACCTTTTGGAATGACGGACGCAGAGTGTGGGCTTTGACTCCCGAGCGACAGAAATATTTTGCAAATATCATGATTGCCGCTGTTTCCGAAAGGGCATATACGCGCGATGAGTTAAAAGAACTTTGTCGTGCGCATGGCATGGATGCAGAGGAAGTGGACTCGATGTTCGAGTCATGGGGCGGCGGTATTCGTGAGTTGTGCGAGCGCGGTTTCATGCATTATGTAGTACAGGAGAAAAAGGCGTATATTGCTTCTCCTGAATTTAGCCCGATTCCCGAGGAAGAGGCGAAGCTGGAGATCGCGCGGCGATATTTTACCAATATAGGACCTGCCACCATTCATGACGTGATGTATTACACGGGTGCCAAGCAAGCCGAGGTGAAGAACTGGCTCAAAATGCTACCTGTGGAGGCTTTCGATTGCGAAGGCAAAACATATTACTATATTCCGAATGGGAAAAACTATGACAAGGAGATACCGCCCTGTATTTTCCTGGCTGGTTTTGACCAGCTGATGCTGGGCTACCAGAAGAAGGAGAGCGTCTATCTGCCGCAGGAGCATTTGCGTGGTATCTTCAATCTCGCCCGGATCGTTATGCCGCCCATCCTTTTGCATGGCAAAGTGGTCGGCAAATGGAAAAAGAAAAACGAAAATCTCATATGCACGCTATTTGAAACGGTGAGTGACAGGGAGAAAAAGGATATTTGCGATACCGCCGAAGGGCTTTGGCGGTCAATCAAAAAGATTACATTCGAGTAAAAGCGGAGGTAACGATGCGTTTTGACTATCGGAAATCAATAGATTTTCTTCTTGAAAACGGAAATCCATCCATCAGGCTCCGCGTGAAAAAGGAGATCCTTGGGAAAATTGATGCTGCGGAAGAAGCGTTGCTGATCGCTCAGATCAAAGAAGAACCGATATACAAGCTCATTGCAAAGTGCCAAAAAGAAAACGGATGGCTCGGCAACGGGTTTCACGGACCGAACAAGGATGCAGGGCCTTACGAGAATCAGGAGGTCGGCACGAAATGGCTTGCGGAAAAGGCAGTGGGCAGGGACGATCCCGTGTTGAAGCGCGCTATGGAAGCCTTTGTTACGACCGAGCTGACAGATCTTTGCTATCGCACCAAGGGCAAGTATTTTGACGAATTCCGCTATGCTGCCAACGGTCAGAATCTGATTCGTTGTGCTTGCATCGCCCGTGCCGGATATGAAGATATCATGGATATCAGACCTCAGATACAGTTGGCATTGGACTCTTTCAAGCGTGTACTTGAAGTGGATTCGATTTTGGACATCACTCGTATCAAAAAGGTCAGCGGTAAGGAAAAGCGTGTTTTCAACGATTACGAAAAATGGCCTTGCTATTATCATCTGGATATTTTGGCGCACGCGACCTCTTGGAAAACCGAGGACAATATCAAGATGCTTGCAGAAGCTGTGAAAAAGTTGATGCGCACCGATCGCCCCGAATGTCAGATGGGCGGTGACAGTTGGGTTGGCTATGTTCTTGGAACTGTTGGTTGTCTCAAAGAAGGATATAGTCTTGGATACGATAAGGATGGCATTCATTATACATATCTTGACCGTGTGGAATGGCTTTGCCGTTGCGGTCTTGCGCCTTATATTCCTAAGCTGCAAGCGGAAGCGGAACTTCTCGCAAGTGCCATGGATGAGAAGGGGATTTGCAGAGCTATTGTTGATGAAGATCAACTGAAAGGCATCAGCACCTACGGCGGTCAGCAGCTTGAGGTCGATTGGAAAAACGATACAAGAAAGCTGTGCGATATTACCTTCCGTGTCCTGCTTATTATGTTATATTCAAAAAGGTGGATCAATTATGAAACTACCTAAATATGTCAGAATACAAGGACGCGAAATTGCGTGGAAAACGAAAAAGCCGGTGGGAGTTTTTATCTTGAATTGGCGTAGAATACGCGACAATATATATAGTCCCGAAGACGTTAAGCTTTATGATAAAACCCACCAATGGTTTCTTGACAATCTACCGCAACCACCATTTTACGGGGACAACAATGATAATCCGCAAGGAGCGATTACATACTTTAAGACTGAAAATGCCGATGTGATGTTAGATAAAATACAACCCTTGATAGATTTACTTGATAAATATGACATTCCTTACGATATCGTTTACACAAACTATGTTGGTAAAATTATTTATGAAGATGAGTATCAGGTGGGGGTTATAGACAAGTAAAGTAACGGAGGATACATATATGAACATAGCGGTTTTTGCCTCGCATGGCGGTAGTGATTTACAAGCAATCATTGACGGGTGCAAAAGCAATCAGATCCATGCTACCGTTGTGGCTGTTATAAGCAATAACGCCGATTCCATGGCTTTGCAGAGAGCCAACAACGAGAATATTTCGGCATACCATTTGAGCGCAAAAAAATTCGGGAGCGAAGAAGCTCTCGCGAAAGAAATCCTTGATGTGTTGGCTAACCACAGGGTCGATATGGTTTTCTTGGCCGGGTACATGAGAATGTTACATATCACGGTTTTGGAAAAGTATCATAACAGAATCTTTAACATTCATCCTGCTCTGCTGCCCAAGTTCGGGGGCAAGGGAATGTACGGAATGAATGTGCATACGGCGGTGATCGAAGCGAAGGAAACCGAAACTGGCGTGACCATCCACCGTGTTAATGCAGAATATGACAGTGGCGAGATCGTTGCTCAAACCACTGTGTCTGTGTTGGAAAATGACACGCCGGAGATATTGGCTGCACGAGTTCTTGAAAGAGAGCATACCTTTTTGGTCGAAGTAATTGCCGACATGATTAACGGAAAGATTGTTTTGGGTTAGGTGTTGTTGATCCATCATTTGCACGGAGGCAGCTATGAGCTTTGATTATCAAAAATCAATAGATTTTCTTCTCCAAAACGGCAGAGATGTGATTCAGTACCGGTTGCATAAAGACATACTCCATGATCTCACCGAAGCGCAGGAAGAAATGCTTCTTGAAAAGGTGATGCAAACACCCGAATATCAGTTGCTTTTAACGCATGTCAAGCCCGACGGATATATCGGTATTGGAATGCACTCTTGGGAGAAATTTAAAGCATCACATCTGGATGACGGAGAAAATGCCGCAAGACTTTTACATAATTACGGAATACCCAAGGACACGCCCATCGTGCAGAACTTTGTAAAAGCCATGCGTGATGACGTGATACTCAAGCAAGAGTTTTCGTATTACAATCCCGAAAAGGTGCGCTTTGAAACACGTGGCATCGGCATCAACAGCGGTTCGTCTCTGGATGTTACACTGTACACCTGTCAGGCGTTGCTCGGTTACGGGGACGATCCCGAAATGAAACATTTCGTGGATGCTTCTTACAAGGCGTTCGTCAGCTTGCTGGATTACGAGTCGGCAGACGAGATCACAACCTTTCATCCGAATCTCAAGAGAAAATATAACTATCCCACCATCACGCCCGACACCTATTTCCCCTGCCAATACCATCTGGAAACCTTGGCGCACACACAGAGCTGGCGCACGGCGGAAAGCATTTCCCGCCTCGCCGCCGCGATCGACCATCATGATAGGATCACCAAGGATTTTGGCGGCTTTGCCGTCAAGATCAACGGCAAGCAGGTTGGACCGGGATGGGCATATATGAATCCATTTTTCCCGCTGTCCTTTCCGCAAAAAGCGCCTAATCACAGAAAGACATTGACCGCACTTGCCAAAGTTACGGGAGATCGGACACAGGTGGTCAGAGATTCGGTGGAAACCTTGCTGGAAATGCTGTCCGAGGACGGCGTGCTTCGTACCACCTTTGCCTCGTCTTATGAAAAAAGCCGTTTCAAGGATAATTTCCGAAGCGGACACCCGTACGCGGAGGTGGGCTTGGAGCCGGACCGTAAAAAGGACACGGCAATCTGGTGTGAGTTGACCTTCTGGGCGGTGGAGTTCTTACATGCAATCGAGCGTATGGAGCAGGGAGGATATGGAAAAAATGGCTGAAATCATAAAGGTTTTTAAGGAAGAGATCCCGAGGTTGCGTTTCATCGGGAAAAAATATGCCAATTTCGGTCCCATGTGGGGCGAATGGTTTGCAAACGGTTGGTTTGACCGACTGGAGGAAGCCATGGGCGGTGTGGAAAAGATCACCGCCATTTGGGAAAACGGCGGCGGATATGTTGGTCTTGAACGCCGCGCCGAGGGGCAGCCCTTTGCATATTGGATCGGCATGTTTGCCCCTGCCGACACGCCCGTACCGGAAGGCTTTTCCTATATCGATTTTCCCAAGCTTGGATTGGGGACCTGCTGGATACGTGGAACGGAAAAGGAAGTACATAACACGAAAGCCTGCATGCGCGCGGTGAAAGATGCGGGATTTGTGCCGTGGACGGACGAGACGGGCGGCATATGGTCCTTTGAAAATTGTACCTGCCCGCGATATACCACGCCCGATCCGCAGGGGAATATTATTCTGGATTACTGTTACTTTGTAAAGTAAGAAATACATAAAAGAAAAGGGAAACACAATGGCAAATCTAATTGAGAACAAAACGTTTGATGAAGAGCGCGCGCTGTACGGCAGCCGTGGGGTATGGGTGAAAAACTGCGCTTTTGACGGTCCCGCTGACGGTGAGAGCGCTTTCAAGGAGAGCCGCGAGGTGCAGGTGGAGAAGTGCTTCTTTAATTTGCGCTATCCTTTCTGGCACGTGGACAGCCTTTGCATGACCGACTGTGAGATGACCGAGCTTTGCCGCGCCGCGCTTTGGTATACCAACGACGTGATGATCCGTGACAGCAAGCTGCACGGGATCAAGGCATTGCGTGAATGCGGCGGCGTGAAGATGGTCGGATGCGACGTCATCTCTCCCGAATTTGGCTGGTTTTCGCACGAGATCGCCATGGAGGACTGCGCCGTGCAGGGAGAATATTTCATGCTAAGGGCAGCAAGCCTGCACTTTGATCGCGTGACGCTGAAGGGGAAATACTCCTTCCAATACATTACGGACTCTGTGTTTGAAAACTGCGTGTTTGACACAAAGGATGCCTTCTGGCACGCCAAGAACGTCACCGTGCGCAACAGTGTGATCAAGGGCGAATATCTGGCATGGTATTGCGAGAACGTGACCTTTGAGAACTGTAAGATCTCCGGTACGCAGCCGCTTTGCTATTGCAAGGGACTCAAGCTGATCAACTGTGAGATGTTGGAGTCTGATTTGAGCTTTGAGCGGTCCGAGGTGGAGGCAACGCTGACTGCGCCGATCGTCAGCATCAAGAATCCTCGGTCCGGCTCCATCCGTGTGCCTGAGGTCGGTGAGCTGATCATGGATGATCCGGAAGCCCGCGGTGAGGTCCTGATCGGCTGATCGGGTTTGAGGGCTTTTTCATGGAATTGCTGCAGTCATTTTTATATTTTCTGATCTGCTTCGCCGCCTCCATTGCGGGAGCGATCTGCGGGATTGGCGGCGGTGTGATCGTTAAGCCGGTACTCGATCTGTTCGGCTGGGACGGCGTGAGCACCATCAGCTTTTTGTCGGGGTGCATGGTGCTTTCCATGAGCTGTTATTCGGTTGGGCGCTCTATGGCGGCGGGGGAGAGGACGGTCAGGGCAAGGACCATCACGCCGCTTGCCATCGGCGCTTCCGTCGGCGGTATTGTAGGTAAGCAGCTGTTCGGCTATATCAAGGCGCTGTTTGAGAATCCCGAGCGTGTGGGCGGTGTGCAGGCGGTATGTCTGGCGCTGATCACGGTGGGGACCTTGTTGTATACCGTATATAAGCGAAGGATTCGACCGCATGAGGTCCAAAACGCGGTGGCATACGTGGTGATCGGCTTGATGCTTGGCATCATGTCGAGCTTTCTCGGCATCGGCGGCGGTCCGATCAATATCGTCGTCCTTCATTTCTTTTTTGCCATGGACAGCAAGACGGCGGCGGCAAACAGTCTTTACGTCATCGCTTTCAGTCAGCTGACCAGCCTGATCTCCACCTTGGTGACCAAAACGGTGCCGGAGTTCGCCATGCTGTCTCTGATCTTTATGGTCTGCGGCGGTCTGCTGGGCAGTATGTCCGGGCGAGCCATCAATAAAAAGATGGACAACGCTGCGGTGGATAAGCTGTTTATCGGGATGATGGCTGTGATCATTCTGATCAGTATTTACAATTCGATAAGATATTTTGCGGCGTAAGTGCGGTGATGGGAGGTTGCTGTCATGAAGCTTGGATGTGGAACGGTCCTGTTCCGTCAATTCGATCTGGAGCGGAGCCTTGAGGCGATCCGAAAGATCGGCTTTGAATATTTTGAGACGCAGGCAGTCGGTCCTTGGTGTCCCCACGTCAACGTGGAGAAGGATGATCCCGAGCGGTTGGTTCGGCTGAAGGATCGGTTTGGATTTCGGGAGATCACGGGACTCTGGTCGCTGAACGGCAATATCATCGCCAATGAGAATGCCGTGGCGTCGGGGATCCGTTCGATCGAATGGGCGGCTGCCGCCGGTATTCCCGTGCTACACACGGGCGACGGAAAAAAGCCGAAGGAGATGAGCGATGAGGATGCCTACAAGGTGTTTGCGGAAAAGCTGTCCCGTATTCTGGAGGCAGCGAGAAAATACGGTGTGACGGTGGCGATTGAGCCGCACGGCACCTTTTCGCTGACGCTTGAAGGTCTGCGCAAGATGATGACGCTGGGAGAGCCCGACGTGCTTGCCATTAATTACGATGCCTGCAACATCCTGCGCGCAGGCTACGTGGAGAGCGGCAACAACAGATCGGGCTACAAGACCGAGGGCGCGGGCGAGGATGAGCTGGCGGTGCTGAAGGGCATTGCCGACCGTGTGGTACACTGCCACGCGAAGGACATCAACCGTGAGAAGGTTTGCGTTCCCGTGGGGGACGGTATCGTCAATATCAAGGGCTGCGTGGAGCACCTGAAGGCGATCGGCTATGCCGGTGCCGTCTCGGTGGAGACCGAGGGCGGCGACGATTTTGACGAGGTGGTCGCGCTGGCGGCAAAGAGCTACGCCTATCTGGATCGGCTCATTCGCGGCTGATTGGAAGGCGGTGGACGTACGATGCTCCAAACAGGCATTCATTTCAATCATTTGGCGCACGAGCGGGCGATGCATATCGCCGCATGGTGCGAGGAGGCGTAATATAATGAACGGGCTGATCCTGACGGATCAGCCCGTTTATTATGCGGAAAGCTTATCATAAGCATTGACGAAGCGCTCAGTCATACCATGGACGATGGGTGCGCCCGAAGTGTCGAGGGTGATGACATCGAGCCCCAGTGAGGTTTGCCACGTGCCGCAGGGAACGCGCTCGCCTCCAAAGGCCAGCAGGTCGTTTTGGGTGTAGGTGCTGTCACCGTTGAGATCCTCCGCCATATCGGAGGTCAGCTCGATGAATTTGTCGAGTGTCCATTCGCCACGGCGAACAAGATCATACAGATTGACATCGGGCTTCTTCTCGCTCCAGATCCGCTTGTTGAAGAAGATGACATTCATGTCTTTATACAGCGAGAGCGAGGCGTCACCAAGAAAACCGTAGAGCTTGCCGCCGATTGCGTAGCGATCATACATATTGGCGACCCACCATGGCTGATCGAAATGGACATGTGCCAGATTGCCGCCTTCGGCGAAGAGACCCTGCTGGGAGGCGGGCATGGTGACGACGATGGAACTGTTGACGAGATCATAGGTGTTATCGCCCGCGTTGACGGCTTGGACGATCTTATTGTACAGGGACCAGCCTTACAGCTTCTTTCTGCAGCCGTCGATCTGAATGTTCTGACCTGTGATATAGCCGGCGCGGTCGGAGGCGAGGAAGCAGATCAGCTCGGCGTTTTCGCGATCTGTGCCCGTTCTGCCCATATGGGAGAGCTCGGTGGGCTGACTGTAATTCACGTCTTCCTGGTTGGAGGGCGACACGCTTCCGGGAGAGACGGCGTTGACCAGAATACCGTCGCCGACCACTTCCTTCGCCAGCGCCTGGGTCATGGAGATCACGGCACCCTTGGTTGCGGAATAATGTGCCATTTTGGCGTTTCCGTACACACCTGCCACCGAGGCGACATTGATGATGCGACCGTATTTCTGCGCGATCATGTGCGGAAGAACGGCTTTGGTGACATAGACGGTGCCGAAGACATTTACGTCGAAATATTTCTTCCACTCGCTCGCGGGGGTGTCGACGAAATAGGATCTGTCGCGCCAAAGGGCGGCGTTGTTGACCAGAATGTCGATCTTGCCGAAATGCGACACTGCATCGGCAACGGTTTCGCCAACGCGCGCTTCGTCGCTGATATCACATGCGTAGATCAGGACATTTTCCGTATAAGACTTCAGCTCTTCCTTGACTGACTGCAGCTTTTCAAAATCAATGTCCAACAGAACGAGAGAGGCACCGTACTCGGCAAGCTCAAGCGCCGTCGCTCTGCCGATGCCCACCGAGGCTCCCGTGACGAGAGCTACTTTGTCTTTGAAATTCATACATATTCCTCCTGTTTTGTTTTCTTTTATTATACAATGAGACAGCGATCCTTCTCCATAGCAAAAGCAGTACAAGTTTTAGCCGGAACGATACTAAAATGCAAATATTTTCGTTTATCGAGCAAAAACATTGACATTTTCGATGCATTCCGCTATAATGAAGTCAAAAAAGGAGGCTGGACATGCGGCATTTTGTGATCACGAAAAATATGACCCCATTTTACATTCATGATCCTAAGGGGCGCAAGCAGGAATTTCTCCGGCGGCGTTTTTCAGGCTTCATTATCACGGTTAAGGGAAAGATCCGATTTACCTATCCGGGCGGCGAGCTGATCGCGCAGGCAGGACAGCCTGTCTTTTTGCCGTATGGCTTGCATTATATCAACGAGTGCCTTGAGGATGCCGAAAGCTATGTTTTCAACTTTCAGACGATGCAGACGTATGAGCCCATGCAGCTCTCTCCTGTTTCTGATACCTTTGCCGCTGAAACATATGAGAGGATTTGTGAAAACGCACTGGCTCCCTCCCTGCACAGCGACCTTGCCATGATGGAGGCGATGTACGCGCTGACACAAAAACTGCTCACCACCTGCGACGAACCGGAGGCG
Source organism: Clostridia bacterium (assembly GCA_017452525.1). Taxonomy (GTDB): domain Bacteria; phylum Bacillota; class Clostridia; order Oscillospirales; family CAG-272; genus RGIG3947. The sequence continues at coordinate 12,879 of JAFTMG010000138.1, forward strand.
ACGCACCCGGTTATTGAAGCGGCAATACGATATATGCGCAAGCATTACCACCGTGCCGATCTCTCCGTCTGTGAGATCGCGCGCCGCTGCAACATCAGCGAGGTCTATCTGCGTCGGCTGTTTGCGCATGAGCTGAACATGAGCCCCTTCCGCAAGCTGTCCGAGCTTCGTATGCAGCGTGCCAAGCTGCTGATCGCCGAAAAGCGACCGCTGAAGGAGATCGCCGTGAGTGTGGGCTATGCCGACGTCTATCAGTTCAGCCGCGCCTTCAAGCGGCATTTTGGCTATCCACCATCCCAAAGCCCTGAACGTTAAAAAGCCCCGCGCGAGGCGGGGCAGGGGAATCTCACATGATCTCATGGAATTCCTCAGGGTAATGAATTTTATACCACATCAGCGTTGCCGCCAATTTGACGTAGGTAACGCCGTGTGCTTTGGGGAATAAGTATCGGATCCTGCCGATAGAGTCGGCAAACCAATCCTCGACCTCCAGCTCCTTGAGCTGCTTTTTCGTTTCATCCGAAACGCCGTCTCTCGCATATATGCCGCGGCGCGTATCCTCCATGATCCGATAAGCGTATCCGGTGTTTGCGATGCCCCGGGTCAGCAGACGTGTTTCAACGTGAAGGAACACGTCATCGCGGTAGGCGATCACGCTGCCGAGCGGCACCCCTTGACCGATCAGATCACGCGCATTGTCACCCCACACCCCTGTGCCGTGAGACAGTCCCGCGATCTGGATCAGATCATGAAAGGACCGTGGAGATGTTTCCCTGATCATGTCCTTACAAAAATTTGTACCGAATTCCGGGATCCCGTCGGTATTGCCGCATCGGAATTCATCCAGTACCTCGGGTTGCGAAAAGCTTACTCTCTCAAACGCGGTTGCCGTTGCGCGCTCCAACGCCCGATATTTTTCAAATTCCGCGTCTGCCAAAAGGGTAAAGGCACAGCCGGATCGGTCGGAGGCGACCGTATAGGTGATGACGCGGTCTTTTTCCCGCTCTGAGGCGGTCACGTCGCAATGCTTGAAATACTCTGTTACGACGGTTTTTGCCATTTGCCAAAAGTGCGGAGACATGGCTATGTCAAAGCTTGTGTTTCGCTGAACGACGTGGCGATAGGTTTCAAAGGGAATATGATGCCCGTCTGCCTTCATCTCTTTTCCGCACGGGCATTTTCTTTGCGGCAGATCCCAGCCGTCGTTTGCGTTGCGGTCAAAGATCACCGTGTGGCAATCGGGGCAGTAATGGTGCGGGGGAAGTGGGTCGATCTCTGTGGCACCCAGAAGATAAGCCACGAAAGACGCGCCCGTTCCGCCCCTGACGCGGATATGCTCGCCTTGCTTTTGGGCTTCGGTTGCAAGTACGGATAACAGATCGAAATATACGATCACGTCCGTGTCCTGCATTTCCGTCTGTTCCGTCAGCATACGGTTTTCGATCTCAACGGGGACGGGATCGCCGTAGCGCTCACGCATGGCGGTAAAGGCTTTGTTCCATAATTGTTTTTTCATTGCAAATACTCCTTTTGCATCCTTCTGTTCCGTGGAACGGTATTTGCAAGTCAGAAGCTCGTCGACGCTGATTCCGAGAACCTCGCTCAGCTTATATAAAATGTTTCTCTGCGGCTTGGAAAAACCGTTTTCCCATTTGGAGACCGCCTTGTCGGAAACGCCGACGAGCGCGCCGAGCTGATATTGCGTAAGGCCTCTACGTGACCTCAGCTCATGCAGAAAATTACCAAAACTATAGTCTCTCATAACATCCTCCGTCTGCTTGCTGATGATATGATAACGCAAAGGCGGAGGTTTTTCAAGTAGTAAAAGCTCTACCGAGGGTAGAAGTTTTCAAGCAGGTATCGGGAGTAGCCGTTTTTTCTGTCACTCGGCAGATCCTCGGTAAAGGAGAACACCGCCAAAGGCAGATCTTTGGCGGTGTTCGTGTTTCCTTTGAGTAAATACAGAGAAGGGCGCTTGCCGTTAATGAGAAGAGCAGGGAATGGTCGGCTCGCTGCCGTCGCTGCCGTAGAAGGGCGTTTCGCGGTCATTCTCATATTGAACGCGGTCCTCCTCGCGGCGGAAGTCGGGCACGTCAAAGGGTTGACCGCCCGCAAGGATACTGCGGTGGGCAAGAATGGCAACGGACGCCATATTGGTGGCGAAATACTCGTCGAACTCCGGCTTTTTGTTCTCGCGAATGCAATTCAGAAATTCGCGGACCACGATGAAGTCGCCGCCGCCGTGTCCCGATTTTTCGATCAGATTTTCCTGCGGGTCATTCCATTCGGGCATATAGAAGTTGTTTTCCTCCATACCCTCGGGCACGTTCCACTTGTTGTATCTCAGCATGATCTTGCCGCCGCTGCCGCGGACGTTTTCCACCTGACCCTTATCACAGCAGATGCGGTAGGAGTCGCCGTGGGCGCCAAAGCCGGCGCAACCGGTAACACGGTACACGGAGCCGTCGTCGTTGAGGCAAGTGATGATGGCGGCACGGTCGGTCACGGCAGGACCGAACAGGGCATCCTCACCCCCCTTGGGATAATGCACGGGCATGGCGGACACGCGAACGGGGTATGCGCCCGTGATGAAGATCAGCGGCGCGAGAGAGTGGGTGATGTAATAGCTTCGGGGCGTGTAATTTCTCCAATGCTTGTCGAAGGGGCGCCATCTGTTGATGCTTTTCTCGTCGGCAGGATCGAGAGGATGGTTGTATTCACCCTCGGCAAAAAGGAGGTCGCCGAGCGTTCCGCCGCGGTAGATCTTTCGCATCTCGCGGTTGAATTTCATGTGAGGGTAGTTTTCGTCCAACATATAGAACGCTTTGCTCTTTTCGGCGGCGCGTACCAGCGCGACACCGTCTGCCATGGTGGCATTGGAGGTACATTCACTGAGAACGTGGATGTTGTGCTCCAGTGCCTTGATGGCGTACGCGGTATGCTCGTGGAAGAAGTTGCACAAAAGCACCGCCTCCATGCCGGGATGCTCAATGAAGCTGTCAAAATCACGGTATGCGGCAATATCGCCGAGCTTTTCTTTTGCTTTGGCGATCTTTTGCTCGTTGACGTCGCAAATTGCCACGATCTCGCCGTTGTTCAGCAGAATGCTGTCGAGGTGAGAATAGCCTCTGCCAAGACCGAAGACACCTATCTTTACTTTTCTCATGTGGGGTCACCGCTCCTTTTCTTAGGTTGAATTTATTATAGCAGAACGTGACTTTGGCGAAAATGGATAAATTCCTGTATATGATATATATTTTCGTGTTTTTTCTTGCTTTTTGCGGGATATATGATATAATCACATTATCCGATCTACCGCAAAGGAGAGAGATATGAGCGAGCCTATCTGTAAATTCAACGACAGCCGTGCCAATGCCATCAATTGCACGCAGTTTATATATGAGACGACGGACGCGCAATCGCACCCGATGCATGCGTCCTCTCATCACGTCGGCATGGTGCTGAAGGGGGAGGGCGTGCTGACCGTCAACGGCGAGAGCTTGCCGCTCGCCGCGGGAGACGTGTATTTCATCCGAAAAAGCAGTGTGTTTTCTCTCAAGCGCTCGGCGGATATGGAGTACTTCTACATCTCCTTTCACGGCTGGCATGCGGACGAGATGATGGAGCGGCTCCGCGTATCGCAGACCAATTGCATATTTCACGGTCACGGCGAGCTGATGGCCTTCTGGACCTCCTGCTTTGAACGGTCGGAAAGCGGCAATCTGGATCTGTTCAGCGAGGCGGTGCTTCTCTATACCGTGGCAAATCTGGCACAGCCGCGCAGGGAGACCAACGAGCTTTCCGATAAGATCGCAGAATATGCCAATCAGCATTTCAGTGATACGGCGCTCAGCCTCACCGATATTGCGGGAGAGCTGGGATACGATGCCAAATACCTGTCCGCCCTGTTTCGTGCCAAGCGGGGGATCACCTTTACGCAATATTTGAGGAGCCTTCGCATCAAGCACGCCGCATTTCTTTTCGAGGAGGGCGTGGAGAGCGTGAAAAGCGTGGCCATGTTGTCGGGCTTTTCCGACGCGCTGTATTTTTCCAAAATATTCAAACAGGAAACGGGGCTGACCCCTTCCGAATATCTCAGACGGATCGAGGAGAAAAAGCGCGCGAGGTAGTGTAGCTCAACCAACCGTAGAATATCGCTCAAAAACGCGATGATTGACTTGGCGTGGGATGTGTGATAAGATAAGATCACAACAAGCGCGCGGTTGATTTTTTCAAAACGAGGTTTGATATGACGATCCATATTGCGGAAAATCTGAAAAGAATGAGAAAGGAACGGGGACTGACCCAGGAAGCGCTGGCGGATTTTGTCGGCATATCTTATCAGGCAGTCTCCAAATGGGAGCGGGGCGACGGTTATCCCGATATCACGCTCCTGCCCGTGATCGCCGGCTTTTTCGGTGTGACGCTGGATGATCTGGTGGGCATGAACGAGATACACAACAAAGAGAAATACGATGAATTCAACCTGAAGGCGGGAAAGCTGGCATCCGAGGGTAAGATCGGGGAGGCGATCGCCACATTACGAGAGGGACTGAAAGCTTTTCCGAGCGACTATCATTTTATGGCAGAGCTTGCCTGCTATCTGGACGGGTACGGCAAAACGAAGGAAGAGCGACAGGCAAACGGGGAGGAAGCGATCCGTATCTCCGAGCGGATTCTGGAGTTCTGTACCGACACAAGCATCCGAAATGACGTGCAGGCGAATATCTGCTATGCCATGAAGCGATACGGCGACAAAGAAAAAGCTCGTAAAATGGCGGAGAGCCTGCCGAATTATTATAAGACCGCACAACAGGTGCTCCCGATTTTTTTGGAGGGGAGGGAACGGCAGGAATGCTGTAAAAGCGGCATTCAGATGTTGGCATATTGCTTCTATGCCACGGTACGGGATATGCTGAAGGACGATGTTTACACGCCGGAGGAACGGATCGCCCTGCGCCGCAAGGTGCTTTCCATGTATGAGCTGGTCTATGAGGACGGAAACTACCTCTTTACGCACACCCGCGTTGCCGACCTGTATGAGGACATCGCGGCGGATCTGATGGAGATCGGACAGCTCGATGAAGCGCTCGAACACTGGTCCCTGGCGGCAGACCACGCCATCGCCTACGATACCCTGCCCGACAGCGCCCCCTATACCTCCTTGCTGACCCGAGATCTGATGTATGTCAAGGCGAATACGTCTACCACCAATGAGTATAATTACGCCCATTTCATGCTTCGTTTTATGCAAAAGAGCGATCTTTTCGCCCCTGTGCGCGAGGATCCCCGTGTGATAGCGATCATGGAAAAGCTGAAGAAGGTTGCCAACTGAATCTCAACGGTCAAGAGCCGCGCCCGTGGGCGCGGCTCTTGTGTGTTATGGTTCGATCAGATCATCCGCGTGCGGCGGGATGTTGCAGGGACGGTAGACTACGAGAATGAGCGGCGTTTCACCGACGGTGACAGGGTAGGGACAGAAACCGTTGTGGACGATAGCCAGCAGCTGCGCGATGGGGTAGGCACCCAGGGCATCCTCATAGGCGTAGTAGCTTGCGGCATCCACGTGAGCGGGAACACGGTGTCGCCCTGCCTCCCACAGGCGCGGGAGATCCTCACCCAGCAGGGCAAGCAGATCATGATAGATCGCCTTAATGGCAGGGTCAAGGCATTCGCGCGCCTCTGTGAAGGTCAGCGCGGGAATATCCAGGCGTAGCTTGCCGTCCTCGCGACGGCGCAGAATGTGCAGCCGCTCAAAATCGGGGATGGCCTCATAGATCTCGTTGCGGTCTACGGTGATGTCGCAGGGGAGGAAGGAGGCGTAGAAGCGCAGAATGCTTTGAAGCGAGAAGCGGTAGGGCAGACTTTGGTATGCCCAATGTGCCTCGCCAAAGACAGACTGAAAGTCCTTCATGCGGCAATCGGCTTTGCCGTCGTTTTGCTCGCAATAGTTGACCAGCACGGGGCCGGAGCGGGCGTAGGTCTTTTTCGCGGCGGGACGCTTTGCAGGATCCTGATCGAACACGGTACAGCTTGCCAGCCATCTGCCGCCGTTGGGGCGCTCGGGCGGCTCCTTGGGCGCATCTGCGGGGGTGGGACGGGTCTGCTGTGCCGCAATAGTCAACGCCTCGTTGAGTGTGATCAGCCAAAGCGTTGCCTTTTGCTTGCCGGTCATCTCACGGACAGCGGGGAGGTCAAACAGCTTTCCCGTGTGCTTGTTTACGATCTGTGCGATCTGTGCCGCCCGCTCGGAAGCCAGCGCCTCTTGCGCGGGAATATTGCCGTAGCGGTTCTCAATGTCCTGCAGGTGACAGCGGGTGTAGAGCAGACCCGAGGCGGTCCTGCCCATCAGCTCCCCTGCCACCAGCTTGTCCAGCACCGGCTCCAGATAGGCGCAGGGAACGCCCATGGCGTCGGCGATCCCGCGGACGGAGAGGGGATGCTCGTAGGCGAGGACCAGCGCGTTGACCTCCAGCGGTGTGGGGACCAGCGAAAAGGGCTCGCCCGAGTGGGGCGCGGCATAGCCCCAGATACCGATCGACATGTCCTTGGGCTCGTAGCTGACAGATGAATATTTTTCCATGTTGGTCAGTCCTTCCTTGATCTGATTCCGTGCCCCCGAGAGGCGGGAAAGCACCGTGCCGCGGGGAATATTCAGCGCGGCGGCGATCTCGTCCACCGACTGCCCGTGGACGTAATGGCGCACCGTGACCTCGCGGTAGATGCGCATCAGCCGTCCGATCTCGCGGCGCACGTTGGTGTATTCCTCACACAGTTCAAGTGTGTCATTTTCTTCTGTCGGTATGTCCTCGGGCAGATCCGCCTCGAAAGATACCAGACGGTTGCGGTATTTGCGGCGCAACCAGTCGTTGTATTTGTGGCGCAAAATGCCCTCGAGCATGGCTTTGGGATGGGTGATCGGTTCGCCCTTTTGCTCGCGGATAAAAAAGGCAACGATGCTGTCCTGCACCAGCGCGTCGATCTCGGGGCAATCGCCGTGCTTGATATGTGCGGTGGTATAAAGATAATCGAGGTATTGCGCGTAGCGTTCCTCCTGCATGGGATCATTCACGAAAGGCTTCCTCCTTTCTGCCTTGCGGCTTGGTTTCACCCGTTTAGTCGGCACGGATGCGGCTTGATTCGCCGTTTTCGAAATTTTTTTCAGTATATCATATTTTTTCTCCCTTGACAACGGTTATTTTTTGACTATGATAAAAGAAAAGAGCTTTTGTATGTAACCTTTGCCATTCGTTTCCTGTTTATGATAGATGAAGAGCTCTTACACCGAAGGAAAGGAGGACCGACATGGAAGACCAAAAGCTTGTGGCGCTTTTTGAAGCCCGCGACGAGGACGCGCTGTACGTGTGCAAAAAGGAATACGAGCGCTTTTGCTTTCGCATTGCTCACCGCATTCTCGGCAACCGAGAGGACGCGGAGGAGATCGTAAACGACACCTATCTGAAGGCGTGGAATACCATCCCGCCGCAGAAGCCGCAGTCCGTCAAGGCATATCTGGGTATGCTGACGCGGCAGGGCGCGCTCAACCGTGTGGCGCATCGCAAGACGGAAAAGCGGGGCGGCGGGCAGACCGAGATTGCATTGTCCGAGCTGGAAGAGTGCCTTGCAGGGGAGCGTGCGGATCTTGCCGATCAGGTGCTTCTGCGCGATGCGCTCAACCGCTTTTTACGTCAACTGCCCCCAAGACAGCGAACGGTCATGATACAGCGATATTGGTATCTGTGTTCGGTCGAGGAAATTGCGCGCTTGTGTGGGATGAGTGAGAGCAACGTGAAGGTCATGCTCCACCGTACCCGCGCCAAGCTGAAGGAATTTTTGGAAAAGGAGGGATTATCCGTATGAAAGGCAGAACGTTATTGGATGCCTTTGATGAGATCGATGCCTCTATGATATTGGAGGCAGAGCCGGTTGAACGGGAAAGCGGTGGACTGAAACGGATCCGAAGCATCCGCAAGCCGCTGTTCCTTGTTGCGGCAATTCTGTTGACGGTCACGGCGTTGAGCATCAGCGTGATCGCAGGGAGGACCTACAGCGATATGGAGCCCTATTGGAATCAGATGTTTGGACCGGATGAGGAGACGGGGAGCCGGAACCCGCTTGCGGGGAAGATGACGGCAAGCGCGACGGAGCCTCTGCGGGAGGAGATCGTAAGCCGCCTGGATGAGATCAGTGAGGTTCCCGAGAACGTGGTCTTCACGGGAGACAGCAGCGACGTGATGTTCCGTGTGGTCGGCGTGACGGGCGCGGGCAATGCCGCGTATATCTGGTTGGAGGTCACGCTGAGCGATGAATTGCTTGCGCAATATCATGGCGATCCGGGGTATATTTCGCTTGACTACCCAAAACACAAGATCCTGGATCGTAATACGACCGGAGGCAGTAGTATCCGTTTTTTGGGCAGTAAAGCATCGCTGTTGGGAAGCTCACGTATGACCAACGGAGAAAAATATGCCACGGAGTGGAGCGGAAGTGCGGGTGAAAACGGCGGCGCACAGGCAGAGCTGGTGTCCCGCCCCGATAACACGTATTGCTTTGCTTACCGCTTTCAGGCGAGCTACACCAAGCTGAGCGGCAAGGAGCTGACTTTGAATATCCCAAGCCTCAGCTGCCGTCCTTCTTACGAATCCTCCGAGGATTGGGCGGTATTGGCCGAGGGACCATGGGAGCTGAAATTTACCATGAATTTTACCGAGAGCGTATTGGTCTATCATCCGCGGGTGGCGGGAGAGCGCTATGTTTGTGATATCTCGGACCCGTCACGGGTAAGAGTGTCGGGTGGATATCAACTGAGCCATGCGCTGACCGAGGTGGAGCTGGCGTATTCCACGGTACAGATCTCGCCCATTTATCTGCAGATCGATATGGGCTGCCGCACGAACGTCCCGCGGCTTGTAGCGCGACCGAAACAATGTACCCTCGTGATGGCGGACGGAACCGAGCTTGAGGTGAATGTCGCGGGCGGCGGCAGTTCTTCTTCCGGTACCTCCGAGATCTCCGACATACTGGTCAAGTTTTTCTTCGATGAGCCGATCGACCACAAGCAGGTCGTGGCGGTCATTTATGCCGGCGTCACCTTTTCGCTGACGGAGGATACTTTACAGAAATAACACCACGGGGACGGGGCACCGATTGCGTGAACCGTCCCCCTTCTGTCATTGACATATGGGCCGCCCTGTGGTAAAATGTTGAAAAAAGGGGAGAAAAGGGGGAATATGTCGGTGCGTTGGCTCAATTTGTTATTTCCGCCCAGGTGCGGCGGTTGCGATCAACGGATCCCATACGCAGAGTGGCGGCGCGGTGACGATTGTCTCTGTCGCGATTGCCGCGCGAGCTGGGAGCTTGCCAAGCTGGAGGCGTGTCCCGATTGCCGTGAGGCAATGATAGATTGCCGTTGTATGCCTGCGCGGTCGGAGGAGGCGGGTATGACTTCGCTCTGTAAGCTGGCGGCATACGGCAAGGAAACCGACGGTGCCCGCACCGTGTGTGACCGCCTGGTCTACCGTATCAAAGACAGACACGTGACCAATTACGAGCGCTTTCTGGCAAAACAGCTTTCGCCCATCGTCCGTGCCGAGATCACCTCCCGCGGTTGGTTGGCACGGGATGGGGATGGAAAGCTGCCCTTTGAAACGGTGGTGACCTATTGTCCGCGCTCCCCCGCCATGGCGAGATCGCGGGGAACGGATCAGGCGGAGCGGGTCGCCCGCAATCTGGCAGTCGAGCTGGGGCTACCGTTCGTCCGCGCCTTCGTTCACCGCGCAGGGGGTGAGCAGAAGGGATTGCGCGGGCAGGAGCGGCAGATCCGCGCGCAGGCGGCATACCGTTTGCGCCGCGGCGTCTCCGTCACCGTCAGGCGCGTGATCCTCGTGGATGATATCGTCACGTCGGGCGCCACCATGGCGGCATGCACCGAGGCGCTGTTTTCGGCGGGTGCGCTGTCCGTGATCGGGGTGGCGGCAGAGTATGTGGTGAGAAAAAAGGAGAAAAAGAGAAAAAGGACTTGAAAAGCGGGCGGAATGTGTGTATAATAGATACGATAGACATGCGGAGGTGCGTTTTGCCGCTTGCCAAAGAAGTATGAAGCACAAAGGAGAAATCGCTATGAGTACCGTTCATATTATGGATCACCCGCTGATCACACACAAGCTTTCCATTATGAGAAATAAAAAGACAGGCTCCAAGGATTTCCGCGAGCTGCTGGATGAGATCGCCATGCTGATGGGCTATGAGATCACCCGCGACCTGCCCCTGGAGAATGTGACCATTGAGACTCCCTTGACCCGTATGACCGCCAAGATGGTCTCGGGCAAGAAGCTTGCCATCGTACCGATCCTGCGCGCAGGTCTGGGTATGGTAGACGGTCTGCTCAGCCTCGTTCCCGTGGCAAAGGTCGGTCATATCGGTATGTACCGTGATCCCGACACCCATGAGCCGGTGGAATACTACAGCAAGATGCCCATGGATATTGAGGAGCGCATCGTTATTCTTGTGGATCCCATGCTGGCAACGGGCGGCTCCGCGGCAGATGCCATCACGCTTCTGAAGAACAAGTACGGCTGCCGTCATATCCGCCTGATGAACCTGGTCGCAGCGCCCGAGGGCATTGCCCGCGTGCAGAAGGAGCATCCCGATGTGGATATTTACGTTGCCGCTGTGGACGAGTGCCTCAACGATCACGCCTATATCGTTCCCGGTCTGGGTGACGCCGGTGATCGTATTTTTGGCACCAAATAATCAACAAACCGATTCGGGGAGCAGGACCTGCTCCCCGTCCCTGTCTCGGAGGAAGGAGTATTCATGCAGATTTTGACCATTCAAAAAAACGATGCGGGTCAGCGTCTGGATAAATTTTTGTCCAAGGCGGTCAAGGGCTTGCCCATGTCGCTGATGTATAAATATATCCGCACCAAGAAGATCAAGGTCAACCGTGCCCGCACCCAGCAGAATTATATGCTGAAGGAGGGGGATACGGTCCAGCTCTTTATCCGTGAGGAGTTTTTCGATTCCCCCGAGCAGGATATGGGAGCGCTTTCCCGCATCAAGCCCAAGCTGACGGTGGCGTATGAGGACGAAAATATCATCCTCTGCAACAAGCGCCCCGGCGTGCTTGTGCATGAGGATACCGAGGGGGCGGAAAACACCCTGATCATGCACATCAAGGCGTATCTGTATCAGAAGGGAGAATACGACCCCGATGCCGAGCAATCTTTTGCGCCCGCCCTGTGCAACCGCATAGACCGCAACACGGGCGGTATCGTCATTGCCGCCAAGAACGCCGAGGCACTGCGGGAGATGAACGAAAAGATCCGCGAGGACCAGCTGCATAAGTTTTACTATTGTGCCGTTCATGGCACCATGCCCCGCCGCGAGGAGACCCTTTACGGCTGGCTATGGAAGGACAGCCGCAACAATACGGTGACGGTGACCGATCGGAAAATGCCGGGAGCCAAGGAGATCATCACCAAATACCGCGTGATCCGCGTGCGGGACGGCAATTCTCTTCTGGAGGTGGAGTTGATCACGGGGCGGACACACCAGATCCGTGCTCATCTGGCGCATATCGGGCATCCGCTGTTGGGTGACGGCAAATACGGCATCAACCGCAGTGAAAAAAAGCAGGGCTACAAATATCAGGCACTCTACGCATGGCGGCTGCAGTTTGATTTTCCCGACGGGAGCGGTGTGCTGGGTTATCTCAACGGCAGGGAAGTGCGGCTGGATCCCGACGATATCTGGTTTTTGAAGGATTTTGAGTGACGTGAATTCCCAAAGTAAATTCCACAGTAGGAAAGCAGTGGAATTTAGTATGAGAAATAAGCGGAATTTAATGTGGGAAAAGTAGGACTCAATAGAAAAAGAAGTTAAAAACACCACTAAGAATAAAAAAAGAGTATGCC
>JAFTMG010000139.1 GCA_017452525.1 Clostridia bacterium
CCATGGCAGCCGAAGCGGCAGGGTCTCGGAGGTGCCTGACGCGAACGAAGTTTGCCCGCTCGAACCATGACAGGTCTGCATCCGTCTATCCGCTCATAACCGCCCCGCCCGAACCCCTCCACGGCGAGAGCAAGATAAACACCTCGCCTCATACCCATAGTGTGAAAGCTTTTGAGAGAGTCCAGAGGGAACTTTTCTCGAAAAGTTCCCTCTGGCGGAGTCAAGGGGCAGAGCCCCTTGCTTTATCCGCGCCCGGCACACTCCACCACTATCTTCCATTCAAATATCACAAGCACTTGACCGACGATCGAAAGCAAGGCAGAGACGCGCAGTCTCTGCCTTGCTTATTTATGCGGTTACAGAAGTGTTTCGTAGTAATAGATGGGAAGGGCGGACCAGCCGTGGCAGAGGGAGCCTGCGTCGCTGAAATCCTTGGCGCCCTCAATGGTCTCCCAGAAGGTGGTGGCACCGTGGCGGAGCATGTAGAGATAATCGCGGTCAAGCTCGGCGAGAATGATGGGCGCGTAGCGCGCGCGGTCCTCGCGAAGCAGGGCATCGAAGCGGAAGCTGTTCATGCTCAGCGTGTTGGGGATGACGTAAAGCCCCGTATCCGCCGCGCCGTTGGCGGCAAGGATGCGCAAAAGCGCCGTCTTGTCCACACCCTCGGCGGCACCGCAGAGGAGGCAGAGCGCATTGGTCAGCACGCTGTATTTGCCCTCGTCGCGGTCGTCAAAGGAGGCAAAAAGACCGTCCTTCTCACGGAAGAAGAAGGCGCGAATGGCGGCATTGAGCGGCGCAATATACGCCTCGTAGCGGTCTGCCGCCTCGCCCTTGCCGATGGCGCGCAGGATCTTAACCAACGCCTGCAGCGCAAGAGAGAGGAAGGCGTTGAGCGGTGCCTCGATGGCGCAGGTCGCGTGCTTGCCAAGCCTGCCGCTCATGGTCTCGCTCCACTCGTAGAAGTTCCAATATTCGCCGTTGCCGTAGAAGTTTTCGATCAGACCAAGCTCGGGGCGCATCTTGCCAAGGAAGGTCTCCATCAGACGGCAGAGCAGTCCCTCGTATTCCTGCGCCAGCGTAAGATCGCCGCTGTGCTCCATGTATTCCCACATCTGAATGAAATATACAGTGGAGAAGGCGGGAATGGGGAAATCCTTCCCCGCGGGATAGCAGAGGGTCAGAATGCCGTCGGGGCGCATACCGTGCCCCATCAGATGCAGGCAGGCGCGGGCAAAGCGGGTCTCGCCAAAGGCATAGTAGCCGCAAAGCATCTGATTGCGGGAGTCCATGGTGTAGAGCGCCTGCTCACGCCAAGGGCAGTCCTCGTAATGCTCGTGCATGCAACAGCGCAGGGTGTGCTGGCAGACCTCGTAGACGGTATCCCGCAGAAGGTTACCGCTGCGGTAGACCTTGGGGGTCAGCGGGTAGACGGTGGGACGAATGCCCACGTCATGGACCGTCACGCGGTCGGCGTGAACGAAGAGCTGCAGATAGCGGCAACCGAAACGGCGGAAGGAGCCGAGGAAGCGGTTGCGCCCCGCGTGAGCGCGGTAGGTCACGGCAAAGTTACGCACCGCGGTGCGGCAGCGGCCGTCGTCCAGATGCTCGCCGTAGCCGATCTCAATGTCGCAAACGGCATCCACCTCCAGATCAAAGCAGAGGAAGCCCACCTCCTCGCGGCCGAGATCGACGATGAAATAGACCTGACCGTTCTCCTCGCTCAGTGTGATCGGCTGACTGCCGAAGGTGCGGGTGGGGAGGCGGAGATCCTTCAACGGGCGGTGGCACAGCGCGGCGGCTTGCATATCCCGGGCGGCAAAGCCGGTGCGCGCGCCATAGGTAAAGGCGCCCGCCTGCACCAGCGTGCCCGAAACGTTGGGCAACAGCTCCAGCTTGTGAATGGGGCGGGGGAAGAACTCGGTGGGGAAAGCGGTCAGAAGGCGGCTGGGGGCAAAGGGATAGAGACCGTCATGGCTTGCCGCCTCGCTATCCACATGGTAGTTGGGACCCAGCTGAGGAGAGATCAGATGCTCGGTGTGGGAGCGATAGGCAGGGCAGAGACGGCTCTCGGTCTGCTCGCCCGAGGCGGCAAGGAGAACGGGCACGTCGCCCTGCATGGCGGTGATCTCAAAGATCACGCCCGCCTCCGCCTTGATGTAGGTCTGGGTGTTGATGCCGTAGTACCAGACGATCAGCCGCAGCTCCAGCGGCTCGCCCGCGGGCAGATCCTCCAAGGATACCTCGTCGTAGACCTTCTCCTCGGGGTAATCGGCATACTGCCCGAACGCCAGCAGGCGGTCGCCCAGAAGCAGGTTGTAGTCGGAGTCCGCCGAGATGACCAGCCGCGGCGCGGCGGCATCGGCAGGCAGGGTCAGCGGGATGCGGAACTCGGCAAATTCATCCGGGCGCGCGGGAGTGGCGAGCCAGATCGGCTTGGCATGAGAAAATGTCATAGATAACCTCCTGAATTGATGGATAAGTGTGTAACAACTTGACTTTATGGGGGAATTTTGTTATAATACTTCCGAATGATAGGGAGAGGGAGGAACGGTATGCTCATATTTCTTTTAGCTTTGACAGACACGGACACGCACGATCGGATCCTGCATATATATCATCACTATCATCAAGACATGCTTCGCTATGCCGCGGGCCTTCTGGAACGCACCTCGGGGGCATACGATGCCGAGGACGTGGTGCAGAACACCTACGTCAGCGTATATCAGTACATTCGGAACATCGACTTCTGGGAGGACGAACGCCGCCTGCGCCGCTATCTGCTTTCCTGTGTGCGGCATGAGGCGGTCAAGCTGCAGAAGAGCGCGCCTTGGTGCGAGGAGCTGGATACACACGTCAACGTACTGCTCTCGGATGACGATTTTGTCAGAAAGATCAATGAAGCCGAGGATTACCGCCGGCTGGTGGAGTCCATCCGCCGCCTTCACGATCGGTATGGGCATCTGATGTATTTGCATTGGGTGGACGAGCTGTCGGTCCACGAGATCGCGGCACGGATGGAGATGAAGCCGACCACGGTATATAAAGATCTGGAGCGCGGCAAGCTGATGCTGATCAAAGCGCTGGAAGGAGAGGTCCCGAATGGCACAGAACGACAAAGAGCGGCTGAAGCAGGCGCTGATCGACGCTTTGCTGCTGGACGCGGATGAGCTGATCGAAAGTCACACCGCACCCGCACCGCCCGCGGACACCCCGCCGCCGTGGCTGGACCGCCTGCTCCGTAACGGCATCCCGCGCCGTCGCAAGATGAATCGGCGTGTGGTCATCGCGCTGATCTGCGCCCTGGTCACGCTGCTGCTGACCGGTTGCGCACTCTGGTACCGGCAGTTCGTAGATTTCGTGGTAACGGTGTTTGAGCAGTATACCAAGGTGGAGCAGCAGATCGATGAAGAAGAGTTCCCCACCGAGATCGAGGAAGTCCTCATCCCCCATACCCTGCCCGAGGGTTATGAGCTGACGCAGGAGCAGGTGGGGAGGTATAGTGTGAAGATGTATTGGACAAATTCGAATGGCTCCTCTATTATGTTTTCACAAAAAACAATTTCGACTTTAGAACATTATATTGATAACGAGCGCGGCGACTATAGCCCAATTACAATCGGAAACTATGAGGTTCTATATCATTGTTCTGAAGGAATTCACTCCTACATATGGCAAAACAACTATGCCTTTGGAATCACTTCATCCGAAAAACTATCCGAAGAACAGATTGCATTGTTTATTGACAGCATCCAGTAATTTTGTGAAACGCTTTGATACAGTTAACTGTTTTTTCGAAAAACAAAAGGTTTTGTCACATCAAATGATTAATTTTGGAATAGAAAAATTAAGGATATCGGATGTTTGAACTTTTTTCAAATTGGGGTTTGTCGAACGGTTTGAGGATTTCAAATTGGGGTTTGTCGAAGAGATAGAGGTTAAATTTTGTAGGGACCGGCGTCCCCGACGGTCCGTTTACGGACGGTTTGTGATCGCCAAACCCTTGTGGGGTGGACCGTCGGGGACGCCGGTCCCTACAAGAAGGGTGCCGCATGGCGGTTGTTCTGTTTCTACCAACACCCCGACAAACCCAAATTTGAAAGTATTCAAACAGACCAACAAACCCAAATTTGAAGAATATCCACCATTTGGAATGACAAAGCGAAAAAAATTTATTTTTTTTGAAAATTTGTCGAATTTTGGGTCTATTTTTCTCTCTTAGTATAACAGTGAGGGAAACTCACAAATATTTCTTGAAAAGAGAGGAAAAACAACATGAAGAAATCCAAACAACTGACGCTCATCCTGCTATGCATCTTAATGATGATGGCATCCGTTTTGCCTGTGTATGCAGCTGATGCCCGATTAAGTCACGGCGCCATTGCCTCCTGTGGCTTTGACATCGGCTCGGACGGGTGGTCCGAAATTACTATTTCCTATTCGGGAAACACCACTTCATTCACAAGTTTCACGGTAGAAGCATATATCCAGAAAAGAACACTTGGATTTATCTGGACCAAAGTAGATAACGGTGAACCGAATAAAACATGGGTAGATTCTTCTACTAATTTGATGGACTCCTTCCTCTTCGGCCTACAGCTGGACAACAAAGGGACTTACCGTGCAGTCTACACACTCACCTTCTCCGGCACCGGTGCCCCGGACGATGTGATCGAGGATACCATTGAGCGCACCTATGAATAATCAAAACGCATCTCCGAACCAACCGTCCCAAGAGCCAAACCCCGAAAACTACCACATTGGTCACCGCGAGCGCCTCAAAAAGCGCTTTCTGAACGAGGGGCTCGACCATTTCGAGCCCCATGAGGTGCTGGAGCTGGTTCTGTTCTACGTGATCCCCAAGCAGGACACCAATATGCTGGCACACCGCCTGTTGGTCCGCTTCGGCTCCCTGTCGGGCGTGTTGGAGGCAGATGCCGAGGAGTTGATGTCCGTCAAGGGCATCGGCGCGAATGCGGCAGTATTCCTCAAGCTCTTTCCCGCCGTCTTTCGCCAATACGAGCTCAGCCGCCTGAACGCGGACGGCATTTTCGACACGTTGGAGAAGGTCGGCAACTATGCCAAGTCCCTTTTCATCGGCGCCACCGTAGAGCGGGTCTATCTGCTGCTGTTCAACAATAAGCTGCAGCTGCTGGAGACCTATTTCGTGGCGGATGGCTCGGTCAATCACGCGCCCATCCTGCCGCGTGTGGTGGCAGAGCGGGCGATCGTCAAGCAAGCCGCCAGCATTTTGCTGGTCCACAATCATCCCCACGGCAATCCCTTGCCCACACGGGATGACATTGAGACCACCCATACCATCGATGCGGCGTGTAAGCTGCTGGGCATCCATTTTCTCGACCATCTGATCGTGACGGAGCAGGACTTTATCTCGATCCTCCGCTCACAAAAGGGACTGACGCGCCCGTCTCCGCTGACGGGACAGTCAGACACCGCCTTTTTCCAACGCTACTACGGCTTGGAAGACAAACCGGAAACATGATTTGATTTTATTATATCTGCTCTTGCTGCGTTTGTCAAGAACAGGAATCAATTTGATGAAGGAGGGAAGAACCCTGTGAAAACAAGTCACGCGGCGCTGAGCGCGGAGCGGATCCGTACCGCACTCGACGAGGAGCGCATCGCCATCGACGTCTATGACGAGCTGGACTCCACCAACAGCGAAGCCAAGCGGCGGGCAAGAGCGGGAGACCGCAGACCCACGCTGATCCTTGCCGAGTCGCAGAGCGGCGGGCGGGGCAGAATGGGCAGGAGCTTCTTTTCTCCTGCCGGCGCGGGCATCTACATGACCTATCTGTGGCACCCCGACGCGGCGGCGATCGACGCAGTATCGGTCACCACCGCCGCCTCGGTGGCGGTCCTTCGGGCATTGCTCACCCTTCCCGCCCTGCACGGGCGTGAGCTCGGCATCAAATGGGTCAACGACGTGTATCTGGACGGCAAAAAAGTCTGCGGCATTCTCACCGAAGCGGTCACCGACCCCGCAAGCGGACGGGTGACCAGCGTGCTGGTGGGGATCGGCATCAACGTCCTGCCCACCGCCTTTCCGCCCGAGCTTGCCGATATCGCCACCGCCATCGGCGGCGATGTGGACCGAAGCACCCTTGCCGCGGCGGTCCTGCGGGAGCTTCTGAATATTCAAAAGGATCCCGATCCATACGCCCACATGGCTTGCTATAAGGCATATTCCACCGTGATCGGAAAGCGGGTCAATACGATCCGCGCCGATGCCGTCACCCCCGGAAGGGTTCTGGATATCGATCCCACCGGCGGGCTTGTGGTCGAGCGCGAGGACGGCAGTATAGAAGTCATCCACAGCGGCGAGGTCAGTCTGAGAACGTAAACGAAAAGAGGAGAGCTGTTCGCTCTCCTCTCCGTTTTTATATTCCCGCGCGGTCGGTCAGATATCTTCCCACCGCGGCGGCGTAGCGCAACGCCTCGGGAACCAGCCCCTCGGGCACGCGCTCGAAAAAGTGAAAGACCTCAAAGGTCAGCTCGCCGTCATAGCCGATGCGGCGGAGCGCCGACATAATGCCGTCCCAGTTAAGATCCGCCATATAGGGCAGAACGTGGCGGTCGTCGCGGTAGTCGGTGTCTTGAATGTGAAGCGCCTTCAGCACACCCGGCTCCATGCCGTCAATAAAGTCCTCCGGCTCCATACCCGTCAGCGCGGCGTGTCCCACGTCGATGCAGGCAACGAAGTGGGGCGAGCCCAGCAACCGCACGAAATCACACAGCGACGCGGGGGTGGCAAAGCGGCCGCGGAAGCATCCCCGCTTTTTGTCCCGCATAAACAGGTTCTCTACCGCAATACGTACGCCAAAGCGCGCGCAATAGGGCTCAAAGCTCTTGAAATATTGCAGATTGTACGCCACCGTGTCCTCTTCCTTGGGCGGTCGGACGGAGTGGACGATGATCTGCTCCACCCCCAACACCGACGCCGCCTCCATGGCGCGCACGATCTCCCGATAGTGGGGCTCACTCTCGTCCATCGCCTCGCCGTAAACGAAGCGGAAGGGCGCGTGTGCCTGACGGCAGGTCAGACCGCACTCGTCCAGCCAGCCGCGGACCTTTCTCGCATGCTCCAGGTACCCCTCTCCCACGATGGGCGAGTCCTCGGAGGTGTAATAAAAGGAATAGTCCACGCCGTCAAAGCCCGCCGACTTGATCAGCCGCAGTGCCTGCTCGTCGCCGAATTTGGCGCGGAGCGCGTAAGTTTCTATCGCAAGCTTCATGGTCCGTCTCCTCACTTGATAAAGGTGTGGCTGTCGATCTGCCCCTTGCCGCGAACGTCCTCGCGGGTGCCGTCAAACGCGGGATCGACGTAGGTCTCAAACCATCCGAGCAGTCTCTGCCGCAGGGCGGCGATCTTCTCGGCATAGGCAGGATCCCCGTATCTGTTGACCCGCTCATCGGGATCGATGGCGAGATCGTAAAGCTCGTTGGGTCCCTCCTCGCCGCGCCACACCAGCTTGAGCTGATGGGCATCGGTGCGCTCGCAGATCATGCGGGTCTGCCCGTATTCGTCATAGGCGACCACGCCTGCGGGAGCGGCATCCGCCTCGCCGCGCAGCTCGGCGGCAAAGCTCGTGCCCGGCATATCGTCCGTCTTTTCAAAGGGGATGCCCACAAAGTCGAGCAGGGTCTCGTATACGTCGTAGTGGCTCCGCATGGAGGAAAGCACGCGCCCCGCGGGAATGGTGCCGGGGCAGGAGAAGAGCCCGGGGACCTTGACCGAGGTCTCGTACATATTCACGGGATAGGTGCCGTTGCCCTTGCCGAAAATGCCGTGATGCCCCATATTGGAGCCGTTGTCGCTGGTGAAAACGATCAGCGTGTCCTCGGCAAGACCGTCCGCCTCCAATCGGTCCAGCAGCCTGCCCACCGCGGCATCCATGGCGGTCACGGCGGCAAAATAGCCGGTCAGGGACTCCTGGCGGTATTCGTGCCACACCTCACGGATAGGGGCATACTGTGCCTTAACGAAGCGCACGCCCGGGTGTGGCTTGGATTTCCACTCGGCAAAGGACTGATCCACCCCGTGGACCCACGGGTGCGGCGGCTCCTCGGGAATGGAGCGGAAGGGATTGCCGCGGTACATGCTCATATATTCCTCGGGATGACAGCCCTCGCCCCACGGCGAATGGGGGGCAGAGTAGTGAACGCAGAGGCAGAAGGGCTTGCTTTGGTCGCGCCCGTCGAGAAATTCCATGGCACCGTCGGTGATGTAGTCGGTCACGTAGACGCCGTGCTTCATGCGCATCTCGCCCTCCTCAAACGCCACCTGATGGTAGTATTCCGCGCCGCCGAGCGCAAGGGTTCTCCAGAAGGTAAAGCCCGCCTGTGGCCTGTCTGCGCCGCCCACGTGCCACTTGCCCGAAAGTCCGCACTCGTAGCCGTGGTCGGCAAGCACCTCGGTAAAGGTCTTGTGGGGCGCGAGGTAGAGAATGGAGGTATCGTCCTTCAGCTGAGACTTGGGCCAGCGGAAATCGAAGGGCGGCTCCTCCATGGCAAACGCCTCCTTCAGCTCGTCCGAGAGGCAATCGGCGTCGATCTGCCCCTTTGCCAGCCAATCGTGTACGCCGTGCGCCGAGGGGATCTTGCCCGTCAGCAGAGAGGCGCGGGCAGGGGAGCAGACGGGGGAAACGCAGTAAAAGTTCTCATACCGCACGCCGCTTGCCGCCAAGCGGTCCAGATTGGGGGTGTGGATATCGTCGTTTCCCGCGCAGTGCATCGCCCAGGGGCCCTGATCGTCGGTCAGGATAAAAAGAATGTTCTTTTTATTGCTTGCCATATGTCAAATACCTGCCTTGTTTTTTTCTCAGTTTATCACAAAGAGAAGTGTTTGTCAAGGGAGATCGGTGCTTGACTTCCGCCCCGCGGCATGGTACAATAAGGATATCAGCAACACGCGAAAAGGAGACCGCCATGTCCGACACGAACGTATCCCAAGCCTACGCCCCCTATCGCAAGGAGGCACTTTATTGCCTGATCATCGATCTGATCATTGCCCTGAGCCTCACCCTCCTGCTCCTGCTTGCCGGCGCAGGGTGGTTTCTGCTGGGCATCCTGCCCCTCTTCTGCGCGGGCACCCTTCTGCTCAATTACCGCACCTATCGGCGCATCCGCAAGGAGATCGGCGAGGAGGCGTTCGAGGAGCTGACGGTGGAGGTCACCGACATCCGCGAGGACAGATCCCTCGCCGGCTGGGGCGGCATCATCAAGGAGGGCTATCCCAAGAACCTGCACGTCCTGCGCTGCAAGCTGATCTGCCGCGGAGCGGACGGGCAAAAGTTCGTCCTCCTGTCCGTCATGAGCGAGCAGAAGCAGCGACTGTTGCGCGAGAGCATCGACCGCAAACAGCTGACCGCCTGCCGCATCCTCTGCGGCAAGTACAGCCGGATCCTTCTGCACTATGAGGAGAGCGGCGAGCTGTTCGATACCCTCAACCGCAAATTCTGACCCGCGAAAATTCGCCGTATCGGTTGACATTTGGCACAAATATCTTTATAATATTTTTGAAATCTTTTTTAACGGAGGATATCCACCATGTTGAAAGTAGGCGTACAGTCCGCAGGCTGGTATGACAGAAACGACCCGCTGAAGTCCTTTGAATACATCAAGGAATGCGGCTTTGAATCCATCGATTTCAATATCGACCACTATATGAACACCGGAAAGCTGGCGAAGGAGGGCATTTATCCCACCCTGTTCGATCAGCCCGTCGAGGAGATCCTCGCCTTCTTCACCCCTCTGAAGGAAGCCTCCGAGAAAACGGGTGTTGTCATCGGTCAGATGCACGCGCCCTTCCCGGTCTGGTACAAGGATCTGGACGAGGTCAACGATCACATCGTCATGGCGCTGGATAAGTGCTTTGCCGTTTGCGAGTACGTCGGCTGTCCCGCCATCGTGGTCCACCCCGTTCAGCGCTCCACCAAGGAAAAGGAATGGGATACCAATATGGCGATCTACCGCCGTCTGATCCCCATCATCAAGAAATACAAGGGGGTCAAGATCTGTCTGGAGAACATCTTCTCCCGCCGTCCGGGCCGCGTCATCGAGGGCCGTCTTGCCAACGCGCACGACGCTTGCCGTATGCTCGATCTGCTCAATGAGGAGGCAGGCGGCGATTACTTCGGCTTCTGTCTCGACGTGGGTCACGCCAATCTGACCAACCGCAATATCAAGGAGTACGTCAAGGAGCTGGGCTCCCGTCTCACCATCCTCCACATCCACGACAACAACGGTCTGGAGGACCTGCATATGATCCCCTATTCCTACCTCTCCACCGGTGCCAGCCACGTCTGCGACTGGCAGGGCTTCGTGGAGGGACTCAAGGAGATCCATTATCCCGGCGTGCTCGCCTTTGAGACCTTCCGCATCTTCTCGGCTTACCCGAAGGCAGTACATACCCAGGCGCTCAAGCTGATCTCGGGCATCGGCCATTACTGGGCTGAGCTGATCGACGCGCCCACCGAGGAATAATTTCCGCCAAAAACCGCTCCCTCGGTCGCAGACCGAGGGAGCTTTTGCAACAGGAGAAAGGTTTGAAAAATGAATTTTTCAAACCGCATTTGTGCGCAGGCGGCTAAACGCCGTCATTTCGGAACACCGAAACCGTCACAAAAGCAATTCAACAGAAAGGAATGCTCATACATATGGAACTGACACAAACCGTTTGGGAATACGTCGAAGCCCACGGGCAGGAGGCGTATGATCTTCTGGTCGAGCTGGCGCAGATCCCCGCGCCCTCCAATCACGAGGAAAAGCGCGCCGCTTACGTGCGGGATTGGCTGGTGGCGCAGGGCGCCGAGGGCGTGACCGTCGACGAGGCGCTGAACGTCATCTATCCCGTGGGCTGCGAGGGCGAGGGACCCATCACCGTCTACATGGCGCATAGCGACGTGGTCTTCCCCGACACCGAGCCGTTGCCGCTGAAGGTGGAAGACGGACGTATTTACTGCCCCGGCGTGGGTGACGATACCGCCAATGCCGTAGCCTTGCTGACCGTGGCGAAATATATCGCGCAAAATAAACTCGCGCCTGCGGACGGCGGCGTGCTGCTGGTCATCAATTCGGGCGAGGAGGGCTTGGGCAATCTCAAGGGCTGCCGCGCCATCATGGAAACGTACGGCGCGCGCGTGCGCGAGTTCGTCACCTTTGACGGCTATGCCGAGGGGATTGCCCACCGCGCCGTGGGCTCGATGCGCTACCGCGTCGAGATCGACACCGAGGGCGGTCACTCCTGGGGCAAATTCGGCAACCGCAACGCCATCGCCTATCTCGCCTCGCTGATCGATACCCTGTATACCGTCAAGGTCCCCCCGAAGGGCAGAACGACCTACAACGTCGGCACCGTCAGCGGCGGCACCTCGGTCAATACCATCGCCCAGCATGCCGAGATGCTGTATGAGTTCCGCTCGGATGAGTATGAAAATCTGGAGATCATGGAGCGTCATTTCCGTGCCGCTGTGGAATTTTACCGCACCAAGGGCGTCGGCGTGACCGTGACCCTGCTCGGCAAGCGCCCCTGCGGCATCGAGATCGACGAGACGGCACACGGCGCGCTGATGCACCGCGCCGCCGAGGCGGTCGCCCACCATTACGGCGTGGAGGTCAAGTTCCGTGCCGGCTCCACCGACTGCAACATCCCGCTCTCGATGGGCATCCCCGCCGTCTGTGTCGGCTGTGTCCGCGGCGGCGGCGCACATACCCGCGAGGAATACGTCGAGATCGACAGCCTCATCCCGGGCATCAAGGTGGCGTTTGAGATGATCTTGCGTCATTTCTGATATAAAACAGTTTGCATTTTCGGAGGTGCGCCTATGGGAACCACACTTTCCGGTATCCATATCCATTCAGATCTTCCCATTGAGGGAACTCATTTGGATTTTGTTTCGTTTTCCGATGGGTGGCAGACGTGTGTCAGCGATCTGTCGGCAGAGCCTTACACCCACATTCTCGCGCAGAAAATATCCAAGCAGGTATCCGCCCCGGTGCTGTGCTTTTCGATCTTTGAGAGCGAGACCATCGAATTCTATTTCTATCAAAACGGAAAATGCGCCGCGCGGTATTTTGACGACACGTTGCGTGCCAACAAGAATCTTTACGGCATTCCCGCGCTGATCGGGTGGGGCGATGGCGGCCGTCGGCGGCTTTCGCATATCCTTGCCTGCGCGGATGCCGCGGAAAAGACGGCGATGTTAGAGGAATATTTCGGCGTTTGCCTGTTATTCCATCCCGCGCTTGCCGATCAGCCGAAAGCATTGCGGCGCACACGCGGAGATGCTCTCTACCGCGACTATGCCGAGCGGGACAAACAGCTCACGGGAAAGCGTGCCCCGATCCGCGCAGAATTGGTGGCGGAATTTGACGGGAAGCTGTTTCACTCCCGCTTTGGTGATATGGGAAGCTACAAGAAACACTGCTACTTAAAGGGCTATGAGCAGGAGACGACACGGCTGACACCCGTTCGCTTTGCAGGCGGGCGGTTGGAAGAGATTTCCGAGGCGGATTTTATGTGCGACAGGAAACCGAAAACGACCGAGAACCCGTTCTTTGATTTTCAGTACACCGTGCCGGTTCGTATTACCTTCCGCCCGACCTGTCCGGTATCGTATGTCGGCAAAACATTCACGCTTCCCGGCAACTTTATGCCCTTTGGCTTTGATGAAAAGGAGCGCTTGATCCTGACGGCAGGAAAACGCGTGATGTTTATGGACGCCGATTTTCAAGTCCTTACCAAGCTTTCCCTGCGGGACGAGCTGACCGATATGGCGGACGGTTATTTTTTGACAACCGGTCCCCGCAGCTTTTATGCTTATTGCTACGATCCCGGAGAAAAGATCCGCATATATCGGGTGGTGGATGAACGCTGACAGACGTATATAAAAGGAGAGATCACGATGACGCACGAAGAAGCCCGTTTTATGGAGATCTTGCTGATCTGCGGTTTTTCCGAGGGGTATGACGCCTGGCTGAACGGATATTTGGAAACAGAGGATCCGCTCAGCCGCGTGACCGTCGGTCTGATCGATTGCGGCAGCAACACCAAGCAGATCGTCTCCTGCCTCCATACCCACTATGCCGATGGCGCGGTGGACGATGCTTTGGTCTGCGATATGCTCCGCCGCTATCTGAAAGAGGCATATGACAGCGGCAGGATGACCAGAGGTGAATGTACCGAGGCAATGCGCCGCTTTGCCCGCTGTCAGGAGGATCCGTATGAGCTGCCGTGGCTGAATATGGACGTGCTCGCGGATTACTACGAGATGGTCGAAGACGAGGTTGCCGATATGGCGCGTTTTGACCGGGAATTTCTCCCCTATCTGAATGAAGGGATCCCGGTGAACAGCGATCGGTTCTGGAACGGTCTGTTCGGACCGAAGGGAGGAAGACCGCGCAGACAGATCGACATCCGGCTCATCATAGCCGCCATCGTTTTTGGCGCGTTGGTCTGCGTTGGCTTCGCTGTTTGGATGATGATCGGTACGCGCTGAGCGAACAAAAACACAACGACCCTCGCCACAGCGGCGAGGGTCGTTGCTGTTTGTTGATAAAGGGGTGTGATATTCAAATTGGGGTTTGGCGAAGGGGCAGGCACCAAATTCAGTCAAACTCCTCCCAGAACCGCCGGGTCTCGGACTCGTAGCTTGCCTTGTCCACAAAATAACTCTGCCCGTGACCCGCGCCGGGGACGACGAGGAGGCGCTTTGCGGAGGCGCAGGCTTTATAATTCTCGTAGGTCATCTGAATGGGAACGAAGGTATCGTCGCTACCATGGACGAAGAGAATGGGCACCTTGGCGTTCGGCAGGGCGCGCAGGGTAGAGATATCGTGCGCGTCGGTGCTGATCGTCTTTTTGCAGATGTTGTTGATCATATATCCGTGGATCTTATAGGACAGATGCAGATTTTTCTCGACCACGTGCTTCCAGATGGCGTGTGCGGAGGTGAATCCGCAGTCTGCCATGATACCGTGGACCGAGTCGGGCAGCTCCAGCCCCGCCGCCATCAGAACCGTCGCCGCGCCCATGGAAACGCCGCACAAATAGACGGGCAATTGCCCTTCGATGCGCTCGGTGACCCATTTCGCCCAATCCAGACAATCGTGCCGCTCCAGATGACCAAAGGTCATATACTCGCCGCCGCTGTTGTTCTGCCCGCGTTGTTCGGCAAAGAGGATGCTACACCCGTTGTCGTGCCAGAAATCGGTGATCATGCCGAAATCGTTGGTCCACGAGGAGCGCCATCCATGCATGGCAACGATCACGCGCTTGGCATTCTCACAAGGGTACCAATGAGCGACTAGCCGCGCGCCGTCCTGTGCGTACAGTTCTACCTGCTCCATCGGCGTGGCGGCAAGTCGCTCGGCGCAGACCCGCAGCTGCTCACTGAAGGAGGTGGGGTCGGGCGAGCCGGAGATCTTCTTTTTGGATTGGGGGATCCCCTTGGGGATCTCACGCTCAATGGCGATCTTGACCAACCCCTTGGTGACGATATAGGAGGCAGACAGCCCAAGCGCCGCGCCGACGGCGGCAACACCCGAGACGAGCCCGATTTTCTTTTTGTTCATGTGACGTTTCCTTTCTGTTGTCTGTGTCAGTCTTTATTGGAATAATTCTCCTTCAGTCGCTCCGTTTCCTTTTCGCGGTCCCAAAGATAGCTCAGACGCATCTCTTTGCCCTCCTTGATGCGGACGATGTTTTCATTGTGCTTGCATAGGATCACGGTGGTCGCAATGAAGAAAATAAGTGTGCCGATCATATCCTGCTCCAGATGCCTGTAGATCAGCGGAAAGGCGATCGAGGCAGTGATGGGAACGAAGCATATGTAATTGGTCAGCAGTGCGAGAAGAAGCTCGGCAACCAGCATAACGGTAAAAAGGCGCCAGTTATACGCCAGGATCGCGCCGCCAAGGCAAGCAAGACCCTTTCCTCCGCGGAATTTCATGTAAAATGGGAAAATATGACCGAGAATACAAGAAACAGCGGTAACGGCAAAGGAATAGGTCAGCGAGGGAAAAAGCCGTGCCGTCAGCTTGATGACCAGCACCGTTTTGCCGATATCCAACAGCGCGCAGATCACACCGCGCAATTTACCGAAAAGGATCAGCGCGTTGGACGCACCGGCGTTGCCCGAGCCCTGCTTGCGAATATCCACGCCGTGCACCAGCGCAAGCAGATAAGATGGGTTGAAGGTTCCTACCAAATATCCCAAAAGAATACAGTATAGATAATGGATCATGCCTTTATATACTCCTTGACCGTCCCGGTCAACAGTTTTCATTTTAATATTACGCCAAAAATCTAAACTGAAGTTAAACAAAACGGTAAAAAGTAAATTTTCGCCGCATTGACATCCTGCCGATTTTATGTTATAGTGGTATCAAAAAGATACGGAGGTCTCCTTTTATGAAGGTTTTAATGCTCAACGGCAGCCCCCACGCGCAGGGAAATACCGCGCTGGCGCTGCGGGAGATGGAGAAGATATTCACCGAGTGCGGCATCGAGGTCGAAACGGTCCACGTCGGCAATCAAGCGATCCGCGGCTGCATTGCCTGCGGCTATTGCTTCAAAAACGGCAAATGCGTCATCGACGATGCGGTGAATGAGATCGCGCCGAAATTCGCTGCCTGCGACGGGCTTGTGGTCGCCTCCCCCGTCTACTATGCTTCGGCAAACAGCACGCTGACCGCCCTGCTGGACCGCCTCTTTTACAGCACGGGCTTTGATAAGACAATGAAGGTCGGCGCCTCCGTCTCCGTTGCCCGCCGCGGCGGCTGCTCGGCAACCTTCGATCAGCTCAACAAATATTTTACCATCTCGGGCATGCCCGTTGCCTCCAGCCAATATTGGAACAGCGTTCACGGCGGCAGACCCGGCGAGGCAGAGGCGGACGCTGAGGGGCTTCAGACCATGCGCACCTTGGCGCGGAACATGGCATTTCTCATGAAGAGTATTGCCCTCGGCAAGGAAAAATACGGCATGCCCGAAAAAGAAAAACGGCAGTCGACCAATTTTATCCGGTGATCGGCAATGCTCTTGCTCAATTACGATTTTTACGATATTCACGCCGCCCTGATCCGGATCCGCCATGACCCCACCGATCCTCATCATACCGAAGTCGTGCGAAGGCTCCGGCAGGTGATCGATGCCCCGCAGACGGACAATGTCATCGGGTCCAATCTGATACGCCGCACGCTCTCGCAGATCGACGGTCTGGATCGGGATACCTTTGCATGGGTGTATACCGAGAATATATATACCTACGGTGTGGCGGTGATCAAGGACAGCCGTGCCTATGAAATTCTCTCCTGCGCGCTGGGCGAGCTGCTGCTTTGTCTGGAATCGGGAGACGCTTCGCGTGCGGCAGAGCTTGCGGACGCTCTGCACAATATCCCCATCCTTCTGACGGCATATGACAGAAAAACGCGCAAGCGGATCGCCGCGGAGGTCTCGACCTACCGCCAAAGCAGAAACCACGACTTTCTGCGGGATGTTTTGAAAAAATAAGCCGTTCTTTTCAAAAATCATTGACCCCCTCGGTCATTTGTGCTATAATCGGCATGAAAGATCACGACAAGGAGCATACCCCAAATGTACCGTTACGAAACCCATCTGCACACCTATCCCGTCAGCCGCTGCGCCAAAAACACGGTGCGGGAAAATCTCGAATTTTACAAGAGCCTCGGATATGACGGCATCTTTATCACCAACCATTTTCTCGACGGCAACATCAACTGCGACAAGAGCCGCCCCTATGCGGAGCAGATCGAATTTTACTGCTCTGACTATGAGGAGGGCGTGCGTCTCTCCGAGGAGATCGGCATCAAGGTCTTTTTCGGTGTGGAAATGTCCTACGGCGGCACCGACCACCTCGTCTACGGGCTTGACAAGGCGTGGTATCTCGCCCACCCCGAGATCATGGAGATGAAGCGGAGCGAGCTGCTGACGTATCTGATGGAGAGCGGCGCGCTGGTCATTCAGGCGCATCCCTTCCGTCAGGCAAATTACATCGATCACATCCGCCTTTTCCCCGACCGCATCCACGGCATGGAGGTCATCAATGCCAACCGCGACGAGCGCACCAACCGCATGGCGGCGGTGTATACCGAGGCATACGATCTGCTCCCCTTCGCGGGTACCGACAACCACCGCGCCCACCAGCAGACCAAGTTTGCCGGCATGGAGTCCGAGACCCCCGTGCGCGACGAGGCAGACTTCGTCGCGCGGGTAATGGCGCGTGAAATGCAGGTGTTCACTCTCCGTCTGGAGAGCGAGTCGGATGCGTGAGCTGCTTGCATGGATCCCCGTGATCGTGGCGGAGCTGGCCGTCGTGCTGGCTTTGAGCCTGACCGTCCCGCGGATCATAAAAAAAGAGTTGGGTGAGAAAACGGCGGCACGGAAGCAAAATGCCGTGTTTCTCTCCGCCCTGACACGGAATACACTGCTTGAAGCGCAAATCGTATTGGGGGTCATCATTCTGACCGTGGTACTGTTTCCCTCCTGGTGGCAGGATGTTTTCGGAGAATTGAGCGTACCCTATCTTCCTGCCCTCCTGTTTCTGTGCGCACTGCTGCTGGTCAGTGTTGCGGTTCTTTTGTGGCGCAACATCCGGATCGTGTATGATGCGAGCGGCTTTGCCTATACCAACGGCTTTGGCAGAACACGCCGCTTTGATTGGGCGGAGGTCAAAACGGTCAGCGTCGGGCGGAGCGTCCGCATTGTGACCGAGCGCAAAACCGTCCGCTTTCCTATAACATATCCCGGCGCGCAGGCATTTCTGACTGCTTGCCGCGCGAACACGCAAGGGATTATGTGACGATTGGCAAATTTCGCAGGCGTTTCAATTTGGGATTTGTCGGTCCGTTTTCATGGCGTTGTCATTCCTAAGCCTCCCTCCGAGAGGGAGGTGGCTGCCGAAGGCAGACGGAAGGAGCCTTGCGGCACGAACGATTCAGGCGAAGAAAATAACTATATTTCTGATAATTCAGAAATAATATCCTCATAATTCGCTTCTTCACGCGGGCTCCCTCAGTCAGCTTCGCTGACAGGGCAGATTGTCAAGCAAGTGCAACACCCCAAAATGCTTCAAAAGGAGATTTCCACCCCAAGCATTTTTTAGGTCTCAAGTTAATAGACAAAACAATATTTTGCAAAGTATCATTATCCAAAGAATGAAAATTGTAGCC
>JAFTMG010000140.1 GCA_017452525.1 Clostridia bacterium
GAGTTGGGCGAATTTGCCAAAGGCAAATTTCGCCTCAGGAACGCGAATGTCGCTTCGCGACTTCGCCGAATTGGCGCATCGCGCCAATTCTTTTCTCGAAAAGTTCCCTCTGGCGGGTGCAGGGCAGAGCCCTGCCTTCGTTCGCGCCACGATACCTCCACCCCGACAAACCAAAATTTGAAAACGTCGCTGTTCAACGCGAGGCGGGTCGCGGGAGCTTCTTTCGTTTTACTTTTTTCGTATGCGGCGGGCGGCGCGGAGCGGGTGACGCGGAGCGAAGCCGGAGGAGTGAAGTGGTCGGAGGAGTTCTACTACCCTACCCTACCCTACCCTACACTACCCTACCCTCTCCTCTCCTATACTTACCTATCCTACCCTACACTACACTACCCTACACTACCCTACACTACACTCTCCTACGGCGGCATTTTACGGCATAGAGGCGGAAGCAAACCGCTTCTCTCCTACGCCGCCGTTTTCCGGCAAACGGAAGCCGCTCCGCCCGAGAAAAAAACGTCGTTTTTTCAAGCCACGTAAGGATTTTTCGACTCGACGCACAATATAAAAAGTGCTTTAAAAAATCATCTTTTCGCACGTTAAAACTCAAAATTTCTTCGCGATGAAACAAAAAAACTTTTCATTTTCATGACGTTTTGTCACACAAATGAAAAGTTTTTTCGGTTTGCCTCGGCTTACCGCGCGCCAACGCATGCGTTACGTCACGCGGAAGTATGTCTTCGGCGCGTCAAGATGCGCAAACGCGCCCGGAAGACGGCGGATCTCCTCGCGCAGTCTGCCCTGCTTTTTCAAAAAATACAAAAGCTCGTATACCACCGCCGCAGACGGCACACAGTCCGCCGAGGCAAAGTGAGGCTTGATCGAGCCCGCCAGCTCGGACAGCGTGTGTCCCTCTCCGTCCGAAAGCATTGTCTCCACCGACTCGCGCGCCGCGGCGCGCAGGGTGTCATCGATGGGTGCCACGGCGGCAGGGGGACGTTCGTAGGGCGTCGAACGCCGGTCGTATGCCGTCACGTAACCCGAGGAGCAGGGCGGCAGGAGCTGAGGTGATTTTCCGTCCTGCGGGAACGCCGTGGGGGCGCTTGCCAGATACTGCCCGTGGGCGGCGGAGGAGACGAACATCGGCATATTGATACGCGACCAGAAAACGCGGTCGGGATGTGCTGCGGACAGCAGAAGCCCCACGATCTCGGAGGGCATCTCGCAGAACGCCCGCTCCATCGCCTGTGCCTCCGCCATGCCGCGGTCGGTGTTGCGCAGGATCATCTGACACATCACGTCGCTCATATGCGCCACCGTGCCGTCCCGCAGATGATTGTAATTCTTTGCCTCGATCTTCACCCGCGAGGGCAGCTCATAGCCCCCGTCAAGCAGCTTCTGCGCCGTACCGTTGAACTCCTCGGCACGGGGCTTGAAGCATCCGATCGAGCCGTTGGCAACGTAGGCGATCCTCGCCTCGCCGCCGTGACCGCCGAGAAATGGATGCGCCCACTCATCGCCGCCGCCCGATCTGGAACGGCTGTGGATGATGCCCACCGTGCCGGGCAGAGACGCGGCGTCCGTCTGATCGATCAGCCGCTGCACGTCGCCCGTCAGCTTGGCGCAGTAGATCTTCCCCTCGTGAAGCGTGGCAATACCGGTATAATAGCCGCCCGCATAGCCCTCCTGCGCCCGAAGCATCTCCAAAAGGATGGGCGCGGCAGCCTCCGTGCCTACGTATCCCGCAATATTACACATCGTCTCTCCTCATATCTCGAGCGTCAGCCCGTCGTATGCCTCGATCATGCCCAGCTCGTCCAGCAATGGCACCATCTTGTCGCTGTGGATCGCGCCGCCGATATGGTCGGCGATCAGCGTGCCGCCCTCCTTCAAAACGCCGTTTTCGCGGATCGCCGTCAGCATCAGCCGCAGCATGGGGACGGTATTGTGGGTACCGATGCGGAAATTGCCCGCGTCGTCTCCCACCGTTGCCTCCAGGATCATGGCGTCCAGATCGCCGTTGGCACGCATGTATTCCCAGGTGTCGGCGCAGAACCAGGCGCCGTCGCAGCCGTAAAACAGCTTCTGCCCGTTGCGCTCAAAGATGTAGTGAAGCGGCTGTCCGCCGCCGGGGGTCAGATGGTTGGCGCGCAGTGCCTTCACCCTCATGCCCGCCGTTTCCCACTCGTCGCCCACCTCGATGGGGTGAACGTTCAGCACGGCCGCTTCCTCCTCGGTCAGCCCGATGCGGGTCAGCGAATCCTTGTGGCACCAGAAATTGATCTTGGTTTTAGCCGCCGCGGCATAGGCAAGCAGGGTCGCCTTACAGTAATGGTCGCGGTGGGTGTGCGACAGAAACACGTCGGTCACGCGGGAGGTATCCAGCCCCAGCTTAGTGGCAAAATCAAAGGACTGCATCGACAGATCCACCACCACGTCGCCATCGATCCACATCGAGCAGCAGCGGCGTTTTCCCTCGGGGACCGTCCCCTCCGGCATCAGTTTGGAACCCGCGGTACCGGTTCCGAGAAAACAAAGCTTCATGATCATTTCCTCCTATCGCTTGATCTGACGCCATTGTATCACATTTTTTCCGACACGGCAACCCCATTTGCGCAAAAAAAAGGGAATCGCTGATCCGGCTCTCTTTCATTTCAGGCTCCTTTTTTGCGGCTTCGGTATTCCTCATATCCTGCCAGCCCCGCTTCGGTGACGGGTCGGATCCATTGGTCGGTGAAGTAATACTTGAAGCACAACACCGTCTTGACGTAGTCCTCAAAAAGATACATGGTGGCAAAGACCGCCACAAAGGGCAGGTGCAGTACGAACGCCGCCAGCGCGGTGGCGGGCAGTGCCAGCAGCCATTGGCTGAACAGATCCAGCTTCATGCCCATGACGGTGTCTCCGCCCGGACGGAAGATACCCACGATCATAATATACGGCACATTGCGGATGGGGATCTCGATGCCGTAGACCAACAGAAGCAGCTCCGCCGTTCTCTGCGTCAGCTGACTGATGTTGTCTCCCATGGTGAACACGGAGACCAGCCGGGTGCGGAAGAGGATGATCATCGCCCCCGCAAAGACGCTTGCCAATGTGATCAGCACGGTGAAGCGGCGGGAGTCCAGCACCGCGCGGTCGACCTTGCCCGCGCCGATGGACTTGCCCACCATGATACAGCAGGCGTTGCAGAAGCCCACGAAGAAGACGAAGGCAATGTTCTCAAAGGTCTTGAGAATGGTGACCGCCGCGTAATACTCATAGCCGAGATTGGAGAAAATGACGTTGTAGAGCAGCGTGCCCAGACCCCAAAGACTCTCGTTGAGAATGACGGGGGCGGCACGGCGGTAAAAGGCGCCGATCTGCACACGGGTAAAACGGAAGATGCGGGCGGGCGAGGTGATCAGGATATTGCGCTGGATGGCGGAGAAGAGCAGGATCAGCAACGGGCCCATCCACGCGGAGAGCGTGGTTGCCAGCGCCGCGCCGCGCACGCCCATGGCGGGCGCGCCGAATTTTCCGAAGATAAACGCATAGTTCATCGCCGCGTTTGCCACCGCCGTGATGCCCGAGACCGCCAGCGGCAGGCGCACCCGCTCGGTGGAGCGAAGCACGGTGGAGAGGATATTGCTGAGGGCAACGGCAGGATAGGAGAGCGCCGCGATCCGCAGATACGCCGAGCCCGCCTCAATGATGGCAGGGTCACGGTTGAATACGGAAATGATGCCCTCCGGCACGAAGGCGCCCAGGGAGAGAAAGACCAACGAGATCAGAACGGCGGAGGACAGGGCGATGCCG
Organism: Clostridia bacterium; assembly: GCA_017452525.1. Classification (GTDB taxonomy): domain Bacteria; phylum Bacillota; class Clostridia; order Oscillospirales; family CAG-272; genus RGIG3947. Next base: position 3,796 of record JAFTMG010000140.1, read on the forward strand.
TAGGTGCGGTGGATGCCGTCGATGTCCCGCACGCCCCAATATTGGGAAATGTATAGGGAGGTGCCGGAGATAACGCCGAAGAGCGCGATATTGAGCAGCCAGCTCCACTGCCCCGCCATACCGACGGCGGAAAGCGCCACGTCGCCCAGCTGTCCCACCATCAGGGTGTCCACCAGCGAGAAGGAGCTGATCAGCAGATTCTGCAGGGCGATGGGAATGGCAAGCCGCAGTGCCACCCGCCAGAAGCCGCCGTCACAGAAATATTTTCTGAACCAATTCATGACTTTTTACCTCGTTTGACAAGATTGCGACGCAGCATGGCAAGAAGCGCGATGGCACCGATGGGGAAGATCAGCGCGAAGAGAAAGATCACCCGCATGTCCCCGCCGCACAGAGAGGCGAGCTGACCGGAGGCGGTGGGTCCCAGCATACAGCCAAGGTCTCCGCAAAAGGCGAGAATGGCAAACATGGGAAAGCCTCCCCGGGGCAGATGCTCCGCCGCCAGGCTGAAGGTCCCCGGCCACATCACACCCACCGAAAGCCCGCAGAGGGCACAGCCCAACAGGGCGATAACGGGGTGCGGCGCGAACACGGCGATCAGATAAGAGGCGACGCACAAAAGGCTGCTGCCGCCCATCAGCGCGTACAGCGACACCCGCCCCGCCAGTGCCGCCGAGAGCAGACGGGCACTGCCCATCAGCAGGGCGAACAGACAGGGACCGAGCAGGTCTCCCATCGCCTTGGGGACGCCCAGCCCCGCCTCGGCAAAGCCGGATGCCCATTGCGCCATGGTGATCTCCGCCGCGCCGGCGCAGAACATCAGACCCATCAGCATCAGAAAGGAGCGGTGGGAAAGCAGTTGGCGGCGGCTCTCTCCCCCGCCCTCCTGCACCAGATCCCGAATGGGGACGAAGGCAAACAGAAAGACGTCACACAAGGGAATGAGCGCCCAAAGGCAGGCGACATACGGCCAGAGCCGCAGACCGAAAAGAGAAAACAGAAGCGTGGAGAGCAGGACGACACCCGCGTGCCCCCAACAGTAAAAGGAGTGAAGCAGGCTCATGTGGGCACTTTTATGCTCGGTGGGGCACGCCTCCATGATGGGGCTGACCATCACCTCAATCAGTCCGCCGCCCACGCCGCAGACCACGGTGGCGATGGCAATGGCAAGAAACTTGTCCGCCATCAGTCGCGGCAGCACCGCCAGTCCAACCATGCCCGCCGAGCAGAGAACGTGCGCCAGCACCACCGCCGTGCGGTGTCCGATCCGCTCCACGATGGGCGAGGAGCCGATGTCGGTCAGCATCTGGGTGCCGAAGTTGAACGCGATCAGCAGACTGATCTGCGAGAGCGTCAGCCCCAGATCGGTCTGGAAGGTCACGTACAGAAGGGGGGTAAAATTGATCACCAGCGCCTGCGTCAGATAAGCGATATAGCAGGCAACCACGGTATACTTGAAATTGGTCCTCATGCAAAGCCTCGGAAAAATGACATTTCTGTTAGTATATCACAAAACGCGCCTGTTGTCCATAGCTCAAAGAGATTTTCCAAGAAAACCACGCAAACGGACAGTGACCGCAATGGCGGCACGGATATCCCCAAGCCTCCAAGAGTATCGAGCACACGCAAATATGCCTGCCCCTGTTGCGGCATAAGCGTGAGGGCGACGCGGAGAGTGCGGATTGCCTGTATGGATTGCGGGGAGCAGATGATTGAAGTGTAGCAAATAAAAAGCCCGCCGCATCGAAAAATGCGGCGGGTTTTCTCACTATCGTATGTGGTTTTTCTTCTTCCACTTATCTAATTCTTTCAACGCAATCATAAATAATAAAATTGCCCATATTGGCTATTACCTATTATTGATTACCCTTTTTGAGATTGCAATCACGGCACAGCATTTGACAATTCTCGGGAGTTGTATGACCGCCTTTAGACCAAGCCTTAATGTGGTCAGCGTGCATTTCCTCAAACTCAAATTCTTCACCGCAGATTGCACACTTGTGTCCTTGCTTTTCGTAAGCAGCAAGAGCATCACGACGGTCAAAGGCTCGGATGGAAAGTTTCTTTTCTTCTCCCGTCAGCAAGTACTCGTAAATACCGGATTTCTTTGTAACATCTTCATCACCCATAAGACGCTGAATTTCAAGCTCGAGCTTTTTGGGATCAAGGTCGGTGCGCTTGCCGTGATCATTATAAAGCAAACCCCAAGCCAAACCTTTCATCTCTTTACGCTTCTTCGGGAAAATAGCTTGTACCCAATCAATAACGGAACGGAAGTAGTTCCAAAGTGTTATAGCACTCGGATCGTGCTGATGCTCCGACATATATCCTTCAATACTTTTGCCTTCAGCCGAAGCTGCCCAAAGTATTGCGGTTTCGAGGTATTCTTGACGAATACTTGAACCCTTTAAATAATCTCCAGCAAGTGAATCTGCTGCACAACCCGTTTTAGAAAAATATCTCTTAGCGTCGGACGTCCAAGAGCCGGCATATACCGCATTGCGCAGTTCTTGATCTGTTAATTGCTCGCCTGCA
>JAFTMG010000141.1 GCA_017452525.1 Clostridia bacterium
CCGCCCGGTTCATATCCGTCAACAGCGAGATAAACACCCCGCCCCATACCCCTGCCACAAAGATTTTAGGAGAGTCCAGAGGACCCTTCAAAAAAGGGTCCTTTGGCGGGTGCAGGGCAGAGCCCTGCCTTCGTCCGCGCCCCGATACCTCCACCCCACCTCGCCGCGCGGCGGGCGTACTTTGTCGGATCTCTTTGAGCAATTTGTGAAAATAGCAGAAAATCAACTTTTTTGCCGAATCCTCTTGACAGCCCATTTCCACAGCAACTGTGGAAAACCCCGTGGAAAAAAGCCTTGTTTTTGCTTGATTTCACAACAATCCACAGACTTTTCCACAGACTTGTGGAAAAACAGCGGCACTTCTCCACAGCATTTGCCGCCCAAAGAACAATTGGCAAAATTACCAAAAAGTGCGACGTATACCGAAAAACAAAGCCGCTGAAATCCCGTTCAGACGCCAAAACCGCGCGCTGTCAAGAGACAACGCGCGGTTGTTTTTACATTATTCCACAGGCGGATACCACTTGGCATCGGCAGACGGCTCATCGCCCCAGCCACACCAGATACGGATATTGTCAAGATATCCCTCCACAGCACCGCCGATCTTCAGACCGACCGCCCAGCCCTGCCAGCCGACGTATTTCGGGGCTTCGGCTTGGAGATTCGGCTCGGAGACCTTGACGAATTCTGCCATATCGGCAGTCTTCAGATAGACGTGATGCCCCAGCTCGGCATCCCATTGCAGACGGACCGTCAACCTCACGCCCGCCAGATTCTGCCTCTCTGCCACTTCGGCAATATCGAGCCCCAACAGCTTCTTGACCAGCGGCGTGCCCTCCGCGCCGGTCGGATCGTCAGCCGAGGGGTTCAGATCGGTCGCAGGATCGTAGGCGGAATAGGTTTTCCAAGCCCCGTAGAAATGGCACTGATGATCGGCAAGGCCGCCAATGCGCAAATGGAAGCTGTTATAACACTGTCGATCTGCCGACAGCTCGGTGATCAACGCGGCATAGCGGCTGACGTTCGCCGCCGCGGTGTATTCCAGATCGTATTGCAACGTATATTTGCCTGCCACGATATACTTCATATAGGCATCATTCAGCAGATCGATGGCATAATAGCCATCCTTGCCGCGGGACAGCGTACCGTCACCGAAGGAATCCTCAGCCGTATCATAATTGTCAAAATACAGCCTGCCGTCACGAATGGCAAAGGCAACGTCGCTTTCGCTATACGCGTGATCTCCCGCCACGGTCAGCTGATGCCAATTGAGAATGTCCGAAATATCCGTGGTCAACCCGGTGTCAGCATATCCGTTAAAGTCCTCGGAATAGACCCACAGATCCGCCGAAGGTACAACGACGCCGGGAGTCACCGAAGTTGTCTCCGTTGTCGCTTTTGTCGTAGTCGTTGCTGCCTGCGTAGTCGTCCACGCGGTGGTCGTAGTAGCATAAACATGCGGCGTGGTCGTAGTGGTATATACCTGCGTGGTCGCGGGCACGGTCGCCTCGGTGGCGCCGTCCAATTCTCCCGATGACTGCGGCTCTCCCGTCCAAAGTCCCGTCGTCGTTGCCGCGGCGGTGGTACCGATCCAGCTGTCCCCTGCGGCGCCGGTGTGGGCGGGTTCCTCTGCGGCATCGCTCTTGCCAATGCGAAGTCCGCCCATCTGCGCGACTATGACGCCGCCAAACAGCAGGCAAACGCTTGCCGCCAGCGCCGCGACACGGCGGACCCAGCGCTGTGAGAGTACGGTCGGGCGGGGTGCCGCCGTCTCCTTCTCGGCATCCAATATGATCTCCTCATCCAACATGCCGATGGCTTCGAGAAGCTGCATATTCGTCATATCAGATCCACCTCCCGTAAATGCTTTTGCAGCTTCAGCCGCGTGCGGTGAAGCATGGATTTAATGCGGCTCTGTCCGCATCCGAAGCGCTCTGCCAGCGCCGCGATCGACTCCATATGCCAATAACGGCGCACGAAAACACGCCGCTCCAGATCCGGCAGGGTGCCGAGAAACCGCTGGACCTGCGCCGCCACCTCGGCGGTCTCCACCTCGCGGCTTATGTCGTTTGGCGCGGCGATGCACTCGCTCAGCTCATCCAGCGCCAGCGCCATCTCACCGCCGCCGCGCTTCTGCGCGTGGCTCTCCCGCCAGCGGTCGATGGCAATGCGCCGCGTGATCTTTCCGAGAAAGGCGGAAAGGATGCCCGGGCGATGGGGCGGCATGCTGTTCCACGCATCCAGATAGGTGTCATTGACGCACTCCTCCGAATCCTCCCGCACAGACAGAATGTTATAGGCAATGGCATAACAGTACGCGCCGTACCGATCGGCGGTGTGGCGGATCGCCTCCTCATCACGCGCCCAATACAGCTCTACGATTTGCGAATCTTCCATGGATCTCTCTCCTTTCGGACTTTGCGGTCCTTCTACCCTTCCCGTCGGATTTTTTTGCGTTTGGTTTCACATTTTTCAATATTTTTCAAAAAAGAGACAGTTTTTCGGGAAAACTGTCTCTCTCAAAGCTTCAAATGGCGCAGATCAGCCGCTCCAGCACCTGATAGCCGCGCTGTGAGGACTTCAGCATCTCATCTGCCTCGGTGCAAAGCGTGACGGTAGCCCGCATCCGGTCCCATGGGATCGCCGCGGAGGCGCGCTGGTAAAGCCCCACCTTATATTCGTGCATCTTCAACGCCGAGGAGATCTGCGCGCTCGGCACGCTGTCTGCCGACATGGTCTTGACGGTGAGCAGATCACAGAAGACCCGATTGATCTCACCCAGCACGACGATCGGCTCCACACGGCGGAACCTCTGCTGCGCAAGCACCTGCAAAGCATCCTCCCGCCGCCCCTCCATGATGGCGTTGGCAAGGGCAAAGGCATCGTATTCCTCCACCGCGCAGCATACGTAGGGCACGTCCTCCGCGGCAGCCGCGGTCCGTCCTTGAGAAAGCACGTAATAGGAAAGCTTGTCCGTCTCCGCCGCCAGCGTGAACATATCCGAGCCGCAGGTATCGATCAGCGCGCGGCAAACGCTCGCGTCGGCACCGACCCCGTTATGCTCCAGATGACGCCCGACCCAGCCCGCCAGCTTTTGCGGCGTGGTCCGCTCAAAATGCACCGGCGTCAGGATCTCGCCCAAGCGGTTCAGGATCCCCGAGGGGCGCTTGGGAAGATAGCCGATCTCCATGCCCTTCGCGGGGATGCTGACGATCAGCAGATTATAGGGATATTCCTCCGCCGCCTCCAGCACGCCGCACAGCTCGTCGATCTCGCTCGGACGCATGGCGTTCAGATCCAGTCCGCTGAGCGTTACGATCTTGTACTCCGCCATCATAGGGGGCGGCATCAGAGCGTCCAGCAGTCGGTCGGCGGTATAGTCCATCACATCCAGACGGGCGTCGTTGAAAATGGCAAAGGACGGATCGGCGCAGATCACGTCCCGCGCCATTCTGACGGCATACGCCTTCAGATAATCCTCGTCACCGAAAAACAGATATCCGCCACCGCAGGGCGCCTTGATCTGCCGCCGAAAATCGGCTTCCTTGATGATCGGTCTCATACGCTTCCTCCGAAAAAAGATGAAAAGTGGAGTGGCTTCTCCCATGAAAAAATCCCGGCTGACGCACCGTCAGCCGAGATGGTTCGTATTAGTCCTCGGCGGGTGCCTTGGTGTCCAGATAGATCACCACGCGGCGGTTGTTCTCAGAGCCGATGGAATTGGTGGCAACGCCCGCGATGTTCTGCACCTCGGAGTGGATGATGCGGCGCTCATAGGGATTCATGGGCTCCAGCATCACGCTCTTCTTGTAGCGCAGGACCTTGTCTGCCATACGTCTCGCCAGAGAACGCAGGGTATCCTCACGCTTGGCGCGGTAGCCCTCAACGTCCACGGTCACCTTGATGTACTCTCTCTTCTCGCCCTCCACCTTCTTGTTGGCGGCAAGGTTGGTCAGATACTGGAGAGAATCCAGCGTCTCACCGTGATGGCCGATCAGCACACCCGCGCTGTCACCCTCCACGGAGATGCGCTTCTCGCCGTTCTCACCGTCCGTCATGGTCACGGTGGTCTCGGTCAGCTCCATGCGGGCAACGATCTGCTTGACGAACTCCAGCGCGATGTCGGAGCTGGTCTTCTGATAGACTGCCGCGATCTTGGCGGGCGCGGCACCGATGCCGAACAGACCCTTCTTGGGCTCCTCCAGCACGGTATAGGTAATGGCATCCGCAGAGGGAGCCTCAAGAGCCGCTACCGCGTTGGCAACGGCTTCTTCTATGGTTTTTCCTGTAACAGTAATTTCCTTTTTCACGATCTTACTCCAAATTGATTGATGTTTGAATCTCGTTTTTCCGGTCAGTTCTTCTGACCGTTGTCGCCATCCTCGGACTTCTTGTCCTCGTGACGGTTGGTCTCCTTCATGCCGGGCACCGCGCGGTTCTTCTTTGCCTCGCGCTCTTCCTTTGCCTTCTGCTCTGCCTCCTCGATCAGTCTCTTGCGGAGCTCCGCCTGCTCGCGGGTATCCTCAAAATCCTCGTCGTCGATGTGGTGGAGAGAACGAACGGGAGCAATGCCGCCCTTCGCTGCCGCGTTGGTCGTGCCGATGTTTTCGAAAGCCGCTTTCTTGCTTGCCTTGCCTGCCAGCTCTCGCTCTGCCGCTCTGTAGTCCTCCTCGGTGAACTGAGGAACGGGCATCATCTTATGCAGGGCGATCTGCTTGACGGTGGTCAGGATGCTCTTGAAGATCCAGTAAACACCGATGGCGGCGGGCATGATAAAGGTGAAGTACACACTCATCAGAGGCATGGTGATATCCATCATCTGATTGGAGCATGCCACCTGCCTGTCGTCTGCCGTGGTGGGCTGATAGGTGAACTTGCGGGTGATCTTCATGCTGGCGTAATAGACCACGAAGGTAAGGATGGGCACCAGCCACAGGGGGCTGGGATTCTTGAAGCTGGGGATCTCACCCAGATTCAGACCAAAGACGCTGAAATCGGGCAGACCCTTTTCAAAGGCTGCCTCCAGCGCGCCGTACGCATCGGATCCAAGGTAAGTGGTACCGTTGATGCTGTGCGTAAAGGACTGCAGGGAGCCGAGGGCTTCCAGACCCATATCCTTGATCCTGCTCAGCAGCTCAATGGTGCCGTTGCTCTTGCCCGCCAGATCCAAGCCCAGGCCGCCGTCTGCCACCGCGGTGGTGAGATAGCTCTGCACCGTCTGGATCATCTCATTCGACATACCCAGCAGATGCTTCATGGGGTTGACGACCACGTTATACAGAATGATAATGATGGGGAACTGGATCAGAAGGGGGAGACAACCGCCCATGGGGTTGAAGTTCTCGCGCTGATACAGCTCCTGGATCTCCATGGTGACCTTCTGTTGCGTTGCCTGGTCGTTGCGGCCCGCGTATTTTTTGCGGATCGCCATTTCTTTGGGGCGAAGCTTTGCCTGGCGAATGGAGTTTTTCTGCTGCTTGACACTGAGAGGCAGAAGCAGGATCTCCACAATGATCGCAAACAGAAACAGTGCGACGACATAATTTCCCGTCAGCTTATCCAGCCAGCCGAGAAAGGTGCCGATTGCGGAATAAATAGTGGACATGTTTTTTTACGTTTCCTCTCTTAGTTGAGATCTGAATTTGAAGAGCTGTCATCATTGTCGGGCATCTCTTCCTCGAACGACTGTTCTATACGCACCTGTACCCTTGGGTGAAAAAAGCCCTTCTCCGGCACGGGATCATAACCTCCGGGGCAAAAAGGATTGCACCGGAAGATCCGATAGACGGTGAGTGCTGTTCCCACAAAAAAGCCACGTTTTTGATATGCCTGCAGGGCATAGGCAGAGCACGTCGGGGTGAACCGACAGCAGGGTCTTCCTTTGAGGGGCGACAAGAACTTCCGATAAAAGCGGATCAGCCATATACACAGATGCTTCATGCGTTTGTATTCTCCGACACGGCGGGACCTTGCAGCATGTCCAGACGGCGGAGCGCATAGCGCAGCTCCTGCTCGACCTGCCACGATTTCACACCGACGATCCCCGGGCGGGCACTCAGCACGATCAGATAACCGGTCCTGACTCCGTCCGTCCGCTCCACCGCTTGCCACCCGGCACGGATGACACGCTTGGCACGGTTGCGGACAACGGCGCCGCCCAGCTTTTTGGTGACGGCGAGCCCGATCCGATTTCCGTATTTTTTCTGCGGGTGGGCGAGCATCAGCCGCTTTGCCGCACGATCGCGCAACACAAAGACCGCTACCGTCTGTCCGACAAAGCGGTTCCCTTTATGATATGCCTTCTGATACAGATGATTTTCACGAATGGCTGTAAATTTCATTGCTTTACGCTTCCCGATCTTACTTTTCCTGTCCTCGACAGGGGTTGGGGTCGAAACGAAAAACCCCGATGGCACAGAAACAAACATTGCGCTGCTTCAAAGCGTCATCGGCGGTTTTATCGAAAATATTCGCCGAGGCTTGCGCTCACGGCTATTTTTCATTAGTAGGTCAGTCTTTTTCTGCCCTTGGCGCGTCTTCTCTTCAGGACATTTCTGCCGTCAGCAGTTCTCATTCTCTTTCTGAAGCCGTGCTCCTTTTTTCTCTGACGCTTTTTGGGTTGATACGTTCTCAGCATATGAATTGCACCTCCTTCATTAACTTTGTCCTCCACCGCACGCGGTGGATTTTCGGAAGCGTGTAAGCCCTTTGGCTTTCGGATACGCTTTTACACAATGACATCTTATTATACTCGATTTGAGTGGTATTTGTCAATAGATTTTGAAAATTTTCTCAAAATTATTTTTCCGAAAGGTGATTTCTGCGCTCGATCAGCCCGGAAATGGCTGCTTGAAAGATATCGCGCAGATATTCGATCGTTCTCTCCCGATCGCGGTAACGGCGCTTTCGGATCCACTCCATCAGAATGCCGACGATGGCATCCGCCAGAAATTTGACCAAAAACGAACGGAAGTCCTCCTCGAAGCGCGTACCGTACCGCTCCTCAAAGCCGGTGATCACGTGCTCCTGCAGCTTCAGGATATCGTCGTACAACACCTTCTTGAGCACGTCCTCCCCCGCGGTATTGATCAGATTATGAAAGATCGCCTCGTTGCGTTCCACGTAATCCATCACGTCATTGGCAAGGAGCACGTAGCCGCCCATCCGATCGCAGGCGCCGAGGATCTCGCAAAGCTCGGAGGAAAGCATCCATTGCAATAGCGCGTGGATATCGGAAAAATGGTAATAGAAGGTCTTGCGGTTGATGCCGCATTTCGCCACGATATCGCTGACCGTGATCTTGGAAAAGGATTTCCGTATCAGCTCCTGCCGCAACGTTTCCGACATTTTATGTTTCATTTGATAGGAAGATTCGCTGTACTTCATGTCATTCCCTGTCTATCCGTATTTTTGACGCGCCGGCGCGCGCCTCTCACCGCATCACCAAATGGTAAGCGAAGCCGCCGATCTCGTCTCGCAGATAAATGAATCTCAGACTGCCGTCGGGATTGTATTGGGCGGTGGACATATCAAACGCCACGCCGCGGCGCTCCAGATGGTAGACCGCGCGATCCACGTTGTTGGTGCAGATGGCAATATGCCCGTTGGTGCCGCGCCCGCCGTTCTTCATAAATTCCAGCCCCGCGCCCGCAAAGAAGGACACCGGCAGCTCTCTGGGCTCAAAGGCAAAGGTCTTGCGGCAGGTCTCGGCGCAGTCCGCCGCCTCCTGCTCGTTGGCACAGTTGATGCCCACGTGCTCCAGACGGAAATTCAGCATGCGGTCTACTGCCTCGCGCGCCACGCGCATGATGCCGTTAAAGTCGCCCATGCGGATCATCGCCTCGTTAACGACCCAGCTGCCGCCGACGGCAACGACCTTCTGATTGGTCAGATAATCGTTCATGTTGTCGTAATTGATGCCGCCCGTGGGCAGGAAAGCGATATGGATATAGGGCGCGCCCATGGCTTTGATCATCTCAATGCCGCCCGATGCCTGTGCCGGGAAGAACTTGACCACGTCCAGACCCATGACCATTGCCTGCTCAATGCCGGTCGGGTCGTTGATACCGGGGATGATCGGGATATCCTTTGCCTGACAGTAGCGGACGATCATGGGATTGAGACCGGGGGTGACGATGAATTTGGCGCCTGCGGCAACCGCTTCATCCACCTGCCCTGTGGTCAGCACCGTGCCGGCGCCCACCAGCATATCGGGAAATGCCTTTGCCATCTTTTCCACCGCGCCGCGCGCCGCGGCAGTGCGGAAGGTCACCTCTACACAGTCAATACCGCCGCGAAGCAATGCCTCTCCGACGGGAAGCGCATCCTCCTCGCGGTCCAGCTTCAATACGGGAAGGATGCCGATACGGGATATTTGTTTGATGATCTCATGCATGATCTTTCTCTGCCTTTCTGAATATATTCTTATGTACGGTCTTTCGTTTTTCACAGCGTATTTCATTATTTATTATATCAGCAACCCTCTTCCTTGTCAAGAAAAAGAGAAAAGATCGGTCCCCTCTCCCCTTTTCTCGGCGCTTTTCACGGATATTCCCCCTGTTTTTTGTTTATTTTGCATACGTGATTTTGTTTTGCAATCAAAAAGCTCCCTTTTTTGCCTATTGACTTGACAACGATTTTGGTGTAAAATAATAATGAGGAAGTTTCGCACCATGCGCATCATTCCAATGATCCGAAAGGAGCATTCCCCATGAAAGCCAATATGAAACGAATCGGCTTGTCCGCGGCGTTGCTGTTGCTCACCGCCCTGCTGTGCGGCTGTGCCTCGGCACCTGCTCCGCAAAGCATTGAGCCGATCAAGGAAAGTGCATTTATCACGCTGGATATCAATCCCGGCATTGAGCTGGTGATCGACGGCAATCATAAGGTCATCTCCGTCCACGCCGCCAATCTGGACGGCGAGATCCTGCTCTTCCAAGAGGAGGAGTTGATCGGCGCCGACGTTCATGACGCCATTGCCAGGATCACCGCGCTGGCGGTCGAAATGGGATACCTCGACGGGGAGAACGCCGCCGTGTCCGTCACCGTGACCACCAAGACGGGAGAAACGGAGGATGAGCTTTACACCGCCATTGAGGAGACCATCGCGCAAGCGACCGAGCAGGCAGGGCTGGAGCTGCGGGTAGAGGAAGCGGTGGATCTGGTCCTCTCCAAGGAGTTGGCTCGCGTCAAGGCAGAGAACGCCGACAAACGCGGCTATGACGATTCCCTGACCCTGTCACGCTTCCGCCTGGTCAAGGCAGCCATGCGCGCCGATCGCGAGCTGACCATGGACCGCGCCGTGCTGATGACCAACGACGCGCTGACCGCCACCGTGAACGCCGCCAAGGAAGAGGCGGAGACCAAGTTCACCTCAGCATACGAGGTGGCAAGGGACGAGGCAGTCTTTGCCTACGAAAATGCCCGCCAGACGCTGCTGGACTCGGCGTACACCGCCATCTACACCGCCCGCCGTGATCTCTCCTCCATTCTCGGAAATCACGGTGCTACCTATGCGGCATACCGCCTCGCCTACCGCTCGGTAGAGCATTACAGCGAGACCATGCGCCGCCTGATTGAAAACCCCATCTTCACCTCAGACGACGTCTTCGCTCTTGCCAACGCGCTGGGCATCGACACCTCCGTTGAGGCGGAATACGAAGCCTTCCGCAAGGAGATCTCCGACGAGGAAGGTAATGTGACCAAGGAGAGCGTCAACGCCTATATCAACCGTGTCTACAAGAACATGGAGCCCGAGGACCGCGCCGCACTGGAGTCGGCATACGACAAGGTGCTGGTGATGTTTGACCGCCTGCAAGCGGATGCCTCCGTGATCCGCGAGGACGGTCTCACCTCCATTACCGCCGCGCTGATGGGCATGCAATTCTCCGTCACTGTCAAGACCTACGAGGATCTGGACGACCTGCTCGCCGCCATTCAGCGCAAGATCGACGACACCTGCGCGCGCATGGAGGAGGATCTGACCGAAAATGAAAAGGCACGCGTGGAGGAGATGCAGGAGGAAATGAACACCAAGCTGGCAGAATACGAAAAGGCATATAAGGATGCCATGCGCGCCGCCAAGGAAAAGGCAGATGCCTATCTGGAGGCGCAAAAGGAAGCCAGAACCGATTCCTGACTTTTTTGAGCAGGAGGAAGGATCACGGATGCCGCCGCAAAACGGCAGCCGTGATCCTTTTTTCTCCCCACGCCGCGGGAATAAATCCTCCGACCCGTTGACATTTTTCGTGCAATGTGATACAATGAGAATGTCAAAAAAGGGAATTTCACCCAAAACCGTGAAAGGAATTTCAAAATGAAAGTTATCGTTTGCAAGGACTACGCTGAAATGTCTGCCAAAGCCGCCGATATCGTTGCGGCACAGGTCACCCTGAAGCCCAACTGCGTGCTGGGTCTGGCAACCGGCTCTACCCCCGAGGGCATGTATGCTTGTCTGGTCAAGAAGTATGAGGCAGGCGAGCTCGACTTCTCCGCCGTTCGCTCCGTCAACCTGGACGAGTACTACCCCATCACCCCCGACAACGATCAGAGCTACCGTTATTTCATGAATTATCATCTGTTTGACCACGTCAACATCGACAAGGCAAACACCAACGTTCCCGACGGTCAGGCAAAGGACGGCGCGGCTGAGGGTGCCCGCTATGAAGCGCTCATCGCTTCTCTCGGCGGCATCGACCTGCAGATCCTCGGCATCGGTCAGAACGGTCATATCGGCTTCAACGAGCCCGGTGAGAAGCTGTATCCCTACACCCACCTCACCGACCTGACCCCCTCCACCATCAAGGCAAACTCCCGCTTCTTCGCCTCCGAGGACGACGTGCCGAAGCAGGCACTGTCCATGGGTATGGGCTCCATTCTGAACGCCCGCAAGATCGTCATCATGGCAAGCGGTGCCGCCAAGCACGACGCCATCGTCAAGATGCTCTCCGGCGTGATGACCACCCAGACCCCCGCCACCTTCCTCGCCTGCCACGCAGACGTTACCCTGATCTGCGATGAGGCTGCTTACAACGGCTGATCTACTTACGTATCAAGAACCAAAGAACCCGACTCCTCGGAGTCGGGTTCTTTGGTTCTTGATGTTCAAATTTGGGTTTATCGGGGTGTTGGTAGAAACAGAACAACCGCCATGCGGCACCCTTCTTGTAGGGACCGGCGTCCCCGACGGTCCACCCCACAAGGGTTTGGCGAACACAAACCGTCCGTAAACGGACCGTCGGGGACGCCGGTCCCTACAAAATTTAACCTCTATCTCTTCGATAAACCCCAATTTGACATTTTACGGCAGC
>JAFTMG010000020.1 GCA_017452525.1 Clostridia bacterium
AATCGCCCCGCCCGATACCTCCACGGCGAGAGCAAAATAAGCATCCCGCCTCATACCCCTGCCACAAAGATTTTAGGAGAGTCCAGAGGACCCTTCAAAAAAGGGTCCTTTGGCGGGTGCAGGGCAGAGCCCTGCCTTCGTTCGCGCCACGATACCTCCACCCCGATAAACCCCAATTTGAAATCTTCAAATAGATCGCCCACCCCAATGTAAATATCAATACCACTTTGGATTGCAGCCCTTCTCCTCCGCGATCCGGACCGAATTTTCGGAAAATACACAACAGTGTCTCCGAGCGTTATACCGTTTATTCCCCTCCATTTGCCTCACATTTTTAATTTCCAAAGCCCCTCATCGCAGATCAAACAACAACAGCTCCTCCACCAGCGAAGATAGGCTGACGGGCGAATTTTCCAGATTATGCCCCGCCCCGTCAAGGATCCTTACCGCCGCGCAGTTTCTGACGAAGGGGATATAGGGATAGGACGGATCCCGACTTCCGTACACCATCGTCAGGCGATCCCCTGTCAGCTTTTTCAAGGCAGGACGGGTGCGGTTGTGAAAATTGATCATCAGCGGCGCGTTCACCGTAACGATCCGTCGGATCCGCGGCTCGTCCGCACCGTACCAGCAGCCGATCAAGCCGCCCTTGGAGATGCCGAGATAGTATATCCGATAGGCGGGATCGTTGACCAGCTCCCGCACGGTCCGCATTTCGCCGTCATGGCTCGCTTTGTCATCCTCCGAGGTGGCGGCAACGAACACCGAACAGCCGTATTTGCGGCGGACACGCGCGGCAAGGTCCAGATATCTGTTGCGGTATCCGTAGATCGAGCCGCCCTGCCCTCCTTTGATGAAAAGTACCTTCTCCGAGCCTTGCATATAGCCGATATGGGAGGCTCGGTCGGTCAACACGCGGTCAAAATCGCTTACCGCCTCGCAGGTGTCCATACGCCTCACCTCATCTTTCCCCAAATCCGAAAGTCCTCTTTTACATCATCATACACCTTTTTCGTGCCGATGTCAATGTGCAAAAGTCGAAAAATATCGGCGGCAAGGAATGCGGCGCGGAAATTCCCCTCCAAACGTATTGCATCCTATCCGTTTTTTTGATATAATGAAGCCGTAAAATCAAAAAAGCAGGAGCGCCTATGAAATACCCGATCAAAAAGGAATTCTTCCCCTTTTCCCACTTCACGCCGCCCATCAGCGAGCGCTTTCTCGCAATGGCGGTGCCGCACATGAGGACCCCGCGGTACCTATACAAGGATCCGACGCTGGAGGTGACCCGCCATGAGATCGCAAGCTTTGACGGCGAGGGGATCGAGTGCTTTCTGATGTCGCCCGGGTCGGCGGCGGAAAGCGCGCCCTGCCTGATCTACCTTCACGGCGTCGGCTTCGTCCTTCCTGCCGCAGGATATCACTACAAAAACGCCATGCGCTACGCGAGAGAGCTGGGCTGCCGCGTGGTATTCGTCAACTACCGCCTGGCGCCGACACATCCGCACCCCGTCTTTTTTGAGGACTGCTACGCCGCGATGTGTTGGACCTATGACCGCGCGGCGACACTCGGCATCGATCCCGCCCGCATCGGCATCGGCGGTGACAGCGCCGGCTCCACGCTTGCCGTGGGTGTATGCATGATGGCAAGGGAGCGCCGCCATCCCGTCCGTTTTGCCTTTCAGATGCTCCCCTACCCCTATCTCGACGCGCGCAACCAAAGCGAGTCCTGCCAAAAATTCACCGACACGCCCATGTGGAACTCCTCCCTCTCCCATCGCATCTCCCCCATGACGCACGCAGAGCGAAACCGCCCCGACTACGTCTATTACTCCCCCGTGGAAGCCGAATGCTTTGACGAACTTCCCCCCGCATATATCGAAACGGCAGAATTTGACTGCCTCCATGACGACGGCATACTCTATGCCCAAAAGCTCCGTGAAGCAGGCGTCCCCGTGACGCTCAACGAGACCCGCGGCACCATGCATGGCTTTGACATCGTGCAAAAGGCACCCACCACCCAAGCGGCGCTGGCGGCGCGGATCGACTATATGAAAAAGGCATTTCGATCACCTAACGAAGAAAAGGAGGGATCTGCAGATGAATAAACAACAGATACGGGACCTGTGTGAAGAACTGTACCGAACCGTTCCGGGCAACGTCCTGCGAGAGACGGATCCGATCGATCCCCAATACGTGGGCACCGCCCTGTTTGACGCGCCCCTCGTCGGCTTTGGCGCGGCAGACGATGCCCTGTTCGCGCGCTTCAAGGCACCCGAGGTCATCGGCCCCTGGCACATGAGCCCCGAGGAATGGCTGACGGGGGCAAAAGCGATCGCTTCCCTCTTCTTCCCCATGAGCGAGGCGGTGCTGGAAAGCAACCGCCGTGCCGAAGGGCAGCCCTCCAAGCTGTGGACCTACGCCCGCATTGAAGGTCAGGCGTTCATCAACGCCTATACCAAGGCGCTGCGCGAGCGGCTGTGCGAGGAGGGCGGCGATGCCTGCGCGCCCTGCATTGATCCCCGTTTTCAGCAGCTCTCTGCCGGAAAAGGCATTGAGGGCTACCCCGGGATCAACGAAAAGACCTACGGCAGCCGCTGGTCGGAGCGGCACGCGGTATACGTCTGCGGGCTGGGCACCTTCGGGCTTTCCAAGGGTCTGATCACCGCCCGCGGTGTGGCAGGACGCTTTACCAGCGTCATCGTCACCCTGCCGCTGGAGGCGGACGGGCGCCCCTATACCGACGTCTACGAATACTGCACCCGCTGCGGTGCCTGCATCCGCCGCTGTCCCGCGGACGCCATTGATCTTGAAACGGGCAAGGATCACTCCAAATGCGGGCAGTTTCAGAAGCGCTCCGCCGTCATCCACCACCCCCGCTACGGCTGCGGTCTCTGCCAGACCAAGGTCCCCTGCGAGCGCGGTATCCCGAAAAAAACGCCGGGCATGTGAGAGCAACAGACAGTTGCTTGCCATGCGTGACAACTTGTGATATACTACATTCATCAACAGATAAGGCGGTGTAATGATGGAAACCAAGGATATCATTCTTAAGCTCAGAACGAAAAAAGGGCTCTCGCAGGAGGAGCTTGCCGCAAAGGTATTCGTCACAAGACAGGCAGTCTCCCGTTGGGAAAACGGTGAGACGGTCCCCAACACCGAAACGCTGAAGCTGCTCTCCAAGGAGCTTGACGTTTCCATCAACACCCTGCTGGGCTCGCCTCAGCATCTGATCTGCCAGTGCTGCGGCATGCCGCTGGAGGATGGCAATATCAGTAAAGAGCCCGACGGATCTTTCAACGAAGAATATTGCAAATGGTGCTATGCCGACGGCAATTTCTGCTATACGAGCCTGGAGGAGCTGACCGACTTTTTGGTGGCACACATGTCAAGCGAAAACTGGCCGGCGGATCAGGCAAGAGCCTATTTTGAGCAGCAGCTCCCCACCCTCAACTATTGGAAACGGTACGCCGAGCTTGGCGGGGATGAAAAATTCGCGGAAATGAAGCAACAGCTCATCCGCGAGCTCAACGACCTGCACGTGGAGGGCATGCCGCAGGTCAGGACGCTGAACTTCCTCATGGGAGGCTATATCAACCTGGAATATACGCTCCCCAACGGACAAAAGGTCAAGTTTTTGGAGGATAACGCCACCTATCTCGCCACCCAGCTCGAATGCCAATTCGACGGCACCCGCTGCTTCGGCATCGCCGCGAGCATGGACTTTCTCCTCGTCTGCACCTACGAAGAAGACGGCAAAAACCCCGAGCTTGTGATCTATAAGAAAAGATGAAGTATCATCGCGCTGGTCATATAAGCTGACAAACCATTCATGCACGGAAAAAACAGGAGCCAAACCATGACAAGACAACAATTTCTCGAATACTGCTCAACCACCTACGCCACCGCCCCCGATTATCCGTTTGACGAGGATTTTGAGACCGCTGTTCTCCGGCACGGCGGCAACCGCAAGTGGTATGCGCTCGTCATGGGGGTCTCGCGGCGAAAATTCGAGTTTGACAGCGACGAGGTGATCGACGTGGTCAATCTCAAGCTGCCGACCGAGATGTTCGGCTCCTTCGGTCCCGCCGACGGGGTCTATCCCGCCTACCATATGAACAAGCTGCATTGGATCTCGGTGCTGCTCCCCGACGCGCCCGACGACGTGGTGCAGTTTCTCGTGGGCGTCAGCTTTGAGGCGACGCGGGACAAAAGAAAACACCGTGCGCCGCGCGCGCAAACATAACGGAAAAGGCAGACCGACACAAGATCGGTCTGCCTTTTTCCATGGCTCCGCCGTCTCTTTTCCATTACGACGCCTGCCGCTTTTTCATCCTTTGCCAGCTGACGTAGCCATAGATATCGTTGAACAGAAACGCCACGAAGCACGCCGCAACGGAAACGTAGTGAATATCCGCAAAGCTCGCGGACACCCACAGCACGATCAGCACCGCGTCGTTGGCAGCGTACGCCAGCGCGAACTGCGGGCATCTGCGGAAGGTCAGATAGACGGCTACAAAGCTGGTGGTGACCGAAAGGGTACTCGGCAGAAGATTTGCCGTGTGAAAATACGCCAGAATGAAGTAAAACAGCAAGGTGACGAGGGCGGCGGCAATCCACATCAGCCCCCACTCCCCTTTGCCGATGCCGTTCACCCTGACCTCGGCGCGATTTCCCTTGTATGGGTTTCTCAGCCAGGAGACCAGCGCGAAGATCGCCATCGGCATTGTCATGCCAAGATAGGTGATCATCTCGCCGTAATAGGCGAAGGTATAGGAGATGATGCCGTAAAGCAGGCTGAACAGGACCATCAGCACCTGCCCGAAGGGATTTCCTTTGGCATGGAAGATCAGAGAGGTGACACCGATCAGCGAGGCACACAGCGTCAGATTATTCACCCGATCGAACGCCAGAAAAGACAGGATGACCAAGGCGACAGACGAAAGCCACAGCGTCCACTCAAACCTTGAAAAATAGGACAGTATCTTCTTCATCACGACCTCCAAAAAACAAAGCACCCGCATACACATCTTCTGAGACCTAACGATGTGCAGACGGATGCTCTCGCATCTCCTACCCGGTGGCAGTTTGGTCCATTATAGCATGAAACGGCGCTTTTGTCAATCGTCCGACGGAAAACACGCTTTTTTTCCGCACCGCCCTCCTCCCTCCCCTTGCAAAGCCGTGCGCTTTTTGATATAATAAAAGCATCAAAGACCGGAGGTCACCTTATGAAATACATCCATCTCTCGGACCTGCATCTCGGCAAGCGTGTGAACGAGTTTTCCATGCTGGAGGAGCAGGACGCGATCCTGCGGCAGATCCTTGGCATGATTGACGCGGAGAACCCCGACGGCGTGTTGCTTGCGGGAGATATTTACGATAAATCGGTCCCGTCGGCGGAGGCGGTACAGCTGTTTGACGACTTTTTGGTGGAGCTTGCCAAGCGCCGCCTGCAGGTCTTCGTCATCAGCGGCAACCACGATTCCCCCGAGCGCATCGCCTTCGGTGCCCGCATCATGAACGCCGCAGGCATCCACCTCTCGCCGGTCTATAACGGGCACGTTGCCCCCATTCCCATGGAGGACGGACACGGCACGGTCAACGTCTACATGCTTCCCTTCCTCAAGCCCTCGCACGTGCGCCGCTTCTGCGAGGACGAGGATATCGTGACCTACACCGACGCTGTGCGCGTTGCCATCCGCGAGATGCAGATCGACACCTCCGCGCGCAACGTGCTGATCACGCACCAATTCGTCACGGGAGCCCGCACCTGCGAATCGGAGGAGATCTCGGTGGGCGGCACCGACAACGTGGACGCCGGTGTCTTCGACGGCTTTGACTACGTCGCGCTCGGGCACATCCACGGCGCGCAGAATTGCGGCTCGGAGCGGGTGCGCTACTGCGGCACGCCCCTCAAATATTCCTTTTCCGAAATCAAGCATCAGAAATCTGTCACCGTAGTGGAGCTGGGCGAAAAAGGCGCGCTGACCGTGCGCACCCTGCCGCTGACCCCGATGCACGATATGGACGAGATCAAGGGGACCTTTGCCAAGCTGACCGACGTTGGTTTCTATATGAACAATCCGATCATCGACCGCTATCTGCGCATCTTTCTGACCGACGAGGAGGACGTTCCCGACGCCATCGGACGGCTGCGCATGATCTATCCGCGCCTGATGCATCTCGACTACGACAACACGCGGACCCGCGCCAACCGCACCGTTACCGGCGCGACAGATACCGAGACCAGATCGGCATACGAGCTGTTTGCGGAATTTTTCGAGCAGCAGAACAACACCGTCATGTCAGACGAGCAGAGCGCATATATGAAAGAACTGATCGAAAAGATCGAGGAGGAGATGGCATGAGACCGATCAAACTGACCATATCGGCATTCGGACCCTATGCCGGAGAGACCGTTCTGGAGCTGGACCGTCTGGGCGAAAACGGGCTCTATCTGATCACGGGCACCACCGGCGCGGGGAAGACCTCCATTTTCGACGCCATTACCTACGCCCTTTACGGCGAGCCGAGCGGCAGCACCCGCGACGACTCCATGCTTCGCTCCAAATACGCCGACCCCACCGCCGACACCTTCGTGGAGCTGACCTTCGTTTATAACGGAAAGACCTACACCGTCCGCCGCAATCCCGAATACGAGCGCCCCAAGGCACGGGGCGAGGGCATGACCAAGCAAATGGCACGGGCGGAGCTGCGATATCCCGACGGACGCATCGTGGACAAGAGTAAGAAAGAGGTCACTAAAGCCGTCACCGAGATCATGGGGATCGATCGGGAACAGTTTCTGCAGATCGCCATGATCGCGCAGGGCGATTTTCTGAAGCTGCTTCTCGCCAAGACCGAGGAGCGCAAGGCAATCTTCCGCCAGATCTTCAAGACGGAAAAATTTGAAAAGATCCAAAGCAAGCTCAAGGAGGAGGCACGCGCGCTTTACGGACAGCTTGCAGACGCGAAAAAAAGCATCACCGCCTATGCCCGGGACATCGACTGCGCCATCGAAAACGCCTACCTTGACGAGATCGAGCTCGCCCAGAAGGGTGCGCTTCCCACGGAGCGCACGGTAGAACTGCTCGCGCTGATCATCCGGGATGATGCGTGGACGCTGGAGGGAATAAATGCCGATGTGCTGACGGGCTCCAAGAAGCTGGAGACCGTCAACACCAACGTGGGCAAGGCGGAGGAATACGCCAAAAATAAAAAAGCGTTTGCGCAAAAGCAAAGCCTCCTGCCCGCGCTGGTCGAAGCATTTGAAAACGCCCAAAAACGGCTGGAGACGGAAAAAAGCAGGCAACCCGAGCGGGATCGGACCGATCGGGAGATCGCCTCTCTGGAGGCGGAACTGCCCCAATACGACACGCTGGACACGCTGACCAAGGACATCGCCGCTCTTGCCAAGGAGATCGACACGGTGCGGGGCAAGCAGGCAGAGACCGAGGCAGAAGCAGAACGCACGGAGGCGGAGATCAAGGCAACCCGCGAGCGGATCCGACTTCTCTCCGACGCCGAGGCAAGCAAGGAAAAATCAGAGGTGGAAAGAGGCAGGCTCATGGAGCAGAAGAGCAAGCTGGACACCTTCAAGGAAGAGCTGACTCACTACCGCGACCTTTGTGAGGACCTTACGCGCAAGCAGACGGAATACCACACCCTTGCCGACGCCTCGCAGGCGGCGCAGGAAAGGTACGCCGCGGGAAACCGCGCCTTTCTCAACGAGCAGGCGGGCATTCTGGCAAACAAGCTGGAGGACGGTGCCCCCTGCCCCGTTTGCGGCTCCACCCACCACCCAAGACCTGCGGAGGCATCCGAGGATGCGCCCACCGAAGCGGAGCTGAAAAAGCTGAAGCGGGAGATGGAGCGGGCACAAAAGGAGGAAGGGGCAAAGAGCGCGGAATGCGGCAGGCTCAAAGGACAGGCGGAGGCATCCGACCTGCATATCCGAAAGCAAGCGGAGGAGCTTCTCGGCGCCTATGACCCCGAGGCACTCTCCGCTCGTCTGGAGAAGGAGACCGAGAAGATACACCAAGAGCTGCTGCGCCTGAGTCAACGCATCGCCGAGGAGACGAAGCGGATGGAGGAAAAGGCAAGGCTGGAGCGCGAGCTACCCATGAAAGAGCAGGCGCTGGCAGATCGGCGGGAAGCACAGAGCCGATATGCCCATACGCTTGCCGCAGACACCGCCACGCAGACCGAAAAGAAGCAGCAGGCAGGCAATCTGCTCCGGGTACTGCTCTTCGACACCAGGGCAGACGCCCAAAAGGCGCATCGGGCGTTACTCGCCAAAAAAGAAGACCTCAGAAGGTCGTTTGAGCAAGCCGCCGACACGTACGCCCAATGCGATAAGGCACTGTCCGCCCTGAAGGGGGAGCTGTCCGCGCTGGAGCAGATCGTAGCGCAGGGCTGCGGGATCGACCTTGAGGCAGAGGTGCAACGGCGGGATGCCCTGAAACAGCGGGTAGAAGCACGTCGGACGGCGGCGGGAACACTCGCGTCCAGACTCCATAACAACGAACGGTGTCTGGCGAGCATCGAAAAGACCGCGGAGGACGCACGGCGGCTGGAAGCACATTTCAGATGGTTGAATACCCTCTCGGATACGGCAAACGGAGGACTCTCGGGAAAAGAAAAGATCATGCTGGAGACCTATATCCAGATGAATTACTTCGACCGCATTCTGGTCCGCGCCAACCGCCGCCTGCAAAAGATGACCAACGGACAGTACGATCTGATCCGCCGTCAGGTCTCCGTCAACCGTCAATCGCAGGTGGGGCTGGATCTGGACGTGATCGATCACTACAACGGCACCGTCCGCCCCATCCATTCTCTCTCGGGCGGCGAGTCCTTCAAAGCCTCCCTTGCGCTGGCGCTCGGTCTTTCGGACGAGATCCAATCCTCGGCAGGCGGGGTGCATCTGGACACCATGTTCGTGGATGAGGGCTTCGGCTCCCTCGATGACGATTCCCTGCGTCTTGCCATTGCCACGCTTCAGGAACTGTCCGACGGCAACCGTCTCGTCGGCATCATCTCACACGTGGGCGAATTGAAATCCAAGATCGACAAGCAGATCGTCGTCACCAAAGCGCTGAGCGGCGGCAGCAGCTGCCGGATCGTCGTTTCGTGACCGACTCTTTCGGGTCGGAACGTCAAGTATTTGCGATATTCAAATTTGGGTTTATAGGGGTGGAGGTATCGGGGCGCGAACGAAGGCAGGGCTCTGCCCTGCACCCGCCAAAGGACCCTTTTTTGAAGGGTCCTCTGGACTCTCCTAAAATCTTTGTGGCAGGGGTATGAGGCGGGGTGTTTATCTCGCTGTTGACGGATATGAACTGGGCGGGGCGTTTACTGATCCGCTGACGGATACCTCCCTTGCATGGCTCGAGCGGGCAAACTTCGTAAACGTCAGGCACCGCCGAGACCCTGCCGTTTTGGCTGCCGTGGCGCTCGCCGCACGAAATGGGGCTGTTTAGTGTGTGACACGGGGCGGTTATCATTGATTTATCCAAATCGTTATCGCTTCGTCTGTAAAGCTTGCCGACAAATTTGAATACAACAGTCACGTATCGTACACTAAATAACCCCATTTCGAGCGGCGA
>JAFTMG010000021.1 GCA_017452525.1 Clostridia bacterium
AAGAAAAGCCGACTCCGCGGAGTCGGCTTTTCTTGTTATGGGACAGGGTCGGGGGACACCGTGACGGCAGAGATCTCTGCCGGCTCAGTGGTGATGTGAAAACGCCGTCTGTGCTTGCGGTGGCGGCGGTATATGCGGTCGGTCTGATCCATCATCAGCGTGATGACCTCCGACTCCTCCTTTGCCGATTCATTCACCTCGCGCTCGGTGGTATCGCAGGCGAGCATGGCACCCAGCAGCAGAAGCAGGGCAGAGAGATATACCACGATTTTCTTCATGTTTGTACGTCCTTTCCGAAGATGTCAAAAACAATTGAGGTCAATTGTATTATACACTCCCAACCGGAATATGTCAAGTTCTTTTGAGAGAAAACGGCGGATACACCGAAAAACGGAGTCCCGCACCCCTGTGGCGGGGTGCGGGATTTGAAATATGTTACTGACCGACCTTGTCGAAGTCCTCGTACATCTTGTCAAGCAGCTTCTGCCAAGCCTTGGACTGCGCCTTGACGGCGGCGGCAATGCTGGCGGTGCCGTTATCCATCTGCGCACCGTAGAAGGAATACATGGTGCTCAGCGGGACGGTGTAGAGGATCGCGAAATCGAAGTCAACGCTGTCGCGAATGAGATCCAGCATGCTCATGGCGGTCTCATCGCTCAGGTATTTGAGCTTGAGGGTGGTCTCGTAGTAGGCGGGAGTGACCTCTTTGTAGCCGTACATGCAAAGTGCCTCAATGGTGGTGCCCACCAGCTTGGGATTCTGGATGTTGTTTGCGACCATCAGACCGGAGTGGGAGTCACGGGTGGCGGAAACGTATTCCGTCTGGTTCTCGTCATACTTGGGGAAGGGAATGATGCCGTATTCGGACTCCATTTCCTTCATGTGTGCCGCGCGGGAAAGACGCTCGGTGAAGAAGAGAAGCTGGTCATTGGTGAACATCTTCAGACCGTGTACGTTGGAGGCGTCATAGAGGACCTGCGTGTTGTCATAGATCCCGTGGTACAGGGTCTCGTAGCAGTTGACATAGCGCTCGTTGGGCAGGTTGAAGGTGCGCTTGCCGTCCTCGGTGGGCTTGGTGATCTCGGTCTGCCAAATGGTGGCGGTATAGCGGACGTTGTGGTTGTCGATGGCGAGACCGAAGAGGTCGTTCTGATCAAGCTTGCCGTCGCCGTTGAGGTCGGAGCCGACCTGCTTGACGTATTCCATCATCTTGGCAAAGGTCCAGTTGCCGGACTCTACCAGCTCATACAGATCGGTGATCTTGTGCTCCTCGGCGATCTTCTTGTTGAAGTAGGTCGCCTCCAGATATTCGTACAGGGAGACACCGATATCGCCCATGGCGGAGTAAACGCTACCGTTGATGGCAATATTCTCTACGTATTTCTGGCACCACCACTTCTTGGAGAAGTCGATGTCCTCCAGCTCGTTCATGTCGGTTGCCAGACCGCGCAGGATCATGGATGCGAGATAGGCGTTGTGGGTCATGGCAATGTCGAATTCATGGTCACCGCCGAGAATGGAGTTGGAAACGTGGGCGATAAAGTCGTTGCGGAAATCCCAGTTACCCTTGATGGTGTGGACCTCAATGGCTACACCGAGACGGTCCTCTACGGCGATCTCACGGTTATAGACCGCATCGCCGACCAGATCTCCCGTGACCTCAAGGCTGGTCATCTCGTGCTTGGTCTCCTCGCGGATGAGGACCTTGAAGGCTTCTCCGTTGAAGTTGACCTCGGGAATGTCATCGCGCAACTCGGGGGCAACGGTTTCCTCAGGCATGGTGGTGGTGACCTCGGCGGTGGTGGTCGCCGTGTCGCCAATGGGTGCGGTGGTGGTCGTATCGGTGCTATCGTCCGGCTTTGCGCCGCAGGCGGCAACCGTCATGACCAGCATCAGCATCGCAAGGATCAGGGATAGTGCTCTTTTCATGATACGTTTTCCTTTCTCAAAAATAAAATGTGATAAAGGGTTGTTTCGCTCATCTTTTATTATAAGGTATTTTGGGAGAGGTGTCAAGAGAGAACAAAGAAAAACACATCCCCGCCGCGGCGGGGATGTGTGCGGTGTTAAGGGATCATTGTCCGAGTCCTGCGTAGACGGAATAGAATCTGTCCAGACTCTTCTGCCATGCCTTGCTCTGTGCCTTGATGCCCGAGGAGATGCTGGCGATATTGCTGTGGACGCTGTTACTGATATAGGAATATACCGAGCTGAGCTGTGAATTGTAGAGCATAGCGAAATCCAGAATCACGCTGTCACGGATCAGATCGATCATACCCATGGCAGTTTCGTCGCTGAGATACTTAAGCTTGAGGGTGGTCTCGTAATACGCGGGTGTGACCTTTTCATAGCCGTACATGCACAGCGCCTCCACCACGGTTCCCGCCATATCCGGATTCTGAACGTTGTTTAAGATCATGATCGGGGAGAACGGGTCGTCGATGGTGGACACGTATTCCTTCTGCTCCTCATCGTATTTGGGGAAGGGAATGATGCCGTATTCCGATTCCATCTCCTTCATCTGTGCCGCCTTGCCCAGACGGTCGGTGTGGAAGAGCAGCAGATCTCTGGTGAACATGGAGGTGTCATCGTGTTCACTGTCGCCCGCGTAGAAGACGTGGTCGTAGTGATAGACCATGGCGTATGCCTTGTCGTAGGAATCAATGTATTTTTCATTGGGCAGATTGAAGTCGCGAAGACCGTCGCTGCCGATGACGGTCATGTCCGCCTGCCAATAGGTGGGCAGATAGCGCAGGTTGTGCGCGTCGATGGCAAGACCGTAGAGGTCGCTCATGTTGTAAATGCCGTTGCCGTCCAGGTCGGAGGTGACGGTCGAGGCGTATTCCATCATTTTATCAAAGGTCCATGCGCCGGACTGAACGGTTTCATACAGACCGGTGATCTTGTTTTCCTCGGCAAGCTTCTTGTTGAAGAAAACGACCTCCAGATATTCGTAAACGGTAACGCCGATGTCGCCTGCGGCGGAATAGATGGAGCCGTTGATCTTGACGTTATCCATGTAGCCGCTGTGCCACCACTTCTTGGAAAAGTCGAGGCTGTCTATCAAGGTCATATCGTATGCCAGACCCTTGGAGGGCATGGCGTGGATGTAGGATGCGTGACCCATGGCAAGGTCAAATTCGTGGTCGCCGCCGAGAATGGAATTGGAGACACGTGCCATAAAGGCGTCTCTGTGGCTCCAGTCACCCGGCTCGGTCAGCACGTCGAGCTGAACGCCAAAGCGCTCCTCGACGGCAAGATTTCGCTCATAAACGGCATCTGAAACGAGATCACCCGTGATCTCCTCGCTCAGCATTTCGTATTTGGTGGATTCACGCAGCAGCGTGGTAAAGGTCTCGCCCTCGTATTTGACGTCGGGCAGGGTATCCTGCAGCTCGGGCGGGAGCGTTTCCGCGGTCTCGGCGGTGGTTGTGTCAGCAGGCGCCGGTGTAGTCACGTCGGCGGCAGTCGCCGTGGTCGTGTCTGTCGGGGTATCGGTTTTGGTGCCGCAGGATGCGAGCGAGGCGGCGAGCATGGCGATTGCCAGCAATAGGGCAAGCACTTTTTTCATAATGTTCTTTCCTTTCCTTCCGTGTTGTGGCGGAATATCGAAAATCTATGCTTCGTCAATGCCATTATATCGCGTTCAATTGTAGATTTCTATCACTTTTCTCCGAAAAAATATCGGAAAACTATTTTGTTTTTGTTTTTTTAGCTTGCGTTTTTCGGAAAAATGCGGTATACTGAAGCCATGGAACATAGGACGGAACGAGAGGGGGAGAGTATGAGCGCTTATCTGGAAAAGGAATTTGAACGGATGACCAAGAGCAAGATCGAGTTTTTTCCATCGAGCGGACCGGTGCATGAGTGGACGGCACACTTGCATCCGGCGGTGGAGATCATCTGTTTTGTCAAAGGAGAGCACATCGTGACGGTGGATGAAGAGATGGTGCTTACGGCAAAGCCGGGGGATATGGTGATCTTTCCCGCCAACACCGTTCACGTGCTGGCGAAGAAAAATAACGAACCTACATTGCATTATGCGCTTAAGCTTCACCCCGATCTGCTGTTTTCCGCATTTGTCGATGTGCCTCGCACGTATATTATGCGCTTTTTCGACCGTTCGGCTTTGACACACGTCTATTATGATGCCGAAAGCATTCCCGAGTGTGTCCGTCAGCAATGGAAAACGATGATTGGTCTGTTACAGGGAGCCAAAGGGATCAGGGATGTGGAGCGACTGGCATTACGGGATGAGCTGCTGTATTCCGATATCCGTGCCGAGGCGATCCGGCTGTTGATTCTGCTGATCCGGCATCTGCCGCCGCCGGCAGAGGAGGGAACGTCGCAGATGCTGGGACATCATGTGGTTCGCCGCATTTTCGACGGCATTACGTATATCGAGCAGAATTATGCCTCGCCCATCACGCCCGAGGATTGCGCCGCCCATCTTTGTATGAGCTACAGCCATTTTGCCAAGCAGTTCCGTGCCGTCACGGGGCGGACCTTCAAGCAATATCTGACCTATATCCGTATCTCGCATGCCGAGAGCGAGCTGCTGACAACGAACGATTCCGTCACCGAGATCGCCATGCGGGCGGGATTTAACAACGTGTCGCATTTTATTGCCACCTATCGGGCGGTTCGCGGAAAAACGCCGCTGGAGACGCGCCGCGCGCGGTCGGAGGAAATATCGGAATGATGACAGAAAGATCCCGCCGTGTTTACGTCGCGGCGGGATCTTGTTTACTTCAGTAATGCCGCGTACTCGCATACGGGCGGAATGCCGAATTCGGCGGCATAGTCCTCACCGAGGAAGCAGCCGAAGGAGGTCAGATGCGCAAAGCCGAGCGAGCGGTAGAAGGCGGCGTCGGCGGCGATGACCTCGGGGTAGAAGGGGAGCTTTTTGTAGGGGAGCTTCCAGCGGCAGTTGAGGGAGTTATCCATCCAATATTCCAGCACCTGCGCGTTTTCGGTGCCGAAGAATTCCAGCAGGGGGGCAAGGTGCTGTGCCTCCGCCGCGTTTTTCTCGCAGGTCGGGTCGGACATGGGGCGGGAGAGGTCGCGCTTGATGGGGGCATATTCCAGGAAGATACCTTCTTCGGGGCGCACGTGAGTCGGCGGCGCGATCATATCGATATAAGCGAGATAGCAGAGGGTGGCGCGGGGATTGACGCGGCGGATGCCGCGGAGCATGCGGTTGATGACGGTCATTGCCTGGTCGGAGGTGGTCAGCTCGCGGCACCTCGGGCAATGACAGCGTGCGCCGCCGATATCGTCCAGCCAGAAAAAATAGCGGTTGCCGCTCTGGGGCAGAAGGGAAGCGAGGTGGGCGGTACGCTCCTCCAGATAGGTCAGAGCCTCCTCGTTGGAGCAGCAGAGATTGGCGTCGGGTGTGCGTTCACCTTCCGCGTTCTGGCGGAACCAGGCCGGATGATGCGCAAACTCATCGCGGGGGAGCAACCACGAGAGGGTGTGCATCTCGTATTCCAACTGCATGCCGAGGTCGGCGACCTGCTCGGTGAAGGTGCGAAAGGCGGGGGTCTTGATCTGTTCGATCAATCCGTTCAGGCTGTCGGTGGCGTTGCGGCCGCCCACGGGGTGAAGTGCCAGAACGTCCAGCTCAGTACCCTGCTCCTTTGCCTCGCGCAGCCGTTCGATCCAATAAGGGGAGATTTCGTGATTGTGTATGATAATGCCGTTCATGCCGTCATCCTCCGTGCTTGATATGATAATGCCGTTCATGCCGTCATCCTCCGTGCTTGATATGATAATGCCGTTCATGCCGTCATCCTCCGTGCTTGATATGATAACAACATCTTAACACAGAAGGGCGTTTTTGTCAATTGCGCGTTTGAAAAAGCGCGGGCGGTGGCGGGACTTTTGGCAAAAACCGTATTGCATTTTGGAGGATCCCGTGCTATAATGAATTGAAGAAAATCATTTGTTCCGGAAGGCGGGATGCTATGAATGTGAACGGATATATGAGAAAATGTGCCGTGAGATCTCTGCTGTGCGCAGCGTTGGCGGCGCTGGCGGTATGTCTGCCCGCTTGCGGGGCGGAGACGCCCGAGACGACGACGGCAGCGACGACGGTAGCCTCTTCGGCAAGTGAGGAGACCACCGCGACCTCCGCGGAGCCCGTCGCCCCCGGCACGGTGCTGGTGGAAAACGGCAAAAGCGACTACCTGGTGATCAACGCGCGCACCGCCTCCTCCGAGGTAACGATGGCAACGCGGGATTTTATCTCGGATCTGGAGAAAAAAACGGGCGTAAGGCTCAAGCTCTATCCCGAATCCTACGCCGAGACGGAATGTGAGATCCTGGTCGGCATGGTGCATGACCGCGCACTTTCCGTGCAATGCATGAACGATGTTGACTACACCTCGTGGACCCTGCGACTGGAGGGAAAAAAGCTGATCGTGACCGCGTACAGTGAAGAGGGCGTGAGCGCGGCGCTGAAGGAGCTTCTGGCTTGCGTGGAGGAGCGAGAGGACAAATGGGTCGTGCCCGCAGGGCTGACACGCAGCGGCACCACCAACGGCGGCAAGCATGCCATTCCCTCCTGCGAGAGTGAGAGCGCCTACGTTGCGGGCATCTACCAAAGCGCCCGTGAGGGCATCGAGGTCTGCCTGCGCCATGTGAAGAACGGGGAATACGAGGCATACGGCAAAACGCTGACCGATGCCGGCTGGGTCAAATATACCGACAACGTCATGGGGCAGAATCTGTACGCCACCTACACCCACGCGGACGGCAAGACGCTCCATATCGGCTACTATCCCTCCCTTCAGGGCGGCACGCTCCGCATTGTCAGCGTACCTACGGGATATCTGCCGCCCACCGAGGCGCCGAGTTTTACCCGTGTGACCGACACCACCTTCACGCAGATCAAGCGCGACGGCGTGGAGCTGAACACGGCGGCGGGCATGTCCTATATCATGCAGCTGGCGGACGCCTCCTTCATTATCATCGACGGCGGACCGGCGAACACCAAGGATGAGGATGCGCTTCTCGCCTACTTGCGGTCGCTGACGCCCGACGGGGGGAAGCCTGTCATCGCGGCATGGTTCATCACCCACGCCCATCCCGACCACATGGCGCTTGCCAACAATTTTCTGATCAAGTATCACGATCAGGTAGAGATCCGTATGGCGGCGTATAATTTCCCCGTCTACGAAACGGTCCAGCACGCGGCGGACGTCAACAGCAACCGCTCCGCGTTTGAACCAATGATCCGCCTGTTTATCGAGAGTATCACAAAGTACTGGCCGGATGCCGAGCATTTCGTCATCCACGCGGGGCAGAAGCTGTATCTGGCAGATGCCGAGATCGAGATCCTCTTTACGCACGAGGATCTGTTCCCGCTGGAATATGTCTGGGTCAATCACACCAGCATCGCCTTCCGCATCAGATCGGGTGGCAAGACCATCATGATCTTAGGCGACTGTGAGAAAACGATCTGCCAGCAGATGGCGGACACCTACGGTGCCTATCTCAAGAGCGATATGCTGCAGTTGGCACACCACGGCGCCAACGGCGCTTGTCTGGATCTGTATCGGTGCATCGACCCCGATATCTGCTTCTGGGCATGCCCGAAGAGCAAATATGAGAGTGACCCCCGTCAGTTGGGTACCATGGAGGGCTTTGAGTTCAATTTCTATCTGCGCGATACCTCCATCAAGACGCGTGAGCATTATCACAACAGCGTTACCACCGTGATCCCGATTTCAAAAAAATAAAAACATCCGAGCCGTAAGGAGGAACCATGATGAAACGAGAACATTATTTTATTCGTCTGCTCGCTATGCTGCTGGCATGTCTGACGGTATGCTCCGCCCTTGCCTGCGGTAAGACGGAGGTCCCTGCGGAGACCACCGCAGCAACGGACTCCACAGAGACCACCAAAACGGAAGAGGTGACCACCACCGCGCCTGTCGAGGAGACCGCCCCCACCCACGATGCCAACGGCTATCTGCTGGACGATATTCCCGAGCAGGACCACGGCGGTCAGACCGTTACCGTTCTGGTCTACAAGGAGGGACGCTCCCAGATCCTTCCCGACGTGGACAATCCCGAAAATCTGGTACATAACACCGTGTATATGCGCAACGTTGCTGTCGAGGAGCGACTTGGCATCAAGTTTGAGCCCATCTACTGTGACGGTGGTTGGACCTATCAGAACGAGTTCATCTCCAAGGCAACGCTGGCAGGCGAGAACTACGATCTGATCGCATCCTATTCCCTCTGGCCTCAGGTGCTGGCTGTTCAGGGGCATCTTTACAATCTGAAAAATCAGGTCTATCCCAATCTGGATATGCCCTGGTGGTGCCAAAGCGTCAAGGATTGGGAACAGCACGACAGTCTGTTCTTTACCACAAGTAACTCCTCCGTCCGCTTCATCAGTGAGGCAGAGGCGATCTTCGCCAATATGCCCATGCTGAACAACTATGGCGCAGAGGACCCCACCATGCTGGTGCTGGAGGGCAAATGGACGCTGGATAAGCTGTATGAGATGTCCTCTCTGATGCATACCGACGTCAACTCCGACGGCGTGGATATCCCCTACGGTCTGACCATTGAGGACCAGTCCCGTCTGGATATGTTCTACTACGGTGCCTGCCTGAACGCTACCCGTACCGGTGACGACGGCATCGCTTTTGTCTGCATGGACGACGAGCAGGAGAAGATGGTCAATCTGGTGGATAAGGTGATTGCTCTCTTCCACCGCAATGAGGCTGCCATCGCTACAGGTCTTGGTCCCATGCAGCGCGCCCAGACTGCCTTTATGGCTTGCTGCCTGACCCAGGTGACCAAGATGGACGATACGACCATCTACACCGCACTTCCCGTGCCGAAGTACGACGAGGACCAGGAGGAATACAGAACCGTCAACACCAACGGCTTTGACGTATGGTGCATCCCGCTGGTCGCCAAGAATCCCGAGCTGTCTGCCACCGTTATGGAGGCGATCGCATCCGAGGACTACCGTTCCGTTACCCCCTTCTACTACGATCAGTATCTGAAGCTCCGCTATTCCAACAACGATATCGGTGTGGAGATCTACGATATCATCCGTAATTCTGTCTACATTGACTTCGGCCGTATTTCCGCGGTCAACCTCGGTATTCTGGAGACCGTCTTCCGCAACGCGGTACAGACCGGTAACAACAAGGTCGCCAGCTCGCTGAAGGCGGAGTCCAGGATCTGGGATAAGAAGCTGGAGAAGATTCTCACGGCTTATCAGGAGCACCGCGACAAGTGATCCGGGGCATCAGACGGCAGAGGTGAGCGTGAAACGGTAACAACGAAGCCGTCCACGCACTC
Source organism: Clostridia bacterium (assembly GCA_017452525.1). Lineage (GTDB taxonomy): Bacteria > Bacillota > Clostridia > Oscillospirales > CAG-272 > RGIG3947. The sequence continues at coordinate 9,328 of JAFTMG010000021.1, forward strand.
CGAGAGTCGGGAGACCGCGGACCCATGCAGACCTTTTGCAGGCTCCCGACCCGCATCTGTCGGGTCGGGAGTCTTTGACTATGCAATCATTTCAGAGCGGCTCACCGAGCTTTGCGCACGCGCGCATTCGGGACAGAGTAGAGAAAGGAGTATCGGATGAAACCGATTTTAAACGCATTCAAGACTTATGAGATCGCCCCTCGCGGATGGATGAAGAAGCAGCTGGAGATCCAAGCGGAGAGCCTGAGCGGTCAGCTTTACAAGGTATGGCGCGACGTGCGCGACAGCAAGTGGATCGGCGGCGACGCCGAGGGCTGGGAGCGCGTGCCCTATTGGCTGGACGGCTTTATCCCGCTGGCATTTTTGCTCCGCGACGAGGAGAAGATCGCCGTAGCGAAAAAATACGTGGATGCCATTCTCGCGGGGCAGGCGGAGGACGGCTGGATCTGCCCCTGCACCGAGGAGGAGCGTTCCTCCTATGATATGTGGGGTCTGATCCTGCTGACCAAGGTACTGGTCGTCTGGCACGGATGCACCGATGACGAGCGGATCGAGCCGGCATTGCGCCGCGCGCTCCGCAACTTCTATGACCGTATGAAGGCGGGCACCACCGTGGTCGACCGCTGGGCAAAGGCGCGTTGGTTTGAGACCTTCTTTGCGCTGACGTGGCTGGAGGCGCAGGGTCATGAGGATTGGATCGGCGAGCTGGCGCAGATGCTTCACGACGGCGGTGCGGATTATCTCACCTTTGAGGAGAAGTGGAAGGTGCCGCTGAACAAATGGACCTTTGAGACCCACGTGGTCAATGCTGCCATGGCGGTCAAGGGTGAGAGTGCGGGTGCGGAGCTGAGAGGGCTGAAAAATGACGCAATTCCCGAAAAGATCTGGCGCACATTGATGAAATACAACGGCATGGCGGCAGGGATCTTTACCGGCGATGAATGTTTGTCCGGTCTCTCTCCCGTGCAGGGCTGCGAGCTGTGCGCCGTGGTGGAGCTGATGTTCTCAATGGAAACACTGGGACAGGTGTTTGGAAAGACGGCGTGGTTTGATCGTCTTGAAAAGGTTGCCTTTAACGCGTTTCCCGCTACCATCAGCGAGGATATGTGGTCTCACCAGTATGTCCAGCTTTCCAACCAGATCGCCTGTGAAAGATTCTGGAGTAATCCACCCTTCCGCACCAACGGAAAAGAGGCGAATATTTTCGGGCTTGAACCCAACTTCGGTTGCTGTACTGCCAATTTCAATCAGGGATGGCCCAAGCTGGTCCTCTCTGCCTTCGCCCGTTCGGCGCGCGGTATCGCCTCCTGCGTGTTCGTGCCTGCTGAGGTCAATACCGAAGTCAACGGCGTGCCCGTCCGCGTTGTTCTGGATACTTACTATCCTTACCGTGACAAGCTGACCTATACTGTTTGTGCGCAGTCGCCCGTTACCTTTGACTTGGATATCCGCGTTCCCGCATTTGCGCAGACCATGACGGTGGACGGCGAGGCGGTTGCAATCAAGCGCGGATTTTATACCGTGCACCGTGAGTGGTCGGGCGAGAGCCGTGTGGAGGTCGAGCTGACCTTCGCGCCCAAGCTGGTCAACCGTCCCCACGATCTGCGCACCGCAGAATACGGTCCGCTGGTCTTCTCCCTTAAGGTGGAAAACAAGAAGCGGATGCTGGAATACGTCCGCAACGGGGTGGACCGCACCTTCCCCTATTGCGATTGGGAGCTGTCTCCCGTCTCCGAGTGGCAGTACGGTTTTGCCGACGGGGCGCTGGAGGTGGTGGAGCATGAGCTACAGGACAGCGCTTTTGCCGAGGATGCGCCCATGCTGACGCTCCGTGCCAATCTTGCTCGCGTGAATTGGGGATACCGTGATGGCTTTGACAATGTCTGCGCCAAGACGCCCAAGTCCCGTAAAGCCATTTCCGAGCCGATCTCGGTAGAGCTGGTGCCCTACGGCTGTGCCAAGCTCCGCATGACGGAAATGCCGATGGTCAGAAAATAATTTCCTGTAAACAAATCATCCGCGCCCCGGTCGGGGCGCGGATGATTTTATGTGGTTTCAATTTGCGCGGATGACTGTTCCCGAGCCGACGGTATAGGGCATCGGCAGGATGACCAGATCGCCGATCGCGCCGGAGACATAGTCTTCCTTATAATTGGGGACTTTATAGAGAACGACGTTGCGCGTTGCGTCCTTGGCAGATTCATAACCGCCAAATCCGCGAGGCCAGAGGACGGTGGGGGCATTGATCACCTTATATGCCTTGACCACACCCGGGTCATTGCCCCATGTGCCGCCGCCGTGATGGCAGACCTGAACGATGTCAGACTGCATATAATCGCCGTACATATCGGCGCAGATCTCCATGCCGTTGCCGGTGGCGTCACCGGTGCTCATGTAGGTGGTGCCGGCGATGTTCATCTTCATGACGGTGGAGGAGGTGTTCAGAGCGTTACACACCTCGGGCGCAAAGCTCTCAATGGTGTATAGCACCTCCATCTCCACGTCTGCAATGTGGTAGACCTGACCGACGTGAATGTTGTGGACCTCAGCACCCAATGCTTTTGCGGCCGCGGGGATCTTGGTGTAGGCGCCGCCCTCGGTGGCAGACCAGTTTTTGCCGACATCGGAGGAATTGATCGCCTTCGTACGCTCGGTCTCGGAGAGGAAGTTGACCAAAATGCGCTCAACGGTGATGCCGCGGAAAGTGTCATACTTGCTGACCAGCGTACCGAAATGGTCGCCGTGGGCGTGGGTGACGATCCATGCGGCAACAGTAATGTCTTTCATAGTCTTGGCGTAATCAGCCGACTGTTCTTTCATGGTGGCGAGCAGCTCATTGGCAACGTCGGTACGGTTGTGACCGCCGTCGACAATGATAAAGCGGCCGTCCGAGCAGCGGATGAGGATGGACTGACCGTTGGATTTGAGTGTGCCGTCGCTTGCGGTATATTACTGTCCGAGCATGGTCAGCTGAGGTGTGGTGACTGCCGTGTAGACATTGTCCTCTTTCAGTCCGACCGCGGGGGCGAGCGGCTCGATCAGCAGGCGAACGGAGGTCTCATAATCATAATAGCCCGCGGTGACGGTATACTTGTCATTGGTGTATGTAGCAAAGTGATTTTTCGCGATGGTGTGAGTGGTGTACTGCTTGAAGCCGGCAGTCTCCAGCTTTTGGAGGTAGGCATTGTACATATCGGGGGTGGTGTTGCGGATGATGATCTCATCGCAGTTGTTGCCCGCCAGATAATAGGCGCCGTAGGTGCCGCCCTCAAATATGGGCAGCGCGGCAAGCTTTTTGTTATGGGTGCCGGAGCGCTCAATATCGGCAACAGTCAGTGTCAAGCTCTTTCCGTCCTCGCTGACACCTTTGCGCAGCGCGTTGTTGAAGGCAGAAACGGCCATGCCAAGCGAAGCGGTATCAAAACCAAAGATGACGATCTTGTTGCCGATGGCACGCACGACGTAGTCACCGTAGCCGAGTGTTTCAATGACCTGCTGTGTCTCGGGGTGGTCGGTGTATCCGACCAGGATCTCATATTTTTCGGGGTCAAGCTCCGCGCCTTTTCGCCACCAGTCGGTGCCGAGATTCATGGTGGCGTCGGTCAGCTTTTTGACCTGGTTGACGATAGTCAGGCATTGCGTGATCTCAGGGGCTCCTGCCGGGAGATCCTCGTCACGGATGATGGTATATTGTGCCTTGCCGTCCGCCACGAGTCGGATCTCTGCGGGGGCGGGTGCCTCGGGTGCTGTCGTTGCGGTATCGCTGACGGTGGAGTCGGATGCCGTGGTCGCGGCGGTCTCGTTTGGTTGCTCCGGTGTGCTGCAGCCCGTGACCAGCGAGCAGAGCATCAGAAGAGAGAGCAGGAGCGAGAGAAAACGGAGATGAAAACGCATATTCGGGTTCCTCCTGTTGGATGGGATGTATGGTACTGTTATTATATCAAACTCTTTGCTTTTTCGCAAGAGTTATTGAAAAAATGAGTGATTTTGCGGTTATGCCCGTATGTGCCTGAACGCCGCTGTCGCCGCGGGAGAAGCCCGGTCTCTTCGCCCACCCGGTGAAATACTCCTATCGGACGCAGTTGCGGGCGGGGACCCGAAGGGGCAGGAACCCTCGGTGTTTGCGTCGGTTCCTGCCCCTTTGGGAGCGTTGCTTTCAGGCAACGTGATGTTATCGTTTTACGTAAAGCTTATACTTCCTTCAGCCAGGGAGCGGAGATGATGCCCTCCTCCAGCAGTCTGTACTCATAGGTCCAGCTGTCGCCGGAGGTGCGCCATACACCGGGGCTGTGGTAAGGATGGTTGCCGTCTGCCAGATGGACGGGACCGAATCCGTTGGTACGGGGGATGTAGAGCTTGACGTCCACCGTGTGCTTGCCTGCGGCAAGGTCGGTGAACTTAGCGCGGTAGGGCTGGTAAACGACCATCTGAGAAGCGTCGCCGTCTACCGTGACGCGGACAGCCGAGCCGCGATACTGGGGAACGGTCACCTCCAGATCGCCGCCGTGGGTCTCGGTCTCCAGATGATAGGTCAGAGCGCCGCTGTAGAAGGGCATACCCTGATCGACCACGCTGTCAAAGCCGATCTTCTCGCGTGCGGCAACGATACGGGCATTTCTGCCGTCTACCTCTACGTCGAAGTCGCCCAGCAGATACATCCACTCCAGCGCTGTGCGCTGACCGAAGGGATACTCGACCTCCAGCTCGCTGATGCCGGCGGGCACTACGGGCAGAGCGACACACTGAATGGACTTGTCTACGTAATAGCCGTCAGCCACGTTGGAGACAGCTTCTCCGTTGAAGGTGATCTTAGCGTCGTAGGGGGTCTCCAACGCCAGCTTGGCGCCCTTGACCTCGATCGCGCTCTCGATCCGGAAGCGAACGCGGATGCGGTGTACGTTGGGTTCCTTCTCGATGCACCAGGGCTGATTTGCGCCGCCGCCCCACGGTACCCAGTCAAATTTCTTGCGGCAGAGGGTGTCGATGCGGAGCAGCTCCTCGGGTGCCTCGCTCCATGCCTCGTCGTCCAGAGAATATCTTGCCATGTCAAGCAGCAGGGCGTTGGGCTCGTCGCGGGTGAAAGCCACCTTGGTGGGAACAGGCAGCGCCACGGGCTTTCTGTCGCTCTTGGGTGCCTCGGGTGCGGTGTATGCCTCCTCGGCGGGAGTCAGGCAGAGCAGCAGGCTGTCGTGACCGAAGAGACCGCGGGAGATGACGGTGTTGTTGCCGGCATGGCGGACGGTGATATCGGAAACGGTGCCGTCCAGCGTGTTATACAGCTTGGCGTTGTACTTGCCGCGGATACGGATCTGAATATCCTGACGGCGGGAGACGTCCTTGTTGTAGGGATGCTTGCCCTGTGCGATGAAGAGCCAACGGTCGTCGCCGTCCTCGCGGAGCTGGTAGAGCAGGTTGTTTGAGAGCTCGCCGCTGTTGTTGCGGATGTCGACGGTGCGGTAGGGATCCAGCGCGGAGAGCAGGGCGCCGCGGTTAAAGGGCACGATGCCGCCTGCCTTCTCGGCAAGCTGTGCGGGCAGATCGCTGGGCACGGCGTCCATCAGCTTGGGCGCGTTGCCGAGGAAGATGACCTTACCGCCGTTTTTGCGGAAGGACTCAAGTCTTTCATAGGTGGTGGAGCGGATGGTCTCACAGCCGGGGACGAGGATGACGTCGTACGCCATCGTGCCGACCTTCATGGGAGCGGCGGTGTCCGCGGGGCAGATCTCGGGCAGGAGAGACTCGCAGATGTAGTCGAAGTCGACCGAGCCGTAGAGCAGCCAGCTCGTGACGTTGTCGAAGGCGCTGTCGAGCTGATCGCGGATCAGTGCGGTCTGCGCGGAGGGACCGAAGTGGAGCCAGAAGGACTCAATGGGATGGACCACACCCACGCGGACGATGGGCTTACCGCGGGTCATGGCGGTGTGAACTCGCGCGAAGTGATCCTCTACGTAGGAATATTCCTTATACCAAGGAGACTGATAGTTGATGGAGGCGGGATAGTCGCGCTTTGCCTCGCCCTGCATGGAGACCCAAGCCAGATGAGGAACGCGGACGGTGATGCCCAGTGCCGCCTGCCAGTCGCCCTGCAGCTTGTGGCCGCGGAAATCGTAGTCCCAGGTGGTCACGCCGTAAAGCTCACTCATGACGCCCTCTCTGCCGTATTGGTGGGCAACGGACTGTGCCTGCTTGGCGGTGGTCAGCTCATAGCGGTCCGCCAGCATGTCAATGCCGGGGAGCTGGAAGGCGCTCAGAGAACGCATGGCTTCGCCGACGGCGGAGCACTGAGAGGAGAGGGTGGGCTCCTTCATCATATGTCCCGTCAGCGCCAGACCGTTCTTTTCACACCAATTGCCCAGCGTTCTTGCCAGCGCCTCGGTGAAGCGCTCGCAGGCGTGGTCATGGTAGTGGTAGCGGATGGTGGAGACCTTGCCGTCCGGCAGCTCCCAGATCAGCTCGGGCAGGCCTGCCAGCAGATCCTCGCCGTAAGCGGCAGCGAAGGTCTCGGGCAGATCGTCGGTCCAGGGCAGGGAAACGTCGCCCGGCACGTCGGGGAAGCGCAGGGTAGTCTTGTGGGTAAACTGCGGCTCGTCGGTGAAGATGGCGGGTACGCTCTTGCCGAACTTGTCGCCGATCTCGCGCTTATACGCCTCGTGGGTCACCTCCACGAATTTTTCAATCGCTTTTTTGTTGAGAGTGTCAACGTAAGTGTAGCCGTTGTAGCGGGGGTTCAGGGGCGCGATCTCCATGTAAGCGTACCAAAGCTTGCCCTTGGCAACGTCGCCATCCGCCAGCTTGCGATAGGAGGCGAGACAGCCGTTGTCATCGAGAACGATATCGTATACGCCCAGCAGCTTGCCGTTGCCGGTGCGGGTCGCCACCGCCTGCTCGTTGTGGTGATACTTCTGAGAGCCTGCATCCTGCTCGTAGGGCGTGGGGGTGAAGAGCAGATTGCGGATGCGGTATTGAGGATCCTTTGTCACGTAGCCGCCCGCAAAGCCGGAGGGCCAGCGGTCCTCGTCGTAGAGCCATGCCAGCATCTCGCGGCGTTCTGCCTCGTCGCAGCAGGCGTGGATCAGCTTCATGAACTCCTCGGAGAGATACTTGGTGTCCATACCCGAACGGACGTGCATATGCGCGCCGCCGAAGCCCATCTCCTGCATGACGCCGATCTGACGAAGCAGCTCTGCCTCGTCCAGCTCGCAGTTCCATGCCCAGAAGGGGGTGCCGCGATATTCACTCGTGGGGTTTTGGAAAAGCTCGGGGGAGAGCTTTTTTGCTTGATTCTTCGGATAAAGCATGTTGTTGTTCCTCCTGTTTTGGGGATTTTGATGTCTTTATATAATTTTAAAATTCTCCAAGCTCGACCGAGGCGCGGATGAGGGCGCGTGCCTCGTTCAGGTCCTTCAGCTCACCTGCGGCGATCATCTGCATCAGCAGATTTCCGAGAGCGGTCGCCTCGGTGGGGCCGGTCAGGATGCGCTTGCCGGTGGTGGCGGCAGTCAGCTCGTTGAGCAGGGAATCGCGGGAGCCGCCGCCGATGATATGAAGGGTGTCGAATTTCTCACCCACCGTCGCCTCCAGATCGCTGATGGACTTGGCGTAGCAGGCGGCAAGGCTGTCGTAGACACAGCGGATGACCTGCGCGTCGGTCTTTGCCCACGGCGCGTGTGCCTTGACCGTTTCGATCATGCTCTGCGGTGCCAGAAAATCGGGGTGATTCACGTCCACGATGCCCTCAAAGGCACAGCTCTTCGCCATATCGGCGATCGCGCCGAAGGAGATGGGTTCGTCAAGTCCCGCGCTCAGCTCACGGCGGATGCTCTGGAGCATCCAAAGTCCCATGATGTTCTGCTGATAGCGGAAGGTGAAGTCAAGGCTTCCCTCGTTGGAGTAGTTGACGGCAAGGCTTTGGGCGTCGGTATGCGCCGTCTTCTGCTCAATGCCGAGCAGGGACCAGGTGCCGCTGGAGATGTAGGGTGCAGGCGCGGCAAGGGGTGCGGCGAGAACTGCCGAGGCGGTGTCGTGGGTGGCGGGGAGCAGGACGGTGGCGCGGTAGCCCACGCGGGCGGCGATCTCCTCGGTCAGCGGGCCGAGAACGGTGCCGGGCTGGGACAGCTCACCGAACAGATGCGGGGGAAGCCCCGCGGCGGCGAGGATCTCACGGTCCCAGGTGTGGGTCTCGGTGTTGATCATGCCGGTGGTGGTGGCGTTGGTGTATTCCTGACGCTTGACACCCGTCAGCAGATAGCTCAGATAGCAGGGGAGCAGCAGGAAGGACTGTGCCTTCTCCAGCTTGCCGCTCATCTTGTCGGCATAGAGCTGATAGAGGGTGTTGAAGGTCTGGAACTGGATGCCCGTACGCGCGAACAGCTCACGGAAGGGCATGATACTGTGCAGTGTTTCAATAGCAGGCGCGGTGCGGCTGTCACGGTAGCAGAAGATCTCACCGATGCGCTCGCCGTTCCCGTCGAGCAGGGCGTAGTCCACACCCCACGTGTCGATGCCGATGTAATCGGGAGCCTCGCCCATCTCGCCTGCTGTCCGCAGACCGTTGACGATCTCGTCAAACAGATGCTCGACGTCCCAGATCAGGTGTCCGTTTTGCTCCTTGGCACCGTTGGTGAAGCGGTAGATCTCTTTTTCTTCTATTTTTCCGTCCCGGATGCGGCCGAGGATATGCCGACCCGAGGAGGCGCCGATATCGATCGCCAGATAGGTTGCCATGGCGTTCTCTCCTTTATATTTCATTGAAGGATCATGGGAGATTTTCCGATGATAAACTTTGTGTCCATTGTATCATGTTTTTTCTTTTTTGTCTACTACTGTTTGAAAAGTTGCCAAAAATAAATATCCCCGCTGTCAAACGCGCACAAGTGTGCAGAAAGAGACAGCGGGGAGGTTTTACTTTTTGTCGAGGATCGGCTTGCCCAACATAATGAAGGGGAAGATCCAGAACATGGTGTCGGGGATGTAATAGAAGATGAACATAGAGATGCGCTCGCCGAGAGGGGTCCAGGTGTGATTCATCATGACCCACCAGCCGTCGATGATATCCCAGACGCCAAAGCCGATGCAGACGGCGAAGAGGAGCAGGACGGCGAGGCGCAGCTGCGGCGGGCGGTAGCGGTTGCAGATGAGGGCGGCGGCGAGTAGGTAAGTGATCGCCAATAGCGCCACCTCCCAGAAATAAAGCGTGCGCCATACGCCCATCTGCATGAAATTGACCAGACGGACCACGTGATAGATGAAGGCGGGCACGCAGGGCACCATCCAGAGCAGGCGGGAGCGGGAGGTGAGATACTCACCGAAGATGACAAGAAACAGAAGCGCCTGGATGAGGTAGGGGGTCGCCATCTGACGGGTGTGGGAGCGGACGTACAGCATGACGCTGCCGATGACCAGCGCCAGAGAGAGCAGGCGGAAGAAGGTTCGTTTGGTCATATTCAATTCAGCCATATCTGCCTCCTTCAGTTGTCCGTTTTCTGACCGTCGGCGGGGGCGACCCACGCCTCAATGTCGGCGGCGCGGAGCTTGGCGGGGTCCAGCTTGCCCTTGGCGCGCTCAAAATAGGAGATATAGTTGCGAAGCATCAGAAGCATGGTGTTGTTGGGGGAGCGCCCTTCGGCTTCGGAGATGACGATCAGCTTGCGCAGCAGGTCCTCGGACAGGCGCAGGTCAAAATGGCAGGATTCTTTCATGTTTGGTCCTCCTTCGGAATGTTTTCGACATTATTATACCAAATCCGACCTTCCCTGACAAGAGGAAACGCAAAAAAACACGCGCCGCAATTTCGGCGCGTGTTGGACTGTTATTGGGGGCGAGCGAGAGAGAGCAAAATATCCCGCCGATTGTCTTCGGGGCGGTCGGTGACGTGTTCAAGAAGCGCCTTGAGGGTCTCTCCCAACGCTTTTCCGCGGATGCCGACAGCGATCAGATCGTTGCCGCTGACGGCGAGGTCGGCGATGCTTTGGCAAAAGCCCTCGGCGCGTACCTGATCGGCGGTCTCCTGCAGGGCGGCGACGTCATACCTCGCGCAAGCCCACAGCGACAGCACCGCGTCGGTCAGATCTCCATAGTGACGGATCATGCGGCGGACGGCGGGCGGGGTCGCGTCGGTCGGCGGTGCCGTCCGCTCGGTCAGGCGCAACACGTCCTCCTTCAGCTTGGTGGAGGGCTTGAGGGCACCGAGATCGGCGCGGATGTCCTCCTGCGGCATGCCGAAAAAGAGCCACGCCATGCGCGGAGCGAGGTCACGAGGGAGGTTGTCAAGTCCCGCGGCGGTCTGCGTGGTGGGGCGCGTTTGTATCTCTGCCGTGCGCGGCAGGATCAGCGGCAGGACCTTGGCACCGCACAGCGCACCCCACGCGCGGGGAGCGGCAGGGGCGGTGAGCAGGCGGGAGAGCTCGGCGAGAATGCGCTCCGCCGAGATCTTGCGCAACCCTTCGCGGGTGTCGCTCATGGCGGCAAGGGTGGCAGGCTCGACGGTGAAATCCAGCTGTGCCGAGAAGCGGAAGCCGCGCAGAATGCGCAGGGCATCCTCGGTAAAGCGGCGCTGCGGCTCACCCACGGCGCGCAGGATCCCCGCTTGCAGATCCTCTTTTCCTCCGTAGAGATCGACCAAGCCCCCCTCGGGAGAATACGCCATGGCGTTGACGGTGAAATCCCGTCGGGCAAGATCTTCCGAAATACGGTCGGTGAAGGTCACGCTGTCGGGGCGGCGGGAGTCGGTGTAGGTACCGTCCACGCGATAGGTGGTGATCTCGATGGGAATACGGTCCACCAGCACCGTTACCGTGCCGTGTTTCAGCCCGGTGGGGATGGTGGTGAAGTCCTCAAAGGCGGCAAGGGTCTGTTCGGGGCGAGCCGAGGTGGTCACGTCCCAGTCGTGAGGCACGCCGCCCAGCAGCAGATCGCGCAGACTGCCGCCCACGATATAGGCGCTGTGTCCGCGCTCCCGCAGACGGGTCAGCACGGTACCGACAAATCCCGGAATTTTAATCTGAAACCCTGCCATACCTTCACCTCCATACCATTTTTACGAAAAACAGGTCGCAGGAAACACCCCGCAACCTGCTCGGAAACAATCTGAAATTCTATATACGAATCAAGTTTTTGAGGGGGATCCAAGGGGAACTTTTTGAAAAAAGTTCCCCTTGGCGCGTCCTTTAATCTTCTTTCTTGCCCACAACGGCAATACCCAGCTCCTCCAGTGCCTTCGGATCGGCGGGGGCGGGGCAACGGGACATCAGCTCGGAAGCGTTCTGCACCTTGGGGAAGGCGATGACGTCGCGGATATCCTCCAGACCCAGCATCAGGGTGACGAGACGGTCGAGACCGAATGCCAGACCGCCGTGGGGGGGCACGCCGTACTTGAATGCCTCCAGCAGGAAGCCGAACTTGGTCTGTGCCTCCTCCTGGCTCATGCCGAGCATCTCAAACATCTTGGTCTGAACACCCTGATCGTGAATACGGATGGAGCCGCCGCCAAGCTCTGTACCGTTGAGAACGATATCGTAAGCCTTGGCGCGAACGCGACCGGGATCGCTGTCCAGATACTGCATATCCTCATCCATGGGAGAGGTGAAGGGATGGTGCTTGGCGTAGAAACGGCCGTCCTCCTCGCTCCACTCCAGTAGCGGGAACTCGGTGACCCAGAGGAACTTGTAGTCGTCGGGACGGAGCAGACCCAGCTTCTTGGCACAATGGCAACGCAGGCTGCCCAGCGCGTCGAACACGATGTCGTTATTGCCGTCGGCAACGATCAGAACCAGGTCGCCGGGCTCCACGCCCATGCGTGCGCGGATGGCTTCGTTCTCTGCCTCGGTACGGAACTTGGCGTAGGAAGAAGAAATCTCGCCGCCCACAGGCCACTTGAGCCATGCCAGACCCTTGGCGCGGTAGGTCTTGACGAACTCGGTCAGTGCGTCGATCTCCTTGCGGGAGAAGCTGCCCGCGCCCTTGACGTTGATGGCGCGAACGGAGCCGCCTGCGGCGATGGCGCCGGCGAACACCTTGAACTCGGTGCCCGCAAGCAGGTCGGAGAGGTTCTGCAGCTCAAAGCCGAAACGGATATCGGGTTTGTCCGAGCCGAAGCGCTCCATTGCCTCCGCGTAGGGCATGCGCAGGAAGGGCTCGGTCATTTCAATGCCGTGATATTCCTTCATCAGCTTCTTGAGGAAGCCCTCGTGGACCTCCATGACCTCTTCGGCGGTGACGAAGGACATCTCCGTGTCGATCTGGGTAAACTCGGGCTGGCGGTCAGCGCGCAGGTCCTCGTCGCGGTAGCAACGAGCGATCTGGAAGTAGCGGTCAAAGCCGGAGACCATCAGAAGCTGCTTGTAGATCTGGGGGGACTGGGGCAGCGCGTAGAAGGAGCCGACGTGAACGCGGGAAGGAACGAGATAGTCACGCGCGCCCTCGGGCGTGGGAGCGACCAGATTGGGGGTCTCGATATCCACAAAGCCGTTCTCCGCGTAGTAGTCACGTGCCAGCTTGGTGATGACGGAGCGCGCCATGATGTTCGCCTTCATGTCGGGGCGGCGCAGGTCAAGGTAACGGTGGCGCAGACGCAGCTCGGGGTTGACGCGGCTGTTCTCTTCGATGGCGAAGGGAGGGGTCTGAGCGGAGGAAAGGATCTTGAACTCGTCCACGGCGATCTCAATCTCACCGGTGGCGAGGTTCTTGTTGACGGCACCCTCGCCGCGGGGACGGACAACGCCCTTGGCGCAGAGCACGAACTCGGCGCGGACGGTGAAGGCTTCGTTGAAGATATCGGCGTTGGTGGTCTGGTCAAAGGCAAGCTGTACGATGCCGGTACGGTCACGGAGATCGATGAAGATCAGCGCGCCCAGGTCGCGTTGCTTCTGAGCCCAGCCGGTGACGCAAACGCGCTCGCCGATGTTGGCGGCACTCAGCGTGCCGCAATAATGTGTGCGTTTATCCGCAGCAGTATAGGGTTGTCCCATGGTTTTGTGTCTCCTTTGTATATGTGATTCTCTTGATTTTCAGCCTATGATATTACCCTCAAGGTCGAAGAGGGGAAGCTTTTCCAAATAAATAATGTCCTCTCTGGTCTGGGCATCGCCCTCGGCGAGGATCGCCATCTTGCCGCAGATGATGCCGCCGGAGCGCTTGACCAGCGCCTCCAGGGCAAAGAGAGATTCGCCGGTGGAGATGACGTCGTCCACGATCAGGATCCGCTTGTCCTTCATCAGCGCCGCGTCGGCGCCGTCCAGATAGAGGGTCTGCTGGCGGGCGGTGGTAATGGAGTTGACCTTGAACTCGATCACGTCGGTCATGTAAAGCTTGGGCGCCTTGCGGGCGAGGATGTATTTGCTGTCGCCGTGCTGGCGCGCCATCTCGTGTGCCAGCGGGATGCCCTTTGCCTCGGCGGTGATGATGTAATCGTATTCCGGCGCGCGGGCAAGCAGCTCACGGGCGGAGGCAACGGTCAGCTCGGGGTCACCGAAGATGACGAAGCCGGCGATGGCAACGTCGTCGTTGAGGGGGCAGAGCGGCAGGGCGCGGTCAAGACCGGCAACCTTCATCTTGTAATACTTTCTCATGGCGAATTCTCCTATGTATGAGGTATTTCGGGGGTCAATTTGTTTGGTAGGTCTTCATTTCGAGGAACTTGCCCTCACCGGGGAGCAGGTCGAAGGTAACGGTTTTCTGGTCTCCCATCTGTTCGATGCCTTCAGATCCCCAAAGGGTAAATTCCGCGCCGTCTCCGAAGTCCAGCGTGACGTTGCCGTCCAGACCGTAGACGAAATTCATAACGTAATACGCCTGCTCGCCCGCCTCGTTCTCGAAGCAGCCGATCAGGAGATTGTATTGGCTCTCGATGCCGCAAAGCGGTCCGAAGGAGTCCAGCTTCAGCTCCTCGGCAATGGAGGCGGTGTAGCCCTTGGAGAGCTTGGCGGTGAGGAAGCCCTTCAGCTCGTAATCCAGATAGCGTCCCCGCAGACCTGCCAGCGCCTCGTTGTTTGCCTTGACGCGGTCGTAGATCTCGGTGCGCTCACCGTCATACGTCAGCATGCCCTTGAAGATCCCCTCACCGCCCGAGACGTTGCTGGGCTGGGAGTAGAGGAAATAGGAGTAGCTGTCCAGACCGAAGATCATGTGGAAGTGGGTGAGAAACCTCAGCTCGTTCTCGTTGGGCACGCGGGTGCCTGACCAGCTGCTGTTCTGGACGAAGCCCCAATAGGGCACGCCGTACTTTTTGGCGCACAGGGCAACGTCGCTGAAGTTGACCAGCATTGCCTTGATCTTGTCGGTATCCTTGCCGGTGTCGGTGTGGAAGGGGTAGAAGTCGAAGGAAAGAATATCGGACTTCACTTCGCTCATAAAGCGGTCGACGTATTGCTGATAGGGTGTCAGCCCGTCCTTTTCCGACGAAATGCCCAGCTGCGTGGCGTTGGCGTAGTTGGGGAAGAGGTTGCACATGATCAGCTTTTCCTCTCCCACCATCTCGCGGATGCGGACCAGCTGCTCGCCCAGAAGGGGATAGAGGGCGGCGTTGGGTTCGTCGTACATATTGTAGCCGATGACGGCGGGGTAGCTTTCGGAGCGGCGGACCAGCTCCAGATTGGCGTCGATGCCGGCGGCGTCGGTGATGCGGTTCAGCTCGATCATCACCCGCACGCCGTTTTTCTCGGCGGCGCGGAGCATGCGGTCCATGTGCGCGGGGTCGCCGGTGTCCCCGAAGGAATAGACCATATTGATGCCGCTCTCACGCAGCTCGGCATAGCGGGCATCGGCGTCCGCCTGCGTCGTCATCAGATGGGGGCGGGGCGTGACCCAGCAGCCCAGCATCGGCTCAATGACGGGAACGCTCTCGGTGGCGGCAAGCATGGTTTCCGGGTCGGCGGTCCAGCCGTATACCGCTTCGGTGGCGGCGGTCGTTTCGGTAGTTGTTTCCGTCGCGGTGGCGGCGGTGGTGGTCTCGGTCACGGCGGGTGTCTCCTTTCCGCAGGCAAGCAAGGGGAGCGTCAAAAGAGACGCGATCCCGAAGCAGAAGGCTCTTTGCAGTATTTTGTATGTGTGTTTTGTCAGCATGATGTGTCTCCTGCGCGGCGCGTAAGTTCTTTGTCCAGCACCTGCGCCGCGTCATGGATCATTTTGGCGCAGGGACGGGTGCGGTAATATTCGGCGGTACGGGCGTCGGGCGCGGGGGCGGTGTCCTGCCCCTTGCGGGCACCCAGCAGATCGCGGCAGACGATGGAGCCGTTGATCCCGCGGAATTCGGCGCAGAGGCGCTGAATGTCGGCGTAAAGCCGCTTTTTTCCTTCGGTGTCGCCCGCCTCGTCATAGCCGAACAGCATGCCGGAGGCAATGCACATGCCGTTGATCGCGCCGCAAAGCTCCCGCTGGCGGCTCAATCCGCCGCCCAGACCCGACGCGGCGCGGACCGCCGTCCGGAAATCCATTCCCAGCCCCACCTCGGGGTCCTCAGCAAAGGCACCGAGAACGGATTGGGCGCAATTGTAGCCCTCGAAAAACAGCTCGACGGCACGGGAAGCGTGGTCCTTCATCGTTCTTTTACGGGGACGTGGGCGTAATCAAAATCGCAGTGCTTCAGAAATTCACGGGCGATGACGGTGGCGCCGATCTGGTTGGGATGAATACGGTCCCAGGCGAGATAGGAGGAGTGGCGGTATCTGAGATATTCGTCAAAGGTTGCCTGCAGGTCGATCAGCGTCGCGCCGTATTCGGCGGCAAGCTTGTGACAGACGGCAACGTAGTCCTCCATGCGGGCGCGCATCCAATCCTCGCGGCAGGGCTCCATGTAGTAGGGAGTCAGCAGGAAGATGCCCTTGACGCGTCCCGTAAGGCTTGAAAGCATCTTGCGCAGGTTTTCCTCGTATTCCTCGGGCATGACCTGAGAGGAGGTGATGGCGGGGGAGTCAAACTGACGCCAGACGTCGTTGATGCCGATGCAGATGCTGACGTAATCGGGGTTCAGGTCCAGCACGTCACGCTCCCAACGGGCGAGCAGATCGCGGCTGGTGTTGCCGCTGATGCCCGAGTTGGTGATGCGCAGATAGACCTCGGGGTAGTAGGTGGCGAGCATGTTTTCCAGAATGCGGACGTAGCTTTTGCCCACGTTGTCGAACAATCCCTCGCCAACGGGATTTTTGCTTCCCATATCGGTGACTGAGTCACCGGCAAATACGATACGGTCCAGATGATTGAAGATCACGGTGCAGTCCTCCTTAAAGTTGTTTTCCGATCTCCGCCACAACGGCGGCAACGGCATCCTCCATAGATGCGAAATCCGTCAGGGTGCATCCGGCGGCGCGAATATGTCCGCCTCCGCCGAAGGCGGCACAGACCGCCGAGACGTCCACGTTGCCGCTCGCGCGCGTGGAGCAGCGGAAGACGTTTTCTTCATTTGGCTGACGGAGAGAGACGGCGACTTCCACACCCTCGATCCCGCGTGCGATATCCACCAGCGTTTCCAGATGCTCGTCGCTGACGCCCAGCTCCTGCTTGAGGGCGTAGGGGAAGCGGACCACGGCGATCCTTCCGTTCTCAAAGAAGGTCAGGGAGCGGATGCCCGCGCCCTCCGCCTTCAGCTGCAGATAGGGCTTGGAGCCGTAGAGCTTCTGGGTGATGGCGGCACTGTCCACGCCTGCACGGTGCAACTCAGCGGCGCAACGGTGGGTCTTGGGGGTGACGTTGGAGTATTTGAAGCTTCCGGTGTCGGTGTTCAGACCCGCATAGATGCAGACGTCCGCACCGGAAGGAATGTAGCTGAGGGCGCCGATGCGAAGCAGCTCGCGGGAGAGATCGAAGATGATCTCGGCGCAGGCAGCCGCCTCGGGCAGGATCAGATTGGGGGCATAGGGGGTGCCCGTGCCGTGGTGATCGATCATCATGTCGATCTTGCCCTCATAGGTCTCCCAAAGGGCGCCGAGCTGTGCGGGGGAGGCGGTGTCTACGCTGACTACCCGCGCCCAGCACACGTTCTGCGGGATGGCGGCGGGGAGCGTGCTTTCCTGCAAGCCGTGCATCAGAAAGCGCAGGCGCTGGGGTACCTCGTCGGCGCAAACGCACCAGGCGGGCATGCCCATGGCGGTCAGCAGCTGGCGCAGGGCAAAGGCGGATCCCACCGCGTCACCGTCGGGGCGGGCGTGGAAGAGGATCAGCGTGGGGGTGGGCTTTGCGAGCGCCTGTGCCACCCGCTCCGAGGACAGCTTTTCATAGCGCGGGAGCGCGTCGGCTCCCATCGGCTCAAGATTCATGGGTTTCTTCCTCCTCGCCGTCCTCCTCGGACGGATCCTCCTCGGGGTCCTCCTTGGCGGCCTCGGGCATTGCCTGACCCAACAGCTTGGAGATGTGCGCGCCGTAGGTGATCGACTCATCGTAGCAGAAGGTCAGCTCGGGGGTGATGCGCAGATTCATGCGCTGCGCGATCTCGCGGCGCAGAAAGCCCGCGCTGGATCTCAGCCCCTTGGCGGTCTCCTTGGGATCGCCGCGCAGGGCGGAGTAGAAGATTTTTGCATATTTCAGATCGGGGCTGACTTCAGCACCCGTGATGCTGACAAAAGCATCGCTCACGCGGGGGTCCTTGACAAGGCGAATGGCGTTTGCCAATTCCTTGCACATTTCATCGTTGATGCGACCGCGTCTGTATTTTGCCATATCGGAATCATCCTTTCTTAGGGCGTTGGTTCATTGTTTCTTATTATTGTAACATATTTTTTAGGATATTACAAGTAGAGTGGCGCAATCGGAGAAAAGTTTTTGCGATTTTTTAAAGCGTTTAGGACCATTTGAGCGCCAAAAATCCCCCGCCGTGAGGCAGGGGATGGCGTTATTTGATTTCAACGGGCATATCCTCAATGCCGACATACAGGATGCGGACGTTCCCATCTCCGTGCACCCGTGCGAACTGCGCGATGAAATCCGAGAGATCGGTGTATTCCTCTTCCTCTATGTAGTAGCACTTGTCGAAATATTCCGCTTTGCCGTAGCGCTCGCGGCGGTAGTCCGAGCGGGTACCGACCTTCAGGGTCTCGCCGTTTCCCTTGTCAAGGATGAGGTCGATGATGTCTTCTTGTTTAAGATAGGCAAACAGCTCATCCTGATCCCATAGCTTGATCGGCGTATCGGGCAGCTTTTTGGGGGCGGCGTTCTTTTCCGCGCCGACCAGTGTGCCGATGGCGGAGGCGATCAGCCGCAGACACAGAATGATCAAAAGGACGGTAACGGCGGTGCCGGATATTACAAGAGCTTTGTTGTCCTGCGGAATGACACGGTTGCGGAAAAAGCACAGTATAAGGATCGCAACAGACAGCAGAATTTTCAGCCATGCGATGGAGACGGAATTGTTGTTCTTGTTCATGATGTCCTCCTTGGGTTGTGATGGTTACAGTATAGCATGGGGGTGTGAAAAAGTCAATGGTTTTCAAATTGGGGTTTATCGAAGAGATAGAGGTTAAATTTTGTAGGGACCGGCGTCCCCTGTCAAGAGCAAGATTGTAAACAGTTGTGCAAGAGGATTGTATACACATTTTATGTTCAATCTTTACGCTTTTGGAAGCCGA
>JAFTMG010000142.1 GCA_017452525.1 Clostridia bacterium
AGGACATTATTTCTGCATGTCCGAGAAATATAGCTATTTTCCGCGCCTTGATCCTTCGTGCCGCAGGGCTCCTCCACCCGCTTCGCGGGAGCCCCCTCCCGGAGGGAGCCAAGGATGCGACACCGCCAAAAATAAACACACCGATAATCCCCAATTTGAACGTCGGTGAGTTTGAGATGTTCAAATTGGGGTTTGTCGAACGGTTTGAGAATTTCAAATTGGGGTTTATCGAAGAGATAGAGGTTAAATTTTGTAGAGACCGGCGTCCCCGACGGTCCACTCCACAAGGGTTTGGCGATCACAAACCGTCCGTAAACGGACCGTCGAGGACGCCGGTCCCTACAATTTTGTAAACATCCTTATGAGAATAAACCTAATCGGCGTCCTTTTTATATTTTATGTGGGGGATACTTTTATTTCCCCGCCGCGCGGATCTCCGACACGCGGTAGGCGTGAGTATACGCCTCCTTGCCCTCGCGGTCGCGCACGATAAAGCGGACGTAGTCGGTATCCGGTTGTTCGAGCTTGAAGGAGGTCTCGGTGACGGTCTCCCCCTTGCGCTCTGCGGTCTTGGCGTTGTTGTAGCGGTTGCCCGTGGTCATCAGAATGCGGACGGCTTCGGTGGTTTTGATGTGGACCCGGTTGTCGTCGGAATCATAGTAAAGCTCGTGAATTTCGGGACCCTCGGAGGCGTAAAAGTGACCGTCCAGCAATGCCTGCGTCACGGCGCCGTATTCCAGCTTTTCCGCCTTGATCATGGTAAAGCCGCCGAAGGAATCGCATTTGGGGTGGCCGATGGGGTAAACGTCGTGGTTATCGTCGGCGGCGATACAGTAAATATCCTCCCCGCTGTGAAGCATCGCGTCATAGAGATTGCTGTTGCGCTCCTCGTGTCCCGTGACGTAAGAGCTGTAATTGACGATCTCCATGGCGTGCATGCCGTGATAGCGGAAGCACTCCTCCGCAGATTCCAGCGACCAGACGGGATGGTTATAGGTGACAAAAAATCCGTCCTCGCGTGCCTCCTGCATCAGCGCTGAAATAAATTCGGGATCATACCGTCTTGTGATGGGCGCGCGGTCCTTTGCCAGATCGACTTTGTCGGCGTTTCTGTCGATATACACGCTGTTGTGGTAGATGTTCTGCACCGTTCTGTCCCGATCCAGGGCGATCAGGCAGAAATGGCAGGTCTTGATATATCGGCTCCACGGCTTATCCTCGGAGATGTCGATCTCATAGCCGTTGAGCGGGAGAAAGTCCTCGTCGGCGAGATCGTTGTGGGTCAGAAAGACGTGGTGATCCGTGTAGGCGATGATGGAATACCCCTGCGCCTTGTACTTTTCCTTCATTTCTTCAATCGTCCATTTGCCGTCCGACAGGGTGGAATGGCTGTGAAGATTGGCTTTATAAAATTTTCCGTTCTGCGGCAAAAGATATACTTTCATACAATCCCTCCGGGTAATATATTTACTGTCATTATACCAAACAGTCGCCCGTTTTGCAATAAGTCGGACAGAATTATACTCGAAAAGACGAACAAAATTATGCTTTACATTTTCATCGGAAAATGCTATAATGAACACATCACATCATATTTTTCCGAGAGGTGTTCCGTCCATGAGAACATACAGAATTACCGATTACGGCGTTGTGCCAAACAGCACCGCGCTGCAAACCGCCAAAATACAGGCGGTCCTTGACCTCTGCCTGGAGGGCGGCGGGACGGTGATCATCCCGCGCGGGCGCTTTTATACCGCGGCGCTTTATATGCACTCCGACACGACGCTCTATCTGGAGCGCGGCGCCGAGCTTTACGGAAGCGACAACTGCGACGATTACGAGGTGTTTGCCATCCCCGCGGGGGTGGAAATGCGCTCGGATATGGAGCTGATCACGCAATATTACGGCACCCCGTGGGAGACCTACCGCAGAGCGATCATTTCCGCTTATGGCGAAAAGAACCTCTCAATCGTAGGAGAGACGGGCGCGGTGATCGACGGTGCCAATTGCTACGATCCCGACGGAGAAGAGGGCTACCGCGGACCGCATGCCATCTTTTTCTCCTGCTGTGAGAATGTCCTCTTTGAGGGATACACGGCAAGACACAGCGGAAATTTTCTGCACGAGGCTAACAACTGCAAAAATCTGACGATGCGCCGCGTGACCTGCCTTGGCGGTTCGGACGGCATTCATCTTCACTGTACTGAAAATACGCTGATCGAGGACTGTCTGTTCAAAACGGGCGATGACTGTATTGCGGGCATCAATATCAAGGATCTGCTGGTGAGACGCTGTGTGCTGAATACCTCCTGCGACCTGTTCCGCATCGGTGGGGTCAATATCCGCATCGAGGATATGTATGCTTACGGACCCGGCTATTATCCTCACCGAAAAACGGTGGTCAAGGGCAAGGGAGTTGAGCTTCCCAGAGAAGAGGGCAGGCATGATCTTCTCCATACGGTGGTGTATTTTGCCAGCACGAACTACCCGTATATCCCATCGGATATTCACTTGAAAAACTGCGTGATCGAAAACGCCAGGGATATATTGAGTTATACCGCGGACCACGGAACGCTTCAGAGCGGGACCCATCTGGGCGAATTTACTCTGGAAAACGTCCGCTTTACCGATCTCAAAGCGACCTCCGCGCCAATGGCAAACGCGGATGAGCCGCTGACGGTACGTATGAAGGACGTGACGGTGGAGTTTCACGAGTCTGCCGCGGACAAAACGCCGTTTACCATCGCGGAAAATGCCAATACAACATTGATCGTGCAGTAAGTCATGCACGGGGATATCGAAAAAATATCTGCCGAAAGGCAAGGAGGATATATCACCATGAGAAAAATCCGTATCGCGCAGATCGGAAGCAATTACAACAGCCACGGTCCGCAGATCTTTCGTTCGCTCTGTAAGCAATCCGATCTCTTTGAAGTAGTGGGCTATGCCCTTCCCGAAAACGGCCATGACCTCTCCCCCAAGCGCCTGTCCTGCTTTGAGGGCTACCGTGAGATGACGCTTGAGGAAATTCTGAATGACAAGAGCATTGAAGCCGTGACGGTGGAGACGGACGAGATCCATCTGACCAAATATGCCAAGATGGCGGTGGATGCCGGCAAGCACGTTCACATGGAAAAGCCGGGCGGCATCGACCCCGTAGCCTTTGCCTCGCTGATCGATGCGGTCAAGACGCAGGGGAATGTTTTCCACATCGGCTATATGTACCGTTACAATCCCATGGTGGAGGAGCTGATGGAGCGGATCCGCCGCGGCGAGCTGGGCGAGATCATCAGCGTGGAGGCGCAGATGAACTGCCATCATCCCGAAGAGATCCGCCGTTGGCTGGGCGCCCTGCCCGGCGGCATGATGTTCTATCTCGGATGCCACTTGGTCGATCTGATCCTGCAGATCTGCGGCAAACCGCAGGAGATCATTCCGCTGAACTGTTCCACGGGGCTCGGCGGGGTAGAATCCGAGGATTTCGGCATGGCTGTGTTCCGCTATCCGAACGGCGTTTCCTTCGCCAAGACCTCTGCCTATGAATACGGCGGATACCTGCGCCGCCAGCTGGTGGTGACGGGAAGCCTTGGGACGGTGGAGCTCAAGCCGTTTGAATACGGCAGTGAGGCGCATATGTTTACCGATATGCGGGAGAGCCGCGTTCACAGCTGGTCGGATCCCGGTGTGAGCACCACCTCGCCCGAATTCAACCGCTACGACCACATGCTTGCTTCCTTTGCCGCCATGGTGCGGGGCGAGAAGGTCAACCCCTATACTGCCGATTATGAGATGGAGCTCTATCGCACGCTGATGGCGTGCTGCCGTGTGCCCTGCTGACGTCTCTGCAAAGGAATGGAAGAAAAATAAATGGAAATTTTGGGACAGATCATAGGAATATTGGCAACGGTCATCACCGCCCTTTCCTATCAGATGAACACGAAAAAAAGCCTGCTGCTGACCCAGAGTCTGGCAACGGCATGCACCTGCATCAGCTATCTGCTTTTGGGTGCCTCTGCCGGCTTTGCGCTGAATATCGTTTGCCTTGTGCGCAACGGCTGCTTTTATTACCTGAAGGAAGGGCAGAAGCCGATCTATATCTCGACCGCCATTCTTGCCACCGCCATGGTGGTTCTGGGCGCCTTCTCCTGGCAGGGTCCCATCTCGCTTCTGATGATCATCGCCCTTGCGGCGAACACCGTCTTTCTTTCGCTGGGCAAGCCGCAGACTTTGCGGTACAGCATCCTGCTCACCTCTTCGATGATCCTGATCTATAACATTTATGTTTTCACGATTGGCGGCATGCTGAATGAGAGCATTGCCATCGGCTCTTCCTTGATCGGGATCCTTCGATTCCGCAAGGCACGTCTGCCCGAAGGTGAGGCGAAGAAGTCATGAAGACGACCAAAGAGATCATCACGCGGGAATCCATCGGGCAGGAGCTTCGTGCCCTCAACCGCAAATCGGTGCGACATGAGCTGATGCTGCTCGTCCCCGGTCTTCTGATCTGGCTGCCTCTTGTTCTGTTTCTTGCTGCTGAGATCCTGTCGAGCGTGGCGAGTCTCCTTTTGCGGGTGCTTTCAGGTATCGCATTATGTGCATTGGCTGCCTTTCCGGTGCTTGCGCTGATTTATATGCTTTGCACCGCTTATACAAACACACGTCTGCTGGCGCGCGGGGCATTTGATGTGGAAGCATATGAGGTGTCCTACAAGAGCGAGGAATATATCAACCGTCGATACGTCGTCGAGCGCGTGTATTTTGTTGGGCTCAAAAAGCCGCTGGAGGTCGGACACACCACTTATCAGCTTACCTCGGCGGGGGATGTCTTTTATCTGGTGACCTACCGCACCAAAAAGCCGTCCGTCAGGTTGGCGTACGCCGCGAAGATGTATGAATACTCGGAATGAGACGTGTTTTACATGTCGGCTTACCGGAGTGTTTGATGGTTTCAAATTGGGGTTTGTCGGGGTGGAGGTATCGTGGCGCGAACGAAGGCAGGGCTTTGCCCTGCACCCACAAGGGAACCCTTTTTTGAAGGGTTCCCTTGACCCTCCGAAAATCTTCAAATAGGGGTATGAGGCGGGGCGATTATCTTGCTCTCGCC
>JAFTMG010000022.1 GCA_017452525.1 Clostridia bacterium
GTGTCTTTTCCGGAATCACTAAAACTATCTTCGTAGTCAGAGACAATGTATCTCAAGTTTCGAAGATCCATACCGCAATCCTTAAGAAAGCGCAAGAGGGTTCGTTGGGTGTTGATAAAGTTATCAGCTTGAGTTGTGTCTTGCGTCAGACAAATGAATGTTCCATCCTCTGTAGTGGCTTTAAGCGCATCGAACCATTTAATATGATTTATAACAGCCGGTCTGGAGTAAAATTTACTTTCAACGGAATAATCATATTGCTCGTCAATGCTTATGGCAACGGGAATATCTAAATTTATACGTTTGTTCCGTGTACAGCCGATAGGAGCTATCATTGCCAGAACACATAGACATAATAACGCAATTTTAAGTAATCGTGTCATTTTATCTTTCTCCTGATTTCCATGCTACAGTAATGCTCCATGATCACCTTCGTAACGCGTCTTCTCTTCAATTTGCAAAACTGTCCCAAGGAATCCAATGCTTATCCGACTGAGCGTATTTTATGTCTGATGGATTGCGGCAATGTCGCACAGAATTTGATTGGCGATCATCAGCCCCGCGACCGACGGGATAGCGGAAATGCTGGCGGGCGAGACCTTACCCGGGCGATCCTCCTCCCCCGCTCCCTCAAGCAGGATCGGTTTGCGCGGCAGCTCCTTGGAAAAGAGCACCTTCATATGATGGATCCCCCGCGCGCGCAATTCCCTGCGCATGACCTTGGCGAGCGGACAGGTGTCCGTTTTCGAGATGTCGGCAATGCGGAAGGCGAAGGGATCCAGCTTATTCCCCGTTCCCATCGAGGCGATGATCGGCACGCCCAGCGCATGGGCGCGAACGGCAAGCTCGATCTTGGCGCTGACGGTGTCGATGGCGTCGACGATGTAATCGTACCGCGACAGGTCGATCCCGTCGGCGTTCTCGGGCAGATAGAAGATGGGATACACACCCACGCGGCAGTCGGGATTGATATCGGCGATACGCTCCGCCATCACCTCCACCTTTTTCCGCCCCACCGTGGAATGGAGGGCGATGATCTGACGGTTGATGTTGGAGAGCGAGACGGTATCGTGATCGAACAGGTCGATCTCCCCGATCCCCGCTCTCGCCAACGCCTCGCAGACGTAGCCGCCCACGCCGCCGACACCGAAGACGGCGACGCGCGCGCCCATATATCGTTTCAGCGCCTCCTCACCCACCAGCATGGCGGTGCGGATATGCTCCTGCGGGATGCTCATGCGTCCTCCTCATTCCAATCGAAGTTCAGCTCGACCTGCGGGAACGGATTGATGGTGAGATGCTCGGCGAGGGGCAAGCCCGCGCGGGCACGGTCCATAAAGTTCATAAACTCGGTGAAATCGGGCAATTTATGGCGGTGCTCCCCGGGGCGGAACCAGCCTGCGGCATGATCTTCACAGCCGAGACGGCGGTAGCATGCCTTGACGGCAGAGAGATTCTGCCATGCGCCGATGGGGTTGATCCAATAGTCCTGCAGACCCTCGCACTGGAGATAGTAGCGGGGGGCGACCAGCGCGCCGAAATAATGCATGTCATAGGGCAGATCCTGCTCGCGGCCGGCATAGGGGGTGAGCTTGGGGCCCATCCAATGCGGGAACTGCTTGAGCATATCGCCGAGACGCTCCGAGCGCTTCTTGTTCTCGCCCTGCTCGGTCACCGAGCAGCGATGCGACACGGCACCGTGACAGCCGCTGTTGTTGGGACAGGTGTATTTGATGCGCTCGTCCATCACCGCCGCCAGCATGACGGTCTTGCCGCCGCGGGAGTGACCGGTAATGCCCACCTCGGTAACGTCAACGAAGGACAGCTGCTCAAAGACGTCCATGCAGGTCATATATCCCCACGCCCACGCCGAGATGGCGGTGAAATCGGGATAGTCGGGATAGATATCGTAAAGTCCGCCTGTGCGCACGTTCGGCACGTCGGCGGCAAACTCAAGGCGGTTGAAGCGGGCAACGATGTAGCCGCGCGATCTCGCCTCGGCGATGGTATCGCTCTCCAGCGTGAGATAACAGCCGTCGCCCGTCATCAGCACGGGATACTTTTCGCCCTCCTCAAAGGGGGCGGAAGCGCTCTTGGCTTTGCCCGGCACATAGGGAATATACAGCTCAAGCAGGAAGCTGAGCTGACGCGCACGCGTGCCTGCCGTCACCTTATAAATGATCGACGTTGTGCCGCGCTGGATGGAGGCACCGCCGCTCAGCCGCTCAAAGCGCACCACCTCGGGACGCGGTGGCATACCGCCGAACTCCATATCCACGACAAAATCGCGCAGAGCCGCGCGGTTTTCATACCATTCCTCCGCCGTCATCCGCGTGCCGTCGGGGCGGCGGAAGGGGTCGGGCATTTTACCGAGATATTCGATCTTGCTCATTGTCGCTCTCCTTTCAGTCGTCCCAATCGCTCATGGCGTCAAAGGCGCTCCATGCCTCGGTGGCGTAGTAGCGGTGACCGCTCTGCCCCGTGGCAAGGGCACAGCGCTCGGGCACGCCTGCGGCGGTGTAGATCGCCTTGATGGTATCAAAGCACTCCTCCACGCCCGCCTGCGGGAAGATGCTGTCCAGCTTGCCGTTGATGACGATCAGACGGCGCGGTGCGATGGCGGCGGCAACGTCGCCCATCTCCATGTATTTGGAGATGCGGGGAACGTAATTGCAGACGCAATGATAGATATTACAGATCGAGCTCTTATAAGTACAGACGGCACAGCTGGGCATGGCGACCTTGATGCGCTCGTCCATGGCGGCGGCGTAATACGTGGTAGTACCGCCGCCCGAGTTGCCTGTGCAAAGGATGCGCTCACCGTCGATCTCGGGGTAGGTCAGCGCCAGGTCAATGGCGCGGGAAACGTCCCAGCAGCGCTCGCCGATCAGCGTACGTCCCACCATCAGCGCGTTCATGGCTGTCACCTGACATTTCGGACCGCCATCCTTGCCAATGGGCATCTCGATCTCGGTGCGGCGCTCGCCAAAGCCACGCTGGTCAAGGGAAAGAGCGGCATAGCCGCGCTTGAGGGCTTGGATCGCCACGTCGCGGTCACCCGTGTCGGGCTTTTCGCTCTCGTATTTGCGGCGGCCCATCGAAACGTGCATACCCTTGCCGTGCCCCTGCAGGCAGATGGCGAGGGGATATTTCTTCTTGCCCAGCTTGGGGATGCAGAAGATGCAGACCGCGCGGACGTCCTGCTCCACGGCAAAGGAGATGCGGCGCTCGGTATATTCCTCATGCTCCACCGTCTCCTCCACGATGGGATCCAGCGGCACGCGCTCGGGGCGGTCGCCCAAAAGCTCGGTCAGCTTTTCCTTGATCTGCGCCTGATGGGCGGCAAAATCCTGCGTGCCGTCAAAGGAGAGCGGCAGCTTTTGCGCAAGTAGTCTTTGATGTGCTCCGTCGGGTGAATACATAGTCTGTTCCCTCTCTTTTTTCTCAAAACGCCCACGGCATGAAGCAGATCATGCGTGGGCGCCTCTTTTTTGCGATGATTTTTGAAAAAACATGGCATTTTGCCCTTTTTTCTTGCTTCTATTATACCACATTTTACACAAAAAATCAAGACTTGTATTTCTTTTTTTCTGTTGTATAATAAAGCTTACCAAAAAAACGGAGGTGTGACGGAATGATCGAACATGAGATCTTTGATAACATCAAGGCAGACGCGCTTTTTCTGCGCGGCAAGCTGAAGGAGGCGTTTGACCTGTATCTTCACGGCGCGACCGAGTTGCACGACGAACGAGCCGCCTTTGATCTGGCGTACATGTACCACCGCGGCTTCTACGTTCCCACCAATTATTTCATGGCACGGAAATTCTATCATGCCGCCTCCGCCATGGAGGGCGGCGCGCCACTTTTCAATCTGGCGCTCATGGAGATCCGCGGTCAGGGCGATGCGCCCGACCTGAAAAGTGCCCTGCGGCACATGGAGGAGGCGGCGGCGCTGGATTGCCCGGACGCCCTGCTCTATCTCGGCACCGCCTACACGCTCGGTTGCGTTTTCGACCCGCTCAACGTCGAATGTCTCTCCATGATCCCCTTTTACCGCGTCATTCCCCGCACCGAGCAATCGCTTCTGACAGGCACGGGGCTTGACCCGGCACTTGAGGACGAGCGTTTTTCCGTGATCGAAGCAGATGAATATGCCGCCGTAGAGATGTTTGAGCGCGCCACACAATACAAGGATGACACCTACATCTCCCCGCAGATCGGCGCGGCGCGGCTGGCGCTGGGGCAGGCGCTGATCGAGGGCTTCGGCATGGAATACGATCCCCGCCGCGGCTATCGCCTCCTGGAGCGTGCCGCCCTGGAAAACGGCTCCCGCGAGGCGGCGGCATTTCTCACCGCCCACGGGGAGGAGGCGCAGATATACGGCATCAGCCCCGCGCGCATCGCCCTCCTCGAAAAAAAAGAAAATTGAATCCTCTGTCCGAAAACGCCCCGACCGACCGTTATATATTATGTATTGCATTCAAACGTATTTTGTGATATGATATAGACGTGCCCAAATTGTAAACAAACCGTAAATTTCCGAAAAAAAGCGTAACAATTTCCTCTTTTTGCGGTCTGTAGATATATAGCGGCATCCGTAGGAAAGGAGGTACTTTTATGATCTTAAAGGAAAAATGGAACGACCTATGGCTGCTTTCGCTGCGTCCCGCCCTGCGGCGCATGTTCGGAAAACGCCGTTGGGGCAACACCCTTCTCCTGATCGGCACCTTCTACCTCATCGCCTCCATGCTTTCGGTGATCTGTCTTTCCTACCACGTCAATCTGCGGGAAAACGACCGTCTCGCGGCGGACTATGAGACCTACATCAGCTCCTCCTCCGCCGCCACCGACGCCGAATCCGCTAAGGCAGCCGCCGCGGCGCTCCGCCACATTCTCATCTCAAAAATTGAGCTGACCTCCGTTTTCGTCTTTCTCATGGTGGTCTGGGGCATCCTTTCCGCCTTTGCGCTGGCGCGGGTCTTTCACGCAACGGTGGAGCAGGACAAATATATTTACGGTCTGTACGTGACCTTTGGCTCCGACACGCGGCAGATCCGCCGTCAGATCCACACCGAATTTCTGCTCGCCGCTCATCTTGCCCTCGTCCTCGCACTTCCCACCGCCACCGCCTGCACCGCCGCCGTCTATCTGAAAAACGGACAGCGCTTTCTCCCGGGAGGTGCGCCCTATTTCCAGATCCTTCTGTGGCTCTTCGCCGTCTCCCTGATCGGCGCGGGCTATCTCTCCCGCCGTATCACCAAAAGCAGCTGCGTGGAGCTGATGGCGGCGCTGGATTGCTCCGATTACGTATCCTCTCCCCGCGTCTCCCGCCTCTTCGGCAAACGGCTGTATAACGGCTCGCTCCGCTATGCCCGTCTCGCCATTCTCCGCATGAGAGGCTATTACGTTCCCCTGATCCTGACCGTTTCGGTGGTCGCCTCCGTCTTCTTCGCCAGCATGAATCTGGCGCTGGAGGGAGAGCGGAGTGCCGCCGAGAGCATTCATGAATACAGCATCGAATTCTCCCGCGGTGTTTCGGGCAAGGACATTCAGAAGGGCTATATCGACCATTTGCTGACGGTGGACGACGTGGACACGGTGGAAGCCACCGCCCACGAGAGTGCCGAGCGGATGGGCACCCA
>JAFTMG010000143.1 GCA_017452525.1 Clostridia bacterium
AAAAATAGACAGCCGCACGTGAGCGGCTGCCTGAGATTGTAATGCGGTATCAAACCTTCTGTACCCCTTTTAGGGGTTACGCCTGTATTTGCCCCTTATAGGGGCTGTGCAAACCACCGGTTCAACCGGTGGTTTTGATTTCTCATTTACGTACAGCCCCGGCCAGCCATTCGATCAGATCGGTCTCCTCATAGGTGCGTGTCCAGGAATTGTGCGGTACACCCGGATAGATCGTCAGCTCGACCTCGCCGCCCAGCTGTTTCACGCCGTTGACCATGTCCAGGTTAAACTGCAGGGGAACCGCCTCGTCGGCGTCACCGTGGAAAGTACGGATGGGAGGGAAGTGGGTCAGTCCCAACAGACGCCACGGCACACCGCCGCCGCAGATGGGACCTGCCGCCGCAAAGAGGTCGGGATAGGCGCAGATCATCTCCCACGTGCCGAATCCGCCCATGCTCAGTCCCGTAATGGTGATGCGGTCGGGGTCGGCGTTCATATCCGCCGCCACGGTGAGGATCAGCTCCTTCAGCTCGCGCACCAGATTTGCCCAGACAAAGCCCATGGGGCACTGGGGGGAGAGAGTCAGCACGCGCAGACCGCGATAGTTTTCGTCCTTGCCGAAATATTTGGGAATGCCGTGGATCTTGACCTTTTCAATATTGTCGCCGCGCTCGCCGACGCCGTGGAGAAAGACGATGAGGGGGAGCTTTTCGGTTTTGGGATCAAAATCGGTGGGGGCGGTCAGCAGATAGTTCATGCCGAAGCCGTCGTTGCCGAACGTCATATGTTTGGCGGTGATCATGGTACGAGACCTCCTGTGTCTTTTTTTGTTATTTTAGCACGATAAAGCATATTTGTCAATTCCCATGCGGAAGAAAACGAACAAAACGGACACCCGCACGGCAGATCTGCTTTATCGCAGGTCTGCCGTGCGGGCGTCCGTTTTGATCATATCAGTCGGTGCAATGCGTTTCGATGTTGGTGATCATCTTTTCATATGTCTTTTCGATGATCTTGGACTCCGCCTTGATCAGCGAAGCGAAGGAGCCGATATTGGCGATCGTCTTCTTGACGATGTTCATGGGGTAATAGCCCAGCGCGTCGTCATAGATGAGACCGAATTCCAGAACCATGGAATCGTGGATGATATCGAACATCTCGGCGCTCTCGGAGTCTGCGGCATACTTGGTCTTCAGAACGACCTCGTAGTAAGCGGGGAATACCTTCTGATACTTGGTGGCACTCAGCGCCTCCATGACGGCTGCCGCCATTTCGGGGTCGGTGCAGGTGGTGGGCATCATAAAGGCGTTGTGGGTCGAGCGGCTGTTGGTATAGTAGCTTTCCTGCGCCTCGTCGTACTTCGGGTAGGGAAGCACGCCGTAGGTATCCTCCATGGTGTGGTAGCCGCAGTCGATCACGTTGCCCATCTCGGCGGTGATGATAAAGATATTGCCGCCGGAGAACTTGTCTGCCACGTCCTGATAGGCTGCCAGCTTGCTGGCGGTGGCGGAGGAGCCGTCGAAGTAGTAAACGCCGGCGGTGTTGTTCTGCAGCTCGGAGAGGGCGGTGATGGCGGCATGGTCACGGTCGCCGCCGAAGGTATATTTCTGCGTGCCGTCCGCCTGCTTGGTGAAGAGAGACATCTTCATGGAGGAGGTGTAGCCGCGGTAATGATTGTTATCGTGGCAAACGAAGCCAAGCTGATCGTCGGTCGTCCACTTGCCGTCGTTGTTCAGGTCGGCAGAGGTCTGTGTGGCAATCTGTTTCACCTTTTCGATGGTCCATTTGCCCGCTCTGACCACGGCGTCAAGGTCCTCAATGTTGTATTCCGCGCCCAAGTCCTTGTTGTAGTAGTAGCAGAAGGCGCATTTCAGATAACCCAGAGAGGAGTCTCCCGAAAGGAAGTAGAGGCGGTTGTTGATGGCGGCGGTCTCTTCCATGTTGGGAATGTACCAGGGCTTGGAGAGATCCAGATTCTGCAACGTCAGAAGGTTGACAAAGTTGCCCGTCTGCATGCGGGTGGGCGCTTTGCCGATCATCTGGTCGACCCAATCGTAGGCGGCTTCCCCTGCCAGGATCTGATTATCGATGTGATCCATGTACTCGGTGCGCACGTTGGTGGTGTGTCCCTTGCGCAGTGTTGCCTGAATGTCAACGCCAAAGCGCTCCTCCACCTCCATGATGCTGTCGTAGATGGCGTCGTTGGCGATGTCGCCGTTGATGTTATCCGACCAAAATTCCCCCGCGATCTCCTCACGGTAAAGGAAGTTGACCGTTTTGCCCGCATAAGAAAGATCCTCGGGCAGATCGTCGAGATATTTGGTCGTTGCCTCCGTAGCCTCGGTGGCGGTGGTCGTTTGTGCGGGAGCGGCGGTGGTTGCTGCTGTGGTGGTATCGGGAGCTTCATCCGCTGCCTTGCCGCAGGCGAGGGCTGTGACGGTCATCAGTCCTGCCAGCGCCAGTGCCAGCGCGCGTTTGATCGTATACTGATTCATAAATTGCCTCCTTGATATTGCTTGTTACTTCATTCTACATGAAATCAAGCGCGGAGAAAATAGACGATCCTGCAAATAAACGAGTAAAATTCTTCATAAAAAGTTGGTGGAAAGGCGCTAAAATGATACGATCCTGTCACATGGGGGCGTTCTTTCGGATCTGCCGCGGCGTCAGTCCCGTGTGCGTGCGGATGATCTTACGGAAATAGGCGGAGGAGGAAAAACCGAGCTGCGTGCTGATCTCTTCGATGGGGCGGTCGGTGGTGGTCAGAAGGTCCACAGCACGCTCGCAGAGAATGATCTGCCGCTGGGTGTTGGGCGTGGTGTTGCGCACGTGGCGGAAGGCGGTATACAGCGCCGTCTCGCTGACGTGGCAATGGCGGGCGATCTCGGTCATACTGCTGCCGGTATGCTGGGTCATATAGGCGATCGCAAGATTGCAGATGCTCTCCTCGCGGTTCCCCTGCTCGTATTGCATATAGGGCAGGATATCCGCCAGAACGGAATAGAAATCACCGACCGTGCGGGTATCGACCGGTTTTTGGATGGGGATCCCTTGCACGCGCGCCACAAGCTCAGGCGGCAGTTCCAGCTTTTGCAGGCGGTATTGATGCCGGTCGGGGAGAGGGAAGAAGTGAAAGCCGTAGGAGTGAAAGAGCGAGCCCTCGTCCCAATAGGAATCGTAGCGCAGGCGCTTGGGAATGAAAAAAACGTCGCCCTCGTTGACCTCGACCACCGTGTCATCGGATACAAAGCGCCCGTGACCGTGGATCATATAGGCGAGAAAATGCCATCTGCATTCCCGGGTGTGGAAGACGCAGGCATGGTTGCGCCGAAAGAGATTGAAATTAAAGCCTTCCGTAAATGTTACGCTGTTCATCTGCTCACTCCCTTCGTTTGTCATCTCATTCTATCATGTGAGCATGATCCTGTCAATCGCTATGATGCCATTCGACAGAATAATATCCCTTTTTTGCAGGATTTTTACTTGAAACGGGTAAAATTCTGTGCTACAATAGAACCATCATACAGAACAGCGAGGTATCAGCCATGGAATATAAACAGATCGTATTTACCGCTCCCGGTGTTGCGGAGCTTCTGGACGTCAGCGACGCGCCTCTCGGCGCCGATCAGGTCAAGGTGCAGACGGTGATCTCCACCATCAGCAACGGTACCGAGCGTGCCAATCTGGTGGGAGACGTGAACATCAACAGCACCAAGCCCGCCGCCGCGGTGGCGAAATTCCCGCGTACCGTTGGCTACAGCTCCACGGGCATCGTGCTGGAGGTGGGTGAAAATGTGAAAAACGTTGCCGTGGGCGACCGCGTGGTCATGTCCTGGAGCAAGCATAAATCGGTCAATATCATGCATATGACGCAGGTGGCGAAGATCGAGGATGAGAATACTTCCTTTGCGGAGGCGGCGCTGTTCCATATTGCCACCTTCCCGCTGGCGGCGATCCGTAAGACGAGACTTGAGATCGGCGAGCCCGCCATCGTGATGGGACTTGGTATTTTGGGTCTTACGGCAATTCAGCTTGCCTGCGCGGCAGGCGCTGTTCCCGTCATTGCGGTCGACCCCGTGGCGGACCGCCGCGAAAAAGCGCTGAAATACGGCGCGGACTATGCGCTTGACCCCACCGACCCCGAATTTGCCGCCACCGTCAAGAAGATCACGGGCGGCGGTGCCAAGGTGGGCATTGAGGTCACGGGCATTGGCGCGGGACTTGACGGCATTCTTGATTGCATGGCACCGCGCGGCAGAGTGGCGCTGCTGGGCTGCACCCGCAACAAGGAGTTTACCATTGACTATTACCGTAAGGTCCACGGACCCGGCATCACCCTGATCGGTGCCCACACCCAGGCGCGCCCCAAGGACGATTCCGCCCCCGGCTGGTTTACCGAGCGGGACGATATTCAGACCCTGCTCAAGCTGACGGCGCTGGGCAGATTGCATCTCGGTCAGATGATTGAAGAGACCCACAGCCCCGCCGAATGCGGAGAGGTCTTCGGTCGTCTTGCCAACGACAGAGCATTCCCCACCGTCGTGCAGTTTGACTGGTCGAAGCTTTGAGAAAGGTGGGCATTGCCATGAGAAAGCTGAAGATCGCGCAGATCGGTATCGGTCATGACCATGCTTTGGCGATCCTCGAAAGCATTCGCAAGCAGACCGACATCTTTGATTTTGTGGGTCTCGCCGTTCCCGAATCGGAAAAGACGGATTTTCCTACGAGATATGCCAAAACCGAGCAGTATAATACGCTGACGGTCGAGCAGGCGCTGGATTATGAGGGGCTGGACTGCATCGCCATCGAGACCGAGGAGCTGAATCTGACCCAATATACACAGATGGCAGCCGACCGCGGACTTCACATCCACATGGATAAGCCGGGCGGCATCGAGCTTGCCGATTTTGAGCGGATGATCTACACCGTCAAGAAGAACGGCTGTGTGCTGAGCATCGGATACATGTATCGCTACAATTCCGAGGTGATGGAGCTTCATCGCAAGATCGAGGCGGGGGAGTTGGGTGAGGTCTACAGCATTGAGGCGCATATGGATTGCTTCCATAAGCCCGAAAAGCGAGAGTGGCTGGCGCGCTTCCCGGGAGGCATGCTCTTTTTCCTCGGCTGTCATCTGATCGATCTGGTGTACCGTATGCAGGGTGAGCCCGAGGAGATCATCCCCCTGAGTATGCCCACGGGCATCGACGGCGTGACGGGGCAGGACTACGGCATGGCGGTGTTCAAATACAAGAACGGTATCTCCTTCGTCAAGACCTCTGCCATTGAGTGCGGCGGCTTTATGCGCCGTCAGCTGGTGGTCAGCGGTTCGAAGGGAACGGTAGAGCTGCATCCGCTGGAGCGGTATCTGCCGGGTACCCAGAATCTGGTTGCCGATGTGTACGAGTGCTTTGAGACCGCCCCCTTTACCGTGGGTCCCAAGCATCGCATCAGCAATCCCCAGGACAGATACGATGATATGATGAAGGCGTTTGCCTCCATGGCGCGCGGCGAGAAGAGCAATCCGTATACGCCCGATTACGAGCTGGCGCTGTATAGGGTCATCCTCCGCGCCTGCGGGGCGTAACGCAAACAAAAAGGTTGAGTCCGAGGGCGTGCAAAATTAGCGGTAAATTTGAATAGCCTTCCCCAGCGGAGGAAGGGGGAACGCGTAAGCGATGGATGAGGTGTTTACAACGAACAAAAAACTCCTCATCCGTCGGCATTCGGCTGCCACCTTCTCCTACAGGAGAAGGCTTTTTTGATATGCAGAAAGCAAAGAAAAGCCCCGCGCGAGCGGGGCAAAGATTAAAGTTTATAAAGTGCCTTAAAATCCCCACGCTCTCGAAGAACATCAAATTCGTTCCAATCCAAATATTCTTTGAAATCATCGGTAAGAGTAGAAGTGCCGCTGACCATCAAATCTTTAACATCAAAGGTCAGTTTATTCAGAATGGCACAGGTATAGGGGACAGGTTTCACACGAGCTTTTTCAAGATCACGTTCATAGGCTATCGCATACTGATAAGAGGATTTCAACGTCTCAACGGCTTTCTCAAAATTTCCCTCGCGGGTAAGGCACATAGCTTGCCAAATGTAATTGTGCATCAAAGCCTCGTTGTAGAACAGGTAGTTGCCGTCATCGATAATTGTCTTGATGACGGTTTCTGCCGCACGTATGGCATGGAGGTCATGCTTACCCCATTCCAGATCACCTACAAGATTGCACATTTTACGTTCGATCATTTTTTTTCTATGAAAAGATAACTCTTCTCCCGATAGACACCACATCAGTAGTTCGTCTTCGTCATAAGGGTGTTGCTTGGCATAAAAAACAGCGTCAGCTTTGCGCCCAATGTTGGGTAGATTCCGAACCAGTCCGTGAATGGCGCAGTTCTTGGTGTCAGCATTCTCACAGTCCTCAAAAATAGTCTCGTAGAGTTTAACAGCTATCTTGAAATGTTCTTGTTGCTCTTCGGAATAACGCCCACAGTTGTGAATAGCGTATGATTCCTCTGCCATAGCCAGCCACAGAAGGCAATCAAAATTTCCTGGGTATTCTGCTACAGCAATCTTGGCAATCTCATAACGCTTGGCTGTATCGCCTGTTTCATGGGTCTCATCCAAAACGTTCTCCAGTTCTTTCAAACGAGAGTCTTCCTCAGCACTGACCAATCCGAACAACTCATCGGTAGATACGCCTAACAGACGAGCGAGTGGGACAATCATGGATAGGTCGGGGGAAGCAGCACCTGTCTCCCATTTGGAAACAGCTTGGAATGATACATTCAAATATTCCGCCAGCCGTTCTTGGGTCATATCTTTTTTCTTGCGTAGTTCTTTTATTTTTTTGCCGATGTCGTTCATGTGCAATCTCCTTAATGATAAAAGGATAAGCGAGCTCTGCTTTCACAATTATTATATCACAGATCTACCTATCGTCAATAACTTGTTTTTTGACGGATTTCAACCATCATTCGAGTTTTTAAAAATTCTCAAGCAAGGCG
The DNA here is from genome assembly GCA_017452525.1 of Clostridia bacterium. Classification (GTDB taxonomy): domain Bacteria; phylum Bacillota; class Clostridia; order Oscillospirales; family CAG-272; genus RGIG3947. The sequence continues at coordinate 7,005 of JAFTMG010000143.1, forward strand.
AAAACAAGCGTGCGTATTGGCTGATTCAATATGCGATTGAGAGATATACTGCACCATCATATTATTTGCAAAGCAACTACAATTTTTCTGCTTTCCCTACGCTTGCGTCTGGGGCAAGCATAGCGCGTGGATGTCCACGCACGATCGGGCAGAAGCCCGAACCCACTATCCGCAGAGGTATGATGCACGAAGGCTCCCTCCGGGAGGGAGCTGGGCATGTTATAATACGAAGTGCAACACCCTCGTAAAATAAAGATTAAACAATAGAATAATAAATTTGTATTTTTGAGAGAAAGGCGTAGCCTTGAACGAAAAAATACAAATTTGCGC
>JAFTMG010000144.1 GCA_017452525.1 Clostridia bacterium
GGCGAGAGCAAGATAAACACCCCGCCTCATACCCCTATTTGAAGATTTTCGGAGGGTCAAGGGAACCCTTCAAAAAAGGGTTCCCTTGTGGGTGCAGGGCAAAGCCCTGCCTTCGTTCGCGCCACGATACCTCCACCCCGATAACCCCCAATTTAAACCTCCCGACAGACCGAAAACAGGAACGTCACCGTGCAGTGACGTTCCTGTTTTCGTCATATTCTCATCTCGGACGCCTGCGCGCTTACTTCAGCGCAACGCGGAAGCCGATATACGTACCGTCCTTTTTGTATGCCGTGATCTCGCCGCGATGCTTTTGCGCGATCATGCGGGCAATGGAGAGTCCTATGCCGTAGCCGCCTGCCGTGCGCGCCTTATCGGCACGGTAAAAGCGGTCGAACAGGCGGTTCAGCTCGATGGCACCCACGTTCCGATAGGTGTTCTCCACCGTCAGAACGACCGCCTTACGCCGCCACAGACACACGCGGATCTCGCCGCCCTCATCGCAGTATTTGACGGCGTTGTCCAGCAGAACGGAAAGCAGTCTGCGGATCAGCGCCTCCTCACCGCGATACGTCAGATGCGGCTCAATGTCAGTGCAGAACCTCTGTCCCTGCCCGGCGGCGAGGGGCTGAAATTCCGAAACGGTATCGGAAACGATCTCGCTCAGATCCATCTCCGTCACCTCGGCGGACGGGATCTCCTCGTCCATACGCGACAGCGCCACCAGCTGGTTGACCAGCTCAGTCATGCGGTGCCCCTCGGAGCGGATATCACCCAGCCATTCATTCGCACCCAGCTCCGCCTCGGCAATGTCCACGTTGGTCAAAATCAGCGTCAGCGGGGTCTTCAGCTCGTGATTGGCGTCGGTGATAAACTGCTTTTGCTTCTCATAGCTCTCCGCCACCGGTTTCATGAAGGTCTTGGAAAACAGTATGATCAAAGCCAACAGCAAAAAGGCGCAGGCAAACAGGACCACGCCGACGATGAACATGGATTGAAGCACCGAGATCAGATTCATGCTGCCGTCAATGAAAAAGACCTCCTGCCCCTGCTCCACGGGATATACCTTATAGTGATACTGGTAGATCCAGCCGCGCTTTCCCTCCTCCACCGCGGAACGGGCGAACTCCACCGCCTTCTCCTCGGTCAGCTCTCCCGCCATGGAAATGCTGATCCTCTGCGGCACCATTTCCCCGTCAAAGCGGACGGTAAAATGCCCCGCGTTATAGGGGGACCAATCGGACATTTGCGGGAGCCAGAAGTGAACCTTCGGGCGGTTCGCCTTCAGCGCCTCGGTCACGTTCATATCGCTCGCCAGCACCTTGTCGATCAGCTGATCCAACGTCTGATTCACGGTAGCCATATTCCAGATCAGGACCACCGTCATGATCAGCACAATGACCAGAAAGATTGCCGCCGCGCTGCTGAGGATAAACTTTTTTTGAAGCCGATAAATCATGCGATCTCCTCCAAAATGTAGCCCGCGTTGCGCACGAAGCGAATGCGGACGGGGGCGCCCAGCGCATCGATCTTCTTGCGCAGATTGGAGATGTGGACCCAGACCACGCTGGTATCCACCGTGGTCTCCCAATTCCAGATATGAGTCAGAAACCGTTCGGTGCTGATGATCATCGAAGGTTGCTGCATCAGCATCTCCATGATCTGAAATTCCTTCCCGCTCAGCATCTGCTCCTTGCCCTCAAAGCATATCTCGCAGGTGGAGCGGTTCAGCGTCAGCGAGGAAAAATGCAGGATATCGGGGGTGAAGTTGTCCTTGCGGCGCAGCATGGCGCGCACGCGCGCCAGAAGCTCGGGCGTGGAAAAGGGCTTGGGCAGATAATCGTCCGCCCCCGCGTCCAGTCCCTCCACACGCTGGTAGACCTCGGTCCTGGCGGTCAGGAAGACCGTCGGGGTGGTGATCCCCTTCTCCCGCAGACGGCGAAGCACGGTGATGCCGTCCATTTCGGGCATCATGATATCGAAGATCAAGCCGTCGTATTCTCCCGTTGACGCGTAATCGTAAGCGGCGCGCCCGTCGGAAACGCCGTCTACCATATAGTGATTCATCTCCAGCAGATGGACCAGACTTTTGAGCAGCTTGGGATCGTCCTCCGCAATCAGAATTCGCATACGTTTCCTCCTTTCGGGATAGCTCTGCCATTATTGTATCACATTTTTTGAAAAAACAAAAGACCTTGCCGCAAATTCGCTCAATCACGCGGCAACTCTGCCACGTAGCGCGCCATAAAGGCATCCAGCCCGGCGTCATACGCCGCCGCGTCCCGATGGCGGCTCTCCACGTGCCCTGCCCCGGCGACCGTGAGAAGCTCCTTCTCCCCGCCGCACGCGGCATACAGCTCCTCCCCCATGGCATAGGGGACCACGCGGTCGCAAAGACCGTGAACGAACAGAATGGGAACGCGGCTCTCTCTCACCCGCCCGACCGTGTCGGTATCCCGTATATCGTAGCCGAGACGGAAACGGTTCCACAGCCGCACGGGCAGATACAGTCCGCGCAGGCGGGAGGCAAGCAGACGGTCGCCGTTTGAAAAGCCGCTGTCGGACACCAAAAAACGTACCTGCGGCGGGCATCTGTCACAGATCCGCAGCAAGGATGAGGCGCCCATCGAAAAGCCGTGAAGCACGAATACGGTATTCTCGCCAAAGCGTGCCGTCAGATGGGCGATCCAGTCCAGACAGTCGCCCTCCTCCCATACGCCGTAGCCGACGTATCTGCCCCGCTTGCGCTTCATGCCCTGATTCTCACAGCAAAACACGTCAAATCCGTGCCGATGATAATATTCGTAGTGCATGCCGCAGGCTTGGGTATGGTTGGAGCCAAGTCCGTGCACCATCAGCGCGATCCTGCCGCTCGGTGTCTCGCCGCAGGGATAGTAATACCCCAAAAGGCGCTCACCGCGGGAAGAAACGGCGGTCATTTCGGTGCGGGCGGCACGGCTCATCTGCCGCTCTGCCTCCTCCCGATGCGCCTGAAAGCCGGGATCCCTGCCCCGCTTGGCAAAGTAGGAGAAGAGGGGCGAGGCACGGTTGGTAAAGATCGCCCCGTGGACGATCAGGACCGCCGCACAGAAGCAGCAGACCAAGCAAATGAGAACGGTCAGCAGGATCATTCGCTCACCCGTATCATCGTCTTCAGCACACGGGCGCGCTGCTCGATGGCATAGAAGAACGCCTCCTCCGCCTTCTCGAAGGGGAAGACCGTCGGCTCGATATCCTTCAGCGGGATCACACCGCGGCTGACCGCCTCGATGGCGTCGGGATAGGTGTGACGGTAGCGCCAGACGGAGCGGATGTCCGCCTCCTTGCGGGCAAGCTCACCGAAGAGAAAGGGGACCTCCCCGCCCGCATTGCCGACGTTGACGATCACGCCGCCGTTTTTTACGTATTTCCAGGTAGAGGCAAGCGCCGCGGGGGCACCCGACGCCTCAAAGACCACGTCACATCCCATGCCGCCCGTTTCTTCCATGACCCGCGCCACCGCATCCTCAGCGGCGATGTTGACCGTCACGTCCGCCCCGAAGCGGGCGGCAAGTGCCAGGCGATTATCAAGAGAGTCGGAAACGATGATCTTTGAGGCGCCCATGGCACGGCAGGCAAGCACCGTCATAAAGCCGATGGTACCCACGCCGACGACCAGCACGCTCTTACCCATGCCGACCTCGCCGCGCTTGGCGGCGTGCATGCCGACGGAAAGAGGCTCGATCATGGCGCCCTCCATGGTGAAGACGTTGTCGGGCAGTTTGAAGCACCACTCGGCGGGATATTGGATATACTCGCGGAGGGCGCCCTGTGTGGGGGGCATCGCCGCCGCCATAAAATGCATATCGCGGCAGAGATTATACTGCCCTTTTCGGCAGAACTCGCACTTGCCGCAGGGCAGACCCGGCTCCAGCGCCACACGGTCGCCCACCTTCAGATCGGTCACGTCCTCGCCGATCTCCGCCACGGTACCGGCGCACTCATGACCCAGAATAAAATTCGGCGGGGCTTTGCGGATGCCGATGGCACCGTCCTTGAAAAAGTGCATATCCGAGCCGCAGATACCGCAATATTCGATGCGAACCACCACCGCTCCGCGGCGGGCGTGGGGCATCTCGCTCTCTTCTATGACAAAATGCTGCTTTTCAGGCATTCTGATGATCCGATTTTTCATGGGAACTCCTTATTTTACCACCATTTGATCTGATTTGTCACATACTCGCGCAGAGCGATAAACTCGGGCAAGGCAATATCACGGGGTCGGGGCAGGTCGATCGTCTTCTCCTCCTTGACCGTGGTCGGCTTATTGGAGAGGATGAGGCACTTCTCGGAGAGGTAGATCGCCTCCTCGATGTTATGGGTGATGAAGAGAACGGTACTGCCCGTTCTCTGCCAGAGCTTGATGACCTGATCCTCCAGATAATAGCGCATCTTGATATCCATCTGCGCATACGGCTCGTCCATCAGCAGCAGGTCGGGATGCAGGGCAAAGGCTCTGCCGATCACCACGCGCTGCTCCAGCGAGGCGCTGAGCTGATGGGGATAGGTTTTGCGCACGTCGCGCAGACCGAGAACGTCCAGGATCTCCTCCGTCCGCTCGGCAATGACGTTTTTGGGCATTTTTTTGATCTTGAGCCCGTATTGGATATTCTCCTCCACCGTCAGCCACGGATAGGCGGACGGCTCCTGAAATACAAACGCCATATTGTGCTTTTTGGGGTCTGCCGGCTCGCCGTCGATCAGGATCTCGCCGCTCGTGGGCTCGATCAGCTTGACCAGCAGGTTGAGAAAGGTGGTCTTGCCACAGCCCGTGGGGCCGACGATGCAGACGAAATCGCCCTTCTTGATGTCAAACGAGATATCGTCCAGCACCAGCAGCTCGCCAAACGATTTGGTCAGGTTGCGCACCTTGACCTTTGCCTCTTCACGCATCTCTCTCCCTCCTTCCGCGCTCAGATGTTCAAATCGGTATTGGACACGATCCGATTGCGCAACGCCAGGAAGGCGGGATCGGTGTGCTTTCTGGGTCTTGGCAGGTCAACGACGTACTCCTCCTTGACCGAGGAGGGACGCGAGGACAGAAGCAGGATGCGATCTCCCAGATAGATCGCCTCCTCTACGTTATTGGTAACGAACACGACGGTCCGCTTCTTTTTTTCACAAATGCGGAGGATCTCATCCTCCATCTGGTAGCGGGTCTGGGCATCCAGCGCGCCGAAGGGCTCGTCCATCAGCATGATGCTCGCCTCCGAGGCGTAGGCGCGGGCAATGCCCACACGCTGCTTCATACCGCCGGAAAGCTGCTTCGGCAATGCCTTTTCAAAGCCGCTAAGCCCTACCATATCGATATATTCCTGTGCCGCCGCGCGTCGGGTCTCCTTGTCCACGCCGCGGAGCTTGAGGCTCATCTCCACGTTGCCCATCACCGTTTTCCACGGGAAGAGGGCGTATTTCTGAAAGACGAAGCCGATCTCACCCATACGGGGACGACCGCCCGCGAAGACGATCTCGCCGCCGTCCGGCTGTTCCAGCTCCGCCAGAATGTTCAACAGCACCGTTTTGCCGCACTGACCCGGTCCGAGCAGCACGAGAAATTCATTTTCACGCACGTCGAAGGACATGTTCCGCAAGACCTCGTGCGAGTTGCCCTTCATCTCATACGTTTTACAGAGATTTCTGACACTTATTTTGTTTTCGAGAACTGCCATGGGCAAAGCACCCCTTCCAATTTGATGAGAACGGTGGAGAGCAGCATGCTGACCACGCCGATCACCAGCATACACGCCACGATCAGCGCGGTATCACCCGACTCCTGCCCGCGGACGATGAGAAAGCCGACACCCTGACGGGCGGCGATCATCTCGGCGGCAACCACGCACATCCAGCCGCTGGAGAGCGCGGTGCGGATGCCCGCGAGGATGGCGGGCACGGTGGCAGGCAGGGTGATCTCCCAGAGAAGCTGACGGCGACCCGCGCCGAGCACCTTGCCTGCGTCCAGAAGCAGTGGGTCGATCTCCTTCATGCCCGAATAGGTGTTGAGCACGATGGGGACGACAGAGCCGATCAGCACGATGATGACCTTGGGCAGCTCCCCGATGCCGCACCACAGAATGATCAGCGGGATCCACGCGATGGGGGGAATGGGGCGCAGGATCTCGAAAATGGGATTGACCAGCGCGCGGAAGGTGCGGTTCCACCCCAGCGCCACGCCGAAGGAAACACCCATCACGATGGCGCAGAAGAAGGCGATCAGCACGCGGCGCAGACTGACCCAGATATGGATCGGCAGCGTTGCCTTGGAGATCGGCTTGCGACAGATCTCCAGGAGGCGCAAAAGGGTCTCGTAGGGCGTGGGGATCATGCTGTCCTCTGCCCTCGCCAGCCAGAACCACAGAACGAAGAAAAGCCCCAGCGAGATCAAGGGCAGGAGCATGGACAGGATCCGATCTTTGTTATGCTTCATCCCGATACCTCCAGGGCGCGATCTTCTTTTCCAGCAGCGCCAGCAATTTGTTGAGCAGTGCCCCCGTGATGCCGATGGTGATCATGCCGACGATGATGATATCGGGCCGGATCAGCGTTCTGCCCAGCTGGATCATGTAGCCGAGTCCCCGGGAGGACGCCAGCATCTCGGCGGCAACCAGCGTGGTCCATGAGCTGTTCAGCGACAGACGCACACCGGTGAACACCATATTGAGCGACGAGGGGATACAAACGGTGGTAAAGATCTTGAACGGGCTTGCACCGAAGGTCTTCGCCACGTTGATCTTGACGGGGTCCGTCAAGCGGATCCCCAGATAGGAATTGATGACGCAGGGGACGAACGCCGCCAAGAAGATAATAAAGATCTTGGCGCGCATACCGATGCCCATGGTCAGGATCACGATGGGGATCCACGCGATGGGGGGAATGGGGCGCAGGATCTCAAACAGGGGGGTCAGCAGCCGGTCGGCAACCTTATAGTACCCCATGACCCACCCCAGCGGCACGCCGACCACCACGGCGACCAGAAAGCTGGAGAGTGCCAGCTTCAGGCTCTGCCAAAAGTGCTGCGGCAACGTGGAGCCGTCCGGCTTGGCGTCGGTCAGCTTGCGGATCAGCGTTTCGATGACGGCAGAAGGGGCGCTGAGCGTCCGATCCGAGACCCAGCCCAGACGAACGCTCAATTCCCAGATTCCGAAAAACGCCGCAAGCCCCAGAACGCTGAGCAAAAAATATTTGATCTGATTTTTCTTTTTCAGCTTCATCTCAAAGCTCCTTTGACCGGGCTCACGTTCGGCTCACATCAATTCATGGAAAGGCCCTTTTCCTTGGCAAGCGCCTCGATAAACTGACCGTCAATAAAGTTGCCCGAGAAAAGCTTTTCCTTTTCGGCGGCAGTATAGCTTCCCTGCTCGACGAAGAAGTCAACGACGTTCTCCATCACGGCGTCCATCTTGCGGCTTCCCGCCTCGCCGGAGAAGTACTCGATGTTCTTCTCAAGGCTGGGCAGTGTGCGGTCCTTGACAAAGCGGAGCGCCAGCTCCTCGGTGGTGTTGATACCGTTGTCCAGCTGCATATCCAGCAGATGCTTTGCCTGACCGTCGTTGTCGTTGATATACTGATCGCAGACGGACATATAGCTCTTGAACCAGGCGTAAACGGCGTCCCAGTTCTCCTCGATCGCCTTTTCGGAGGCAATGAAGACGGTGGGGAATTCCTCGCCTGCCGCCTCGCCGCTGGAGACCTTGATCCAACCCTCCTCCTCTGCCTGATAGGACTGAGGATCCCAAAGAGCTACGATATCGCCCTCGCCTGCCTTGAAGGCGGCGTATGCGGAGGGAACGTCCATGTGGACGATGTTGACGTCAGCCTGGGTCAGACCCAGCTTGGACAGGGTGGCGACCAGACCGAAATGCACGCTGGTGGAGGTAGCGCAGAGAATGGTCTTGCCTCTCCAGGTGTCGGCGTTGCCGTAAATGTCGGGATGACCCTCGACCTGCCCCTTGATCTTGGCGATCTCACTGTCGGGACGGACGAAATAGTCGATGGAAACGGAGTCCTCCACGTTGATGCCGATGATGCGCGCATTGTAAGCAATGCCTGCGGCAATGGCAGGAGCGGAGCCGTATGCGCCGGCTTCCCATTCGTCGGCACCGAGCGCCTCGTTCTGGGTGTTACCGCCGGAGAACCAAAGGATCTCCACGTCCAGGCCGTTTTCCTCAAACACGCCGTTGACGTCGGCAATATAGCTGGGAAGACCGTGGCTATAGGGCTGATGGCTGACCGTGATGGACAGACCGTCCTGTTCCTTCTTTCCGCATCCGGTCAGGACACAGGAGAGCATCAGAACGACCGCTAACAGTACACAACTCAATCTCTTCATGATTTTGATATCCTTTCTGCTTGCTTTTGTTTTTCTTTGTTATATATTCCGTACAGCCGTTCGATCTTCCACGCGTGGAAGTGCTCGCCCGTGATGCCGTAATACCGTTTTTGATGGGTAAACAGGACCGATTTGCCATAGTAGAGCAGGCTCATGGCGGTGATATCCTCAAAGGCGAACTCCCGCTCGCCCATGGTAAACTTGTCCTTGAAGATCTTGACCTCACCCGTATCCAGATCGGTGGTGCTGTGATCCTTGTTGATCTCATACAGCCGCGTTTCGGTCTCGGTGAAGAGCAGCTCCTCCGCAGACCTCGTTGCCATATCCTCGTCGAAGCGCTCCGCCATCCAGCGCCCCCAATCGTTGACCTGACGGAAGGGCAGCTCCTCGCCCACCAGATAGCCGTGCTCGTCGTATACGCCGCCCAGCCCGCAACAGGTACAGCTAAAGCGGTCGCCCTCGGTCTTCATGCTGTCATAGCTACCGCATTTCGGGCAGAGCAACAGATAATTCTCCAAGCCCTCCGCAAGTCCCTCGGCGCGGTAGGTATAGGGCTGTGCCGCCTGCGTCTCGTACGCGTTCTCGTGCAGGTCGGTGTTGATCAGCGCGGTGATCTCCTCCGCCGACATGCCCGCCAGCTGCTCCGAGGTGTAAACGCCGACAACGGCGCCCTCGGCGTGACCCTTGCGGAAATGATACGCCCAGCGGGGCGCGATAAAATAGCCGCCGCGGGTGCGGTAGGTGATCAACGCACACTTGGCGCGCTTGATGAGCATACCAATCGACTCGGAGACCTCGAGCGTCTCGCCGTTGAAGGAACGGCTGCCCTCGGGGAAGATCATCACGTTGTTGCCGTTTCTCAAGCGGCGAAGCATCTCCAGCACCGTTCCCTGCATGGCACCGCCGCGGGGCGCGGGGATCGGGTCGATGAAGGTCTGCATCGCTTTGGCATGCTTGGTGCGGAAAAGATGCTCTCCGCAAACAAAATACATGTGACGGCGGAAGGCAGAGGCGACCATCAGCATATCGCTCTCGGTGGTGTGGTTTGCCACGACGAGATAAGGCTCGTCCATTTTCGGCGCCTTGGTCGTCTTATATCCGTATTTTTTCAGCATCAGCACGGCAAAAGGCTGCGCCACAAACCAGACCGCCCTGTGAAGTCGTTCTCTTTTTCGCATAAAATCCCCTCTTTCGGTTCTTTGATCATCTCTATTATAGCGGTTCTGCCTAAAGCCAAACTAAAGTTTGACACCGTTTCGGCGCCAAAAACCGCTTGTTTTGCACCGGAAATGAGACGAACCAAAACCGCCGCGACATGTGACGATATCACCCCATCATTTCCCCCTCCTCCGGCAACGCAAAACGCCCCGGATCAAACGATCCTTGCAAATTTGGGTTTGGCGGGGTGGAGGTATCGTGGCGCGAACGAAGGCAGGGCTCTGCCCTGCACCCGCCAAAGGACCCTTTTTTGAAGGGTCCTCTGGACTCTCCTAAAATCTTTGTGGCAGGGGTATGGGGCGGGGTGTTTATCTCGCTGTTGACGGATGTTGACTGAGCGGGGCGTTTACTGATCCGCTGACGGATACCTCCCTTGCATGGTTCGAGCGGGCAAACTTCGTAAACGTCAGGCGCCTCCGAGACCCTGCCGTTTTGGCTGCCGTGGCGCTCGCCGCACGAAA
>JAFTMG010000145.1 GCA_017452525.1 Clostridia bacterium
GGAGGGTCAAGGGAACCCTTCAAAAAAGGGTTCCCTTGTGGGTGCAGGGCAAAGCCCTGCCTTTATTCGCGCCACGATACCTCCACCCCGAACCCCTCCACGGCGAGAGCAAGATAAACACCTCGCCTCATACCCCTATTTGAAGATTTTCGGAGGGTCAAGGGAACCCTTCAAAAAAGGGTTCCCTTGTGGGTGCAGGGCAAAGCCCTGCCTTCGTTCGCGCCACGATACCTCCACCCCAACAACCCCCAATTTGAACACATCAAACCGCCAAATTCAAATCGGAACGTCAAAAGCCCTTGGTTGACAAGATGAAAGGAGCCTGCGAAGACGCAGGCTCCTTGGGGAGAATTTTTACTTGTTGTTCAGATACTTGAGTACGCCGGGGACGCCTACGTAGGGGGTGAAGCTGTCGCCGTCTACCAGCACCAGCGTCGGTGCCTGCATAATGCCGTACTTCTTGGCAAGATCTGCGTTCTCCTCAGCGAGAACGGTCTCATAAGCGATGCCGTTCTTGTCCAGCTGCATCTTGGCGATGTTGCAGTTGGGGCAGGTCTTGGTGGTGAAGAGCATCAGCTTCTTGGTGTTCGGTGCGGCGGAGAAGGAGATCTCCAACTGCTCGGGGGGACGGCAGTTTGCATCGGGATGCAGAACGCCCACGTGAGTCAGGCGAGAATTCTCAATGTTGTACTCCTTGCGGTGCTTGTATTCCTGAACCTTACCGTCGTTCCAGTTCTGAACGGGACGGTAGTAGCCGGTGATACGACTCCAGACCTCACAGCTCTTGCCGCAGGTGGGGCAGGTGGGGTGCTCACCGGAGAGGTAACCGTGCTCCTGACAGATGGAATAGGTAGGAGACATGGTGTAGTAGGGCAGCTTGTAGTTCTCAGCGATCTTGCGGACCAGCGCAGCGGCTGCCTGCCAATCGGGAAGCTTCTCGCCGAGGAAGGCGTGGAAGACGGTACCCGAGGTGTAGAGAGTCTGCAGGTCATCCTGAATGTCGAGGGCAGAGAAGATGTCCTCGGTGTAGCCAACGGGCAGGTGAGAGCTGTTGGTGTAGTAGGGCGTCTCGCCTTCCTTGGCGGCGGTGCGGATCTCGGGGAAGCGCTCTACGTCCTTCATTGCCAGACGGAAGGCGGTGGACTCGGCGGGAGTTGCCTCCAGGTTGTAGAGGTCGCCGTACATCTCCTGATAGTCGGAGAGGCGCTCACGCATATGGTTGAGCACGTCCTGCGTAAACTTCTGGGTATCGGGATCGGTCAGGTCCTTGCCGAGCCACTTGGCGTTCAGACCCACCTCGTTCATACCGACCAGACCGATGGTGGAGAAGTGGTTCTCGAAGGTGCCGAGGTAATGCTTGGTGTAAGGATACAGACCGGAGTTGAGCAGCTGGGTGATGGTGGTGCGCTTGGTCTTGAGGGAGCGCGCGGCGATATCCATCATGCGGTCGAGGCGGGCGTAGAAGTCCTGCTCGTCCTTTGCCAGATACGCGATGCGGGGCATGTTGATGGTGACCACGCCGACGGAACCGGTGGACTCACCGGAGCCGAAGAAGCCGCCGGATTTCTTGCGCAGCTCGCGCAGGTCAAGGCGCAGGCGGCAGCACATGGAGCGAACGTCGTTGGGCTCCATATCGGAGTTGATGTAGTTGGAGAAGTAGGGGGTACCGTACTTGGCGGTCATGTTGAAGAGAAGCTTGTTGTTCTCGGTCTCGGACCAGTCGAAGTCGCGGGTGATGGAGTAGGTGGGAATGGGATACTGGAAGCCGCGACCGTCCGCGTCACCCTCGGTCATGATCTCGATGAATGCCTTGTTGATCATGTCCATTTCCTTCTTACAGTCACCGTAGGTGAAGTCCATCTCCTTGCCGCCGACGATGGCGGGCAGGTCTGCGAGGTCCTTGGGAACGGTCCAGTCAAGGGTGATGTTGGAGAAGGGTGCCTGCGTACCCCAGCGGGAAGGCGTATTGACGCCGAAGACGAAGGACTGGAGGCACTGCTTGACTTCCTTCTGGGTCAGATTGTCGACCTTGACGAAGGGAGCCAGATAGGTATCGAAGGAGGAGAATGCCTGCGCGCCTGCCCATTCGTTCTGCATGATACCGAGGAAGTTGACCATCTGGTTGCAGAGGGTGGAGAGGTGGCTGGCGGGAGAGGAATTGATCTTGCCGGGAATGCCCAGACCCTGCTGGATCAGCTGCTTGAGAGACCAGCCTGCGCAGTAGCCGGTGAGCATGGAGAGGTCATGCAGGTGAATGTCGGCGTTGCGGTGTGCTTCGGCGACCTCGCTGTCATAGATCTCGGAGAGCCAATAGTTGGCGGTGATGGCGCCGGAGTTGGAAAGGATCAGACCGCCCACGGAATAGGTGACGGTGGAGTTCTCCTTGACGCGCCAGTCGAGTGCGCCGAGGTACTTGTTGACCAGATCCTTGTAGTCCACCAGCGTGCCCTTGACGTTACGGATCTTTTCGCGCTGCTTGCGGTAGAGGATGTAAGCCTTTGCCACATCGCTGTAGCCTGCCTGAACGAGCACGTTCTCCACGCTGTCCTGAATGTCCTCCACGGCGATCTTGGAGTCCTTGATCTTGGGCTCAAAGTTTGCGGTGACCTTCAGTGCGAGAAAGTCGATGACGTCCTCGTTATACTGCTTTTTCTGTGCGTCAAATGCCGAGCGAATGGCATTGCTGATCTTGGAAAGAGAGAAATCTACGACCGTGCCGTCTCTTTTGATAACCTGATACATGTTGCCTTCCTTTCTGTTCTGTTGCTATGAAAATTTTAATCGATTCCTCTGAGCTGTGCCGTGGGGATCCTTGGCAGGACCGCGGCAAGAAACGCTTTCATTTCTTCGGGAGTAAATGCCTCAAAGCCGCCGCCGATCAGAGCGCCGCTGTCCACAAAGCCCTGCAGGAAATACCGTTCGGCACCGCCGATCAGATCGCCGATGGCGACCAGATCTGCCTGTGTGTGAATTCCCTTGACCACGGTGGTGCGGAATTCGTAAGGCGTGCTGCCCCGCAGGAGAAGCGAGATGCTTTGCTCGATGGGCGCGATGTCGAAGGGGATCTTGCCTGCCGTGATGCCGTATTTTTCGCGGCAGTTTTTGATGTCCATGGCGACGTAGTCTACAAGACCGTCGGCAAGGAGCGATCGCAGCAGGGCGGGGTTCGTGCCGTTGGTGTCCAGCTTGACGGCGTACCCCATCGCCTTCAGCTCGCCCAGAAAGGCGGGCAGATCGGGCTGCAGGGTAGGTTCGCCGCCGGTGACGCAAACGCCGTCCAGCACGCCGTGGCGCCGCTTGAGATAAGCGAGGACCTCGTCGGTGGCAAGGATGGGCGTTTCTGCCGTGTCGGTGACCAGGGTGGCGTTGTGGCAGAAGGGGCAACGCAGATTACAGCCGCCGGTGAATACCGTGGCGGCGACTCTGCCCGGAAAATCCAGCAGGGTCAGCTTTTGAAAACCGCAGATGACCATTCTTCCACCCCCATATCTTGAATTTGCCTGCTCATTATAACACAATCCATGGGGTTCTTCTGTGACTGCCATCACACAAGATATCGTTTTTAGAATTTTTTTCAACACAAAATATGGTGACTCTTTTTGTGCATATTGCCACTTTCCGCGGCACAAGATGTGGGGGTATCCATAAATTGGAACGGAGAGGCGATCTCCATTGACAAAAAGCGGCGGATGTGGTATGATGGTGAAGAGAAAATTGTGTAAATTGCGACATGGCGGTGCAGGTGGGCTTCCCGCGCCGCCCGCGCGAAGGAGGCACGGATGACCCTGAAGGAAAAAAGAGAGAGAATGGCGCAGATCGTGGACCGGCTCAAGGAGAAATATCCCGCGGCGGAGTGCGCGCTGGAATACCGCGGAGAGGGCTGGAAGCTATTGGTGATGGGGCGGCTGTCGGCACAGTGTACCGACAAGCGGGTCAATCAGGTCTGCGAGGTACTGTTCGACCGTTTTCCCACCTGCCGTGCCCTTGCCGACGGCGAGCTCGGTGAGATCGAGGAGATCGTCCGCTCCTGCGGACTGTACCGTACCAAGGCGGCGAATATCAAGGAGAGCTGCCGCATACTGTGCGATGAGTTTGGCGGTGAAGTACCCCGGGATATGGACGTGCTGCTGACCTTTCCCGGGGTGGGGCGCAAGATCGCCAATCTGTTGCGCGGCGATCTTTATCATCTGCCCGCCATCGTGGCGGACACCCATTGCATCCGCCTCTGCGAGCGCTTCGGAATGACGCCGCGGGGATGTAAGGATCCCGTCAAGACCGAGCAGGTGATGGTGAAGCTGGTCGCCCCTGAGGAGCAGAGCGATTTCTGCCACCGCGTGGTGCTTTTGGGGCGGGAGATCTGCTCCGCCCGTGCGCCGCAGTGCGGGGCGTGTCCCTTGCGCGAGCTGTGCGCCAAAGGAAAAAAGGACGGTAAATCAGAAGATTTTTCTTGATTCGGGGACGTTTTTTTGATATAATGGATTGAAAAGTTTTTGCAGAAAGCGAGAAGATATGGAACAGTACCGAACACACGGAAAAATATTGCGGGGACTGGGCGGACTTTACGACATCCGTCTGATCTCGCAGGAATATCATGCGACCTTGCGGGGGGAGAAGGACGGGGAGGATCTCTCCGAGACCTCGCCCCTTGGCGGCAAGGTGGTCTCCTGCCGCGCGCGCGGTGTGTTCCGTTATCATAAAGAAAAGCCGCTGATCGGCGATGAGGTGTGCGTGAGCTATACCGACGCCTCGTTTACGTCAAGCGTCGAGGATGTTATCCCCGATGCGAACGGCACGGGTGTCGTAGTGTCCTCCATCCTGCCGCGGCGCTCGGCGCTGATCCGCCCGCCCATGGCAAATCTGGATATGCTCTTTGTGACGATGGCGTGCGCCTCGCCCGAGCCGATCCCGCAGATGGCGGATAAGCTGCTCTGCATTGCCGAATATCATCACATCGCGCCGGTGGTGCTGCTGACCAAGTGTGAGCTGGATCCGTCACGGGCGGAGGAGCTGCGCGGGATCTACGAAAAGAGCGGATTTCCCGTCTTTCTTCTGAGCGAGCGGGGAGCTGAGGGTGCGGACGCGGTGCAGGCATATCTGCGGGAGCATCTTTTGCGGGGGCAGACCGCCGCCTTTGCGGGGGCTTCGGGCGTGGGCAAGTCGACCTTGCTCAACGCGCTCTTCCCCGAGCTGCAGCTGGAGACCTCGGCGGTCAGCGAGAAGACCGAGCGGGGACGGCACACGACGCGCTGTGTGACGCTCTATCCCGTATCGTCGGATGCCGATTGCCCCTATTTGGCGGACACGCCCGGCTTCTCGGCGCTGGATTTCGAGCAGTTTGATTTCTTCGGGAAAGAGGATCTGCCCCATACCATGCGGGAGTTTGCGCCTTATCTTGGGCAGTGCCGGTATACCAATTGCAGTCATACCAAGGAGCGGGCGGCGGATTGTGCCGTCGTGCGCGCGGTGGAGGCGGGAGAGATTCCCCGGTCACGGCATGAGAGCTTCCTTGCGCTGTATGAGGTGCTGAAGAATAAGAACAGTTGGGATAAGAAGTGAGGAACCCTATGCGAGCCTTTATTTATACGGGCGGGGAGGTATTCCCCGAGAATATTACCGAGCATCCCAAGGGGGATGATATTTGCATTGCCGCCGACAGCGGGTTTCACAATGCGAAGAAGTGCGGCGACCGCGTTGACATTCTGGTGGGCGATCTCGATTCGATCGGGAGCTACAAGCTCGACAAAAAGACGGAGCTGTTGCAGGTGCCTGCCGAGAAGGACGTGACCGACACCCAGCTTGCCGTCGAGACCGCCATTGAGCGGGGGGCGCGTGAGCTGGTCATCATCGGCGGCTTTGGCGGAAGAGCCGATCATATGCTGTCCAATCTTGCCATCTTGGAGGACCTGTCCGCCCGCGGTATTTACGCCGTGATGTTGGATGGGCAAAACCGTGCCCGTTTTTTGCGGAGCACCAGCACGCTGATCCCCAGAAGCGGCTATCAATACGTTTCCATCCTTGCCGTTGACCCCGTGGTGAAGGGCGTCAGCGTCGAGGGGTGCAAATATCCGCTGAAAAAGGCGCGGCTGACGCGCAATTTCCAATACGCCGTCAGCAATGAGGTGGTGGGCAATTGTGCCCTCATTTCGGTGCGCAAGGGCGCGATCTACGTGATCGAAAGCAAATAACTTTGAACATACATTGAAAGGAAATCACCATGTTTACGGACTCAAAAGGAATCAAGAGATTGAAGATCGGACTTCACACCCACACCACGCGCTCTGACGGCAAGAAGACGCCGGAGGAGGCGGCGAAGATCTACGCCGCCGCAGGCTATGACGCCGTGGCGCTGACCGATCATTGGAAATACGGTGAGGCGCAGGAGCTGTGCGGCTTGAAGATCCTCTCGGGATGCGAATATAACGTGGGCGGAGGGGACGCCCGCGATGCCGTCTATCATATCGTGGGACTTGGTATGGAGCGCGACCCCGGGCTGACGACTGCGCTGCGCGACGATCCGTCCATGACCTCTGCCGAGAAGGCAAACATCATCGTCGATGCCATTCACGCCGTTGGCGGCTGTGCCGTGCTGGCGCATCCCGCGTGGAGCCTCAACACCCCCGAACAGTGTATGGCGGTGAAGAATTTCGATGTGACCGAGATCTTCAATTCCGTTTCCGAGCACGGTATGTCCGACCGCCCCTATTCGGGTCTGATCGTCGATATGCTGGCGACCGGCTACGGCTTCCAAAAGCCCCTGCTGGCGACCGATGACGCCCATTTTTACGCGGGCGACGAGTGCCGCGGCATGATCATGCTCGAGGCCGACGCCGCCGAGAAGATGGGACTCGTTCCCGCCATCTGCGCCGGCAGGTTCTACGCCACGCAGGGCCCCGAGGTGCATCTGGAGCGCCTGGAGGACGGCACGGTCCATCTGACCTGCACGCCTGTCTCCAAGATCATCTTCGATTCCAACGTGGTCTGGGTCCGCGGCAGAGCCGTGCGCGGAGAGAATCTGACCGAGGCGAGCTACACCCCTCACGCGCAGGATTGCTTCGTCCGCGCCGAGGTGACCGACGCCCAGGGCAATTGCGCTTGGAGTAATATTATTCGTTTGGATCAATAAAAGCAACCCGCACAGAGATCGATTTGATCTCTGTGCGGGTTGCGCATATAGGTAAGGTGTTGGATACATTCAAATTTGGGTTTGGTGGGGTGGAGGTATCGTGGCGCGGACGAAGGCAGGGCTTTGCCCTGCACCCACAAGGGAACCCTTTTTTGAAGGGTTCCCTTGACCCTCCGAAAATCTTTGTA
>JAFTMG010000146.1 GCA_017452525.1 Clostridia bacterium
GGCGAGAGCAAGATAAACACCCCGCCTCATACCCCTATTTGAAGATTTTCGGAGGGTCAAGGGAACCCTTCAAAAAAGGGTTCCCTTGTGGGTGCAGGGCAAAGCCCTGCCTTCGTCCGCGCCACGATACCTCCACCCCGATATAAAACATTCAAACCCGCCGCCGAAGGGTCTTGCGACCCCTCGGCGGCGGGTTTGCGTTTAGCGGACGACCGAAGAATGACTGTAGATATAGAATTCCTCCTGGCTCGGCTGCCATGCCTTTTCCCTTGGCGGGAAGGTGGCGTCAAAGGCAGCCACGGCGGCGGTGTCCTCACAGCAATCGGCGGCGGTGCTGGGGATATACATCCACTTTTTGCCGTCCAGCACGCCGGGGATCAGCTCGCAGACGAGGAGGGCTGTGGGGAAGTTTCCTTCACGCACAAAGCTGACGTTCTTCTTTTTGCAGTTTACGAAACCGCGGCTGACGTAGTTTCCGGGATTGCCGAAGATGATATTCACATCATATCCCATTCGCCGCGCCGCGTCAAAGGAATGCTCGATCAAAAGCTTGCCGAGCTTCTGCCGCTGATAGGCGGGAGCGATGCAAAGGGGACCGAAGGAGAGGATCTCCTTCCTCGCACCTGTCTCGTCCTCCAGCCATGCCTTGGTATACATGATGTTGCCGATGATCTCACCGTCCCGCTCCAGCACGAAGGCAAGGGAAGGGATAAAATCGGGATGCGAGCGCATCGTGTGGACGAAATAATGCTCGTCCGCGCCCGGCTTGTAGACGTTCCAGAACGCCTCGCGGGTCAGCTCCTCTACTGCTCTGTAGTCTTTTTCCGTTTCCAAACGTATCGTCAAATGATTCATGGTTGTTTCCTTTCATAAGTTGTTGACGGGCAAATTACGAGAGGAATGCTGAGAATTGTATTTGCAAACCTCCCGTTTACAATACAATCTCCAAGACGTTGGTATTTTTCAAACAGCACACTCCAAAAAATAAATTCAAGCCGAGGCTTGTAAGGCTATTATAACATAAGGTGGGGAGATATTCAACCAAAAACGTGATTTTGTCTGTATTTTTTCGAGATGTGCGGATGTTTTTGTGGAAATATATTGAATCCCTCTTGTTTTTTGTGGTATAATGAGGCAACGAACGTAAAACAGAACGGAGTTTCCTATGAACATTTTAGTTTGTGTCAAGCAGGTTCCCGGCTCCAATCAGGTGGAGGTGGATCCCGTAACGGGCGTGCTGAAGCGAAACGGCGTACAGAGCAAGATCAACCCTTACGATCTCTATGCCATTGAGACGGCGCTGTCCCTTGCGGAAAAATACGGCGGGCGCGTGGAGTCCATCACGATGGGACCGCCGCAGGCAAAGAGTGTGATCCTTGAGACGGTCTGTATGGGCGTCCTTCGCGGCACGGTGCTGACCGACCGCAAATTCGCGGGTGCCGACGTGCTGGCGACCGCGTACACCCTCTCGCAGGGCATCCTCAAATGCGGCGAGTACGATCTGATCGTCTGCGGCAAGCAGACCACCGACGGTGACACCGCGCAGGTGGGTGCCGAGATCGCCGAATATCTGGGGATCGCCAACGTGTCCAACGTGCTTTCCGTGGACGAGGTGCGGGACGGAAGGGTCTTCGTGACCGCCTCGCTGGACGATCAGAACGTCAAGCTCAGCATCGCCCTCCCGTGCCTGATCTCGATGGACGGCGATATCAATACCCCCCGTCTGCCCTCCTATAAGATCAAAAGGGCACTCTCGGACGACGCCGTGACCTTCTATACCTTCGACGATTTCGAGGATAAGGATACCGATCATTACGGTCTGAACGGCTCGGCGACGCAGGTGGAGCGGATCTTCTCCCCCGAAAAGAACGATCAGAAGCATACGGTCGGCGGAGACGCGGCGGCGCAGGCAGAGGCGCTGTTTCAGCTTCTGCGTGAGCAGAAACGGATCTGAGGAGGTGGAGAGATGAGTAAGCTTGTTATCAATCAGAACGCCGTGACCCCCGAAAACGCCGAGGCGATCGTCAGGATCTGTCCCTTCGGCGCCATCAGCTATGCGGGCGGCACGCTGGAGATCTCCTCCGCCTGCAAAATGTGCAAGCTGTGCGTGCGCAAGAGCGGCGGCGTGATCGAATACGTGGAGGAGACGGCGGCTACGCTCGACAAGTCGCAGTGGCGCGGCGTTTGCGTTTATGCCGACTGCACCGGCGGGCGCATCCACCGCGTGACCTACGAGCTTTGCGGCAAGGCAAAGCAGCTGGCGAGCGTTACCGGGCATCCCGTCTACGCCATCATGATCGGTCATGAGGTGGAGGCGTATGCCGAGGGACTGTTGCACTACGGCGTGGATCAAGTTTTCGTATACGATCACGCCTCCCTGCGGGATTTCCGGATCGAGCCCTATACCGCCGCCTTCTGCGATTTTATTGAGAAATACCGTCCCTCCTCCGTGCTGATCGGCGCGACCAATCTCGGCCGCCAGCTTGCCCCCCGCGTGGCGGCGCGTTGCCGCACGGGGCTTACGGCGGACTGCACGGTGCTGGAGATGAAGGAAAATACCGATCTTGTCCAGATCCGTCCCGCCTTCGGCGGCAACATCATGGCGCAGATCGTCACCCCCAATACCCGCCCCCAATTCTGTACCGTTCGGTATAAGATCTTCGACGAGCCCGTCCCGACCGAGCACTCCTGCGGTGAGGTGGTACATATGTCCGTCACCGACGCCATGCTCACCTCTGCCATTGAGGTGTTGGAGACCTTCGGCAAACCGACGGACGTGGATATCGCGGAGGCGGACGTCATCGTTGCGGTGGGCAGAGGTGCCTGCGGAGAGGCGGTGCGCGGCTACGCCGAGGAGCTTGCCGATCTGCTCGGCGGCATGGTTGCCTGCACCCGCCCGCTGGCGGAGAACAACGTCTATCCCGCAAAGCGCCAGATCGGTCTTTCGGGGCGCACCGTCAAGCCTAAGCTGATCATCTGTCTCGGCATCTCGGGCGCGGTCCAATTTGCCGCGGGCATGAAGTCCTCGGACTGCATTATTGCCGTCAACACCGATCCCGCCGCACCCATCTTCGATATCGCCCATTATTGCGTGGTCGGAGACGCGAGTGAGATCGTTCCCAAAATCATAGAAAAGATCAAGGAGGGTCGCCATGTATAATGCGGTCAGTATGGCGGATATCGTTGCGCTACAGTCGATCGTGGGGCACGCCGACGTGTTGTACGGCGACGCGATCAATCCCGATTACGCCCACGATGAGCTGGGCGGCATTGCGCGGATGCCCGAGGCGCTGGTGCGCGTACATTCCACCGAGGAGGTCTCGGCGGTGATGAAGCTGGCGTGGGAGCGCAGCATCCCCGTCACCGTCCGCGGAAGCGGCACGGGGCTTGTCGGCGCGGCTGTGCCCGTGGAGGGCGGCATTCTGCTGGAGACGACGAGGATGAATCGGATCCTGTCTCTTGATAAAAACACGCTGACCGTCACGGTCCAGCCGGGCGTGCTGCTGATGGAGCTGGCGGCGTTTGCCGAAGAGAACGATTTCCTTTACCCGCCCGATCCCGGTGAAAAATCGGCGACGATCGGCGGCAATATCTCCACCAACGCGGGCGGCATGCGCGCCGTCAAATACGGCGTGACACGCGATTACGTCCGCTCTCTCACGGTGGTCCTGCCCAACGGCGAGATCATGACGCTGGGGGCAACGGTGGCGAAAAACAGCTCCGGCTACAGCCTCAAGGATCTGGTCATCGGCTCGGAGGGTACGCTGTGCGTCATCTGTGAGGCGGTGCTGAAGCTGGTGCCCCTGCCCAAGGTCTCGGTCAGCCTGCTGGTGCCCTTTGCCGACATGAAGAGTGCCATTGAGGCGGTCCCGCACATCATCCGCTCCAAGGTCATTCCCACGGCGATCGAGTATATGTCCCGCGATACCATCCTCTTCTCGGAGGATTATCTGGGCAAGAAATTCCCCGATACCAAAAACGACGCCTATATTCTTCTGACCTTTGACGGCAACAGCGACGCGCAGGTGGAGCAGGATATGAATACCGTTGCCGATCTCTGTCTGACACTGGGCGCGGTGGACGCCTATATCGTTGACACCGAGGAGCGAAAAAAGTCGGTCTGGTCGGCGAGAGGCTCCTTCCTTGAGGCGATCAAGGCATCCACCACCGAAATGGACGAGTGCGACGTGGTCGTTCCCGTCAATAGGGTTGATGAGTTTATCAAATTCACCCATGAGCTGGCAGACGAGCTGCACGTTCGTATCCCCAGCTTCGGGCACGCGGGAGACGGCAATCTGCACGTCTATATCTGCCGCGACGAGCTGGACGGCGAGGCGTGGAAGTCCACGCTCGCGCTCTGCTTTGAGCGCATGTACCGCAAAGCCGAGGAGCTGGGCGGTCTCGTCTCGGGGGAGCATGGCATCGGATACGCCAAGAAGGAATTTCTCAAACAGCAATACGGTCCCACCCCCATCGCACTGATGCAGGGGATCAAGCGGGTCTTTGATGAGAAAAATATCCTCAATCCCGGAAAGGTCTGCTTCTGAGCAGATCTTGAAAATAGAACCTCAAATTTGGGGTTTGTTGGGGTGGAGGTATCGTGGCGCGGACGAAGGCAGGGCTCTGCCCTGCACCCGCCAAAGGACCCTTTTTTGAAGGGTCCTCTGGACTCTCCTAAAATCTTTGTGGCAGGGGTATGGGGCGGGGTGTTTATCTCGCTGTTGAC
>JAFTMG010000147.1 GCA_017452525.1 Clostridia bacterium
CTGCCTTCGTTCGCGCCACGATACCTCCACCCCGATAACCCCCAATTTACATGTCACAAACACTTTATTGACGGGCAAAGCCCCGCCGTTTTTTCAAACGGCGGGGCTTTGAAAAGGCATCAATATGCGCGGACCTCGTAGATCCAGGCGTCCTCAATACCGCACGTGGCGGTGACGCGGATCTCGGCGGTGTCGCAGGCGGTGGGCTCGAAATCAAGCACGTTATGTCTCTGATAATTGTCCTTGATCTCGATCTCGCGGACGATCTTGCCGTCCTTCTTGAGAACGACGGTGTAATCGCGGACCAGCTCGGCGGGCACGCCGTCTCTCTGCTGCTTCTGGCGGTTGGGCGCCATGGTCACGCGGATGGGGTATGCGAAATCGGAGTAGAAGGTGAGGCGGAGCTGGGAGAGGGTCTGAGGCGCGTCCAGCTTCATGGTCAGCACCTCGCCGCCCTCGGCAATGCCGTCGGAGATCCAGGCGTTCGTCTCCTCGCCGATCTTGCGGGAGATGCCGCTTTTGACCTGCGCGGGCGCGCCGTTTGCCTTCGCCGAGGTGGCGGTGAAGGTGGCGCGGCGGGCGTGGTCGGCGGGGTCCTCGTTCACGTAGCCGGGCAGGTAGCCGTCATCCTTGAGGATCAGCTGCTGCAGCTCGCCGATATGGGGCATCAGCTCGCGGGGATTGCAACCGTATTTCTTACACAGCGCCGCCGCGATACCCACCGCCTCGCCGCCGATGGCACAGCAGCCGATGATGCGGGTGCTTGCCAGACCCAGCTTGGTGGTGGAAATGTCACGGCCCGCCATGAAGAGGTTCTTGATGTTGCGGGAGTAGTAGGAGCGGTAGGGGATGGTGTAAACGCCGCGGTAGAAGTTACAGTCGGAGGGCAGACGGTCGAAGTCAAGCAGCCCGTGGGGGGCGTGCAGGTCAACGCACCAGCCGCCGTAGCAGATGGCGTCGTCAAAGACGCGATGCTCCAGCACGTCGCACTCGGAGAGCATATAGTCGCCCATGAGACGGCGGCTCTCGCGCATACCGGGCAGGGCACCCACCCAAGTGAGGGCAAAGTTCTCGGACTCGTGGTCATGCAGACCCTCGTTGCCGTTCTTGATGTGATCCCACAGACCGTAGCAGTAGCCCATCAGATCGTCGCGGATCTTTTCGTAATCGGGGATGATGTCCTCACCGTCGCCCATCAGCTCCAGCCACCAATAGCCGTAGTCGTTGCAGGCGGAGGAGGTCATGGAGGTGCGCTTGTACTCCTCGGGATCGGGGGACTCGCTCACGTCGATGTGGTCGCGCATCTTGGCGCAGTGAATGCGCTTTTTGAGCATCTCCTCGGTCAGGGGCTTGGCAAAGGCGGGCGGGGTGAACTTGACGGGGTGACCCATGTCCACGGCGCGGAGCAGAATGGTGTTGCCCATGCGCTCGTTGTTTGCCTCTTCGGGGGCGTGGGGCTCACCCGTCTCGTGGCGGCTCTCGCTGCCCTGGCGGAACTCGGCGCCCACGTAGTAGCCGAGGGTACCGTTGCCGGTGGCGTCCACAAAGAGGGGAGCCGTCAGCTTGAAGCGCATCTCGGTCGTCTCCTGGACGCAGTATATGGCGGTGATGGTGTCGTTTTCTGCCTCAGCGTCGTACATCACGGTGTTGAAGTAGACCTCCAGGTTCTTCTGCTTCTTGACGGCGTCAAAGAGGACCATGTCCCAGATGGAGTAGCAGAAGTTGGGGTTTGCCTTTTTGTTTTCCAGCATCAGCTCGTAGAGCAAGCCGCCCTCGGCGTAGTCGGGCTGCTTGAGGCTCTGGTCGGCACCCGAAATGTGGATGCGGATCTCAGAGGAGGCGTTGCCGCCCAGCACCGGGCGGGCGTGGATGAGGGCGACGTGAGAGCCGTGTTTTGCCGCGGCGATGGCAGCGCAGAGACCGGACATGCCGCCGCCGACGACGATGAGGTCGTAGCTGTGTTCTTCGTATCTCTTGTTTGTGATCATGGTGTATGTACCTCGTGAAATTATTTTTCCAAAAAAGCAACAGACGCATACCGACATCCGTCCGTATGCGCCTGCGCGAAGATCAAATCAATGATGGTTATTCTGATCCTTTACCAAAACGTCGTGAGCGCCGCCCTCGACGATGGAGACCGAGCTGACAAGCGTCAGTCTTGCCTTGTCCTGCAGCTCGGGAATGGTCAGCGCACCGCAGTTGCACATGGTGGAACGGATCTTGGAGAGGGTAATGCTCAGATTGTCATGCAGAGAGCCTGCGTAGGGAACGTAGCAGTCCACGCCCTCCACGAAGGAAAGCTTAGCCGCGCCGCCCATGTCGTATCTCTGCCAGTTGCGGGCACGTGCGGAGCCCTCGCCCCAGTATTCCTTCATGTAGTTGCCGTTGACCATGACCTTGTTTGTGGGGCTCTCGTCGAAGCGGGAGAAGTAACGACCCAGCATGCAGAAGTCAGCGCCCATGGCAAGCGCCAGCGTGATGTGGTAGTCGTGAACGATACCGCCGTCGGAGCAGATCGGCACGTAGATGCCGGTCTCTTCAAAGTATTCGTCGCGCGCCTTGGCAACCTCAATGACAGCGGTAGCCTGTCCGCGGCCGATGCCCTTGGTCTCACGGGTGATGCAGATGGAGCCGCCGCCGATACCGATCTTGATGAAGTCGGCACCTGCCTCGGCAAGGAAGCGGAAGCCCTCGCGGTCAACCACGTTGCCCGCGCCGATCTTGACGCTGTCGCCGTACTTTTCGCGAACGAACTTGATGGTGCGGCTCTGCCACTCGGTAAAGCCCTCGCTGGAGTCGATGCAGAGCACGTCCACACCTGCCTCCACCAGAGCGGGAACGCGCTCGGCGTAGTCACGGGTGTTGATGCCCGCGCCGACCACGTAGCGCTTCTGCTCATCCAGCAGCTCGTCGGGGTTGCCCTTGTGCTGATCGTAGTCCTTGCGGAAGACGAAGGAAACGAGATGCTGCTCGGCATCCACGATGGGCAGGGAATTGAGCTTGTGATCCCAGATGATATTGTTGGCGTCCTTCAGGGTAGTGCCCTCGGGCGCGGTGATCAGCTTCTCAAAGGGGGTCATGAAGGTCTCGACCTTCTGATCCATCTCCATGCGGCTGACGCGGTAGTCGCGGCCGGTGACGATACCCAGCAGCTTGCCGTTTGCCGTGCCGTCATCGGTGACGGCAATGGTGGAGTGGCCCAGTCTCTCCTTCAGCTCCACGACCTCCGCCAGCGTCTGATCGGGGCGGATGTTGGAGTCGGAGGTGACGAAGCCGGATTTGTATTTCTTGACACGGCGAACCATTTCCGCCTGCTGCTCGATGGTCTGGGAGCCGTAGATGAAGGAAACGCCGCCCTCCTTGGCGAGCGCGATCGCCATTCTGTCATCCGAGACGGACTGCATGATGGCAGAGACCAACGGGATGTTCATCGAGATCGCGGGCGTTTCTCCCTTTTTGAACTTGACCAGGGGGGTTCTCAGAGAGACGTTCGCGGGGATATGCTCCGCGCCCGAGTAACCGGGGACCAGCAGGTACTCCGCAAAGGTATGCGAAGGTTCATCAAAATAGTAAGCCATGTGAATTCACTCCTGTTTCTTCATTTTACTAAATTGGTGGGTGGGTGAAATAAGTAATTTACATTATTATAACACAGGTGTGAAAATTAGTCAATGACTTATATGTGATTTTGAAGGTGAAAAATATGAGAAAAATGTGGTATTTTGGGGAAGCGTTATGCCCTAAATGCACAAAAGCGGGGAGGGGTTGCCCAACTTCTCATAAGGAAGTTGGGCAGTTTTATTCGCCTGCGGCGAGTTCTATTGCTTCGCAGTGGTATTCGGCTTACGCCGAGTGATATTCGCTCCGCGAGTTTTATAGGCGAATAAAACATCACTGAAGCCGTAAGGCTTCAATATCACTGTCGCGCACAGCGACAATATCACTCCGACGAAGTCGGAATATCACTCTTGTTTTCTCTGCCGATTTGTGTTATCATAAATAGGGGTATGGGCTTTGCCCGAAGCATTTGTAATACAAAGGCGAAACTGGCGATAAAAAAGAATGATAAATAAGAATTTGACGAGGAGATAAGCTATATGGATGGCAAAACAACAATTAAGTATTTACAGACTTATATTAAGGAGAAAGACTATCATCCCGAACTCTTAAAGGATTACTTCTTAAAATTATCCGAAGAAGTCGGAGAACTTTCTCGTGCTATGAGAAAAGGATCGAAGGCACAAAACAGCACCGATATTTTGGGAACAGTCGATGAAGAATTGTGGGATGTAATTTATTATGCTTTGGCTATTGCTAACATTTATGACATCGACATAGAACAAGTTGCCAAAGTTAAGTCTGAGATGAACGAAAGCAGATATTCCTCTAAAGTTAAGTTTGAAGAAGGTAGATAAATTCCAATTTGTCGGTCAGTTTAACTGTACGGCATTTTAATTACCTGTACGCAAATTTTGATAAAGTGTACGCACTTTTTTAAGGGGTGTACACAAATTGTATCAAAATAGGTATTTACACACACAAGAAGAGGACTTACAAACGTAAGTCCTTTTCTATTACATTTTTTCGGGATTCTCGCCCGCGGATTTTCAATTTCGCGAAGGGCGTTCTACCCTGGGGCACCTCCTCTAATAATGCCCACAAGGATACAATTTGCCGTTTTAATATTGCGTTTATTTTTGCTTTTAGGATTTTTCTAGAAATATAAAATTCGTATTTTTGTTACATAAGTCAATTTTTCGAGGTTGTGCGGGCTTTCAGCCTAAAGAAATTTTCTCGATCTAATTCAAATTATATTTACGCAAAAAAAGATGTTCAACAACTTTTCTTTTATCCTATCACACTAAATAAACCTAATATTTTTTCAAAAAA
>JAFTMG010000148.1 GCA_017452525.1 Clostridia bacterium
GAAGTTTGCCCGCTCGAACCATGACAGGTAATCATCCGTCAACCTGCTGATAACCGCCCCGCCCGAACCCCTCCACGTCGAGAGCAAGATAAACACCCCGCCTCATACCCCTATTTGAAGATTTTCGGAGGGTCAAGGGGACCCTTTTGCAAAAGGGTCCCCTTGTGGGTGCAGGGCAAAGCCCTGCCTTCGTCCGCGTCCGCTAAACTCAAAAAAGGGTTCCCTTGTGGGTGCAGGGCAAAGCCCTGCCTTCGTCCGCGCCACGATACCTCCACCCCGATAACCCCCAATTTGAAACACGAAACGGACCGAAAACCCGAAATTTGAAGTTTTTCGATACCCTGCCGCAAGCGGATTGACAGCATGCGGATTTTGTGATATACTCGGAACAGAGAAACTGAGACCGCCGCCGCAACGATCGGACGGCTTTGTAAGGAGAGAGGGTCTATGGAATACTTAGCAGATGAATATATTGAGATCGTTCGCACCCCGAAGGACAAAAAGATCTTCGCGTTTACCCCAGCGATCTGCGTGCTGGATAACGGAAGATACGTTTTTTCGGGCGATCTGGGCGGTGAGGATGCGCAGGCACTGCCCGAAATGAAAGAGACCCTGCCCAATCCGAAGGGCGGCAGGAAATACGGGCATATCTTTACCTCCGATGATAAGGGATGCACCTGGCAGCGTCGCGCCGTTCGCAATTTCAGCCACGCACGGCCGTTTCAGGCAGGCGGGTACGTTTATGTTTTGGGACAGAGCGGCGATCTGGTTATTTACCGTTCGAGTGACGGCGGCGACACGTGGGATAACGGACATTGGCTGACGGAGGGGGAGAGCTGGCATCAGTCGGCATGTGGCTATTGGATCGAGGACGGCTATATCACGCTGGTGATGGAGCAGGCGATCGTGCGGGAGGGGGAATTTGTTTCCGGCTGGCGCGTTGCGAATCTGGCGCCCGTCGTTCTTCGCGCGCGGGTGACCGACGATCTGACCCGGCGGGAGAGCTGGACATTTTCCAACCGCGTGCGCTTCCGTGACGTGGTGGACGATGAAACGTTGGATCTTTTCGGAATCCCCTTTTTCACGACCAAGCGCCACACCCATGAATATCAGGACGGGCGCACCTTCACCCAGCTTCCGGGCTGGCTGGAATCCAATATCGTCCGCATCACGGATCCGAACCATTATTGGTACGATCCCAGCGGACGGACCTTCCATATCCTGATGCGCGCGCACACGGCGGGCAGCGGCTATTGCTGTCTGATGAAAGCCGTGGTCGAGGGGGATCGGATCGTGGTGCAGCCGCAGTTGAATCCCTCGGGCCGTCGGGTGGTCTTTCTCCCCATGCCGGGTGGGCAGATGCGCTTTCATATCCTGTGGGATGAAAAGACCAAGCTTTTCTGGCTGCTCTCCACGCAGGCGACGGATACGATGACCCGCATAGAGTGCCTGTCGGCAGAGCGCTATAATATCCCGTGTGATGAGCGTGACCGCCTGCAGCTCTCCTTCTCCAAAAATCTGGTGGATTGGTGCTTTGCGGGCATGGTTGCCCACGGCGCCAGCGAAAAGCAATCGCGGCATTATGCCTGCATGGCAATTGACGGCGACGATCTGGTGATCACCTCACGCTCGGGGGATGCGGATACCCGCTCGGCACACAATACCAATCTGGCAACCTTCCACCGCGTCAAAAATTTCCGCGAGCTGGTATATTGAAAAACAAGCGAAAGGTATTTGGCGCAAAAAACATCTGCGGAGGCGCGATATGAGCAAGAGCATGACGGTAAACGGCATAGATTATATTCTCAGCTTTGAGGACGATTTTGAGGGGGACCGACCGGATCCGACCAAATGGCGGCTTGCGCCCGAGGGGGTGCGGCAGGACATCGGCGGTCAGTGGCGGGATTGCATGACCGAGGTGAGGAACGGCGAGCTGATCCTCAGCGCTAAGATCGATGAGGACGGTACGCCGATCTCGGGTGCCATCCGCTCCAAGGGCGTGTTTGAGCAGGCGTTTGGTTATTTTGAATGCCGCATGAAATTTCACAGGACAACGGGATTTTGGGGCGCGTTCTGGATGATGTGCGGAGACGTGTTCCGCGAGGACGGCTCGGCAGTCTCCGGAGTGGAGATCGATATCATCGAGTCGGGCTACCGCAATCAGGGGGCGGTGAATCACGCTCTCCATTGGGACGGCTACGGCGCGGCACACAAGCAACTTGCCCATATCGTCCGCGACGAGGGGCAGTATGACGGTGAATATCACACCTACGCCCTGCAATGGACGCGAACGGCGTATATCTTTTTCATCGACGGCAAGGAGACGTGGCGCACCGACGCGTGCGGCATTTGCGACAAGCCGGGGTATCTGAAGCTTTCCACCGAGTTTGGCACGTGGGCAAGCCCCATTGTGAGGGAGGAACTGCCTGATTGCGTGCGGGTGGATTGGGTGAGAGTGTATAAAGAGGTCGGCGCAACCTGAAGTTTACAGAAAGAAACGGCGAATTGGTGGCGTGTTTTCCCCGAATGTGTTATGATCATAACACGCCACGGCGGAAAAACAAAGGAGTGAAACGATCATGACGTTTGGTGAAAAGCTATCCAAGCTGAGAAAGGAAGCCAATTATACCCAAGAGCAGCTTGCCGATGTACTCGGCGTGAGCCGCCAGTCCATCAGCAAATGGGAGTCGGATATTGCCTATCCCGAGACCGACAAGCTGATCCGCATGGGAGGACTGTTCGGCTGTTCGATGGATTATCTTCTGAAGGAAGAGGTGACCGAAAAGCAGGGCACGGCTCCAAGGGAGGAGGCTCCAAGGGAAGGAGCAGCCTTTCGCAGGCAATGGAGAGCACTGCTTCGGGAGCGCAAGAGTGAGAAGACCGTTCTCGGAATGCCTCTTTATCATATCGGGCGCAACGCCCACGGCGTGTTTGCGGTCGGGCTTCGGGCGCGGGGGATCTTCTCTTTGGGGCTTCTGTCCTGCGGGGTCATCTCCCTCGGACTTTTGTCCCTCGGGGTCGTGTCCTTCGGTCTGTTGGCGCTGGGAATGCTCTCGTTCGGTACGCTGGCGGTGGGGCTTCTCGCCGCAGGGGCGATCGCGCTGGGGCTGGTGGCGGCAGGTGCCGTTTCTGTCGGCATTGCGTCCTTTGGCGCCTGCTCGGTCGGGTGCTTCTCCACGGGGGCGCTTGCCATTGGCAAATACCTTGCCATAGGGGACTATGCGCGGGCGGCGGTCGCCATCGGCAAAACGGAGGCACAGGGGAGCGTATATCAGTGTTTCGGCAGTATTCCACCCTCGGAGCGGACGCAGATCGCGGCGTGGCTCGATGCCAACGTGCCGCCGCTGCTCGGCTGGGCAAAGGCGATCTTCCAGCTTTTCCTGCGATAAAAGCAACGTCTGAAAACGAAAAAGGAGTCGCGCAAAGATGACAAACGATAAAGGCAGGGCTCTGCCCTGCACCCGCCAGAGGGAACTTTTCGAGAAAAGTTCCCTCTGGACTCCTTCAAAAGCTTTCACACTATGGGTATGAGGCGGGATGTTCACTTTGTTCTCGCCATGGAATGGGTCGGGCGGGGCGATTATGAGCAGGTTGACGGATACCTCCCTTGCATGGCTTGAGCGGGCAAACTTCGTAAACGTC
>JAFTMG010000149.1 GCA_017452525.1 Clostridia bacterium
GGCGAGAGCAAGATAAACACCCCGCCTCATACCCCTATTTGAAGATTTTCGGAGGGTCAAGGGAACCCTTCAAAAAAGGGTTCCCTTGTGGGTGCAGGGCAAAGCCCTGCCTTCGTCCGCGCCACGATACCTCCACCCCGACAAACCCAAATTCGAAGAACCTCAACCATTGGATACGACACCGCTTCACCCTTTTATGATAGAAAGAGGCAACGATAATGACCTACATCATGTCCGACCTGCACGGTCAATATACCCTTTACCGCGAAATGCTTGCGCAGATCCGCTTTTCGGACGAGGATGAGCTGTATATCCTCGGCGACGTGGTGGATCGCGGTCCCGAGCCCATGAGGCTGCTGCTGGACATGAGCATGCGCCCCAACGTTTTCCCTATTCTTGGCAATCACGACTACATGGCGGAATATCTGCTCCACAAGCTGAGCGCCGAGATCACCGAAGAGAACTGCGATACGCATCTGACCTCCTCCGATATCAAAGCAATGTCCGGTTGGCTGATCGACGGCGGGCAAAAAACGCTGGAGGATTTTCGCCGTCTCTCCCCCGAGCAACGCTTGGACGTGTTGGATTATCTCGCCGAGTTCGCCCCCTACGAGGAGCTGACGGTAGGCGGCAACCGCTTTGTGCTCGTGCATGCCGGTCTGCCCGATTTTGACCCCACACGCCCGCTGAGCGACTATGATGAGCGCGCCCTGCTGATCGAGCGCACCGACTACAGCCGCCGCTATTATCCCAACCGCTATCTCGTCACCGGTCACACGCCTACCGCGCTGATCGATCCCGCCTGCAGCGGAAGGATCTACCGCGCAAACGGTCACATCGCCATCGATTGCGGCGCCGTCTTCGGCAAAACGCTGGGGTGTATCCGCTTGGACGATTTCCGGGAATTTTACGTGGAGGCAAGCAAAGAAGAAGTCGTCGTTTCAAAGAAAGGTCTGTAATCACCGTTCTGTTCGGACGGAACAACATATCACAATCATCTATGACCACCGGCACTGCCGGCGGTTTTCAAAGCACAGCAAAAACAGTGAACACAGGATATGCTCCTGTGTTCACTGTTCTTTTACGGATGTTTTCGGATCCTCTGCCAAACCGAGAATATAATCTGCGCTGACGCGGTAATAGCGACATAATGTGATCAAATGATGCAATGGCAATTCGTTTGCGCCGCGCTCATACCTTGCGTACATCGTCTGCGAGGTCCCCAGAATCTCGGCAATCTCCTGTTGTGTTTTGTCATGATCCTCCCTCAGATCACGAAGCATTTTGATATAGACCATTCTCATCCCCCCATTGTTAACATCATTATATCAAGTAAATATATTTACTTTTTGTTTTAATAAATATTTTTACTAAAACTATTGACTTTAGTAAACATTTGTACTATAATATGCTTGCAGATCAAACAAAAAGCGGCATAGCCTCAGCTATACCGCAATTTGTTTAAGTTCAGATCATCTGCTCGGAGAATGAGACCCGATCTTATACGTTATAAAATTTCACGTACCAAATGGCTGTAAAAATGATTCCGATGATCAGGAAGAACAGTCCCGTGAAAAGCATGCAGTGGTCGCCCGGCTTTTTTGCCTCGCTGAGCTTGCGCTCACGGTAATCGGCGTATTTTTCGTGCCTTGCTCTGCCCATTGGGATGAAGGCAAGCACCACGTTTCGGAGAACGAAGCCAATGCCGATGAGTCCTCCTTCACCGCTGATATACAGCATGCACGCAAAAAGCGTCATCAGTATGCCGGAGACGAAGAAGGCATCCGATAAGATCTGGATGTTTACCGCCGCCCTGTCTGTGAAAAAGCCCTTCGACCAGATCACAAAAAAGGCGATCAGCGCTTCAACACCAAAGCAAACAGCATATTTAATTAACTTTTCTTTGGTTTCCTGTTTCACTGCTTTGAACCGTCCATTGGATTACTTGATCTGCTCTTTGTATTTTGCCTCTTCCGCATCGTTGCAGTACACGAAATGTCCGGGGGAGATCTCACGGAAGGAGGGAGTATCTACCGAATAATCGTGCTCCGCAATGGGATTGTAGTGGATTCTCGTGCGCTGCTTCTCATATACCGGGTCAGGCAACGGAATCGCGGAGAGAAGCGATTTCGTATACGGATGCAGAGGGTTCTTGAAAAGCTCGTCCGAGTCTGCCAGCTCGACCATCTTACCGAAGTACATTACGCCGATT
Organism: Clostridia bacterium; assembly: GCA_017452525.1. Lineage (GTDB taxonomy): Bacteria > Bacillota > Clostridia > Oscillospirales > CAG-272 > RGIG3947. Next base: position 2,213 of record JAFTMG010000149.1, read on the forward strand.
CGGTCGGAGAAATACTTGACGACCGACAGGTCATGCGCGATGAACATGATGGTCAGTCCCAGGCGCTCACGGAGATCGTTGAGCAGGTTGATGACCTGCGCCTGAATGGACACGTCAAGTGCCGAGATCGGCTCGTCGGCAATGATCATTTCAGGTTGCATGACGACTGCTCTCGCGATACCGATTCGCTGGCGCTGACCGCCGGAGAACTCGTGAGGATAACGGTCTGCGTGCTCACGCACAAGACCGACCGTCTCCAGGATCTCGTAGACCTTCTCGTTGATGTAAGCCTTATCGGTAATGCCGTTGATCACCAGACCCTCGGCGATGATATCACGTACGGTCATACGGGGGTCAAGGGACGCGATGGGGTCCTGGAAGATCATCTGGATCTGCGTGATCAGCTTGCTCTTTCTGGCAACACGGCAACGGTTCTTAAGCTCCCTCTCAAGTGCCTTGACCTGCTCCTCGTTGCCTCTTGCCGCAAGGATCTTCTCGGCATATTCTGCCTCCAGCGACTTGATCAGTGTCTCAGAGTACTCTCTGTCGACCTTCTTGCTGTCGAGCTTGGCGTCCCGGATCAGCGCGCGGTTCTCCGCAACGATCTTCTCATACACTTCCTTGGTGATCTTCTTGGCGTCCAGATCCTTCTTCGCCTGCTTGATCGCGTCCTTATAGGAGCGCGTGCCGGCACCGATCCTCTGTCCCTTGAAGTATACGTTACCCGAGGTAATGTTATACAGCTTAATGATGGAACGACCCGTTGTGGTCTTTCCGCAGCCGGACTCACCTACGAGACCAAAGGTCTCACCCTTCTTGACCTCGAAGCTGACGTCGTCAACCGCCTTCATATCCTTGCGGCCCAGACGGAAATACTGACAGAGGTGCTCCACTTTCAACAATACTTCTTGATTATTCTCCATGGTTGCCTCCTCTTTCTTTCATGCGCTGGATACGCTCGGTAATGATCTTGGGGATCTCCACCTTGGGCGCGTTGGGATGGAGCAGCCAGGTTGCAGCAAAATGCGTGGGGGAAACCTCATACATGGGAGGCTGCATCTCAAAGTCTATCTCCATGGCGTACTTATTTCTTTCGGCAAACGCATCTCCCACGGGGGGATAGATCATGTTGGGAGGCGTACCGGGGATGGCATCCAGCTTCTCGTTGGTGTCAAGGTCGGGCATGGAGGAAAGCAGTGCCCAGGTGTAGGGATGCTGAGGATTATAGAATACCTCTTCCGCCGTGCCGTACTCTACGATCTTACCCGCATACATGACGGCAATTCTGTCTGCCATGTTGGCGACAACGCCGAGGTCGTGGGTGATGAAGATGATCGAAAGGTTATGCTCACGCTTCAGGCGGTTGATCAGCTCAAGGATCTGCGCCTGGATCGTTACGTCAAGTGCCGTGGTCGGCTCATCACAGATCAGGATATCGGGATTTGCCGAAAGCGCGATGGCAATGACGATACGCTGACGCATACCGCCGGAGAACTCAAACGGATACTGTCTGTAACGCATTCTCGCCTCGGGAATACCGACCTCCTCCATCAGCTTGATCGCCTTTTCCTTGGCGATACGCTTGGTGAGGGTATAGACGATCTGCGATGCCTTTTCCTTCAGATAATCGATGATCTCTACGCAACGCTTATCGGCATCAAAGCTATCGGCGCTCTCCACGTCTGCCTTGAACTTGTTCATGACGCGGGTAAGGACCGAAACGATGATATCGATCTGGTCACCGGGCTCGACGACGGACTTGGGAACGATCTTCCAATCCACCTTTTTACCCTTAGCGAGCAGTGCCTCTCTCTGCGCGGTCTGACGCGCGAAGCGAGCCTCCTCCTTGGGGTTGTTCTTCAGGTAGAAGAAGTACTTCTCCACCTCTCTGTGAAGTGCGCCGCCGAAGGTGTAGGCAACGTTATCCTTAATGACAGCCAGCGGGTCGATCGCCGCGAGAACGCTCTGATTGACGCTCTTGCAGGTCGCTTCTGCCTCTTGCGCGGTAAAGGTTCCGGCTTTGAAGAAGCGGATGGCATTTTCCAGTGCCGTAATAGCGACCTTCTTATTTTCAATCGTTTTATCAAAGGAATACTGCACCGCAACCTTGGCAAGAGCAAGGAAGGAGAGCATAAAGTCCTCATCGAGGAACTTACCTGCCATCTCATTTGCCTCTTCTGCGGACATTTGGCTCAGATCGGTCTCGGGATGCTTGTATACATAATAACCGATCCGGAAGAAGTTATACTGAGGCTGCTCCAGCATTTCCTTTGCGGTTTTCTTGAGCTCCTCAAGTACCGCAACGGTCTCGGGGGATGCCTCGTTCTTCGCGTTGCGGGAGCCGACAAGCTTCTTGACGAAGTTTACCTTCTTGCTCTCCGCGTGCAGGACCTTCTTCAGTGCCGCACCGTGTGCCTTGAGGGTATCCACATAGCCCGAAGTGAAATACTTATCGTCGATCTCCTTGAGTCGGCGGCTGATCAGCTTGAGCATCGCCACCACATCGATCTTCTGCTTCTTCTCGGCAAGGAAAAGCAGATCCTCAATGACGGCGATCATTTCCTCTGCGGCAGTACGTGCGTCGTTGTAGCTGTTTTCCAGCTTGATGGCCTGAATATTGAAGTCATCAAAGGTTTTGATCTGCTTTTCAATATCCGCCACGGTTACGCCGGTACGAGGCGAGTTGGTCAGCGTCTTCTTCATCATCTCGGACAATTCCGCAAGGGTCTTATTGAAGGTCACACGGCCTTCCTTGCGGTTTGCCTTATTCTTCAGCAGCATCGCCTCGGTGATCTGCTTACCGATTCGCATGATGGGGTTGAGCGCAGACAGGGGGTCCTGGAAGATCATGGCGATCTTATCGCCGCGCAGCTTGTGCATCTCCTCCTCGGGGATACGCATGAGGTCCTGACCGTCGTACAGGATCTCGCCGCCCTCAAAGATGGCGTTACCCGCGGAAATACCCATGATCGCCTTGGAGGTGACGGACTTACCCGAACCGGATTCTCCAACGATGGCAAGGGTCTCGCCCTTGTAAAGGTCGAAGGAAATATTACGTACTGCCTGCACCTTGCCGGCATCCGTACGGAAGGAGACCTTAAGGTCGTTTACCGATATTTTGATTTCTTTATTCATCCTTAATCCTCCGTTCCTCTGAGCGACGGATTGAACGCATCGCGCAAGCCGTTACCGAACAAGTTGAAGCTGAGCATCAAAAGAACCAGGAACATGCAGGGGAAGAACGCTACATATGCGGCGTTTGCCATGATGGACTGCTGTCCGGCGGCGATCAGCGTACCGACACTGGTGGTGTTTCCTGCCTCCAGATTGATGATACCCAGATAAGAAAGGCTGGTCTCCGAATAGATCATCGAAGGAATGACCAGGGCAACGCTCGTGACAATGGTACCGAGACCGTTCGGGAAAATATGCTTGAACATGATTCTCGAATCGCTGGCGCCCAGTGTTCTTGCTGCCAGAACGTATTCCTGATTCTTGAAGCGGTAGAACTGCATACGCGTTCTGCCCGCCATGCCGATCCATCCCGTCGCGAAGAAGGCGATGAACAGGACGAGCGCCTGGCTCGACGTTCCCATATGGTATTTCAGCAGCGTGATGACGATCATAGTAGGCACGGAGCCCAGGATCTCGGAAAATCTTTCCATGAAGAGGTCGATCTTTCCGCCGAAGTAACCCGAGATAGAGCCCCAGATGACACCGACGATAAAGTTTGCGACGGCAACGATCGTTGCGAAAATGAAGGAGAATCTTGCACCGTATGCCAGGCACGCAAAGATATCCTTACCCGTCTGTGTGGTACCGAACAGGAAGAGAGGCTCCTTGATGCCGTCCTTCTTGACCTCGTTGTGCTGATAGATATAGTATTCGTAGTATTCGGCTCTTACCTCGATACCGCCGTCCACTCTTCGACCGTAGGCGTAGTAGTAGCGCGTACCGTCCTTTTCAATGCCGTTCTCGCCTTCGATTCGAAGGGAGTTATACTCCGCGATCAGGCTGTTCTCTTCGCCGGCTTCATATTTCCAATAGTTGGGAATGATGTTGCCCTTGTTATCCAGCTTGGGACGAAGGGTAGCCGCACTGAGATTCTCTACCTTATAGTAAATGTTCGCGTCATATTTGTTCTTTTCCAGCGTAGGTCTGTCGGAGAACTTGACAACGGGGTAAAGGACCTGTCTGCCCGTTTCGTTCTGATATCTCTGGATATCGCTGAACTCTTCGGGAGAGATGATCTTATACTTACCGAAGCCGACGCCGTAGTAAGTATCATAGCGGTAGGTATAGTTGGAGCCGTCGTCGCTGATGGTGTATTCACCGTTTTTGATGACCTCTCTGCCGGTCTCCTCGGCAAGGGCACGGTCCTTGAGATAGCCGATCTTACTCGTGGTCTTCATTCGGCAACCGTCCCAGAAACCGATATCGCTGTTGGCAAACAGATCGAGCTTCGGGGTGACGTATGCATACGACATATCGTAATACGCGGGCTGGAAGGGGGTGAAGAAGGGAGCGAAAATGGCAAAAAGGACCAGAACGGCAATGACGATACCGCCAACGACCGCGCCTTTATTCTTACTGAAGCGCTTGAAAGCACCCTGAAAATAGCTTACCGGCTTTGTTTCAAATTTGCTGTCATGATACAAATCGTTTCTTGACGCAAACTGAAATTTTTCCGCGGGGATATTATTGATATTATAATCCATCTTTATTTAGCCCCCATTCTGATTCTCGGGTCAATGAAACCGTAACTGATATCAATGACGATACCTGCCGCAAGGCTTACCAGCGTATAGAAGCCGGACAGTAGCATGAAGAAGTCGTAATCCTGGAACGTGATGGAGTTGAGGTAAAGTCCGCCAACACCGTTGATTCCGAAGATCTTCTCGATGATCAGCGAGCCCGAAAGGACGGAGATAAACTCACTGAGGATCGAGGGGAAGATAACGACCATGGAATTGCGCATCGCGTGGTGATAGATCGCCTGTCTCTTAGTCAGACCCTTGGTTCTTGCCAGAAGCATGAACTCGCCGGTCAGCACCTCGGAAAGCTCGGCGCGGGTGTAGCGCGCGTATCCCGCAATGGAGCCGAGGCACATCGCAAACACTGCGGGGATCATGGAGCGGAACACGTCCCAGGTGAAGTATTCGTTACTCGTGGACATGGTCAGCGGAAACCAACCCAACTTGAAGCAGAACAAATACTGGATCAGGATCGCCAATACGATGGAGGGGACGGAGATCAGCAAAATGATAAAAATGTTGATCACCTGGTCCTGCCACTTGTTCTTTTTCAGCGCGGCAAGAATACCTAAGCCCAGACCGATCGGCACACCGATCAGGGTCGAGTAAATATTGATCAGAATGGTGGGAGGCAGGTGGCTGACGAATACCTTCCAGATATTCATATTCAGATACTCGCCGTAGGTGGTGACGATACCGAAGTCGCCCTGCGTTACGATTCTCTTGATGTAGGTTCCGAACTGGATAAAGATCGGCACTCTGTCATAGGTCCAGACACCGTTCTCACCCTCTTGGATGTTGGTGATCCAGCCGCGACCCTCAAGAGTCTTCATCACGATCTCGGGGTCCTGTCCCGGAAGAGCGTTTGTGGGAATAGGCAGAAGCTTGATCAGCACAAAGCACATCGTGAAAATGATGAGGAATGTGAACAGCATCAAGCCCAAACGCTTCGACACATATTTAAACATATACATAGGTTTTTCTCCTCTGTTTTGTTGTTTTCTAAATTCATAGTGTTCGAGCCACAAAAAGCAGTGATCTGTCAAGATCCGCGTCCGCAAACAGCGGCGCACTGCTGAAACTGACATGTAAAACCATCTTGATTTTCGATGGATCGTTTTTAACTGTTACTTTGCCGGCCGCCTTCCGTTTCTGTTCGCGACCGTTTTTTCTTTCACTATAACGATTTTCGGGGGTCTGATAACGCTTTTGAAAAAGCAATATAATGCCAAACCAGCGGTGGGCACAAAGACCCACCGCCGTTGGCATGGATTTAAATAATCTCAGTATTCAGTATATCTGAAATTACTCGGACTTCTTGTACTCTGCAGAGAGGTCGTTGTTGTTCTGAGCAACATACTCAGTCCACTCAGCATCGGTGTAGTTAACTTCCATGTATCTGATACCACCGAAGCCCATGAAGGTGTGCTCGTCCTCAGAGAAGTAAGAGAACTTAGCGCCCAGGAAGGATCCGCCGCCGTCAGCGATCAGCATAACGGAACGGGACTCCTTGATGGTCAGCTCCTCGAGAGCGGAGAGGATCATCAGTCTTGCCTCAACGGGAGCAAAGCCTTCGCCCCAGTTGTAGGTCTTAGCCTGCTTCTCGGTCTCTGCCAGACCGTTCAGGCAGTAGTACCAGTTCTGAACGCTCATGGTGATGGTCTCGCCGGCACCTGCGTAATCGCCTGCGGGCATGGTGAGAGTCATATCGATGGAAGAGGTATCCCAGTACATATGGTAGTTGAGATCGTCATCGGGGTTAACGAACGCACCAACGATATCGAAGGGGTTGAATGCGTTACCGGAGAAGCCGTAACCAAAACCGATCTGGGTTGCACCGGTACGGAATGCCTCTGCCCACTGAGCACCTGCGGATGCGTCAAATACAACGTCGATCTTGTTCTCCAGAGCGGTACCTGCGGTCAGACCGTCGATCACTTCCTGGAGGTAGTTTGCGCGGAATCTCTGCTTATCGGTATCGGAAGAAGAACCGTAAACGAGCGTGATGTTCTTGCTGGAATCGTAACCGTACTCTGCGGGGTTAGCAAGCAGGATGTCGATAGCTTCCTTCATCTTCTGCTTTGCGAGAGTGGGGTTGTAGCCGGTCAGCGCATCGTAAGCGTCCTCGGTGGACAGACCGGACAGATCGCCGCCGGACCACTTGCCGTCAGCACCCTGCTCGAAGCCGTAAGCGCGGAGGATACCCTCTTTTGCGATGGTAGCGTTACGGTACTGACCGCCGTCTGCCAGCTCGGGAGAGTTCTCAATGTCATAGTAGTATGCAACGTTCAGCAGACCGAAGCAAGGAACTGCGGAACCGGGCCAGATCTTCTCAACGATATCGCTTCTGTTCAGACCCAGGTTCAGAGCGTGTCTGAATTCCTGGATAGCCAGAATACCGTTGTTGTTCTCGCTGTTCTTCAAAGTAGCGAGGTTGGAGTACAGCTGCATACCGAAGGTACCGGTAGAGGTGGAGGTGAAGTAAACGTACTTGGAGTCGAGATACTCAGCTACGTTCTCAGTCTGGAGGGATGCGTCATCGTAAGAACCGTTCAGGAAGCCCATCCACTTGGTAGCGAACTCTTCCACCTTACGGCAGTTGATGGCGGTGATGTTGTACTGGTTGGCGTACTGGTTCAGGTTCCAACCGTACCAGTTCTCGTTCTTCTCGAGTCTGTAGTGAGAGCCTGCCTCAAACTCAACGAGCTTGTAGGGACCCCAGCTTGCGGTGGTCTCGAGAGAGGAGTTGTAGTTAGAGGTCCAGAGAGTTGCGCCGTCAGCGGGAGCGATCTTGGAAGCCTCGTACTTAGCCTTATGAACTACGGGGAGGCTGGAGAAGTAGTAAGGAGCCCAAACGGAGAGGCTGCCGTCTTCCTTCAGGAAGGAGTAAGCCTTGTCCAGGCACAGGTAAATCGCGTTTTCCTTCTCGTCAGCGTAGATACCAACGTCTTCCCACTTTACGTCGCGAACGGTGTTCTCAACGTAGATGGCTGCGTCGTAGCCGGTGCCGGGCTCAAGGTAGTTAGCGTAGCCCTCGTACAGCATCTTACCGGATACAGGATCAGTACCGTCAGCATTGTTGTAAACGGTCTCGTCGGTGATAGCCAGCCACTCAGGGCACTCGTTGCCTGCTGCATCCTTGTAGCCTGCTGCGCCCCACATGTTCCATGCGTTGGCGTAGATGGTCTTACCGGAAGCAACTGCTGCTGCCAAGGACTCGAAGCCCTGGCTGCCGATGGTCTCATAGGTACCTTCCTGGTTCTGGAAGAAGTATACCTTGGAGTTCTTGATCATCAGAGTGTCGTAGTAGGTGTTTGCACGGAAGTTCATGAAAGCGGGGTCGAGCAGCTGCTGCATAGAGTACTCGAAGTCAGCAGCGGTGATAGCGGTGCCATCATCCCACTTCAGGTCCTTGCGGAGGGTGATCTTCCAAGCATAGCCGCCTTCGGCCTTCTGCTCGTCGGTGTAGCCCCACTTTGCGTCAACCTCAGAGGTAACGTCCTCGAGCTTGGTTGCTGCAGAGTAGTTGGTGGTATAAGCACCGGGAACCAGTGCTGCCTTGTTGATGGTACCATCCTTGTTGAACTTCTCATCATTCTCGAACTTATAGTCATATTCGAAGAAGGAAGAGCCAATGTAACTCATGATCTGAGTGTCATTGTTGTCCGCATAGGTGAACTCATTCCAGTTACTGGGCATGACGGATGTGGTCGTATTGTACTCTGCCTGCTTCAGGTCAGCGTCCTTGATCTTCTTGCCTTTTCCGCAACCAACAAGAGACGTTGCAACAAGCACACAACACAAAACCACAGCGAGAATGGATCTGAGTGTCCTGTTCATAATGTTTTCCTCCATATAATAAATTTATTTGGTCTCATTATCCGCGGAACATTTTTGCGTTTTTATACCAGAACCCGCATAATCGCACAAAAACAGCCACGCGAAAACATGGATAGGTTTATTTTATCATACAATTCTTCATTTGTCAACTATTGTTCACAATTTATTCGTTTTTTTATCACATTTTAACAAAAAGCAAAAATCAAATGCGTGCAGAGCAGGCATGCCTTGCTGAAAATCTCCGTTTTATCGGTATAACTCTCCCTTATTTGCAGATACTAACATCACAAATCTGTAAATCAAGGAGATTTTTATATATGAAAGCTACCGGAATTGTGAGAAGAATCGACGATCTGGGGCGCGTGGTCATCCCCAAGGAGATCCGCCGCACCATGCGCATCCGCGAGGGGGACCCGCTGGAAATTTACACCGACCGCGAAGGGGAGGTCATTTTCAAGAAGTATTCGCCCATCGGCGAGCTTTCCTCCTTTGCGGCGCAGTATGCCGACACCCTGCACAAGACCTGCTCGATGGCGGTGCTGATCTGCGACCGCGACGCCGTGATCGCCTCCTCGGGTGTATCCCGCAAGGAATACGCCGACAAGCCCCTCTCGGAGGAGCTGGAGCGCATGATGGAGAACCGCTCTCTCTACGTCTGGCACGAGGGTGCCGACAAGCTCAGCGCCCTGCGGGACGGCAGCGGGCATTTTCTCAGCTGCGTGATGCCCATTCTCAGCGAGGGCGACATCATCGGCTGCGTTGCCTCTCTGATGGAGGCGGAAAACGACCGCCACCGCGAGATCATGAACGTGGATCTCGAATCCAAGCTGATCCAGACCGCCGCCGGCTTTTTAGGGCGCCAGCTCGAATCGTAAACGACCAAAAGGAGCCGACTCTTCGGGGAGTCGGCTCCTTTTGGTCAGGTGCGGAATATACTGTAAAAAAAGCGCAAAGGAGTGTTATCCATGCCAAAATATTTCGGAACCGACGGCTTTCGCGGGCGCGCAGGCGTCACGCTGACTGCCCGCCACGCCTATCACATCGGTCAATTTCTCGCCCACCATCTCCGACAAGACCGCCCGGCAGGGGCAGACGGTGCCCGCGTGCGCGCCGTGATCGGCAAGGACACCCGCCGCTCCTGCTACATGCTGGAATACGCCATGGCTGCCGGGTTGACAGCCGCCGGCGCGGATGCTTACATGCTCCACGTGGTGACCACGCCCGGCGTGTCCCACGCCGTTACCACCGACGGCTTTGACGTGGGCATTATGATCTCCGCCTCCCACAATCCTTATGACGACAACGGCATCAAGCTGATCAACCGCCGCGGCGAAAAGATGGAGGACGCCACCCTTGAGCAGATCGAGGCGTATCTGGACGGCATTGCCGCGGGGCAGGTCGCGCCCGTCCCGCAGGCGGAGGGGGACGCCATCGGGCAGATCGTAGACCACGCCGCGGGGCGCAACCGCTATATTGCCTATCTGATCTCCCTCGCCGCCTTCTCCTACCGCGGACTGCACATCGCGCTGGACTGTGCCAACGGCAGCGCGTGGATGATCGCGCGGCACGTGTTTGAGTCGCTGGGCGCCACCGTCCACGCCATCGGGATCTCGCCCGACGGGCTGAACATCAATCGCGGCGTCGGCTCCACCCACATCGGGCATCTTAGGGACTACGTGAAGTCCCACCGCGTCGATCTCGGCTTTGCCTTTGACGGGGACGCGGACCGGTGCATTGCCGTGGATGAGAGGGGCGAGGTGATCGACGGCGACCGCATCCTCTACGTTCTCGCCTGCGACATGGCGCGGCGGGGGATCCTGACCGGGAACACGGTGGTGACCACCGTCATGTCCAACATGGGACTTTACCGCGCGTTGGACGCGGCGGGGATCGCCCACGTGCAGACGGCGGTGGGGGACCGCTTTATTTACGAGCGCATGCGGCAGGACGGCTACGCGCTGGGCGGCGAACAATCGGGACATATGATCGTTCGCAAATACGCGACCACGGGAGACGGCATTCTCACCGCCATTCTTCTCACCGAGACGGTATTGGCAAGCAAGCTCCCGCTTGGCAAGCTTGCCGCGCCCGTTCATCTCTTCCCGCAGATCACCCGAAATCTGCCCGTGCGTGACAAAGATGCCGTCATGACCGACGGCGCGGTCCTGCGGAAGCTGGCGGAGCTGACGGAGGAGCTGGGGGACAGAGGGCGGATCCTGCTGCGAAAAAGCGGCACCGAGCCGATGGTCCGCGTGATGGCGGAGGCGACAAGCGAGGAGGAATGCCGCCGCTATGCCGATGCCCTTGCCGAGGTCATCGAAATGCGGGAGGGGACGCGATGAACATCTCCGCTCTGCGCACCGACGCCCTCTTCCGCACCGCCGAAAGCACCCGTGCCGCGCACTATCTGGCAAACTACCGTTACCCCTGGGAGGCACTCCCCGATCTGAAAAAATATCTGCTCGGCATCGGTGCCACCCTTCCTGACGGGGAATTTGAGACGCGGGGCGAGGGGATCCTGGTCTCCCGCCGCGCCACCGTGGCGCCGTCTGCCCTGCTGACCGCGCCCTGCATCATCGAGGAGGGCGCAAGCATCCGTCACGGCGCCTATCTGCGGGGCGGAACATTGGTGGGGCGCGGCGCGGTGGTGGGCAACTCCTGCGAGCTGAAGAACTGCATTCTGTTTGACGGCGTGCAGGTCCCCCATTTCAATTACGTGGGCGATTCCCTGCTGGGCTACCGTGCCCATCTCGGTGCGGGGGCGATCACCTCCAACGTCAAGGGGGATCGCTCTGCCGTTGCCGTCCGCTTTGAAGGCACCGTGTTGGAAACCGGGATGGGTAAGCTGGGGGCGATCCTCGGGGATCTTTCGGAGGTCGGGTGCAACGCCGTGCTCAATCCCGGCACCGTGGTCGGTGTCGGCACCCGCATCTATCCCCTCACCTGCGTGCGGGGATACGTCCCCGAGGGGTGTATACTCAAAAACACGGGAGAGATCGTGGCGAGGAAAGGTTAAGTTGAGGGGGACGAAGGGACGCGCAAGGGAACCCTTTTGCAAAAGGGTTCCCTTGACCCTCCTAAAAATCTCAAACGATGGGATTGGGGCGAGACTCCCAGGGTGAAGCTTAGCGGGAACTTCAAATTTGGATTTGTCGGGGTGTTGGTAGAAACAGAACAACCGCCATGCGGCACCTTTCTTGTAGGGACCGGCGTCCCCGACGGTCCGTTTACGGACGGTTTGTGATCGCCAAA
>JAFTMG010000150.1 GCA_017452525.1 Clostridia bacterium
CCGGTCCCTACAAAATTTAACCTCTATCTCTTCGACAAACCCCAATTTGAACATCTCAAACTCACCGACGTTCAAATTTGGGTTTGTCGGGGTGTTGGTAGAAACAGAACAACCGCCATGCGGCACCCTTCTTGTAGGGACCGGCGTCCCCGACGGTCCGTTTACGGACGGTTTGTGATCGCCAAACCCTTGTGGGGTGGACCGTCGAGGACGCCGGTCCCTACAAAATTTAACCTCTATCTCTTCGATAAACCCCAATTTGAAATCCTCTGACACACCAACAAAACCAAATTTGCAATTCCCGCCAAGTCTCACCATGGTAGTTTCGCCCCAATCCCATCGTTTGAGATTTTTCGGAGGTGTCAAGATCCCTTGCGCATCCCCGCATCCCCTTTACTTAACCCTGAAAAAAAGACCGTTGACTAAAGAACCCGAAATACAAGAAAAGTGAGGAAATCATCATGAAATCATCCCGTCAGGACGCCATTCTGGAGCTGGTGGAGAAGTATGAGATCGAGACCCAGGATGACCTGATCGCCCGTCTGCGCCAGAATGGCTTTGAGGTGACGCAGGCAACCGTTTCCCGCGATATCCGTGAGCTGAAGCTGACCAAGGTGCTGACCGGGCACGGCGGCTACCGTTACGTTCTGCCGCCCAAGGAGTCGGGCATGGCGGGCAGCAAGCTGAACCGCGCGCTGCTGGAGTCCATCGTGTCGCTGGAGGCGGCAATGAACATCGTTGTCATCAAGACCCATCCGGGGCTCGCACAGGCGGTGGCGGCGGGCATCGACTCGCTGCATATGCCGGAGATCGTCGGCTGCGTGGCGGGCGACGATACGCTGATCAACGTGGCGCGGGATATCGAGAGCGCTGAGACCGTTTGCGAAAAGCTGAAGAATCTGATCAAGACCGCTTGATCACATACGAACATTGCTCGGGAGGTGAGCCCCATGCTGCAAAGCCTGCATATTGAGAATATCGCCGTCATCAAATCGCTGGATCTGGATCCGGGCGAGGGCTTTGCCGTCCTCAGCGGTGAGACGGGCGCGGGAAAATCCATCATTTTGGACTCGCTCAACCTGCTGTTGGGCAACCGCGTATCCCGCGAGCTGATCCGCACGGGAGAGACCCGTGCCACCGTCTCCGCCGTGTTCGGCGGGCTGGACGGGGGGATCCTCGCCTATCTGGAGGAGCGGGGCTTTACCTGCGAGGACGGGGAGCTGATGCTCTCCCGTACCCTGAGCGCCGACGGGCGGGGAAGCGCGCGGCTCAACGGGCAGGCGATCCCCGTGGCGATGCAGAAGGAGCTGGGACAGCTGCTTCTCAACATCCATGGGCAGAACGACAGCCAGAAGCTGCTTCAGAAGTCCTCCCACGCCGCCATTCTGGATGCCTTTGCCCACGACGAGAGGGAGGCGGAGGCATACCGCGCCGCCTACCGCACCTATGTCGCCTGCCGCGACGCCCTGCGGGAGTGCGACCGCGACACCGCCGCCGCCGAGCAGCTGCGGGACGTGCTGACCTTCCAGATCAAGGAGATCGGCGCCGCCAAGTTGCGGGTCGGCGAGGAGGAAAAGCTGACGGCGGAGCGCAATAAGCTACAGAATATCGAGAAGATCGCCAAGCAGGTCAAGTTCACCCACTACGCCCTGCGGGGGAGCGAGAAATCCGCCGCCGTGCTATTGGAGCGCGCCGCCGCGTCCCTGCGGCAGATCACCGGGGTGGTCCCCGAATGTGAGGCGCTTGCCGAGCGGCTGATCTCCGCCCGCTATGAGATCGAGGATATCGCCGAGACGGTGGCGGAGATGGGCGGCGACGAGGCGCTTGCCGAGGATCCCACCGCGGCACTCAACCGCATTGAGAGCCGCCTTGACACCATCGCCCGCCTGGAGCGCAAATACGGACCCGATATCGCGGCGGTGCTTGCCTTTCGCGACGGCGCCAAGGAGAAGCTGGACGCGCTGGAGAACGCCGATTCCCACCGCGCCTCACTGCTCCGTGACCTGACCGCCGCCGAGAAGACCCTGCGTGACGCCGCCGATGCCCTGCGCGCCGCCCGCCGCCGCGCCTCCTCTGAGCTGACGGCAAGGATCGGCGAGGAGCTTCGCTTCCTCGATATGCCCCGCGTCCACTTCGACGTGCGCCTCTCGCCCCTGGAGGGCAAGGAGCCCTACCGTGCGGACGGCGGTGACGACGTGGAGTTTCTTATCTCCACCAACCCAGGCGAGCCGCCCCTCCCCATGATCCGCATCGCCTCGGGCGGCGAGCTGAGCCGCATCATGCTGGCGATCAAGAGCGTGCTGAGCGGGGCAGACGGTGTGCCCACGCTGATCTTCGACGAGGTGGACACCGGCGTGTCGGGCAAGACCTCCCGCAAGATCGGCATCAAGCTGAAGACCATCGCCCGCGGGGCGCAGGTGCTGTGTGTCACCCACTCGGCGCAGATCGTCTCGCTGGCGGATCACCATTACTATATTTACAAGGAAGAGGTCGCAGGGCGTACCGAGACCCGCGTGCGGGAGCTTGCGGGAGAGGAGCGCGTGGAGGAGATCGCGCGGATCCTGGGCGGTATGCAGGTGACCGACGCCCAGCGGGAGAGCGCCCGCGAGCTGATGAAGGAGAGTTGGGAATAATATGCCGATCACCAAAACGAACGCCATGCGGCGGTTGGATGCCGCCAAGATCCCCTATCGGGTGATGGAATATACCGTGGATGAAAACGACCTGTCGGGCACCCATATCGCCGAGCAGATCGGTCTGCCCTACGCGCAGGTCTTCAAGACCCTGGTCGCCAAGGGAGACAGGACGGGACCCGTTGTCTTCTGCATCCCCTGCGACGCCGAGATCGACCTCAAGCGCGCCGCGGCGCTGACGGGAAACAAAAAGATCGAGATGATCCATGTCAAGGACCTGCTGGGGCTGACGGGCTATATCCGCGGCGGCGTCTCCCCCATCGGCATGAAGAAAAAATTCCCCACCTATATCGACGAGAGCTGTCTTATGCACGAGGAGATCACCGTCAGCTCGGGTCAGCGCGGGGCACAGCTGCTGCTCTGTACCGCCGCTTTGGTGAAATTCACCGAAGCGAGACCTGTCGCGTTGACTGTTTGCAGACAATAGGGAAAAAATGCCCCCGACACCTTGCAAGGGGCGGGGAAGCATGATATAATATTACGTTGGTAAAATAATGCTAAGAAAGGCATGGACATAGATATGCAACTGTTCAAAGATCAAGTCGCGAAGGCGCTTGCCGAGAGCATCGAGGCTCTGGCAGGCAGCGCCGTCCTCACCGCCGAGGACGTCAGCGCAATGCTCGAATATCCCCCCGATCCCGCCATGGGCGATCTGGCTCTGCCTTGCTTCCGTCTGAGCAAGACGCTCCGCCGCTCCCCCGTGCAGATCGCCGCGCAGCTGAGCGAGCAGGTCTCCTGCCCCTGCGTGGCGCGCATCGCCGCGGTCAACGGATATCTGAATTTCTACCTCTCCGATGACGTGCTGTGCGATACCGTCGTCGGCGAGATCCTCGCGAAGGGCGAGAAATACGGCGCCCCCACCGTCGGCGTGGGCAAGGAGGTCGTGTTGGACTACTCCTCTCCCAACCTTGCCAAGCCCTTCCATATCGGACATCTGGGCACCACCGTCATCGGTCACTCTCTGCGCAAGCTCCACGAGTTTGCGGGCTACCATTGCACCGGCATCAACTACGTGGGCGACTGGGGCACCCAGTTCGGCAAGCTGATCGTCGCCTATAAGAAGTGGGGCGACCGCGAGGTAGTGGAGCAGGGCGGTGTCGACGCGCTGGTCGATCTCTACGTCCGCATCAACAACGCCGTTGCCGAGGATCCCGCCCTTGCCGACGAGGCGAGAGCCGAGTTTCTGAAGATGGAGCAGGGCGACGAGGAAAATCTCGCGCTGTGGAAATGGCTGGTGGAGAAGAGCATCAAGGCAAACGACGAGATCTACCGTCAGCTCGGCATCACCTTCGACAGCTATAAGGGCGAGAGCGCCTATACCGATCTGATGCCCGCCCAGGTGCAGAAGCTCCGCGATATGGGACTTCTCAAGATCGACGACGGTGCTTCCATCGTGGACCTGGAGGCGTACGGCATGCCCCCCTGCCTCATCCTCAAGCGTGACGGCTCCTCTCTCTATCCCACCCGCGATATCGCCGCCGCCGTCGACCGTTACGATATGTATCACTACGATAAGTCCATCTACGTCACCTCCGCCGGTCAGAGCCTCCACTTCAAGCAGTGGTTCAAGGTGGTGGAGATGATGGGCTATCCTTGGGCAGACAGGCTGGTCCACGTGCCCTACGGTACCGTCAGCATCAACGGCGCCAAGCTCGCCACGAGAACGGGCAACGTCATTCTCCTGCGCGATCTCTTCGGTGCCGCCATTGAGAAGGTCTCCGACATCATGGAGGAGAAGAGCCCCAATATGCCCAATAAGGCAGAGGTTGCCGAGGCAGTCGGCGTGGGCGCCATCGTCTTCTATTATCTGTCCAATAACCGCATCCGCGATATCAACTTCATCATGGAGGATGCCCTGAGCTTCGACGGCAACACGGGTCCCTACGTACAGTATACCTACGCCCGTACCTGCTCCGTGCTCGCCAAGAGCTGTGGCAAGGTCACCGAGGGCGGCATGAAGGTCACCGCTCCCGAGGAGAGCGCGCTGGTCAAGACCCTCGCCCGCTTCCCCGAGGAGGTGCTTTCCGCGCTGGAGAGCTACGAGCCCTCCATCATCACCCGCTATATCCTTGACGTAGCGGCGGATTATAACCGCTTCTATCACAATTGCCCCATCCTCACCGCTGAGGATGAGGACGTCATCCGCACCCGTGTGCGCCTGACCGAGGCGGCAAAAACGGTTCTGGGCAATGCCTTCGAACTGATCTGCCTCAAGAAACTTGAAAAAATTTAATGTAAATAAAGAGGTAAACTATGTCCGGACACAGCAAATGGAGCAACATCAAGCACAAGAAGGAAAAGACCGACGCCCAGAAGGCGAAGATCTTTACCAAGATCGGTAAGGAGATGACCATCGCCGTCAAGGCAGGCGGCGGAGATCCCTCCACCAACTCCCGCCTGCGCGACCTGATCGCCAAGGCAAAGGCAAACAACGTCCCCAACGATAACATCGAGCGCACCATCAAGAAGGCAATGGGCGCGGCAGACGTGGAGTACATCGAGATCACCTACGAGGGCTACGGTCCCGGCGGTGTCGCCGTGATCGTGGAGACCACCACCGACAACCGCAACCGCACCGCGGGCGAGGTCCGTCACTATTTCGATAAGTTCAAGGGCAATCTGGGCGCCACCGGTTGCGTCAGCTATCTCTTCTCCGCCAAGGGTGTCATCGTCATCCTCAAGGAGACGGTTGCCGATGAGGACGCGCTGATGGAGACAGCGCTGGAGGCAGGTGCCGCCGACTTCGCGTCCGAGGGCGATGTATTCGAGATCTACACCGAGCCCGAGGACCTCTACGCCGTAGAGGACGCTCTGATCGCGGCAGGCTATACCATCACCTCCGCCGAGAAGGATAAGATCCCCTCCAATTACGTCACGCTGGAGACCGAGGACGACATCAAGTACATGGGTCTGCTCCTCGATAACCTGGACGAGAACGAGGACGTCGTCAACGTCTATCACAACTGGGAGAATCAGCCCGAGGACTGATATCCGTCAAAAAGGACGGAGGACCGCGCAGGTCCTCCGTCCTTTTGCGTCCGCCGCGGTGTGAGGTGGTGTTTCCTGCACGAAGGAGGGAAGTATGTTGGTGTTTGGGGACGAGCTTGAAATTTTTAAATTTGGGTTTATCGGGGTGGAGGTATCGTGGCGCGGACGAAGGCAGGGCTCTGCCCTGCACCCGCAAGGGAACCCTTTTTTGAAGGGTTCCCTTGACCCTCCGAAAATCTTCAAATAGGGGTATGAGGCGGGGTGTTTATCTTGCTCTCGC
>JAFTMG010000151.1 GCA_017452525.1 Clostridia bacterium
CCTCTCACCCGCCTACGGCGGGAGCTCCCCCGGAGGGGGAGCCTCTAATAGTTGCCTCCCACCATGGGGGAGGTGGCACGCGAAGCGTGACGGAGAGGGTATTTCGCGGGGAGCAAACTCACCGATAAACCCCAATTTGAAATCCCCCTATTTGCCCCCGCAAATCCTTCTCCAAAAAAAGCACGGGAACACCGCGGTGTTCCCGTGCTTTTTGTTGTTCCCTCGTGGGGAGGATATATCACGCGGCAGATTACTGCTGCTGTGCGAGGAATGCGTTGGAGATCTTTGCCATCAGCTTCGGCAGGGACTTGGAATAGCCCTTGGAAACGGATGCCCAGGACTGACCGTCATCGGCAGCCTTGAAGAAGATATCGGTGATGGCGGCAAGGTCGTTATTGAACATACGACCCATATCGAAGCAGACGGTGGAGCGGATGATATCGAACATCTCCGCCTCTACGTCGGACTCGGAATACTTGAGCTTCATCGTGGTCTCGAACTGTGCGGGGGTGGTGGTGCGGTATGCCTCGGCTGCCCAGCACTCAAGCACGGCGGCGGCGCGGTTGGCATCCTTGGTGTTGGCATAGATGGCGTACAGGGTGAAGGGGTTACCCATGACGGAGATGTAATTCTCCTGTGCCTCGTCATACTTCGGCACGGGCAGAACGCCGTAGGACCAGTCTACGTCCTGCAGAGACGCGGCGGTGCGGCAACGGTTGATGTCGAAGATGCAGTTGCCGGCGGTGAAAGCGGCGGTGCTGGTGGTGTCATAAACGTCGTTGGTGGCAAGCCATTCACCGAGATTGTCGCAAAGCTCGATCGCCTTCTCGGAGAAGAAATCCTGAGATACGACCAGCAACTGATCGCCCTCGCCCTGCTCGACCAGACGGAGACCGGAGCCGGTGTAGAGCGCGTCGATGTGGTAGCTGCCGACGGTGGTACCGTAGAAGTCGCCTGCGGACTTCTTGTTGTCGTTGTCAAGGTCCTGATACAGATCCTTGGACAGGGTCTTCATTGCCTCCAGGGTCCACTTGCCGCTGCGAACCAGCTCCACGGGATCCTGCAGGTTGTACTCGGTGATCAGATCCTTGTTGTAGAGGGTGCAGTACATCATGTGCAGTACGTTGACGGAAGCGTCGCCGGAGGCGAAGTACATGCTGTCGCCGATACCGACGATGTCGATCAGGCTGGCGGGCCACCAGGGATTCTCAAAGTTGAGATAGTCCAGCTCGAGCAGGTCGAGGCAGTAGCCTGCCTGCGCACAAGCGGCGGTGGTACGGGAGTAGGAGGCGATCAGGTCATATTCGCTCTCGCCTGCAGTAAAGGCATTGCCCACAAAGTTCTTGAAGGCGGCAATGTTACTGCCGTTGCCCTTGGTGTGAACAAAGCCGAGCTTGACGCCGAGCTTTTCCTCCACGTTGATATTTCTCTTGTAAATGGCATCGTTGACGATATCGCCGGTGATGCCCTCGGACTCAAACTCGGGGTGCTCTACGTCATCCCAGTAGAGGACGGTCACGGTCTCGCCGTTGAAGTTCAGATCCTCGGGCAGGTCGCTCTTGAGGTATCCGTTTTCGTCGTAGGGGTTTTCGGTCTCGGCTGCGGGGGCTTCGGTGGTAGTCGCCTCACCCACGGGCGCCGCGGTGGTGGTGGCATCGCCGTCGGTGGCATCGGTCTTCTCGCCGCTGCCGCACGCGATGGCGGTCAGCATAAAGGAAAGAACCAGCACCAGCGCGATCAGTCTTGCGGTGTGTTTCATATTTTTCCTCCTATGTATTTTTATTCATTATAGATTGTATCACATTTGTTTTCAAATGTCAATACGCCGTTTTGCGTTTTATAAAGTCCGGGAAGGAAAACCGCGCCGCCACCCCGCACGGACGTTCCCAAGCCGCCGCAAAACAACGCCAGGGCTTGTTCGCCAAGGACCGCAACGGCGCGGGTCGGTGGACGAACAAGCCCTGATCGGGGTCAGATCCAGTGAATGATCTTGGGATCAACGTCTCCGAAAATGCGGGAGACATCGTTTTTGAAGTTGGCGCTGAGGGTAACAGAGGTAAGACCGACGCACCCGGCAAAGGCGTCGTCTTCAATACGCCGCACGCTCTGCGGAATGCTCAGCTCTGTCAGCGAGGAGCAGTTGTAAAAGGCTTTCTCGCCAATCTTCCTGACAGCGTCGGGAATGACGATGCTTGTAAGGCTTGTACATCCTTTAAATGCGCTCCATCCTATTTCCGTAACACCTTCGGGGATCGTAATACTGCTGAGACCGGTACAGCCTTCGAATGTGCCTGAACTTATTTCCGTAACAGATTCGGGGATCGTGATACTGCCAAGACTTGTACAGCCTTTAAATGCGTCCCCCCCTATTTTCGTAACAGATTCGGGAATCGTAATACTGCTGAGACTGGTACATCCTTCAAATGCGCTCCCTCCTATTTTCGTAACAGATTCGGGAATCGTGATATTGCTGAGGCTGGTACAGCCTTCAAATGCGGACATCCTTATTTCCGTAACAGATTCGGAAATCGTAATACTGCTGAGACTGGTACATCCTTTAAATGCGA
>JAFTMG010000152.1 GCA_017452525.1 Clostridia bacterium
AAACTTCTCACACTATGTTTCCCCCCTCCCCGCGTTTATATTCCGTTACTCACTCACTTCAATAAAACGTTGTCACCTCGGGTTCGGGCTTTTCCGCCGCCTCCCATGCAACGGCGTGCAGCACGGGCCCCGTCTGACGGTAGAGCTTGTGTTCCTCTAACGCCACTTTCGCCGTCACACGCAGCCAGTCGCGCGTCTTGTAATCGACGTTCTCGGGATAGAAGCAAACCAAGCCGTTGAAGGCGATGTCGTCGGCGCAGCAGGTCATAACGTGCCGACCGATCACCATGCAGTTTTTGCCGAGCGACCGATCGCGGGCAACCAAGCCGACAAAGCGCAGCGTCTTTCCCTCGTAATCCGCCATGTTCTCCGCCAGATCGCGGTAGAATACCGCGTAATCGGCAGCATCAATGTCGATGATGTCAGCGTTCATGTCGTAGGGCAGCGGATCCTCGATCTCATCGTATTCCACGTGCCCGTCGGGATAGTCGTAGGTGATGCCGCAGCGGCGGTTGATGCCGCGAATGACCTTGTGGATGGTCTCCTTGTCAATGTCGTCGGGCGTGCGGTTGAGAATGACCATTTCCGCGCCCGTCAGCTTGTCTACCATCAGCTGACGCATGTTGGCATTGTAGGAGAGAAAGGTCGAGGCGTCGGCAAACATCATCTCCTGGAAAACACCCCAGTTGCGCGGCATGGCGGCGTACAGCTTGTCGATCATCCACATGCCGTTGTATTCAATAATGATGCGATCCACCTGGTGCTGCTTCTGATAAGAGGAGAGCACCTCCTCGGTCAGCTCGTCCTCGCTCTCGATCAGCTGCAGATGAACGTTCTGCCCCCAGAACTGCGAGGGATCCAGCTCGTCAAGCCCCTCCTCGCATTGAATGATCAGCGTTTTCTCACCGGAATTAAAGCGCTTGTCCTCCATCGACTCCTGAATGATGTGCGTCTTGCCACCCTCCAGAAAGCCGGTGAACAGATAAACGGGAATTTGCTTTTGTTGTGCCATGGTACGTGTTCCTTTCCGTGCCCGCGCTTACATCACGCCAAACAGCGCAGCAATCGCAGCCTTGTCAAGCCCCGAGCCGATCACGCACAGCCTGCCCGTTACGTCGGCAGCGCCGTTGCGAATGTCGATCTCGCCGGGAATATAGTCAAAGTGCAGCCAGCTGCCATCCGCGCCCGCAACAATGCCCTTGGCGCGCAGCACCGTGCCATAGTGAGCGGCGTTTTCCTCCATGGTCTCCAGCGCCGTGCGAATGCTCTCCGCTGTGAACTTGTTGGCAGTCTCCGCACCCCAGCTGGTGAATACCTCGTCAGCATGGTGGTGATGGTGACCGTGATGATGCTCGTGATGGTGGCACTCGCACTCGGGATCGTCACACTCGTGGTCGTGGTGGTGATGCTCGTGCTTGTGATGATGGCACTCGCACTCGGGATCGTCACACTCATGGTCGTGGTGGTGATGCCCGTGCTCGTGATGGTGGCACTCGCACTCGGGATCGTCACACTCATGGTCGTGGTGGTGATGCTCGTGCTCGTGATGATGGCATTCACATTCGGGATCGTCACACTCGTGGTCGTGGTGGTGATGCTCGTGCTCGTGGTGATGGCACTCGCACTCGGGATCATCACACTCATGGTCGTGATGATGGTGATGATGCTCCTCCTCGGCAGCCGCCTGCAGACGAGCCAGCTCCTCCTCAATGGTGTTGCGATGCTCCATGGCGGACAGCAGCTGCTTGCCGTCCAGAATATCCCACGGCGTGGTAACGATGGTCGCCGTCGCATTTTTCTCGCGCAGCAGCGCCACGCAAGCCGCGATCTTTTCGTCCGACAGCTCCTGCGTGTGGCTCAGCACGATGCAGCCGGCGTGCTCGATCTGATCGTTGAAGAACTCACCGAAATTGCGCATGAACATCTTGCACTTCTTGGCGTCAACAACCGTCGTAAAGCCGTTCAGCACAGCCCCCTCGGTGTCCGCACCCTGCACGGCACGGATGACGTCGGACAGCTTGCCCACACCCGACGGCTCGATCAGCACGCGATCGGGATGAAACTGCTCCAGCACCTGATGCAGTGAGGTGCGGAAATCCCCCACCAGCGAGCAGCAGATGCAGCCCGAATTCATCTCGGTGATCTCAATGCCCGACTCCTTCAGAAAGCCGCCGTCGATGCCGATCTGACCGAACTCATTCTCGATCAGCACCAGCTTCTCCCCCGCATACGCCTCGCTGAGCAGCTTGCGGATCAGCGTCGTTTTACCGGCTCCCAGGAAGCCGGAGAAAATATCAATCTTTGTCATTACTGTACGTCCTTTCCGGTTAGCGGCGACATGCAAATGCCGCCCGATGCTACTATTGTACGCCTTTTTTTGGCGATTGTCAACCAAAACCCCCGCAAAATCGGCGGTTTTTTAAGGATTTCTTGTGATGTAACAAAATGTTCATAAAATATTCATCGGGTGTTAATGAATTTGTGGTTAGATATAGTGATCAGAAAAATGCCCGATCGTGGCTGATTTCAAACTTTTATTTGGATTTCAGGAGAGTATCCCTATGAAAATTGGTGTAATGGTAGAAAGCTTTCGCCTTGGCTTCCGCCAGGGCGTAGAACGTGCCGCTGCTCTCGGAGCACAGGGTATTCAGGCATATGCAACCGGTGGTGAGCTGGCAGCTGCCACTATGACCCCTGCAAAAGCAAAAGAGGTATTGGATATTGTTAAGTCCAACGGCCTTGTTTTCTCCGCTATCTGCGGTGACTTCGGTTACGGCTTCGACGATCCCGCCCGTAACCCCGAAATGATTGAAAAATCCAAGCGTATCATCGACGTCGCCAAAATGCTGGAGTGCGACATCGTGACCACGCATATCCATCAGGTTCCGACCGTGGAGTGCGCGCAGAAGGACATCCTCCGCGCAGCCTGCCGTGAGCTCGGCACCTACGCACAGTCCATGAACGCCTCCTTCGCACTGGAGACCGGCCCCGAGTTCGGTCAGGTGCTCGGCGGCTTCCTTGAGAGCCTCGGCACCGACGGTGTCCGCGTCAACTTTGACCCCGCAAATCTGGTCATGGTTGCAGGCGACCGCCCCGAGAACGCCCTCAAGTATATCGGAAAATACGTTGTCCATACGCACGCAAAGGACGGCATCAAGCTGCATAAGCCCGCCGAGGGAGAGATCATCATCGGCGAAGAGGCACAGCATCATGCCGAGCTTGCGAAGATGGGCCACTCCTATCTCGAGCTTCCCCTGGGTAAGGGCGGCGTCGATTTCGACGTCTATCTGCCCGCACTGGCAGCCGCCGGCTTTGACGGATTTTTGACCGTCGAGCGTGAATGCGGCGATACCCCCGAGGCAGATATTGCCATGGCCGTTGAATTCCTGCGTGAGAAGCTGAAGCTTCATTCCCTCTGATCCTTTTTACGCAGCACAACGTAGCGGCGCCGGGAGGTATGCCTGCCGGTCCCGAGACTCTCGCGTCACGGCACGGAGAGAGAGCACGCCACCCATTCGGAATGCGAGCCCGAACGGATGAAACGATCCTCAACCCAACCCGCAGACACGAAGCCATCGGGGCGGAGCACCCGACAATGCGCGAAGTCGTTGCGTGAAAAACACTGCGAGCAAGACGTTTGTGAAGCACTTGTTTCTTTGACCGACAAGTCTCTCCACCAAACGTCTCCCGCCGTAGATGTTCGGCACCCCGGTGCCGCGCTCCGGACGAGCGGTTTTGCAGTGCGATATACAAACGCGCCCGACCCCCAGAAAAAGAATATTCAAAAAAGACACGCGACCCTTACCGGCCACGTGCCTTTTTTGTTTTGCTCGGTCTTTGCGCGCCGACGAAAAGCGCTCATGCCTTACCCGCCGCCGCGAGCCCGTACTCGCCAAGCGAAAGCGACCGTCCGTTCAAAACCGCCGCCGCGAGCGCATCCCCCTTGTAGATCAGCTTGAGCGAGAAAAAGGGAATATCCCGCGTCAGAAGATCGAGAAATACCCGATCCCCCTCCCACATGGGCAGCTCAGATAGCGTAGCCTTTGCAACCCACGCCATCTCACCCTCATCGCACTCCTCGCGCAGCACGCCCTCAAAGCCGTCCGCCGTGAACAGATGCATCAGCTCGGTCTCGTAAACGTCGGAAGCAAAGGTCACAATGCCCCGATAACGATAGTCGGTCAGCACCAGCCCCGTCTCCTCCAGTACCTCGCGGCAAACACAATCCTCCGGGCTCTCGCCCTCCTCGAATTGCCCGCCAAAGCCGATCCACTTGCCGCGATTGGCATCGTTTTTCTTCTTGACCCGATGCAGCATCAGATAGCAGCCGTCCTTTTCTATGTAGCATAATGTGTTGTTTTTCATGTCCGTGACCTCCCGTCGATCTACTCCTATTGTACCATACGCGCCACCGCAATGTCAATGCCCACGTTCTTATTTTGTTCACAAAAAAATGTGCACAAAAACCGTTGACGATTTGCTGAATTTCTTGTATAATAATATTGCAGAAATTATTGCCATAAAACAGGAGGAAACACTATGAAAAAACTGTGGAACCTTTTCGCGCTTCTGCTTTGCGCCGCACTCCTGTGCTCCTGCTCACCCGAGCCGAATACATTGCCGGATAATATCTCCCCCGATACGACGGAGAAGACGCCGGAGCCCGAGCCCGATTACAACTATCTCAAGAACATGTCGCGTAAGATGCAACTGGCAATGGCAATTGAGGTGACCTCTCAGGATTACCCCATGCTGACAACGATGGAGGTGGGGGCATTCGACCCGGATCAGGTACGTGATTGGTATGTTGCCGAAGACAACCCCTACAACCAATACTCGTGTTCGGTGAGTGTTGAGGACGGTAAGCTGGAGATCAGCAATAAACGGAACGATAATACCGGCGTTTACCTGCAGCAATTCAACAACGGGTATTTTATGGGCGTAGATCTGGGAGAGTTTGACGGATGGGTGCGCTATTTTCCGTATTATTCCAACCTCTACGACCTGCACCCGGATATCGTCGGTGAGCCTGTCGTGGTGGTGCAGCAACCCTGCTTCGGATTCATTCAACAGGATTTGGACCACGGATACGTGTTGACAAGGGGACTGAACGCCGACGAGAATGTTTATTACGGAATGATTTACGAGTTGAACGGATACAGAGGAAAGGGCGGCTCGTGGACGTGGAGTGAATACGCATCGTTTGAAGGCGTTCCCCAGAGCTATTTGTACAACCAAGAGGACAACAGCATTTACGTTGCGACCACCGCGGGAATTTATCTGATTACGGATGGCGGGCACGTTCAGACCATCGTGGATTCGGCCGTATCCGGCGCGATCAGAGCGAACTCGATGGTGCTCTTGGATGGCTCGATCTATTGCGGCTCTTCGGCGGGCGTCTACCGCTATGATATGGAGAAGAATTTAGAAGCATGGTACCCGATGGAGTATCAGTCCATTGTCAATCAGGCAAAAGAGCCATAATTCAGATTACTCTTTGCTATAAAATCCCCGCCGTCCCACGCGGCGGGGCAAAAGTGCCTTCCCCTTCCTGCTCGAACCCGCTGGCTGAATGCCGTAGAGTCAAATGGCTTGATACGATATCATCAATCTGCATAACAAATTTGGAGGCTAAACGATGAAAAAAATATGTGTCCTATTATCTATAATGGTGATTTTGGGCGTGCTTGTTTCTTGCGAAAATACACCCAAGGATGAAACTGTTCCCCACCCGTTGGATTACCATGAGATTATGTCCTTAAAAACAATACCGCCGGGAGCTGTTGACTTTGTATATTCGGATATCACACAATATTTTGAATATTGTGTTGAAGAGGAAAGCCCGTTTGCTTGCGCAGAAGTAGAATGTCTTGACGTGACATATTATTTGAAATGGGATGAAAAAGACCAAGCGCTTTTCGGGTTTTCACAAAACAAAATCAAAATCACTCGCATAGGCACGGCGTACCAATTTCCTTATAGAAGAGGAGAAATAATTACAGTAAAGAGTAGGATCTCGATCACTCCGGATGTTGGGGATGATGCTGATTATATTCAAAGAAGAAAAGAGTTTGTAAAAACCGTTTTGGGAGGTATCGAAGATCCCGAAACAGGGAAAATCATCCTTGCGAGCGGAAACTACGAGTTTATTCCCACGTCAGATATGTCGTTACACTTATTCATACCTGAGGAGGCTAATATCCCCATGGGTGTCGGAGAACGATATACCACCGCCATAATGTATGATGAAACCATGGAGATGTGGTATTGTACCCATTCCTATCCCGCTTCCGAGGATTCTATCATATTCACAAACAACTTTTATAATATGACATTGTATTCCCAAGAAAACATGTACATAGTTGCATATTTGGCGAAGAAAAAAGTTGATTTTGAAGCTCTGCTATCTGATGAAGCTCAATAGAAGATTATATACAGCGATAAGAACGCATATTTATTAACTTGACATTTTACCCCACCGCCCCACGCGGCGGGTACTGGGGTGTATCCCAAACTATCTTTTTGAGTAAGAAAGGAGACCGTTATGAAAACAAAACAAAAAATAGTAGAGCACAATGGCCGGCGGTACGAAGTGCAGTGGCAACAATACAACGGAGGGGCCGAGGTAATGGTCAACGGAGTGAAGTGCTCGGAAATGAATGTCTGTAAAGACTCTGTTTTTGCAATTGTTCCAAATAGCGAAAATCGCTTGCTCACGGTGATATACAGAAACAAAGTGTATATTTTCGATGTTGATCCCTCCAAGGATATGGAATTTTATAACAGAAAATATACGTATTTTGTTTCGTTGCCAATGCAATTGCATATTATAGCAACAACTGGCTTTCCTTTTTTATGGTATGCAGGAATACTGAAGGAGTTTTATCCCAGTCCGACACTCGTAACGCCAACGATAATATTTGCCGGTATTCTTGCGGCGCTAAAAATAATTTATGTTATAACTTTCCACCCTAAATTAAAACATCGGAATTTATTTCTCTATATAGCACATGTTTTAATAGCAGGGATTTCAACCGTACTACTTCTGCCATTTTTAATGTAGGAGGTTAATATATGTGGACAGCAAGTTGCACAAGACAAGGATATACGTATACGATCACAGCCTTTGAAGTGAACGGCGAGATCAAAATGACGATGAACGACGTTGCATCTTCCGTCGTGTGGAGCGACCCGCAGCGTAAAATTCATTTTGCGCCGTATCGGATGAACGATCAGAATTTTTGGGTTATTCTGTACGGTAATAAAATGTACTTGACATACGGCGGAGACAGTATGCAACGCGAGGATTTTCTCCGCGATTATGCGGCACGTGCATATTCTCCCGCAGTGCTTGCATTGTTCGCCCTGGTGTTGATCATCGCACCGATTGTCTGGATTTGCATCATGACGTATCAGATGAATCCGGAAGCGTCGTTGTTTATGAATTACGTGCTGCTTGCATGTGGAATTTTTTGGCTGATATATTTTAATATGCTGCCCGTGGCATCAACAAAAAAGCGTCGCCTGTTTTGCTTTGTTTCGTTAATGGGTCCGCTGTGTAGTGCACTCTCGTTTTTTGTCTCGGCATTTATGTGAGACGGGTTTCTGTTTGCATCGCCCTCTTCCTCTCGTGGGGAAGAGGGCGTTTCCCTTGCATCCGCGGCATCGCGGCAGCGTTGTTCTTGGGTTTTTTGGCATCCTTGGGCTTTCGCAGCAAACCGCGCGGCTGAATTGTGACAAAACCGTGAATAAACAGCCAATAAACCATAAATAAACAAAAAAATTGAAAAAATTTCAAAAAAGGGCTTGACAAACCGAAAGTGATG
>JAFTMG010000153.1 GCA_017452525.1 Clostridia bacterium
GCTCACCGCGCCCCCCCACGCCCCCACTCTACCAACAGTCTGCTGACCCCCGGCACCAAGCAAGTCAGCAGAAAGGAACGATCAAATCTATGACAGAACAAAAACAGACCCAACCCTTCGGCGCGGCGCAGCTCGATGCCCTGCGACGCACCATGGAGGAATATCGCCGCGCACGGCGGGAGGACATGGCGCGGCTGGAGGAGCAGGAGCAATGGTGGCGCCTGCGCAACACCGACCGTCAGGCACAGACCTACGCTCTCGCTGCCGACGGCGGGCACCACAGCGCCTCCGCCTGGCTCCACAACGTCATCGTCAGCAAGCACGCCGACGCCATGGACGCCTATCCCATCCCCCACATCCTCCCCCGTGAGGAGGACGACGCCGCCGAGGCGGCGCGCCTCTGCGAGATCCTGCCCCGCGTGCTGGAGATGAACAGCTTCGAGCAGGTCTTCAGCGACGTGACCTGGCAAAAGCTCAAAACGGGCACCGGCATCTATCGGGTGACCTGGGACGCCCGGAAGCTGGGCG
The DNA here is from genome assembly GCA_017452525.1 of Clostridia bacterium. GTDB lineage: Bacteria > Bacillota > Clostridia > Oscillospirales > CAG-272 > RGIG3947. The sequence goes on from JAFTMG010000153.1 coordinate 529, forward strand.
GACTTGGCGACATCGCCATCACCCGCATCCCGCCCACCGCCCTGCTCTGGCAGCCGGGCATCTGTGACATCCAGAAAAGCGCCGTCCTCTTTCACGTCGAGTCGGTGCCGAGGGCGGAATTTGCCGCGGCGTACCCCGCCCACGCCGATCTGCCCGCCGAGGCGGACGGCACCGTCACCGTGACGGAAGCGTACTACCGCAAGGAGGTGGAGGGGCGGCGCACCCTGCAATACTGCCGCTTCGCCCGCGACGTCATCCTCTGCGCCACCGAGAACGACCCCGAGCTGTGCCGCCGCGGACTTTACGACCACGGCAAGTACCCCTTCGTCTTCGATCCCCTCTTCCCTCTGGAGGGCTCCCCCTGCGGCTACGGCTACATCGACCTCTGCCGCGGTCCCCAGACCGAGCTGGACCTGCTCAAGACCGCCTTCGTCCGCAACGCGCTGGTGGGCGCCATGCCCCGCTATTTCGCCCGCGGCGAGGGGGTCAACGAGGAGGAGCTGCTGGATCTGACCCGCCCCTTAGTCCACGTGTCCAACGCCTCGGAGGACGCCCTGCGCCCCATCGTCCACAATCCTCTGCCCGCCGCCTACATCGATCTCTACGACCGCACCGTCAAGGAGCTGCGGGAGACCAGCGGCAACACCGAGGCGGGCACGGGCAATATCAGCCAAGGGGTCACCGCCGCCTCTGCCATCAACGCCCTGCGGGAGGCGAGCGGCAAGGGCAGCCGCGACAGCAACGCCTCGGCGCGCCGTGCCTTCTGCGGCGTGGTGGAGCTTTGCATCGAGCTGATCCGCCAATTCTACACCCTGCCCCGCCGCTTCCGTCTGGACGGGGGCGAGGGAGAGGTGCCCCGCTTCGTCCGCTACAGCGCCGACGGCATCCGTCCCATTCCCCAGACGGACGGCGAGGGACGGGCGCTGGGCTACCGTCTGCCCGTCTTTGATATCCACATCAAGGCGCGGCATCGGGACAGCTACAGCGCGGCGACACAAAACGCCCTTGCCACCGAGCTGTTCCGCCTCGGCTTCTTCGATCCCGCCCGCCGCCGCGAGGCGCTCGCCGCCCTCTCGGTGATGGATTTTGAGGGCAAGGAGCTGATCGCCGCCCGTCTCGGGGCGGAGGACGGCGGGGAGGTGCGCCCATGATCCGCGCCAGCTACGACCGCACCGCCTGCAGCCTGCAGGTGGAGGGGCACGCCCTGGGAGAGCGCAACGGGGAGGGCAACGATCTGCTCTGCTGCTCCGCCACCATTCTGACCTATACCCTCTCCGCCGCCCTGATCGACCTGTGCGCCGACGGACACGTGAGCGACCCCAGCGCCATCCTCCGCCCCGGCTACGCACTCCTCGCCTGTACCCCCTCTCACCGATCCCGCCCCACCGTCACCGTCACCTTCGACACCGTCGCCCGCGGCTTCGCCCTCCTCGCAGGACGCTACCCGGAGAATATCGTGTTCGAGGAAAAGTGACCGAGGGGATGCGGGGGGACGCGGGGGACGCGGGGGGGACGCTCAAGGGAACCCTTTTGCAAAAAGAATTGGCGTAAACGCCAATTCGGCGAAGTCGCGAAGCGACATTCGCGGGTTCCCGGCGACATTTGCCATCGGCAAATTCGCCCAACTCGGCAAAGCCGAGTTATACCCTCCCAAAAATCTCAAACGATGGGAATAGGGCGAGACTGCCGAGGTGAGGCTCGGCGGGCGCGTTCAAATTTGGGGGGTGTCGAACGGTTGAACACCTTCAAATTGGGGTTTATCGGTGAGATGAACATCGACGGCGAACCCGTAGGGCGGGGGCTTGCTCCCGCCGCAAATAAACGATTATTGATCATAAATCCTCTGTAAACGGCGGGAGCAAGCCCCCGCCCTACGTCGAAACCGATCATTTCTCCGTTCGCCGAACACCAATTTGATCGTTTCAAACAGACCGACCAACCCAAATTTGAAGACATCTCCCCTCCCCCCAAATTTTCCTCCTCGCGTCCTACGCTACCTCACCTTTATTCCCACCATCATTTCAGAAAGGAGCATTTCATGTCTCAAACCAACGAACCAACCACCAATGTCACCGATGTCGGCGAGAGTGCGCCTGACGTCACCCTGCCCGCCATCGAGGCGCTTGCCGCCCTGCGCGGCATCGATCCCGACATCGACCCGGCGCAGGAGCTTGCCGACCATCCTCGCCTGCTCGCCCTCCTTGACCCCGCCACGGGGCTGACGGCGGAGGAGGCATACTACCTCGTCCACCGCCGCGAGATCCGTGAGCGTGACATCCGCGAGGCGGCGGAGAAGATCACCAACGCCGTGCTTTCGGGCAGTCTCCGTCCCACCGAGGCGGCGGGCAACGCCCGTCCCGCACCCGCGCCCATCGACTACCGCCACGTCCCCCGCGAGACCCGCGAGGCACTCAAAAAGCGCATCCGTCAGGCGGCGGCACGCGGCGAGCGCGTCTATCCCGGTCAGTGACCGCCGATCATCCATTATCCATTATTCATTATTCATTATTCAAGAAAGGAATCAACCGCATGAACAACAACAACATGAACAACATCAACAACATCAACACCGCCAACCGCCCCCTCGACCTCCAGCTCTTCGCCGAGCCCACCACCACGTCCGACATGCCCGCCGAGATCAAGTCCTTCTACGACACCGAACTGCTGGAGAACGCCCGCGCCGAGATGATCTACGCCCAGTTTGCCAAGTGTCAGCCCCTGCCCGAGAAGCACGGCAAGACGGTGGAGTGGCGCAAGTGGAACACCTTCGCCCCCGCCGACCGCCTGCAGGAGGGCGCCGTGCCCACGGGTCAGAAGTTCGGCGTTTCGGTCAAGCAGGCAGCCCTTGAGCAGTACGGCACCTACGCCGCCATCTCCGACCGTCTGGAAATGACCGCCTACGACGACGTCATTCTGGGCGCCACCGAGGAGATGGGCGCCAGCGCCGCCCAGACGCTGGAGACCCTCATCCGTGACAGCCTGCTGGTGGGCACCAACGTGCTCTACTGCGACAACGTGAACATCGCGGACGGCTCGGTCGCGTCCACCCCGACCTCCCCTGCCGAGATGGAGGCGAGCGAGACCGTCCTGTGTGCCCTCACCCCCGACGCCGTTGCCCGCGCCGTCACCAAGCTGAAGAAGGACCGCGTGCCCACCGTGGGCGGCAAGTACGTGGCGGTGATCCACCCCTCCTGCGCCTACGACCTGCGCCGCAGCCGCGATTGGATCGAGGCGCATCAGTACGCCGCACCCGAGCAGCTGTTCAACGGCGAGATCGGCGAGCTGCACGGTTGCCGCTTCGTGGAGAACGTCCACGCGCCGGTGCTGGGCGGCGAGGACTACACCAACCGCGCGGGCGGCGTGACCTACGCCACCTACTTCTTCGGCAAGGACGCCTTCGGCATCATCGACCCCGAGGGAGCACTCCAGATGATCGTCAAGGACAGATCCGCCGTGGGCGGTCCTCTCGATCAGTATTCCACCGTGGGCTATAAGCTGGAGTCCTGCGGCGCCGTCCTGCTCTACCCCGAGCGACTCCTGCGCGTCATGTCCTGCTCCAGCTACAGCGCCACCGACGAAGAAAACTAAGGACGCGGGGGACGCGCGGGGGACGCGGGGGGACGCGCCGGGGAACCCTTTTGCAAAAGGGTTCCCCGGACCCCTCCCAAAAATCTCAAACGATGAAAATAGGGCGACACTGCCGTGGTGAGGCTCGGCGGGCGCGTTCAAATTGGGGTTGGCGAACGGTTGAACACCTTCAAATTGGGGGTTGTCGAACGGTTGAACACCTTCAAATTGGGGTTTGTCGGGGTGTTGGTAGAAACAGAACAACCGCCATGCGGCACCC
>JAFTMG010000154.1 GCA_017452525.1 Clostridia bacterium
AAGGATAACAGTCCCGTGTCACACACTAAACAGCCCCATTTCGTGCGGCGAGCGCCACGGCAGCCAAAACGGCAGGGTCTCGGAGGTGCCTGACGTTTACGAAGTTTGCCCACTCAAGCCATGCAAGGGAGGTATCCGTCAACCTGCTCATAATCGCCCCGCCCGACCCATTCCATGGCGAGAGCAAGATAAGCATCCCGCCCCATACCCATAGTGTGAAAGCTTTTGAAGGTGTCCAGAGGGAACTTTTCTCGAAAAGTTCCCTCTGGCGGGTGCAGGGCAGAGCCCTGCCTTCGTCCACGCCACGATACCTCCACCCCAACAACCCCCAATTGCCAAACGCTCCCAAAACACAAGGAGAACACGTCTTTTCCAAAAACGAACCGAAGGAGAATCCGCAGTCGCGGCTTCTCCTTCGACGTTATACGGGAGAGTCGGCATCCTCCGTCCCCTCCTCTTCCCTGCCGTCCGCAGCCTCCAACGACCGCTTCAGCCCGAAGAGGACCGCGCAGATCCAGATCACGATGGCACCGTAGACCAGCAGTCCCGTGACGGTAAGCCATTCGACCTGCTGCCACGGAAGCGGAAGTGCCAGCGCGGTGGCGATCAGCGTATCGACGGTACGCAGCTGCAACAGCTTCCCGGTCTGCGGACAGCCGTATTTCTCGGAGAGCGCCGCCAGATCGGTGAGCAGTTGAAAGTGGAAATACAGCGCGGTCACGCTGACGGTCAGGATCAAAAAGCTCAAATCTGCCTCGATGGATGCTCCGAAGAGACGGACAAGCCACTCAAACCCCTCCCATGCGGCGAGCAAGATGGCAAAGGGGCGCAGAAGTGCCGCCGAGGGAACTTCATCTGCAAGGGCAGGCAGGGCGAGAAGGATCAGCAGGAAGCCCAGCCAGTTGGGGAGAATATTGAGGGTGACGAGATTGACATCCAGATAGATCAGAACATAAGCCCACGCAATGTGCTTGATGGCGCGGCATAATTTATCCCGGTCGTTTCGCAGTTCGAGCTCGTTCGTCACGGTGTCACCTCCTCAAGGATCACTTCTTCCACGACCTCGCGGTCCCAATACAGCTCAACCCAAAAGGCGGTGGGGGTGTCGGGCTTGACGTCGTTGATATCCGTATATCCCGTGCCGTTTCCCATGGAATAGGTCCCATCCCAGCCCTCCGAGATCACCTTGTTTCCCCACATGTAGCCGGCGCTCGATCCGCCCGAGGTGTTCAGACCGAAGAGATCCACGTGGGGAAAATCGACCTTTTCATCCGCCGAGGAAAGGGCGGCGCATTTGAGGCTGACGTTGCTCTGCGGCAGTCTGCCTGCCCCATCGGGAGAGGCGGTATAGCTGACCAGCGTCCAGGTATCGAGCGACCGGAAGGTGGCGTTCGGATTGATATCGGTATTCATATAGGTATCTATCCCGCCGAAGAAGCCGCCGTTGACCGACGTAACCGTATAGTCGACCTGCCACATCGAGCGATAGCGGACGGTCAGCGTGCCGTGGGCAGTCTCGGCGGTCAGCTCCTTGCCGAAAGGAATATCGACATCGTCACGCGATTCGATCTCTTTTCGCTCAACGAAGAGAATATCACGCGGCGCGACCTCCTCCACGCACCAGCCGTGGTCATAGGTCAGCCGAAGGGTCAGCACGACGGTGCTGTCCCCGAGCGTCCCCTCGCCGGTGCTGTTGGCGGCGGAGAAGAGCAGATAGCAGAGGTAAGAGCCGTCGGGCTGCTCACTCAGCTCGTATACGTCGTAGCCCTCGGCGGCGTAGGCGTCTTCCAGCTCGTCTCCTCCGTCGTAAAACCAGACGGGCTTGCCGAGGGTAGCATTGCCCTTCATGGCTTCGGTCAGCTCCTCCTGCCGCGAGAGGGGAACGGCGGTGGCGATATAGGTGCCGTTTTCCAGCAGCAAGCCCTTGGCGTAGGTATCGATCGCCCCTGCTACCGTGCCGCATCTGCGCAGGCGGGTCAGCGCCATGGTCCGCTCCAGCTCGCCCGTCTGCGGCTGATAGTCGCTGTTTTTCACTGTGTGACCCGCGCCGATCAGCGTGGGGGCAAGAAGAACGAGCACGATGCAGACCGACACCAGCACCATCCCGCGCGGATATTTTTTGAACCGCACGATGGCGGCGATGCGGCGGGCAATGTTTTTGCCGCCGTTGGAGATGGAGGTACTGCCGGGGGCGCGGGCAAAGCGGTCGTTTGCCATGGTCAGCAGAATGGTGCCGTAGGCGCGGCGCTCCTCGCCCTCCAGCCGCTCCAGCACACGCTGATCGCAAAGCGACTCCATATCGTTCTCAATGCGGCGAAAGACCCAATGCAGAAAGGGATTGCACCAATGCAGGCAGCGCAGGGCGCACCAGAAGCTGTTTTGCCATGCGTCGCGGTATTTCAGGTGCAGCAGCTCATGGAGCAGGATCTTGTCGTCGATCTCACGCTCGGCGGGAACGGCAAGAACGGGGCGAAGAATGCCGCAGACGAATGCCGAGGGAAGCCCGCGGATCACGGTGGCACGGCAGGGCTTGAGACCGTATTGCTCACAAACGCGGCGGATCTGACGCTCTAACGCTTCGTCTGCCCGACAGCCGCGGCGCAAAAGCAGACGCAGGTGCAGATAGGAGAGCAGATACCACAGTGCGCACAGCACCGCGCCCGCGGCATAGAGTACGAAAAGCCAATCGGTGAAGCCGAGCGGCTTGCCTTGCGGTGCGGGGAAGACGTGTTCTAAGGAGATCGGCACATACGGCGAGGTGTATGCCGAGCGGAGCCCCGTCTCGGCATAGGCTCTGGCGATCTCGACCCACAGCGGCAGAGGCAACAGAACGGTGCGCAGAGCGTTGGCGGGGATGAGAATGCGCAGGGCGAGAATGACCCACACGCCGTATTGCCAGCGGGGCGAAAGCTTATCCTCCATCAGACGCTTGATGACAAGGAGCAGGGCGGCAACGAGGGAGACAGAGAGCGTCTGCAGGAGAAATTCCCAAAGATTGCCCATGTGTTATACCTCCATATCGTCCAGCATCTTGCGAAGCCGCTCGACCTCATCCTTGGAGATGGCGGACTCCTTCAGAAAAGCGGCGATCAGATCGCCCGCGGCACCGCCGTACACGCGGGAAAGCAGATCGTCGCGCTCCTCGCGTGCGCAATCCTCGCGGGTGATCGCCGCGGCGTAGGGCTTGGCATGGGAGCGGTCGATGGCGACCAGACCCTTGTGCTCCATGCGGGTCAGATAGGTGAAAACGGTGTTTTTATTCCACCCCTTCACGGGGCGCAGGGCGGCAACAGTCTCGCTCAGCGAAAAGCGTTCGCCGCGCCAGAGTATCTCCATCACAGCCCATTCGGCTTCGGTCAGTTTCATGCAGGCAATCCTCCTACAAGTGTAGTACATCTATATCTTACACTTGTAGGACACTTTTGTCAAGGGGATTTTGTAAAAAAGCGGGAAACATCGCAAGATATTTCCCGCTTGCGCTTGTTGGAAAGGTCCTTGGGATAGTCAAATTGTGGATTTGCGGTGGGTTTGAGAATTTCAAATTTAGGTTTGTCGGGGAGGTTGAAGATTGCAAATTGGTGGTTTGGGAATGTTGGAATGTTGTTTCGGCATAAACCGTTTGGCTTTGGGGGTCCGCTTTCTTTGCTTCTGCAAAGAAAG
>JAFTMG010000155.1 GCA_017452525.1 Clostridia bacterium
TGCCTGTGAAAGTCGTGCGGTTGGCAGACTTTTCGACGAGCCTATAGGCTCAGCCTGTGACATGCCCTAAGGGGGCTTGTGCAAGCCACCGGCACGGCCGGTGGTCTTGACTTTGTAGGGCGGTTCAATTTGTAAAGTCCCCCACCGTCCTATTTACATGTAGACGTTTTTATAGTATAATACAAGTATCAGATAACTTGACTTTGACGAGGAGAACGTATATGAAATACAAAGGAACGCTTATCGTTGTTAAAGATTGTAACCGTGCGTTAAAGTTCTATCGTGATATGTTTGGATTTCAACTGCTTCAAGACAACGATGGGAATATGGAATTGACCAATCATTTATATTTACAGGAATCGGGATACTGGGAACGATTCACAAAAAGAAGTGTAATACCAAACAGTAATCAGTCAGAGTTGTATTTTGAAGAGCCCAACATAGAACAATTTGTAGAGCGTCTTGAAGCACTTTACCCTGAGATCGAATATGTCAATCACCTGATGGAACACAGCTGGGGGCAAAAGGTGGTCAGATTTTACGATCCGGATGGTAACTTAATCGAAGTAGGAACACCGATATAAAACGTAAAATTTCAAAAAAAGTGAGGGAATAAAAGCATGATACGATTACTTTTGCCGCAGCAAAATGCCCGTGTGCAGCTGCTTCAAAAAAAGCATCTTGACTATATCCGCGATCCCCAAAGCTTTCCGACCGCCAAGATCGATTGGACGAATCTGATGGAAACGCAGCAGGATCAATCCTATCCCCTCCCTTTGCGCTTTGTCTTCGAGCCGGCTGTGGATGGGGAGATCGAGTTGATCGGTGCCAATGGAGAACGCAGGGTGTATCCTGCCGTTGCGGGAGAGGCGTTTGCGTACAACTTGCGGATCGGTGAGACGTATCGGTGGTGTGTTCGTATCGGTGAGGCGTGCTCCGAGACGTACTGCTTTTACACGGACGCGCAGGCACCTCGAATGCTGTACGTGGAGGGTATTTCCAACGTGCGGGATTTCGGCGGATTTATGACGGCTTCGGGAAAACGGGTGAGACAGGGGCGGATATACAGAACGTCCGAGTTGGACACCCACGTACAGATCACGGAAAAGGGAAAGGCTACGTTGGAGGATGAGCTCGGTATCCGGACGGATATGGATATACGCGGCATCAAGGATGAGCCGAGACGTCCGATCCTTGACGAAGAAAAAGTGAAATGGGTCAATTATCCACTGGCGGCATATGCGGATTGCTTTACCGAGGAGCAAAGACGCCTGTACGGTGAGAGTTATTCACAGCTGACTTGCGAAGACCGTTACCCGATGATCATTCACTGCTGGGGCGGGATCGACCGCACGGGAACGTGGCTGTATATCCTTGGCGGTATGCTGGGCGTTTCGGCGGATGATCTTTGTTTGGATTATGAAATGTCGTCCTTCTCCCGTTGGGGGCGGCGTTCGCGCTTCTCGGAGCAATTTCTTGCCTTTTTGCGGGGACTGTCAAAATACGGGGAGAATACGGCGGAAGCGTGCTCCGGATTTATGAAGTCCTGCGGTATGACGGAGGAAGCGCTGGATCGGATCAAAGAGCTCCTGCTGGAGGAGATCTGAGCAGAGAAAGCCCACGTCCGGGAGATCGGGTGTGGGTTCAGTCTGTGAGGAATGGAGCCGTCCTATTTACTTTTTGCCGTTTTTACGGTATAATCTAACGAATCGAAAATCCGGTGCAATACTTTAGCAAGCGATACTTACGATATTCACGATATTGCATGTTTACATTTGTTGAACGTTATGCTATAATGAGGCTGTCGCCGCCGTCGGCGGTCTTGCCATGATCTTGCCCGACGTGCGGTTCTTCGGGCAGTATTCCGAGGCGATCATGAATTTTTATGCAACGAAGCCGACTATTCCGTATCTGTCGGCGAGTGTGACCTACGGCGCGGAGATCGAGGAAGTGATGCGGAGGCTTTTCCGGCTGTCTCTCGTCGCCATCCTACTCCATAAGCTGTCTGACCGAAAGCACGGGCAACCGACTGCCGCCATTCTGATCGCAGCCAACGTGATCGCCGCCCTCCTGTTTGCCGCGGGACACCTGTCCGCGACCGAGATGCTGCCGATGCTGTCGCCGATGATCGTGTTCCGCTGTTTCCTTCTGAACGGAGGCATTGGCGTGCTGTTCGGTTGGCTTTACAGAAAATACGGCTTGCGCTACGCCATGATCGCTCACGGCGGATGCCACGTCGTGTCCAAACTGATCCGGATCCTGTGTGTCTGATCCCGCGATCCGCTACGCGGGAATATTCGTATACTTGCATAAACATACATTATAGCATTGGAGAGCAAAACCATGAAGATCTACGATATCTCCCAAGAGGTGTTTACCTGTCAGGTGTACCCCGGCGATCCTGCACCGGAGAGAGAGGTGCTGTGCTCCATGGACCGCGGAGACCTGTATCATCTGACGGCGTTCCGCATGTGCGCGCACAACGGCACCCACGTGGACGCGCCCTTTCACTTTATCCGAGAGGGCAAAACGGTGGACGGGATCGACCTGTCGGCGTTTGTGGGAAAGGCGTACGTGGCAGAGCATCAAGGGACCGTGACCGTCGCCGATGCCGCGGAGATCGTGACAAAAGCCCAAAAACGGGACCCGGAGGCGGCAAGGAGGATCCTGATCAAGGGAGACGCCGAGGTGTCAGTGGAGGCGGCAGAGGTGTTTGCGTCGTCGTCTCTGCTGCTTTTGGGCAACGAATCCCAATCGGTGGGACCGCAAAACGCGCCGATGGCGGCACATCTTATGCTGTTGGGCGCAGGCGTCGTTCTGCTGGAGGGCATCCGTCTTGCCGAGGTGCCCGAAGGGGTGTATCTGCTGAACGCCGCGCCGCTGAATCTGGCGGGCGCGGACGGCTCGCCGTGCCGGGCGATCCTGATCGATCAGGAAAGCTGACCGAATGATTTTGCACGAAAAAGGAGATACGAAAGATGATCAAAGTAACTCTGCTTGGCGATTCCATCCGCAAGATCGGCTACGGGACGGTGGTCCCCGCGCTTCTGGGCGAGGATTTTGAGGTCTATCAGCCGAACGATAACTGCCGCTTCGCGAAATATACCCTCCGCGGTCTCTTTGATTGGGAGAAGAGCATGGCAGGGACGCAGATCGTTCATTGGAACAACGGTCTTTGGGATATCTGCGACCTGTTCGGAGACGGTTTGTTTACCTCCGAGGCGGAATATACGGAAAATATGCTGAGGATCGCCGATATACTTCTGGCAAGATACGGCAAGGTGATCTTTGCCACAACGACACCGGTCACCGCGCAGAACAAGCATAATAAAAACGCGGATATCGAACGTTACAACCGCCTGATCGTGCCGCTGCTGCGGGAAAAGGGCGTGATCATCAACGATCTGTACGCCTTGGTGGCGACGGATATCGATCGGTATATCCGACGGGACGATCACATCCACTTGACCGAGGAGGGAATCGCCGCCTGCGGCAAGCAGACGGCAGAGCTGATCCGAAGCGTCGCCCGCTCCTTGGAGGAAGCGCGGTAAAGACCGGGGCTGCTGGGGGGGGTTGGGGTGGAGGTATCGTGGCGCGGACGAAGGCAGGGCTTTGCCCTGCACCCACAAGGGAACCCTTTTGCAAAAGGGTTCCCTTGACCCTCCGAAAATCTTCATACTATGGGTATGAGGCGGGGTGTTTATCTTGCTCTCGCCGTGAAACGGTTCGGGCGGGGCGATTATAAGCAAATAGACGGATGCAGACCTTACATGGTTCGAGCGGGCAAA
>JAFTMG010000156.1 GCA_017452525.1 Clostridia bacterium
CTTGCTGTTGACGTTGTCGCCGTCGGGCGAAGGTGTGGCGTTGTGTCTCGGTGTTTTCCGCTGTTGCCGCTCTTGCTGTTGCCGTTGTCGTCGTCGGGTGAAGGTGTGGCGTTGTGTCTCCGGTGTTTTCCGCTGCTGCCGCTGTCGCCGCCGGGCGGGGCAGGGGAGCGCGCCCGCAGGCGCGGCTGCTGATCTCACCTCACCTCACCTCACCTAACCTAACCTACCCTCACCTAACCTACCCTAACCTAACCTACCCTAACCTACCCTCTCCTAACCTACCCTCTCCTACGCCGGCGATTTTCGTCCATCCTGTGCCGGCAATTTTCGTCCACCCTACGCCGGCAATTTTCGTCCATCCTGTGCCGGCGATTTGCATCCGACTCTCTGCCGGGATCCCCCGCGCGTCTGCCGTGGCAGGGGACCGTCCTCCGCACCGTTGAATTTTGTCCCTCGCTTCGCCGCTTTTGCCGCTGCCGTTTTGGGCGTGCCCCCCGTCTCCTCTCGACCACACTGATCTACTCTTATCTACTCTACTCTACTCTCTGTATACATTTTGTTGACAAAATGATGACAAAATGTTGACAAAATGTTGACAAAATGTTGACAGAATTCTCGTAAAATAAAGAAAAAACGCGGATGGAAATGCAAACAAAATGCAGACAAAAATCAGCAAAAGATCAAAAAAACGCGTCGCCTATGCGTAAAATTTTTAAAATCGGAAGTTTAAAAAAACGGTCAGGCACGTTCAAATTGGGGTTTATCGGTGAGTTTATTTTTGGCGGTGTCGCATCCTTGGCTCCCTCCGGGAGGGGGCTCCCGCGAAGCGGGTGGAGGAGCCCTGCGGCACGAAGGATCAAGGCGCGGAAAGTAGCTATATTTCTCGGACATGCAGAAATAATATCCTCCAAAATCGCTTCTTCACGCGGGCTCCCTCAGTCGCCTTCGGCGCCAGCTCCCTCCCGGAGGGAGCCATATAATAGCACTTCAAACTCACCACCAAACCCCAATTTGAACATCTCAAACAGACCGACAAACCCAAATTTGAAATTCTCAAACAGACCGACAAACCCAAATTTGAAGGTGTTCAAACCGTTCGCCAACCCCCAATTTGAAGTTCCTGCTAACCTCACCCCAGCAGTCTCGCCCTATTCCCATCGTTTGAGATTTTTAGGAGGGTCAAGGGAACCCTTTTGCAAAAGGGTTCCCTTGCGCGTCCCCCCGACAAACCCCAATTGGAACGCGCCCAACTGTTCGCCAACCCCAAATTTGATTTTCCCTCCAAAACTCGCGTGAAAACCTTTACAATCCCACGTGTTTGTGATAGAATAGGGCAAAGAGAGGTGAGAGCGAGTGAAGAAAACGTACGTCACAACGATGCCGGACGATATCGGCGCGTTTCTGAAGGCAAGCAGGAGCTTTGCGGCGCTGGGGATGAACATCACGCGCGTCAGCTACAACAAGGCGGTGGACTCGCACACGCTGTTTGTGGATGCCGAGGGCAGTGCCGAGCAGCACGCCGAGGCAGAGCGCAGGCTGAGCGAGATCGGATACCTGCCCGGCGGCGGGCGGGAGCAGAGCATCGTTCTGCTGGAATTCCGCCTCCGCGACGAGCCGGGAAGCGTCACCGAGGTGCTGGCGCTGATCAACGATTTCCACTTTAACATTTCCTATATCAGCTCGCAGGAGAACGGGACCGACTATCAGCTGTTCAAGATGGGTCTGTTCGTGGAGGACGCGGAGAAGATCACGGCGTTCATCGCGCGCGCGGAGGAGCTGTGCCGCGTGCGGGTGATCGACTACAATCACGCCGAGAAGGTGTACGACAACAGCATTTTCTACCGCTCCTTCGTGTCGGGGCTTGCCAAGACCGTCGGACTTTCGGAGGAATACCGCAAGGACCTGCTGGTCAGCGCCAACCTCGCCATGCAGACGCTGGACGAGCAGGGCAACTCGCCCTATAAGACCTTCGACAGCATCAGCCGCTTTGCCGAGCTGTTGGCAGGCTGCCGTGGGGATGCCTTTGCGCCCCGCGTCACCCGCCACGCCATCACCGAGCAGACCGAGATCCTTCTGATCGAGCCGCCCTGCGGCAGCAATACCGCCGTGATCCACAGCGGCGGGGAGCTTTTGTTCGTGGACAGCGGCTACGCCCTCTATGCCGAGGAGATGGAGCGGATCTTCCGCCGCCTGATCCCCGAATACGACAGCCTGCACAAGCGCATCCTCGTGACCCACGCCGACCTGGACCATTGCGGTCTGCTCCCGCTGTTCGACGAGGTGCTGGCAGGCGAGCGGACCGCCGAGTGCCTGCGGCTGGAGCATGAGGGGCACGACGGATTCCGCGAGCAGAACCCGCTCCACCGCCCGTATATTCGCATGTGCAAGATCTTGACAGGCTACCGCCCCGTGGATCCCGAAAAGGTGCGGGTGCTGTGGCAGAGCCGCGGGGAGGGGGATGCGCCCCTGTCGCAGGTTGGCTATTTCCGCTTCGGCGAGCTGGATTTCGAGGTCTGGGAGGGCAGGGGAGGACACCTGCCGGGCGAGACGGTGCTGATCGACTACGCCCATCACCTCGCCTTTACCGGGGATATCTACATCAACATCAAGGGGCTCACCGCCGAGCAGGCGGAATATAACCGCTACGCCCCCATCCTTATGACCTCGGTGGACACCGATCCCAAATTGTGTGCTCTCGAGCGCCAAGCCATCCTCCAGCGCCTCGGCGCGGGCAAGTGGCAGATCTTCGGCGCTCACGGCTATAAAAAAGACTACAATGTAAACGTTGACTAAAGGAGATAATAACATGGCCACAGATTACCGTCAAGTTACCATTCACAGCGGTTTCTGGCAGGAAAAGCAGGCGCTGAACCGCAACGTCACCACGGCGGCGGTATACGACCGCTTTGCCGAAACGGGCCGCATGGACGCCTTCAAATGCGATTGGAAGGAGGGCGACCCCCACAAGCCCCACATCTTCTGGGACTCCGACGTGGCAAAATGGATGGAGGGTGCCGCCTACATCCTGGCAAAGGAGGACCGCCCCGACCTGCGGGCGAAGGTGGAGGAGCTGATCGACCGCATTGAGCAGAATCAGGGCGAGGACGGCTATTTCAATATCTACTATACCGTGGTGGAGCCGGAAAACCGCTTCACCGTCCGCAACAACCACGAGCTGTACTGCGCGGGGCATCTGATGGAGGCGGCGTGCGCCTACGCCGAGGCAACGGGGCAGGATCGCTTCTTGCGGCTGATGGAGAAGTACGCCGACTATATCTACCGCGTGTTCGTGGAGGAGAAGTCTGCGAAATTCGAGACGCCGGGACACGAGGAGATCGAGCTGGCGCTCTATCGCCTCTACCGCACCACGGGCAAGAAGAAATATCTGGACCTCTGCGCCCATTTCCTGGAGCGCCGCGGTCAGCCCGATAACGAGGAGGCGCAGATCTTCCTCGCCGCCCACTATGCCCAGAGCCACGCCCCTATCCGCGAGCAGCACGAGGCGTTCGGTCATTCCGTCCGCGCCATGTATCTCTACGCGGGCATGACGGATCTGGCACGGGAGACGGGGGACGAAGCCCTGCTTTGCGCCTGCCGCGACCTCTTTGCCGACGTCACCGAGCGCAAGATGTACGTCACGGGCGGACTTGGCTCCACCCGCATCGGCGAGGCGTTCACCGTGGCATACGATCTGCCCAACGCGGGCGCCTATACCGAGACCTGCGCCTCCATCGGCATGATCCTCTTTGCCCGCCGCCTCATCGAGGCAGACCCCGCCAACGCGGCGAAATACGCCGACGTCATCGAGCTTGAGATGTATAACGGCGCCCTGTCGGGGCTTTCGCTGGACGGCGAGAGTTTCTTCTACGAGAACCCGCTGGAGATCTGCCGCACCGAGCGTCACCGCATCACGGCGACCAACGATCAGGAGCGCTGGCCCATCTCCCGGCGCGTCAAGGTCTTCGGCTGCTCCTGCTGCCCGCCCAACCTTGTTCGCTGGCTCGCCTCCATGGGACAGGACTTTTACGCGTGGGATGAGGAGCGCGGGGAGGTATATATCCATCAGTTCGCCGACAGCACCTTCGCGCGTGACGGCGTGACCGTCCGCGTGGAGACCGACTATCCCCACAGCGGCGTGCTTCATATCACCGCCAATGCGCCCGTGCGCGTCCGCATCCCCGGCTGGTGCCGCCGCTTCACCGCCGACGCCGCCTATATGACAGAAAACGGATACGCCCGCTTTGAGGCAGGTGAGATCACGCTCAAGCTGCATATGGTCCCCGAGCTGATCGCCTCCTCCGTCCGCGTCATCCGCAATCAGGGCAAGGCGGCTCTGCGCCGCGGTCCCATGATCTATTGTGCCGAGGGCTGTGACCACGAGGGTGACGTCCATACCCTTTGCTTCGACCGCATGGCGATGACCACCGCCCGCGTCACCTACGACGAGACGCTGCACAACGACGTCGTTACGGTGGACGGCTGGCGGTTGACCGACGTCGAGCCGGGCGCCCTCTACGCGCCCCTGCGCGAATGCTATACCCCCGCCAAGCTGCGGCTGATCCCCTATCACGCGTTCGCTAACCGCGAAAAGAGCGATATGCTGGTCTATATGCCTTATCGATGATACAGGAGGATACATCTATGATCAAATTGCCCAAAGGATTGCAGGATATCAGAGCCATGACCAAAGCCGAAATGCTGGAGCTGCTGCTTTGCGAGGAATACGGCTATCTGCCGCCCGCCCCGCGGTCGGTGCGCTACGAGACCGTCTCCCGTGACGATCGCTTCTGCGCGGGTAAGGCGTCGCTGATCCGTCTGCGCGTCACCTGTGAGACGGAGCAGGGAAGCTTTTCCTTCCCCGTGGCGTACACCCGCCCCCGCAAGCTGCCCGAGCCCATGCCTTGCTTCATCCATATCAATTTCCGCGATCTGGTGCCCGACAGCTACCAGCCCTCCGAGGAGCTGGTGGACGGCGGCGTGGCGGTGCTTTCCTTCTGCTACAAGGACGTCACCTCGGACGACGGCGACTTCGGCACGGGTCTTGCCGGCGTCGTCTACCCCGACGGCCGCACCGAGCCGACCCAGTGCGGCAAGATCGGACTGTGGGCGTGGGCAGCCATGCGCGTGATGGATATCGCGCAGACCATGCCCGAGCTGGATCCCGCCCGCATCTGCGTAGCGGGTCACTCGCGGCTGGGTAAGACGGCGTTGTTGACAGGGGCGCTTGACGAGCGCTTCCACTGCGCCTTCTCCAATGATTCCGGCTGCAGCGGCGCCTCCCTCTCCCGCGGCAAGCACGAAAAGGCAGAGACCATTCGTACCATCTACGAGCGCTTCCCCTATTGGTTCTGCGAGAACTATGCCAAGTACGTCGACCGTGAAGACGAGGCACCCTTCGACCAGCACATGCTCCTTGCCGCCAACGCCCCCCATAAGGTCTACGTGGCAAGCGCCGAGGAGGACCTTTGGGCAGACCCCGTCAACGAGTATCTCTCCTGTGTTGCCGCAAGTGCCTGCTTCGAGGCGCAGGGCATGACGGGATTTGTCCACCCCGACCGCGAGCCGCAGGTGAACGACGCCTTCCACGAGGGCAACATCGGCTACCACCTCCGCCCCGGCACCCACTATTTCAGCCGTATGGATTGGCAGATGTATCTGAAGTTCCTGAAGATCTGAAGCAAGACCCAAGCCCGCGCGAACACTTTCGCGCGGGCTTTCAGTCTGTCGAAAAACTTCAAATTGGGGTTGGTTGGGGTGGACGCGCAAGGGAACCCTTTTGCAAAAAGAATTGGCGCTCACGCCAATAGAATTGCGCGTGAGCGCAATTAGGCGAAGTCGCGAAGCGACATTCGAGGGTATAACTCGGTAAAGCCGAGTTATACCCTCCTAAAAATCTCAAACGATGGAAACAGGGCGAAACTACCGAGGTGAGGTTCAGTGGAAACTTCAAATTTGGGTTTGTCGGGGTGTTGGTAGAAACAGAACAACCGCCATGCGGCACCCTTCTTGTAGGGACCGGTGTCCTCGACGGTCCGTTTACGGACGGTTTGTGATCGCCAAACCCTTGTGGGGTGGACCGTCGGGGACGCCGGTCCCTAC
>JAFTMG010000157.1 GCA_017452525.1 Clostridia bacterium
CACCCCGCCCCATACCCCTGCCACAAAGATTTTAGGAGAGTCCAGAGGACCCTTCAAAAAAGGGTCCTTTGGCGGGTGCAGGGCAGAGCCCTGCCTTCGTCCGCGCCACGATACCTCCACCCCTCCAAACCCAAATTTGAAGCTGTTCGACAAACTCCCCCCGGCATCCGGACGCCTCGCGTCGGATGCCGGGGGTCTTCATACCATTCAAATTATTTCAGTACCTTCTTGCACCATGTGCGCTTTCCGCAATGAGGGCATCTCAGGTGGCGCGTAAAGCCCCGGTGCATCGCCCACAGCGCCTCGCTGTAGGTCGGCACGATCTCCTGCCCGCACTTCTTGCACTTGTAAGCCCCCACGGAGACCTCCAGCTTGAGCGCATAGAAGCAAGGGATCAGAAAGATCACGCACAGGCCGAAAACGCCCACGATCTGCCATACCCCCTCGGGCACCAGAAATGCCACGAGGAAGATCCCGCCGAACAGGGCGATCATACTGACCGCCATGATGACCCACATCGCCGTCCAGATGGTCTGCTTTCGATTCTCCAGCTCCTTGGACAGCTCGAGCAGAAGCTGTTCATTTTTCGGATTCTTGTGTTCCATTTCAATTTTCTCCCCACATAACAGATCATTGACGCTGATACCCAGAATCTCACAAAGCTCGAGCATGATCGCCGTGTCGGGCATTGCCTTGCCCGTTTCCCACTTCGACACCGCGCGGTCTGTGATATTCAGTTTTTCTGCCAACTGCATTTGCGTCAAGTTTTCTTTTTTTCTGCACTCGGCGATGAACCTTCCGATTTTGACTTGATTCATAAAACGTCCTCCTTTTGTCCACAGTATACCTGCAAACATCCCAAAAATCCACATACCGGAGGTTGAATGGGGAGAAATCAACCGTCGGTAGAGTAAAAACCGGGCATTCATTTGACTTATGACGCCCTATTTTACCATATTCAAGACAAAAAAGCAAGCCTTGCCGGCACCTTTTCTTTTTCGGGACATTACCTGATGTAATTGTATTTTACACAAATCATCCCCCGTATTCTCCGTAAAATTTATATTTTCTGTACAAATGCCTTGACACATGGCGTAAATCTTGCTATAATGAGTTCAATACCGAAAACCGTCCGAAACGGCGGTTTACAATATAAGGAGGATAGCAATGAAACGTATTCTTTCCCTGTTTTGTGCCATCTTGATGTTGGTTTCTTTTGCCGTATCCTGCGGTACGTCAGAACCCGCCGACACCACCGTCGCAACCACCACCGCCGCCGTCGGAGGCGACACCACCGCTGCCACCACCCCCGCCGAGACCGAGCCGCCCAAGGCATTCGATTCCGTTCCCACACAGCAGCTTGGCGGTGAATTCCATATCCGTTACGCCATGGCAGACAACTGTTTTGAGGACTTCCATGCCGAAACGCTGAACGGCGACGTTAAGAACGATCTGATCTATCAGAGAAACTCCATGGTTGAGGAAAAGCTCGGCGTGGATCTTCAGATCTCATGGAATGAATATCCCGAGATCAATAACGAATGTAAGATGCAGATGCAGTCAGGCGCCCATGACTTCGATCTCTTCGGCGGTCACCGCACCTCGCTCGCCCTCAGCTACCAGGGCTTCCAGTATGACCTGGCTAAGATCCCCACACTGAATCTGAACGGCGAATGGTGGGACTGTGACTACGTGGAAGCAGTCACAGTCAACGATTCTGTCTATACCGTTATCGGTGATGCCGCCATTTCCACCCTGCTCTTCGTTTCCTCCATGACCTTCAACAAGAATATGATGGACGAAGCCAACATCGCCTATCCCTACGATCTTGTCAGAGAAGGCAAGTGGACGCTGGATGCACTGAAGACCATGACCGCTGATTTCGGCTCCGACCTCAACGGTGACGGCAGATACGTACGCGAAAACGACCTCTTTGCGCTGATCGGCTGGGGCACCGAGTCCTCCTACAGCCTCTTCTACAGCTGCGATTTCGCTTTCGTCAACCGCAACACCTCCGGCGACCCCGTGCTGGAATTTGACACCGACAAGCTCGTGAGCATTCTGGAAAAAAATCTGGATCTCTGGATCCGCGACAACGTATATCTCCACACCGGTACCGCCGATGCCAAGGAGCATGAGCTGACCTACACCATGTTTGCGGAAAACCGCGCCCTCTTCTCCGATATCGTTCTCTCCAAGATCGGTACCTTCTACTCCGCCATGGAGAACGATTTCGGCATCGTTCCTCCTCCCAAATATGACGAGGAGCAGGACGGCTATGCCGCATATCTCGGCTACACCATTCCCGTGCTGTTCATCTCCGCCAACGCGCCCGATCCCGAGCGCACCGGCACCGTCATGGAAGCACTTTGCACCGCTTCTTATGACAACGTAACACCTCAGATGTATGAGATCGTTACCAAGCTGAAAAATGCCCGCGATGAGGACTCCTCTGAAATGATCGAGATCATCATCCGTAATAAGTTTATCGACACCGCGCATTTCTACGATCTTCTGGGCTACGGCTCGATGGCACGTACCATCATGACCACGCAAAACCACAATATCGCATCTTTGGTAAAGACCTACGAAAGAGTAGCAGCCAAGGAATGGGAAAAGATCATGAGCGGCTTTGAAAAGCTGGGATGATCTGAACATACCGACCGTCAAGGGTTGCCTCGCGGACTGTGAGGCAACCCTTTTTTACATAAATTCATTGACAGGAAGAATATTCTTTGCTATAATACAAATAATCTCAAAACCGCCGCATAGCTGCGACACAGAATATAAGGAGGACTACTATGAAACGACTTGTCGCCCTGCTGTGTGCCATGCTGATGCTCACCTCCGCCATTGCCTGCGGAAAAGCAGAGCCTGCCGACACTACAGTCGCTACCACCACCGCCGCGCCCGACGCCACCACCGCGGCGACCGAAGCCACTACCCCCGCCGAGACCGAGCCCCCCAAGGCGTTCGACACCGTCCCCGCGCAGAACCTTGGCGGCGACTTTCATATTCTCTATTCCACCACCGACCAGAGTCTGGCGGACTTCGAGGCTGAGACCCAAAACGGCGATATCAAAAACGACCTGATCTTTGCCCGAAACACCATGGTCGAGGAAAAGCTGGGAATCGACGTCAAGCTCTCTCCCATGGGCTATACCGACCTGAACGCTGAATGCCAGCGCCAGGTGCAGGCGGGCGGCGACGACTACGATATGTTTGGCGGTCACCGCAATTCTCTCGTGCTCAGTTACCAGGGCTTCCACTACAACCTTTTGGACATCGATACCCTCAATCTGGATCAGGAATGGTGGGACCAAAACTATGTAGATGCCATTACCATCAACGATGCCCTGTATACCGTCATCGGTGATATCGGCGTATCCACTTTGCTCTTCGTCTCCTCTCTGACCTTCAACAAAAAGCTGATGGACGAGCAGAACATGGCATATCCCTATGACCTCGTCCGCGAGGGCAAATGGACCATGGACGCGCTGCTGACCATGACCGCTGACTACGGCACGGATCTGAACGGTGACGGCATTCTGACCCGTGACAACGACCGTCTTGCCATGGTCGGCTGGTCCACCGAGTCGGGCTACAGCCTCTTCTACGGCTCCGGCTTTGCCTTTATCAACCGCGACGCCATGGGCGACCCCGTGCTGGAATACGATTCGGATAAGCTGGTCAACGTTCTGGAAAAGACGCTGGAGATCTGGCTGCGCGACAACGTCTTTATCTTTACGGATGCCACCTCCGGAACAGAGCATCAGAAGACCTACGGTGTCTTCGGCGAGGGTCGTGCCCTCTTCTCCGACATCGTCCTCTCCAAGATCGGCACCTTCTACACCTCGATGGAGGATGACTACGGTATCCTTCCCTGTCCGAAATACAGCGAGGACCAGACCAACTACTCCGCATACCTCGGCTACACCATCCCCATCCTCTTCCTCCCCTCCAACGTACCGGATCCCGAGCGCAACGGCACCATCATGGAAGCGCTCTGCACCGCGTCCTATGACAACGTAACGCCGCAGATGTATGAGATCGTGACCAAGCTCAAGAACGTCCGTGACGAGGACTCCTCCGAGATGATCGAGATCATCATCCGCAACAAGGTCATCGATACCGCGCATTTCTACAACGTGCAGGGCTACGGCACCATCCCGCGTGACGTGATCGTCAACAAGACCGGCAATATCGCCTCCACTCTCAAATCCTACGAGCGCGTTGCCGTCAAGCAGTGGGAAAAGATCCTCGATAACTTTGATAAGCTGGGATAATCTGATATGCAACACACGAGAGGTGACAGAGCTTCTGTCACCTCTCTTTTTGCGCTTTTCCTGCCGCTTCACCGAGATCGCTCTTGCGCCCACGCCTTTGCCGTCTCCCTGCTCTCCCTTTGCAAGCGCCAACGAAGCTTCTTTTTCGAAAGCCTCTGCCTGCTGATCGCCACCGCCGCCATCGCCCCCTTTCTCAGCAACCGCATCGGCATCGGCGTTCTCCTCCTCGCCTCCCTGTTTGCGGCGGTGAATTACAAAAAATAAAACGTTTTGAGGACCGGCAGATCCATTTCTGTTGGTCCTCACTTTTCCCTATTGATTATTCCCACGATTTGTATTATAATAAGATAGACCCCATTTTGAAAACGAGGTGAGCGGCATTGAAGATCGAAAACAACATTCTGAAATACTATCTGAGGAACGTCTATTTTATCACCGGCACCGCCTATGCGGGAAAATCAACGACGGTAAAGATGCTGGCAGATCGCTACGACATGGTCTTTTGCGGCGAGAATTACCACATCGCCGTCTCGGACGTCATTGCCGACGACGCGCTCCAGCCCGATCTTTGTTACCGCAGAAATCTGAAGGATTGGAAGGATTTCGTCACCCGTTCTCCCGAGGAATACGAGCGCTGGATCTACCATTCGGGCCGCGAGGGCGCGGGCTTTGAGATCGCCGAGCTGATCTCCCTCGCCCGCGACAAAAAGGTGATCGCCGACACGAGTATCCCCCTCGATATCCTCAAGGAGATCTCGGACTATGACCATGTAGCCGTTATGCTCTCCCCGCAATCCATGAGCGTGGACCGCTTCTTTGACCGCGGCGACCCCGACAAGCAGTTTATTCTCAGCGTCATTGACAGCTGCGAGAACAGCGAGGCGGTCATGGAGAACTACCGTCGCGGGCTGGCGCGGATCAACAGCCAAAAGCATTATGACGAGTACGCGGAAAGCGGCTTTTTCACCGTCGTTCGTGAAAACGATGGGCGAGACACCCGCGAGGAGGTCTGCAACGTCATCGCGCGGCATTTCGGGCTGATCCCGTAATACATCCTTCAGGAGAATGCCATGAAACTCATTCTGCTCATTTTTCTCTCCATGCTCAAGATCGGCTGTTTCGCCTTTGGCGGCGGCTACGCCATCATTGCCCTGCTGGAGCGGGAGTTTATCTCACGTCGGCATTGGATCGACCATGACGAATTTATGGACGTGGTCGCCATTGCCGAAAGCACCCCGGGTCCCATCGCCATCAACGTGGCGACCTATATCGGCTACAAGCTGAAGGGCTTGTTCGGCGCGACCGTTGCCACCGTCGGCATCTGCCTGCCCTCCTTCGTGCTGATGTATCTCGTCTCCCTCTTCTACGACCGCTTTATGGAGATCGCACTCGTGGCGGCAGCCTTCCGCGGCATACAGATCTGCGTGGTATACCTCATTGCCTCGGCAGGACTGAAAATGCTGAAAAAAATGAAAAAGACCCCGCGCAATATCGCCGTTTTTTCGGTGACCTGCCTCGGCATGATCCTCTGTACCCTGTTTGAGATCCGTATCTCATCGGTATGGTTCATCCTCGCCGCGGGGCTGCTCAGCCTTGCGATCTTCCTCGCGGGATCGGGTAAGAAGGGAGGCGCGAAGAAATGATCTACCTGCAACTGTTCTTCACCTTTCTCAAGGTCGGCGCCTTCGCCTTTGGCGGCGGCTACGCGATGCTCTCACTGATCGGCGATTCCGTCCTGCGGTACGGATGGATGACCGAGCAGGAGCTGCTCAATTTCGTAGGCGTGGAGACCGTGGTCCCCGGACCGATCGCCGTCAATATGGCGACCTATATCGGATACGGGCAAGGAGGCTTTCTCGGTGCGTTGCTGGCTACGGTCGGCGTGGTGTTGCCTTCCTTTACCGTCATCCTCGTTGTCGCGGCGCTGATCAACAATCTGCTCAGACATCCCCCCGTCAAGGCGCTGATCACGGGAATGCGTCCCGCTCTCGGCGGTCTGATCCTCTCGGTTGCCGCCACCATGGCGCTTGCCGTTTTCTTCGGCATAGAAAGCGTCCGCCAAGTGCACTTCTCGCCGGATTGGCGTTCCTTCGCCGTGCTCGCCGCCGTCATCATCATCCCGCTCGTTTGGAAACGAGTGAAAAAGAAAGAATTTTCATCGATCCTGCTCGTGATCGTCTCGGGCGTGCTCGGTATGCTATTCTTCTGAAAAGAGGAAAACACCTATGATCAAAACCAAAAAATTCCCCCTCTCCACCACCCGGATCATTCTGCTCAGCTTCTTGGTGACCATCCTCATAGGTAGCGCGCTTTTGGCGTTGCCCATCAGCACCGGAAGCGGCGAGGCGGTCCCCTATCTCGACGCGCTCTTCACGGCGACCACCGCCACCTGCGTCACGGGTCTCGTCACCCTCCCCACGGCAACCACATGGAGCGTCTTTGGACAGACCGTGATCCTCTTGCTGATCCAGATCGGCGGGCTGGGCGTCATCACCATCATGTCGGGACTGATGCTTCTCTTCAACCGTCGGATGGGCATCGGCGACCGCCTGCTCATTCAGGATGCCTTCAACCTCAACACCATGGCGGGACTTGCCAAGTTTGTCCAAAGGGTCCTGTTCGGCACCCTGCTCATCGAGGGCATCGGCGCCGCGCTCTATATGCTCGTCTTCATCCCCGAATTCGGGGCGCGGGGCATATGGATCTCGGTCTTCAATGCCGTCTCCGCCTTCTGCAACGCGGGCATCGACATCATCGCCGAAAACAGCCTCTGCAACTACGCCACTCACCCGCTCGTCAATGCCGTCACCTCGGCACTCATCATTCTCGGCGGGCTGGGGTATATCGTCTGGTGGGATCTGCTCCGCGTGATCGAGGGGCGCACGTCGCGCAACAGGAGGATATTCCGCCATCTGACCCTGCACAGCAAGATCGCCCTCACCACCACGGCGGCTCTGATCGCGATCGGCGCGATCCTTATCCTTCTTTTGGAATATCACAATCCGCTGACCATCGGCGAGATGTCTCTCCCGGATAAAATTCAGGTCTCTCTCTTTCAGTCGGTCACCACAAGGACCGCGGGCTTTGCCACCGTTCCGCAGGAAAACCTGACCGATGCCGCCTCGGCGGTATCCGTTATTCTGATGGTGATCGGCGGCTCCCCCGTGGGCACGGCGGGCGGCATGAAGACAGTTACCGTCGCCGTTCTGCTCTGCTCGGCGCTTGCCACCGTCCGCGGCAAGCACAGCACCGCGCTGTTCGGTCGCCGCATTTCGGAGGAGTCGCTCAAAAAGGCGGTTGCCGTTGCCGTGACCTTCCTCGCCATCTGCCTCGGCTCCACCGTCCTGTTGTTGGCGACCAACGACGTCTCCGCCCTCGACGCTGTCTACGAAACGGTCAGCGCAACGGCAACCGTGGGACTTTCCCGCAACCTGACTCCTTCGCTCAACTCCTTTGGTAAGCTTCTCATCACCGCCACCATGTATTTCGGCAGAGTCGGTCCCATCTCGCTGGCAGTGGCGCTGGGCGGCAAGCATGAAAATCAAAACAGTATTTCCGAGCCGACGGAAGAAGTCAGCATCGGATAAAGGAGGATATCATGAACACAAAGAAAACGTACGCCGTTTTTGGTCTTGGGAGATACGGCACCGCCGTGGCAAAAGAGCTTGTGAAACACAACATGGAGGTCATTGCCATCGATACGGATCAAAAACTTGTCGATGATGCCGCCGCCTATCTGCCCGTATGCAAATGTGCCGATGTGACCGATGCAGAGGTCATCTCCCGACTGGGGATCGGCAATATCGACACCGTCATCGTCTGCATGGCGGGCAATCTGGAGGCAAGCGTCATGGCGACGACCCTCTGCAAGGAGGCGGGCGTAAAGACCGTCATCGCCAAATGCGCCAATGAGATGCACCAGCGTATCCTGCTCCGTGTCGGCGCGGATCAAGTGGTCTTCCCCGAAAACGAATCGGGGATCCGTCTTGCCAAAAATCTGCTCAGCGCAGGCTTTGCCGACATGATCTCGCTCTCAAAGGATGTATCCATGATCGAGATCGGCGCCAGAGAAGAGTGGATCGGCAAAAATCTCATTGAGCTGAGCCTTCGCAGAAACTACGGCTTCAACGTCGTCGCCATCAAAAAGGGTGACAAGGTCAATACCGAGGTCAACCCCGAGCAGGTCATCGACGAGAACACCTCGCTCATCGTCATTGCCAACGTCTCCAAGCTTGGAAAGTGGAACCGCTCATGACCCGCCATCAAAAGACCCTGAAAATGGTCCTCGCCGCCCTCTTCCTGGCACTTGCCTATATTCTGCCCTTTCTGACGGGGCAGATCCCCGAGATCGGCGCCATGCTCTGCCCGATGCATCTGCCTGTTCTTCTTTGCGGCTACGCCTGCGGCTTGCCGTGGGGGCTGGCGGTGGGCTTCACCGCTCCGATCTTACGCTCTCTTCTGACGGGCGGCTTTCCGCCCATGTTCCCCACCGCCGTCTGCATGGCGTTTGAGCTGGCAACGTACGGCGCCGCGGCGGGACTTTTGCACCGCCTTCTCCCCCGCAAGAAGCCTTATATCTATTGCTCGCTCCTCGCCGCCATGCTCCTCGGTCGCCTCGTCTGGGGCGCGGCAACGTTCGTCTGCCTCGGCGCGAGCGGCGGCAGCTTTCCCCTCGCGGCGTTTCTTGCCGGTGCCTTCACCAACGCCATCCCCGGCATCCTCGCCCAGATCCTTCTGGTTCCCCCCACGGTCATGCTTCTTGACCGCTTCGGCATCACAAAATCCTCAGACAAAGGTAGGTGACCCCCATGTGGCTGCTCTCCGCCGTCCTCTCCGCCGTCTTCGCGGGTCTGACGGCGATCCTCGCCAAATGCGGCATCAAAAAGACCGATTCGGACGTCGCAACGGCGGTCCGCACCGTCGTAGTCCTGCTCTTCTCCTATCTGATGGTCTTTGTCGTCGGCTCGGCGCACAGCGTTCTCGATCTGACGAACAAATCGCTTCTCTTTCTGATCCTGTCGGGCGTTGCCACGGGTGCGTCGTGGATCTGCTACTTCAAGGCGCTGTCGATGGGCGACGTCAATAAGGTCGTGCCCATCGATAAGTCCAGCACCATCCTCACCGTCCTTCTCGCCATTCTCTGCTTCGGTGAGACCGAGCGGCTGGCGGTCAAGCTGATCGGCACGGCGGTCCTTGCCGTCGGCATCCTCCTGATGATCGAGAAGAAACAGAGCGAACAGCGGCAGGGCTCGCGCGCGTGGATGATCTACGCTGTTCTCTCCGCCGTTTTCGCCGCGCTCACCTCCATTCTCGCCAAGATCGGCATCTCCGGCGTCGAGTCCAACCTGGGAACCGCCATCCGCACCGGCGTGGTCCTTGTCATGGCGTGGATCATCGTTCTTGTCAGGGGCAAGCTCCCGCAGATGAAGACCCTCGACCGCAAGGAGCTTCTCTTCATCGTCCTCTCCGGCGTTGCCACGGGTGCCTCGTGGCTCTGCTATTACAGTGCCATTCAAAACGGCACCGTCAGCATCGTCGTGCCGATCGACAAGCTGAGCATTCTCTTCACCGTCACCTTTTCCTATTTCGTTTTCAAAGAAAAGCTATCGGGGAAAGCCCTCGTCGGGCTCGCTCTGATGGTAACGGGAACGTTGCTGATGGTCATTTGTCAATAACGCAGAAGCAGCCGCGGTCACGCCAGCACGTGACCGCGGCTGCTTCTATCGGAGAATGTCAAATTGGGGTTTATCGAAGAGTTTGAGGGGTTCAAATTGGAAGTTTAGCGGGCGCGGACGAAGGCAGGGCTTTGCCCTGCACCCACAAGGGAACCCTTTTTTGAAGGGTTCCCTTGACCCTCCGAAAATCTTCAAATAGGGGTATGAGGCGGGGTGCTTATCTTGCTCTCGCCGTGAAGGTATCGGGCGGGGCGATTATGAGCAGGTTGACGGATGCAGACCTGTCATGGTTCGAGCGGGCAAACTTCGTTCGCGTCAGGCACCTCCGAGACCCTGCCGCTTCGGCTGCCGTGGCGCGCGCCGCTCGATAGGGGTTCATTTAGTGTACGATACGAGGCTGTTGTATTTAAATTTGTCGGAATACTTTACAGACAAGGTAACAACGGTTTGGATAGATCAATGGCAACCGCCCCGTGTCATACACTAAACAGCCCCATTTTGTGCGGCGCGCGCCACGGCAGCCAAAACGGCAGGGTCTCGGAGGTGCCTGACGTTTACGAAGTTTGCCCGCTCAAGCCATGCAAGGGAG
>JAFTMG010000158.1 GCA_017452525.1 Clostridia bacterium
CACCCCGCCCCATACCCCTGCCACAAAGATTTTAGGAGAGTCCAGAGGACCCTTCAAAAAAGGGTCCTTTGGCGGGTGCAGGGCAGAGCCCTGCCTTCGTCCGCGCCACGATACCTCCACCCCTCCAAACCCAAATTTGAAAATCCCAAACATACGCTATCCTCAAACTGTTTCCGTTCGGCGTGTCGTGGGGGCTTGATCATGCGCCGCTCTTTTCACGCGCCCGGGCGGTTTCACATATACTGATACCAAACAGGTGCCGAAAGGAGTGCTGATATGAAGATCGTTGTGGTAAAGTCGCCGCCCATCTTAAAGCCTTTTTTGCGCAAGATGTTCGGGCTCGGTCGGAAAAGCTGAATATACGGCAAAGGAAGGACGGTCCTTTGGCAAACGGAGACCGTCCTCCCCTTGCCGTGTCGGATTTTTTGCAAAAAAAGGATGTCATTTTTTGAAAGCTATTGACTTATCCGGGCACTTGTGCTATAATATATTGAAATGTAAAATTCTCTCGGTGCGCGCGCATGGGAGAGCCGTTCGGGCAGATTGGCGAGCGGCGGGCAACTCTCATCGGCGGCGCGGGCGGAATTTTGCATGTCACGTTGTCGGCACATGCAGACAAGCTCTCCCGCACGGGGCTGTTGCCCTGCGGGATCTACAGGTGGTACGGCGCTGCGTCCCCATCTCGGTTGACACACCGTCCTGTCCCTCCTGCGGACAGGGCTTTTTTGTATGCGCGGATACAAAAATACAAGGAAAGGAAGTATTTGAAGATGCAGATGATCTTTCAAAACGCCGCTGTGTATCAGAATGGGATGCTCACCCGTCAGGACGCTGTGATGTCGGACGGTTCTTTCCGTTTTTACGCAGCCGGTACCGTTGCCGCCCCCATGGACGGCGCACACGTTTTTTCCGACTGTCTCATACTGCCCGGTTTTTGCGATGTGCATGTACATTTGCGTGAACCGGGTTTTTCTTATAAAGAGACCGTTGAAACAGGTACCGCCGCGGCGGCGCATGGCGGCTACACGGCAGTGTGCTCCATGCCAAACCTGAACCCCGTTCCCGATTCCCTCCCCCACCTGCAGCTCCAGCTGGACCGCATCCGCGAGGGTGCCGCCATTGCCGTGTATCCCTACGGCTCGCTGACCGTCAACGAGGCGGGCGAGACGGCGGCGGATCTGGAAGCGATGGCTCCCTACGTCATCGCCTACTCCGACGACGGGCGCGGCGTGCAGAGTGAGGAGATGATGCGCGCGTTGATGCTGCGCGCCAAGGCGCTGGGCAAAACGGTGGTCGCCCATTGCGAGGACAATTCCCTTTTGCGCGGCGGCTATATCCACGACGGCGAATACGCCAAGGCGCACGGGCACAGAGGCATTTGCTCCGAGAGCGAATGGGGTCCCATCGCCCGCGATCTGAAGCTGGCGGAGGAGACGGGATGCGCGTATCACGTCTGCCACATCTCCACCAAGGAGAGCGTAGCACTCATCCGCGAGGCGAAAGCGCGCGGCGTGAACGTGACCTGTGAGACGGGCCCCCACTATCTGACCATGAACGACTCGATGCTCAAGGAGGACGGTCGTTTCAAGATGAATCCCCCCTTGCGCGCCGAGGAGGACAGGCTGGCGCTGATCGAAGGACTGCTTGACGGCACCGTCGACATGATCGCCACCGACCACGCGCCCCACAGCGCCGAGGAGAAATCCAAGGGTCTTGAAAAGAGCGCCATGGGCGTGGTGGGACTGGAAACCGCCTTCCCCGTGCTCTACACCGAGCTGGTAAAGCCCGGTATTCTCCCGCTCGAGCGGCTGATCGAGCTTCTCGCGATCAATCCCCGCACCCGCTTCGGCATTCCGAAAAAGGATGACGAGTGGTGCGTTTGGAATATGTCCGACGCCACGCGCGTCGACCCCGAGACCTTCCTGACCATGGGCAAGGCATCCCCCTTTACGGGACGCGAGGTCTTCGGCATTTGTCTGGCTACAACATACGGAGGTAAAACGGTATGGCAAATCAAGTAAAAGCAAAATTGGTGCTGGAGGACGGCAACGAATATATCGGCACGCTCTTCGGCGACAAGCAGTTCGGGCGCGTATGTGAGATCGTGTTCGTCACCTCGATGGTAGGATATCAGGAGATCCTCTCCGAGCCCTCCTACTCCGATCAGTTCGTGCTCATGACCTACCCCTTGATCGGCAACTACGGTATGACCGACGAGGACTATGAGTCCCGCACCCCCACCATCGGCGGTATGATCGTGCGTGAATACAACGACCAGCCCTCCAACTTCCGTTACACCAAGACGCTGGACGAGGTCATGGTCGAGCATCACATCCCCGGTCTCTGGGGCATCGACACCCGCAAGCTGACCCGCCACATCCGTGACAACGGCACCTGCCGCGCCACCCTCGTCTCCGAGGACACCCCCACGGAGGAGGCGATCGCTCTGATCAAGGCGACCCCCGTGCCCCACGACGCGGTGGAGCGCGTGAGCTGCAAGAAGAGATGGTACTCCCGCACGGCAAACGCCCGCTACAACGTGGTCGCCATCGACTGCGGCATCCGCAACAGCGTGGTCCGCGCCCTGAATGCCCACGGCTGCAACATCACCGTGGTCCCCTACAACACCTCCCCCGAGGAGATCGCCCGCATGAAGCCCGACGGCATCCTCATCTCCGACGGCCCCGGCGATCCCCACGATGCCGCGCCCGTCATCGAGGCGGTCCGCGCGCTCTACGGCAAATACCCCATCTTCGGCATTGAGCTGGGTCATCAGATCCTCGCCCTCGCCCGCGGTGCCGAGATCTTCAAGATGAAGTTCGGTCATCGCGGCAGCAACCACGCTGTCCGTGAGCTGGCGACCGGCAAGGTCGGCGTCATCTCGCAGAACCACTCCTACGCGGTCAAGCCCGAGAGTCTGGAGGGAACGGGTCTGCACGTCACCTACGTGGACGCTTTCGACAACACCGTGGAGGGCGTTGCCGACGAGGAAAACCGCGCCTTCTCGGTGCAGTATACCCCGGCGGGAACCGAGCTGTACGATCGTTTCATTGCCCTGATGGAGAAGAAGGAGGGTTAATCAGTTATGCCAAAGAGAACAGATATCAAAAAAGTACTTGTCATCGGCTCCGGTCCCATCGTCATCGGACAGGCAGCTGAGTTTGACTATGCCGGCACCCAGGCGTGCCTGGCGCTGAAGGAAGAGGGCTACGAGGTCGTTCTGTGCAACTCCAACCCCGCTACCATCATGACCGACACCACCATTGCCGACAAGGTATACATGGAGCCGCTGACGCTGGAATACGTTGCCCGCGTCATCCGCTACGAGCGCCCCGACGCCATCATCCCCGGCATCGGCGGTCAGACCGGTCTGAACCTTGCCATGCAGCTGGAAAAGAAGGGCATTCTCCGCGAGTGCCGCGTGGAGCTGCTGGGCACCAGCAGCCGAAGCATTGAGCGCGCCGAGGACAGAGAGCTGTTCAAGGAGCTGTGCGAGAGCCTCGGCGAGCCCGTTTGCCCCTCCATGATCGCCAACACCATCGAAGAGGGTCTGGCGGCTGCCAAGGAGATCGGCTACCCCGTCGTTCTCCGTCCCGCCTTCACGCTGGGCGGCACCGGCGGCGGCTTTGCCGACAACGAGGCGGAGTGCGAGCAGCTCCTCAAGAACGGTCTCAAGCTCTCCCCCGTGCATCAGGTGCTGGTGGAGAAGAGCATCAAGGGCTACAAGGAGATCGAATACGAGGTCATGCGCGATGCCAACGACACCGCCATCGCCATCTGTAACATGGAGAACCTGGACCCCGTCGGTATCCACACCGGCGACTCCATCGTTGTCTGCCCCGCGCAGACGCTGACCATGCGCGAGTGTGACATGCTCCGCGACAGCGCGCTCAAGATCATCCGCGAGCTGGGCGTAGAGGGCGGCTGTAACGTGCAGTTCGCGCTGGACCCCCACTCCTTCCGGTATTACCTCATTGAGGTCAATCCCCGCGTCTCCCGTTCCTCCGCGCTGGCATCCAAGGCGAGCGGCTACCCCATCGCCCGCGTGACCGCCAAGATCGCCGTGGGCATGACCCTCGACGAGATCCGCATCGGCAGCACCCTTGCCGCCTTTGAGCCGACGCTGGACTACATCGTCACCAAGATGCCCCGCTTCCCCTTCGACAAGTTTGCCACCGCCAACAACAAGCTCTCCACCCAGATGAAGGCGACCGGCGAGGTCATGAGCATTGGCCGCACCTTTGAGGAAAGCCTCCTCAAGGCTGCCCGCTCCCTCGAGATCGGCGTTTGCCACATCCACATGGAGAAGTTTGACACCTATACCTACGAGCAGCTGCTGGAATACATCAAGGACGGCACCGACGACCGTATCTACGCCATTGCCGAGCTGATCTGGCACGGCTGTGACCTCGGCGTCATCTGGGATGCCACCAAGATCGACACGTTCTTCCTCGACAAGATCAAGAACATCGTCCTCATGGAGCAGCAGGTCAAGTCCGCCCCCCGCGACCCCGAGATCCTGCGCGCCGCCAAGAAGATGGGCTTCTCCGACGCGTATATCGCCAAGCTCTGGGGCTGTCCCGAGATCGAGGTCTACCGCCAGAGAGAAGAGATGGATCTCTTCCCCGTCTACAAGATGATCGACACCTGCGGCGCCGAGTTCCAAAGCTACATCCCCTACCTCTACTCCACCTACGAGGAGGAGAACGAGTCCGTCGTCACCGACCGCAAGAAGGTCGTCGTGCTGGGCTCCGGTCCCATCCGTATCGGTCAGGGCGTTGAGTTCGACTACTCCTCCGTACACGCCGTGCAGACCATCCGCAAGGCGGGCTACGAGGCGATCATCATCAACAACAACCCCGAGACCGTTTCCACCGACTACACCACCTCCGACAAGCTCTACTTCGAGCCTCTGTGCGTGGAGGACGTGATGAATATCCTCCATCTGGAGAAGCCGGACGGCGTCATCGCGGCTCTTGGCGGACAGACCGCCATCAATCTCGCCGCTCCCCTGACCGAGCGCGGCATCAAGCTGATCGGTACCGACTGCGACGCCATTGAGAAGGCGGAAAACCGCGACGCCTTTGAAAAGGTCCTGCGCTCTCTCAACATTCCTCAGCCCCGCGGACGCGCCGTTACCAGGATCGAGGACGGCGTTGCCGCCGCCGCCGAGATCGGTTACCCCGTTCTCGTGCGCCCCTCCTTCGTGCTGGGCGGTCGCGCCATGCAGATCGTTGCCGACGAGGAGCAGCTCCGCCAATACCTCAAGACCGCCGTGGAGATCGACGAGGACAAGCCGGTGCTTGTCGACAAGTATATCCAGGGTAAAGAGGTCGAGGTCGATGCCGTTTGCGACGGCAAGGACGTCTTCGTCCCCGGTATCATGGAGCTGGTAGAGCGCACCGGCGTTCACTCCGGCGACTCCATCAGCGTTTACCCCTCCTTCAGCCTCTCTCAGAAGGTCAAGGATACCATTCTGGATTACACCCTCAAGCTGGGTCTGGGCATCGGTATCGTCGGTCTTTACAACATCCAGTTCATCGTGGACAAGGAAGACAAGGTCTTCATCATCGAGGTCAACCCCCGTTCCTCCCGTACCGTTCCCTTCCTCTCCAAGGCGACCGGCTACAGCCTCGCCGACATCGGCACCCTCGCCATGCTCGGCCGTTCCCTCAAGGAGCAGGGCATTACCTCCATCTACCCCGAGGAAAAGAAGCGCTACTACGTGAAGGCGCCCGCCTTCTCCTTCTCCAAGCTCCGCGGACTTGACGCTTACCTCTCTCCCGAGATGAAGTCCACCGGTGAAGCCATCGGCTACGACAAGAGCATGACCCGCGCCCTTTACAAGGCACTGCAGGCAAGCGGCACCAACGTGGTCAACTACGGTACCGTCCTTGCCACCATCGCCGACAAGGACAAGGAGGAGTCCCTGCCGCTCATCCGCCGCTTCTACAACATGGGCTTCAACATTCAGGCAACCAAGGGTACCGCCAATTTCTTCAAGGCAAACGGCATCCGTACCCACGTGCTGGAAAAGATCAGTGAGGGCAGTGAGGAGATCCCCAACGCCATCCGCGGCGGCTACGTCACCTACGTCATCAACACCCGTGACATGAACGCCACCGCAGGCTCCACCGCAGACGGTCACGAGATCCGTCAGTGCGCGGTCGAAAACAACGTCACCGTCTTCACCGCCCTTGACACTGTCAAGGTCCTCTTGGACGTTCTCGAGGAGACGACCCTCGGCATTTCCACCATCGACGAATAATCGAAACATCAGTGGGCGCACATCGCCAAAACGAGGGTGCGCCCACCGCAACAACTACTCAAGGAGGATATCCATGAGCCAGAAACAAGGCATCTATCGGGTCGTGAGCAACGAAGCTCTCACCCCGCTGATATACCGCATGGTGCTGGAGGGCGACACCTCGGCGCTGTGTGCCACGGGTCAGTTCGTCAATCTCAAGATCGACGGGCTGTACCTCCGCCGCCCCATCTCGGTCTGCGATTGGGACGGGACCACCATCACCCTCATCTACAAGGTCGTCGGCAAGGGCACCGAGATCATGGCGCAGGCACAGCCCGGTCAGACCTTTGACGTGCTGACGGGGCTGGGCAACGGCTACAACACCGCCAAGAGCGGCGCAAAACCCCTTCTGCTGGGCGGCGGCGTGGGCATTCCCCCGCTCTACGCCCTGTGCAAGAAGCTGATCGCCGAGGGCAAGACCCCCACCGTCATCCTCGGCTTCAACAAGCAGGACGAGATCTTCCTTGACGACGAGTTCCGCGCGCTGGGTGCCACCGTCATCGTCTGCACCGCCGACGGCTCGGTCGGTGTCAAGGGCTTCGTCACCGACGCCATGAAGGACGTTGACTACGACTATTTCTACACCTGCGGCCCCATGCCCATGTTCAAAGCCATTGAAGCAGTCGCCGCCACAAGCGGGCAGTACAGCTTCGAAGAGCGCATGGGATGCGGATTCGGCGCCTGCATGGGCTGCTCCTGCAAGACCAAATACGGCAACAAGCGCATCTGCCGCGACGGCCCGGTCCTGGAAAGAGAGGAGATCATATGGTAAACACGAAAGTCACGCTGTCGGGTATTGAGCTCGACAACCCGATCATCCCCGCCTCCGGCACCTTCGGCTACGGCTACGAGTTTGCCGAGTGGTACGACATCAACTGCCTCGGCACCTTCTCCTTCAAGGGTACCACCCGCGATCCCCGCTTCGGCAACCCCACCCCCCGCATCGCCGAATGCACCTCGGGCATGATCAACGCCGTCGGTCTGCAGAATCCCGGCGTAGACGCCGTGATCGCCCACGAGCTGCCCGAGCTGAAAAAGCATTTCCGCAAGCCCGTCATGGCGAACGTCAGCGGCTTTTCCATTGAGGACTACGCCTACACCTGCGAGAGACTTGACAAGGAAGAGCAGGTCGGCTGGCTGGAGGTCAACATCTCCTGCCCCAACGTACACGGCGGCGGCATGAGCTTCGGCACCTCCCCCGAGGCGGCGGCTGAGGTCACCAAGGCGGTCAAGGCGGTCACCACCAAGCCGGTATACATCAAGCTTTCCCCCAACGTCACCGACATCGTTTCCATCGCCAAGGCTTGCGAGGAGGCGGGTGCGGACGGCATCAGCATGATCAATACACTCATGGGCATGCGCATCGACCTCCATCGCCGTAAGCCCATCATCGCCAACAAATCGGGCGGCTTTTCGGGTCCCGCCATCAAGCCGGTCGCCCTTTCCATGGTCTACCGTGTCTACGACGCGGTCAAGATCCCGATCATCGGCATGGGAGGTCTCTCCACCGCCGAGGACGTTCTCGAAATGATGCTGGCGGGCGCCACCGCCGTGGAGATCGGCGCGGCAAACCTCATCGACCCGATGGCGAGCAAGAACATCATCGACGATCTGCCGCGGGTCATGGAAAAATACGGAATCAAAAATTTGAAAGATATGATCGGAGGAGCACACTGATGGGTAAGGACGTAATCATCGCACTGGATTTTGACAGCAAGGCAAAGACACTTGCATTTCTCGATCAGTTCACCGGCAGAAAGCCGTTCGTGAAGATCGGTATGGAGCTCTACTACGCAGAAGGTCCCGACATCGTTCGCGAGATCAAGGCGCGCGGCCACAAGATCTTCCTCGATCTGAAGCTGCACGACATTCCCAACACCGTCAAGAAGGCAATGGCTGTTCTTTCCGGTCTTGACGTGGATATGACCAACCTGCACGCCGCAGGTACCGTCCGCATGATGCAGGCGGCGCTGGAGGGTCTGACCCGTCCCGACGGCACCCGCCCCATGCTGATCGCCGTCACCCAGCTGACCTCCACCGATCAGGAGAGCATGGAGAACGATCTGCTGATCCGCGAGCCCATCGCCGACGTCGTGATGCACTACGCCTCCAATGCCGCCAAGGCAGGTCTTGACGGCGTGGTCTGCTCTCCCCTGGAGGCAGGTCTCGTTCACGAGAGATGCGGCAAGGGCTTCGTGACCGTCACCCCCGGCGTCCGTTTCGCGGACGGCGACATCGGCGACCAGAAGAGAGTCATGACCCCCGCCGAGGCGAAGAAGATCGGCTCCGACTACATCGTGGTCGGCAGACCCATCACCGCAGCGGCTGACCCCGTTGCCGCTTACGAGCGTTGCGTGGCAGAGTTCTGCGACTGATAAACAGTAACTTTTAACACGGTTTGATCGAACGATCGAACGTGGAAATCGTTCGTTTTCCGGGGCAGGGGACCATCTCAAACGCCGAAGTTCCCCTGCCCCGGACCCCACCCTCCTTGGCTGCCGCCAAGGCACGATCTATGGTGATCCGCCCAAAGTCGGAGGAAGCCCTCCGAACAAGCCGAATTTCGATCCCTTTCTTCCACACGCAAACGGTCAGGCAAGACCAAGCCAAGGAGTTTGGAGGAGCGCGAGGGGGAAAGAAGCTTCGGCGTTTGAGATGGTTCTTTCCCCCTCGCAATCAATCGATCACCGAAAACAACATTCCAACCAAAGGAGATTCAACATGGAAAGCTATAAGAGAGAATTTATACAGTTTCTGGAGTCCGCCGGCGTTCTGAAGTTCGGCGACTTCACCGCAAAATCCGGCAGAAAGATCCCCTACTTCATCAACGCGGGCATGATCAAGACCGGTAACGATATCGCGACCCTGGGCGAATTCTACGCCAAGGCGTATTTTGAGAAGCTCGGCAAGAAGCAGGCTGTCCTCTACGGTCCCGCTTACAAGGGCATCTCCCTCTCCGTTTCCGCCGCTGTGGCTCTCTCCAAGAACGGCCTCAACGTCCCCTTCTTCTTCAACCGCAAGGAAGTCAAGGACCACGGTGAGGGCGGCGTATTCGTCGGCTACGTTCCCACCGCGGGCGAGGAGATCGTCATCATCGAGGACGTGATCACCGCCGGCACCGCCATCCGCGAGTCGATGGAGATCCTCTCCCACCTGGAGGGCACCAAGGTTGCCGCAACCTTCATCATGGTCGACCGCAAGGAAAAGGGTCAGGGTGAGAAGGGCGCCATGCAGGAAATCGAGGAGCAGTTCGGCTTCCCCGTATACTCCATCGTGGACGTTTACGACATCATCGAGTACCTCGAAGAGGATCCCAAGAACGAGGAGAACGTCACCCGCATCAAGAATTACCTCGCCGTCAACGGTGCGAAGGCGTAACATTGGATTATAGAGAAAGGTGTCACAATTATGAGAAGTCTGATTGACATCAAAGAGCTTACCCCCGCTGAGATCGATGAGCTGATCGCCACCGCCTACGACATCATTGCCAACCCCGCAAAGTATGCCGAGGTCTGCCACGGCAAAAAGCTCGCGACCCTCTTCTTTGAGCCCTCCACCCGTACCCGCCTGAGCTTTGAGGCGGCTATGTACGAGCTGGGCGGCAACGTCCTTTCCGTTTCCAGCGCCGGCTCCTCCTCCGCCTCCAAGGGCGAGAGCGTTGCCGACACGGCTAAGGTCGTTTCCTGCTATGCCGACATCATTGCCATGCGTCATCCCAAGGAGGGCGCGCCGCTGGTGGCATCCATGAATGCCTCCATCCCCGTCATCAACGCGGGCGACGGCGGTCACAACCACCCCACCCAGACCCTTGCCGATCTGCTGACCATCCACCGCGAGAAGGGCAGACTGAGCGATCTGACCGTGGGCTTTTGCGGCGACCTCAAGTTCGGCAGAACCGTTCACTCGCTGATCACCGCTCTTGCGCGCTATACCGGCATCAAGATCGTGCTGATCTCCCCCGATGAGCTCAAGCTGCCCAGCTACATCAAGAAGGATGTCATGCAGAAGCAGGGCATCGAATACGTGCAGACCGAGGATCTCATGGCAGTTCTGCCCGAGCTGGACATCCTCTATATGACCCGCGTTCAGAAGGAGCGCTTCTTCAACGAGGAGGACTACCTCCGCCTGAAGGACAGCTACATCCTGACGCCCGACAAGCTGAAGGTCGCAAAGCCCGACCTCGCCATCCTGCATCCCCTGCCCCGTG
Source organism: Clostridia bacterium (assembly GCA_017452525.1). GTDB lineage: Bacteria > Bacillota > Clostridia > Oscillospirales > CAG-272 > RGIG3947. The sequence goes on from JAFTMG010000158.1 coordinate 10,515, forward strand.
TTAACGAGATCGCCGTTTCCATCGACGAAGATCCCCGCGCTTGCTACTTCAAGCAGGTCCTCAACGGCAAATACATGCGCATGGCGCTCATCATGAAGCTTCTGGAGGTACACGCATGAATATCGATTCCATCAAAAACGGCATTGTCATCGACCACATCACCGCGGGCCGCGGCATGAAGATCTACCAGCTGCTCAATCTCGACGCGCTGGATTGCTCGGTCGCCATCATCAAAAACGGCCACAGCGAAAAGATGGGCAAAAAGGACATCATCAAGATCGACGCCGACATTGAGCTGAACATGGACATTCTCGGCTACGTGGACCCCGATGTCACCATCAACATCATCCGTGACGGCAAGCTGGTGGAAAAGCGCCGCGCCACCCTTCCTCAGAAGCTGACGGGTGTTCTCTTCTGCAAGAATCCCCGCTGCATCACCACCACCGAGCAGGAGCTGCCCCACATCTTCTCCCTCACCGACCCCGATGCCCGCGTTTACCGCTGCATCTACTGTGAGACGAAGGCGGATAAGGACTAACACCCGCAATATTTTCTCAAATCCCGCCGCACCGCCGGCGGGATTTGGTTTATGAGCGTTCGGATGAGGGAGGCTTGGAGCGGTCAAGTTTGGGGTTGTCGGGGAAGTTGATGATTTCAAATTTGGGTTTATCGGGGGGGACGCGCCAGGGAACCCTTTTGCAAAAGGGTGCCCTGGACCCTCCCAAAAATCTCAAACGATGGGAATAGGGCGAGACTTCCGGGGTGAAGCTCAGCGGGAACTTCAAATTTGGGTTTGTCGAACGGGTGAACGAATGATTTGTAGGGGCGATTCACGAATCGCCCGCCCAAAACCACATAAAAAATGGGCGATTC
>JAFTMG010000159.1 GCA_017452525.1 Clostridia bacterium
CCGTGTCATACATTAAACAGCCCCATTTTGTGCGGCGAGCGCCACGGCAGCCAAAACGGCAGGGTCTCGGAGGTGCCTGACGTTTACGAAGTTTGCCCGCTCAAGCCATGCAAGGGAGGTATCCGTCAGCGGATCAGTAAACGCCCCGCTCAGTCAACATCCGTCAACAGCGAGATAAACACCCCGCCCCATACCCATAGTGTGAAAGCTTTTGAAGGTGTCCAGAGGGAACTTTTCTCGAAAAGTTCCCTCTGGCGGGGTCAAGGGGCAGAGCCCCTTGCTTTATCCGCGCCCCGATACCTCCACCCCGCCAACCCGATTTTCTTGACATTTTCTCATATTTATGCTACAATAACCCCAAACAACAACACGAAAAGAGGCTTATGGCTATGTCGAAAAAATCCAATCGCGCGGTGACGCTGATCGGCGTGGGGATCATTGCGGCGGCGGTGGCGGTGATCGTATCGTCGATGCTGGCGCCGCGGGCGATGGCGAAGAAGAGCTACCGCTCTGCGGTGGCACTGCTGTCGGAATCCGGCGCGGGGAACGTGGAATACGTATCCCTTCTTGACCCGCTGGGCAACGGCGGACCCCTCTCGCCTGCCGACCCCGAGGTGCGGTGGACGGAGGCGGCGGAGATCGCGGCACTTTGCGAGCGCTTTGCCGCGCTGGCGCAGGGCGCGCGCTACGGGGGAGACGAGGACGCCGTGGGCGGCACCTGGGATCCCCGTCTGCGCTTTGCCGCATCGGAGGGAAATATAGATTTCTATCTGCGAGAGCAGGATATCTGCATCACCCGCGGCAACGTCCGCTGGGTCTTTTCGCCGCGGGACGCCGCGGCGTATACCGCATGGCGCGAGGAGCTTCTGGCGTTGCTCCCCGCACCCGAATGGGAGGTCAGTGAGCAATGAAGAACGTTCTGATCGGCATCGATATCGGCACCTCCTCCTGCAAGGTGGCGGCGTTTGACCGCTGCGGCAAGGTGCTTGGCAGTGCCTCGGCAAGCTATCCCGTTGCCTATCCTCACGCGGGGTGGGCGGAGCAGGACCCCGCCGACTGGTGGGAGGGTGTTTGCCGCGCGCTTCGGGCGCTGTGGCAGGGGGCGGACTTTGCCCCGTCGTCCGTTGCCGCCGTGAGTGTGGACGGGCAGAGCTGGTCTGCCGTGGCGCTGGATGCCGCGGGGGAGGTCCTTTGCCCCACGCCCATCTGGATGGACACCCGCGCGGGTGAGATCTGCGCGCGCCTGGAGCGGGAGATGGGGGAGGAGCTGTTCGCACTGAGCGGCAACGCGCTCTCGCCCACCTACACCACGGGCAAGGTGATCTGGCTGCGAGAGCATCACCCCGAGCTGTTCGCGCGGGCGCGGTGGATCCTCGGCTCCAACGGTTATATCGTCTACCGCCTCAGCGGGGCGGTGACGCAGGACCGAAGCCAGGGCTACGGCTGGCACTGCTACGACATGCGCCGCGGCGTGTGGCAGGAGGAGACGGCGGAGCGGATGGGCATTCCCGCCCGACTGCTCCCCCCCATCGTCCCTTGTGACCGCGTGGTGGGCGAGGTGACAGCCGAGGCGGCGCGGTCCACCGGGCTGGCGGCAGGCACGCCCGTGGTAGCGGGCGGCTTGGACGCCGCCTGCGCGACGCTTGGTGCAGGCGTGATCGAGGCAGGGCAGACCCAGGAGCAGGGCGGTCAGGCAGGAGGCATGAGCATCTGTATGGACGGTGTTTGCGCCGATCGGCGGCTGATCCTCGGGGCGCACGCGGTGCCCGGGCGGTGGCTGCTGCAGGGCGGCACGGTGGGCGGCGGCGGTGTGTTGCGCTGGCTGGAGCGTGAGCTTGGCGAGGTCGAGCGCGAGCGCGCCGCAAGCACGGGTGTTTCCTCCTTCGATCAGCTGACGGCGCTTGCCGCCGCCGTTCCCGCGGGGAGCGATGGGCTGGTCGTTCTGCCCTACATGGCGGGGGAGCGCACGCCTCTGTGGGATCCCGACGCCAAGGGTATCTTTTACGGCTTGGATTTCTCCAAGACCCGCGGGCATCTGATCCGCGCGGGGCTTGAGGGCGTTGCCTTTTCTCTGCGGCACAATCTGGAGGTGGCGGAGCAGGCGGGCGCTTACGTGGGCGAGCTGTGCGCCACGGGCGGCGCGGCGAATTCCCCTCTTTGGACGCAGATCAAGGCGGACGTGACGGGGAAGACGATCGTCGTTCCCGCCTCGGATACGGCGACGACGTGGGGTGCCGCCATCCTGGGCGGCATCGGCGTGGGGCTGTTTGCCTCCTACGGTGAGGCGGTGCGAGGCAGCGTGCGGCACGTGCGGCGGCACGAGCCGAATGCGGCGCTCTCCGAGGTTTACGCGGAAAGGTATCGGACGTATCTGAAGCTCTATCCCGCCACGAGGGGTGTATGATGGGGCGTGCCCCTTCTTCTTACGCTTTCAAATTGTGTCCCCAAAAACAGCACTTGAAGCCGCGATTTCAGGAAATAACGGTCAGAACCGTGCCCTCGTTCCGGGATGGAGCGAGGGCTATCTTTATACAATCTTAATGCCGTACGGCAGAGTGCTAACGCCGTCTTTATCTCTTTTTGCGTATAATAGTAACAGAAAGAGCATAAGGAGAGGTGGAACATGCGATCTTTACATAGATTTAGGCTGTCGTCATTCCAAATTATTTTACTTGGCTTTGCGGCGGTCATACTGATCGGAGCGTTTCTGCTGATGCTCCCCCTATCGAGCAAGGATGGTGTTGTGACAGCGTTTTCGGATGCCCTCTTCACATCTACTTCCGCCGTATGTGTAACAGGACTTATCGTGCAGGATACGGCAACCTATTGGTCGTATTTTGGACAGGCTGTTATTCTCATACTCATTCAGATCGGAGGCTTGGGGGTCGTAACGGTTGCAGCTTCGGTATCTATTTTAGCAGGCAGAAAGATCGGTCTTGGACAGCGCAGCACCATGCAGGAGGCAATATCCGCCCCAAGCGTCGGCGGTATCGTGCGACTTACCTGGTTTATTCTCAAAGGCGTGCTGATCGTCGAAGTCGTTGGCATGCTTGCCATGCTTCCCGTGTTCTGTGCCGACCATGGGGCAAAGGGAATATGGATGGCAGTGTTCCATTCCATATCGGCGTTCTGCAATGCGGGCTTCGACGTGATGGGAGAGGTCAGCGGACAGTATTCGTCACTTACCGCCTATGCCGCACATCCCGTGATCAGCATTGTGATCATGCTGCTCATCATCATTGGAGGCATCGGCTTCTTAACTTGGGAGGATCTGTACATACATAAATGGCGTATCAGAAGATTCCGTACCCAAAGCAAGATCATCCTTACAATGACAGGAATTCTGATCGTTCTCCCCACGCTGTATTTCTTTTTCTGCGAGTTTGAAGAATATGCTCTCGGCGAAAGAATACTGCTGTCTTTATTCCAAGCTGTAACACCGAGAACGGCAGGCTTCAATACGGCAAACCTTGGTCTTATCAGCGAGGTTGGACTTTTACTTATGATCTTCCTGATGCTTGTGGGCGGATCTCCCGGTTCAACCGCAGGCGGTATGAAAACCACAACGCTCGGCGTCCTGGTTGCTTCCGCCATCTCGGTATTCCGTAAGAACGAGAACGCGCAGATGTTTCGGCGTCGGATCGCGGACGATACCGTCAAGCACGCCTCGGCGATCTGCCTGCTGTATATCGTTTTGTTTTGGCTCGGCGGTGAGATCATCAGCGCGGTTGAGGGCTTGCCTCTCATGACTTGCCTCTATGAAACGGCATCGGCGATCGGTACGGTCGGTCTGACGCTTGGAATAACCCCATCGCTTGGTACTGTATCGCGAATTGTTCTGATCGCTCTGATGTTCTTTGGACGTGTCGGAGGACTCACCTTGATCTACGCCACCTTTGGCGGCACAAAGAAAAATATATCGAAGCTACCGATGGATAAGGTAACGGTAGGGTAAGGAGAAAATACGGTGAAACAAAAATCGATTCTGCTCGTAGGAGTGGGTAATTTCGGAAAGCATATTGCAAGAAAATTTCATGAGCTTGGACACGACGTGATGGCGATAGATCAGGACGAGGAACGCATTAACGATGTGATGCAGATCGTAACGAGCGCACAGATCGGTGACAGCACCAACGAGGATTTCCTCCGCACGCTCGGCGTGGACAATTACGACGTGTGTATTGTTACCATCGGCGGCGATTTCCAAAGCTCCCTTGAAACGACATCCTTGCTAAAGGAGCTTGGCGCGAAAAAGGTGGTTTCCCGTGCCGAGCGCGACGGTCAAGCAAAATTTCTTCTCCGCAACGGCGCGGATGAGATCGTATATCCCGAAAAGCAGCTTGCGTCCTGGATGGGGATTCGGTACAGCGCAGACCATATCCTGGATTATATCGAGCTTGACGGCGAGCACGCTATATTTGAAGTCACCGTGCCGAAGGAATGGATCGGTATGACGGTAGGACAGCTGGATATCCGCCGAAAGTATAAGATCAATATTATGGGAATCAAAAAGAACGGCAAATTTTCTGTTTCTATTACGCCGGATACGGTGCTGACCGAGGATAAGACCTTAATGGTCGTTGGCGAATATAAGGCACTGCAAAAGTGCTTCCGCATATAATCGCAAATCAAAAATTTAAAAAGGAGGTGGCATAATGGTAGTTCGGGATATGATATTGGTAGTTGCGTTTCTCGGAGTAGCGGTTTTCGGCTTTTTTGTAATGAAACGCCTTGACAACTTTCTTGACGGGAACAGAAAACGCATGGAACAAGAGAAAAAGAAAAAAGAGCCGTCCTGCGTTATGCTTACCGCCGATATGACGGATGAAGAGATTATAAAAAACATCCGTACATACGAAAAACAGCGTGGGGTCGCTTATATCGCCTTTTATCAGGACGAGGATGAGTTGTTTGACGGAAAACGGTAGATTTTTTTATAAATTTATGATATAATGATAAAGACGTTGTAAAAACGAACTGCCTTCGCAAATTCGGCTATGTAAGTGTGGTGAAATGATTGCGATTCATTGAATACGGTAAAGAAGACCTCGAAAAGATCGTGCTTTTGCATGGCGGAGGTTTATCGTGGTGGAATTACGAGGACGTAGCAAAGTCACTTCAAAATGAATATCATATCATTTTGCCAATACTGGATGGGCACGCCGGGAGTGATAGACCTTTTACCGCAATAGAGGACAATGCCAAGGAGATCATAGAATACATTGATACGCGATGCCAAGGCTCTGTATTACTGATAGGCGGCTTATCCTTGGGGGGGCAAATTTTGTTGGAGATCCTATCCGAGCGCAAAGATATTTGCCAATATGCCATCATTGAAAGCGCGCTCGTCAGACCGTCCAAACTAACATATTCTATGATCAAACCGGCATTTGGCAGCTGTTATGGCTTGATAAAGCAAAAATGGTTTTCCAAGCTTCAATTCAGATCACTTAAGATCCGCCCCGATCTGTTTGAGTGCTATTTCAAAGATACTTCTGCCATATCCAAAAAAGATATGATCGCTTTTATGCAGGCGAACGCATTGTATTCTATAAAGGAATCGATCAAGAATTGCACCGCAAAGGCTCATATATTTGTTGGTGAAAAAGAAAGAAGCTCGATGATAAAATCCGCGGAAGATATTCACAGAGTATTGCCGCAGAGCTTGTTGCGCGTACTGCCCAAACGGTATCACGGTGAGTTTTTCATCAATCAGAGTGAGGATTACGCGAACAAAATCAGAGAAATCGTCAACGGTCGATCCGGAAACATATGAGATAAGAAATCAAATTCAGGAATAAGGAGGAAGGGCTTGTGAAAAAAAACAATACGAAAGAGCATGTTCTCGTGTGCCTTTCCTCAGCGCCGTCCAATGCGAGGATCATAGAGACCGCCGCCAAAATGGCAAAAGCCTTCGGAGCGAGCTTTACGGCACTGTACGTGCAGACGCCTGCCTCGGAGCTTATGCTTGATGCGGATAAAGCTCGCCTTGCGGATAATATCCGCTATGCCGAGTCGCTCGGCGCGAACGTAGCGACCGTCATCGGAGATAACGTTGCTTTTCAGATCACCGAGTTCTCACGGCTGTCGGGCATTACCAAGGTCGTTCTCGGAAGAAGCGCGGCTCCTAAAAAAAGACTTTTCAAACAGCAAACGCTCACAGATCAGCTTATCACACTTGCTCCGAATCTTGATATACACATCATTCCCGATATGACGGTAAAGCAGAAGGCGCAAAAGGTTCGGTTGTTTGGCAAGAGAACACTCATATCCGCGCTGATGGACTTGGGGATCAGCGCGCTCATCTTGGCGATCGCATCGGGAATATCCTTTGGCTTGCATTATATGGGCTTCACCGATGCCAACGTAATTACGGTATACATTCTCGCCGTTCTCATCATATCGGTGCTGACCGAAAATAGATTTTGTTGGGTCGTCAGCTCTGCCGCGGGTGTTCTGCTGTTCAATTTCTTGTTTACAACACCGAAGTTTTCTTTGATGGCTTATGACAAGGGCTATCCCGTAACCTTCCTCGTGATGCTCGTTGCTTCCTTGGTAACGGGCAGTATAGCCGCAAGAATGAAAAACCATGCCAAGCAATCGGCGCGGACGGCTTACAGAACGAAGATACTGCTTGACACCAACCAAATGCTCGCGAAAGCCAAGAGTGCTGACGAGATATTTGAAATTGCCGCCTCGCAAACGAAAAAACTGTTAGCGCTTGAAGCCTTTGCGCTTCGTGATACCGAACTCTCAAAGCTCGGTATCACAGGGACAAGCCTCTGTAAAACCGCGTCCTGCACCTATTATCCCATACACGCAAGCAATACCGTTTACGGAGCGATCGGAATACAAAGCACCAAAACGGTGGATGCCTTTGAAAACAGCATTCTGCTTTCGATCCTCGGTGAATGTGCCTTGGCACTGGAAAACGAGAGAAACGCGCGAGAGAAGGAAGCCTCGGCGATCCTTGCGGAGCAAGAAAAGCTGCGCGCAAATCTGCTCCGTACCATATCCCACGATCTTCGTACACCGCTGACCTCCATATCCGGCAACGCAGACAATCTGCTTGCAAACGACGGGGTGTTCGACATGGAAACGCGCCGACAGATCTATGCGGATATCCGTGAGGATTCCGAATGGCTCATCAGCCTTGTGGAAAATCTTCTGTCGGTATCCCGTATGGGAGATGGCAAGAGCGATATACGGATGTCCGCCGAGCTTGTGTCCGATGTGATTGAGGAAGCAGTCAGACGCACCGAGAAAAATGCAAGTGAGCATAAGCTCACCGTCAAGGAAAGCGACGGAATACTGCTTGCGCGGATGGATGCAAGGCTTATTGTTCAGGTCTTGATCAATCTGATGGATAATGCCATCAAATATACGCCGCGTGGTTCCGAAATAGAGATCTCGGCAGTCGAAAAGGGCAATGATATTGCAATTACCGTAGCGGATAACGGACACGGAATTGCAGACGAAATCAAGCCCCGTGTGTTCGATATGTTCTTCACGGGTGCTGAAAAAATTGCCGACAGTCGCAGAAGTCTCGGTCTTGGACTGGCACTCTGCAAATCCATTGTAAATGCTCACGGCGGTGAAATTACAGTAAGTGATAACAAGCCGCACGGCGCAGTATTTACCTTTACATTACCAAAGGAGGAGGTGGAGATCAGTGAATAAGCCCTTAATACTTGTGGTCGAGGACGATGCGCCCGTTCGCAATCTGATCACAACGACCTTAAAGGCGCACGACTATAAATTTATCGCGGCACAGGACGGAAACTGTGCCATTATGGAGGCATCCTCGCACAATCCGGATATCGTTCTGCTTGATCTCGGACTTCCCGATATGGACGGCGTTGAGGTGATTGAGAGAATACGCACGTGGTCGGATATGCCCATCATCGTGATCAGCGCGAGAAGTGAGGATAAGGATAAAATAGATGCGCTCGATGCCGGCGCGGACGACTATTTAACAAAGCCGTTCTCCGTAGAGGAGCTTCTGGCGCGGCTTCGTGTAACGCAAAGAAGGTTAGCGGCGAACCGTAACGAAAATATAAGCTCGATATTCATAAACGGTGCTTTAAAGATCGACTATGCCGCAGGCTGTGCCTATCTCGGTCAAGAAGAGTTGCATCTGACGCCCATAGAATACAAGATCCTGTGTCTGCTTGCCGCCAATGTCGGCAAGGTCTTAACGCACACCTTCATTACACAAAAGATATGGGGCGCGGCGTGGGAGAATAACGTTGCCTCTCTCCGTGTTTTTATGGCGACGCTCCGTAAAAAAATTGAAGCCGCACCCGACTCACCGCAGTATATCCAAACGCATATCGGTGTCGGATACAGAATGATAAGGGCGGAATAATGCGACGGTACAGATGCCGGTTTGCTTTGCTGCAAAGAGAGAGGGTCCCCGGAAACTATGCGGTGAATGACGAAACAGCATCCCGATACCTCTGAACAAACACCAATAAAAACCCGCCTCGGCGACGTGTTTTTAACGTCGCCGAGGCGGATTTTTTATCGTTGCCATCACGGCGTCAAACGCCAAACACCCACTGCGCCACGAACAGCACGATCGGCAGCGTAAGCGTTGAAAGCAACGCCGTCGTTCCCACCGATTGGGAGGCATACCCCGGGTTGATGTCGTGCAGCTCGGAGAGCATCGAGACCATCGCCGCCGAGGGCATTGCCGCCATTACCGTCAAAAGCATCGACATCTCGTAGGAAAGACCGATCAGACGGGTGAAGAGCAGCATCAGAAGCGGCATGGCAAGCAGCTTGATGAAGCTGAGATAGTAGATGTTCTTATTGCCGAATATCTGCCGCGGGGAACGGGTGGCAAGCAGCGCCCCCGTGATCAACATGGAAATGGGCGTGCAGAGACTGCCCAGATAGTTGATGAAATCGGCGAGAAACGCGGGTATGACTACCCCCGGGATCGCCTGCGATACGTAAAGCAGCACGCCGATGAGACACGGCACCGTGCCGAAATTCAGAAACACCTTCTTGGGCGTCAGACGGATGTCGGGGCGCTTGCGGGCGTAGATGGCAATGCCCCACGTCCAGAGCGTCAGATGGAAGCTGATGATGAAAAAAGCACCCCAGAACAGCCCGATATCTCCGAAGATCGCCTTCATGATGGGAAAGCCGATGAAGCCGCAGTTGGCGAAGATGGCGGAAAACTCGGTGATCTTGCGCTCGTCCGCGTCCCGGATGGGGAGACAGAAGAGAAAGGCAAGCACGGAGAGCAGGAAGTGCGCCAGAAAGCCGAGGGCAACGATGAGCGCACCCTGCCGCAGATTTTCCACCGAAAACTCCACGCTGAGCAGTGAGCCGATGATCAGCATGGGCTGACCCAGCTGAACGATCAGCTTGGAGAGGTTTTTCGAGGCGACCTCGTTGATGATCCCTGTTTTACGGGAGACGTATCCCGCCACCAGCAGAAGAAAGAGGGTGGCGATGATGGAGAGCAGTGAGGCGAAATTCATGTTCGGGCAGATCCTTTCGGTTTATGTGAGAGAGTCCAGACGGGCGCGGATCGCCTTCATATCGGCAAGCATGGCGTCCTTCTGTGAGGGATTGCGCAAAAGAGCGGCGGGGTGGAAGACGGCGGTCATGGCGAAATTGCCCCGCTCAAACCAGATGCCGTGCTCCTTGGTCATCTTGAAATCGGGCTTGATCATCCGCATGGCGGCGATGCGGCCGAGACAAACGATGATGCGAGGAGAGATGAGCCGCACCTGATCCCGCAGATATCCCATGCAGGCGTCCTCCTCGGCGGGCAGGGGATCGCGGTTATTGGGCGGGCGGCATTTGAGAATGTTGGCGATGTAGACGTCCTCGCGGGAGAGATCGACGGCGAAGAGAAACTTGTCCAGCAGCTGTCCCGCGCGCCCCACAAAGGGAACGCCGGTCAGATCCTCCTGCTCACCGGGTGCTTCGCCCACGAACATCAGCTTTGCCTGCGGATTGCCCACGCCGAAGACGCAGTTCGTCCGCGTGGCGTGCAGAGGGCAAGCGGCACAGCTCGCGCAATTCTGTTTTAAGGTGTTCCAATCCACGGCGTTGTCCTCCTCTCGCAACCGAACGCGCGGCATCGCGCGCTTTTTTATCAGTATATCACCTTTGGCGGGAAATGGCAAGAGGGTTGGGGAAAATTGTGCGGAGAGGTTATAAATTGGGGTTTGTCGGGAGGACGCGCAAGGGAACCCTTTTGCAAAAGGGTTCCCTTGACCCTCCGAAAAATCTCAAACGATGAGAATGGGGCGAGACTCCCGGGGTGAAGCTCAGCGGGAGCTTCAAATTTGGGTTTGTCGGTAAGTTTGAAGATTGCAAATTTGGGTTTATCGGGGTGTTGGTAGAAACAGAACAACCGCCATGCGGCACCCTTCTTGTAGGGACCGGCGTCCCCGACGGTCCGTTTACGGACGGTTTGTGATCGCCAAACCCTTGTGGGGTGGACCGTCGGGGACG
>JAFTMG010000160.1 GCA_017452525.1 Clostridia bacterium
GACCCCGTCGGGCGCGCGTCCCCATTGGATAGCAGACGCCCATCCCGAGGTGCTGCGCGTCAACGAGCGCGGTGAGCGGATGCATTTCGGCGTGCGCCACAACCATTGCTACACCTCGCCCTATTACCGCGAGAAGGTGGCGCAGATCAACGGGAAGCTGTCCGAGCGTTACGGGAGTCATCCTGCCGTCATCGGCTGGCACATCTCCAACGAATACGGCGGCAGATGCTACTGCCCATTGTGTCAGGAGGCATTCCGCGGCTGGCTGAAAAAGAAGTATGATAATGACATCGACAAGCTGAATTTCCAGTGGTGGACTACCTTTTGGAGCCATACCTACAACAGCTTCGATCAGGTGGAGGCACCCTCGCCGATCGGCGACACCTTCTCGGGGCTGGAGCTGGATTGGAAGCGCTTTATCAGCGATCAGACGGCTGATTTTCTCCGTGCCGAGGCGGCGGCGGTCCGTAAATATTCCGATCTGCCCGTGACCACCAATTTCATGTTCCACTACACCGGTCTCAATTATAACGTGCTGGCCAAGGAGATCGACTTCATCTCCTGGGACAGCTATCCCGAATGGCATCACCCGGGCGAGCTGAGCGACGCCGAGATGGCGGCCAAGCACGCGCTGACGCACGACGCCTTCCGCGCGCTGAAAAAGAAGCCCTTCTTCCTGATGGAGAGCGCGCCCAGCCATGTCAACTGGCATGATGTCAACAAGCTCAAGCGTCCCGGTGTCCACCGCCTGGCGTCTCTGCAGGCTGTGGCACACGGATCGGACTCGGTGCAGTATTTCCAATGGCGCAAGTCCCGCGGCAGCAACGAGAAGTTCCACGGCGCCGTTGTCGACCATCTGGGCAATGAAAACACCCGTGTCTTCCGCGAGGTGAGCGCCCTCGGCCAGACGTTGAAGGATATCGAAGAGGTGCTTGGCACCGTGCCGAATCCCCGTGTGGCACTGATCATGGATGTCGAGAACAAGTGGGCGCTCGATCTGGCGCAGGGCTTCCAGAAGAACGAAAAGAAATATTCCACCACCTGCCAGCAGTTTTACAACTGGTTTTGGCGTCACGCCATCGATATTGACGTGATCGACGCGCACCGTGACCTGGGCGGCTACGATCTTGTCGTGGCTCCCATGCTCTACATGACCCCCCGCGAGACCATTGAGATTCTCGAGAAGTATGTCCGTGAGGGCGGTACGTTGATCGGCGGCTATATGCTTGGCATGGTCAACGAAAACGATCTCTGCTATCTCGGCGGTTTCCCCGGCGAGGAGCTCAAGGAGGTCTTCGGCGTGTGGAACGAGGAGATCGATACCCTCTATCCCACCGAGCGCAACGCCATTCAATGCAACAAGTGCGGCGATGAATTTGCCGTAGCCGACTATTGCGAGCGCATCCACCCCGCTGAGGGCACCGAGGTGATGGCGGTTTACCGCGACGATTTCTATGCCGGCGAACCTGCGGTGGTCAAGAACCGCTACGGCAAGGGCACCACCTATTATCTTGCCACCCGCGACATTGGCGGTGAGGAGAGCTTCAAGGCAAGACTGCTGGCGCGCGTCTGCGGTGAGCTTGGCATCAAGAGCAATCTCGCGAGCTACACCGAGGGCGTGACGGCGCACAGCCGCATCGACGATGAAAACGGCATCCGCTATCTTTTCGTCGAGAACTACACGCCGAAGGATGCCGAGGTTGACATGGGCGTCGAGGCGATCGACGTGGAGACCCGCGAGCGCGTGAGCGGCAAGTTTACCCTGCCGGCCTACAGCGTGCGCATTTTCAGACAAATGATGTAAAGGAGATAAAAACATGGCAAAGCTAACAATGGATGAGATCAACAGCGTCAAGGGCAAGGGCTTCTTGCGCAACAGAGGCACCGACCTCTTTTCGGGCCGCATCGTTCCTGTGGGCACGGTCTTTACGGCAGAACAGCTTCATGCGGTGGCAGAGCTTTCGGAAAAATTCGGAAACGGCAAGATGATGGCGACCAGCCGTCAATCGATCGAGGTGCCGGGCATCGCTTTTGAGAATATTCCCGCCGCCATCGAGTTTGCCGAGGCGCACGACCTGCATTTCGGCGGCACGGGTGCCAAGGTCCGCCCCGTTACGGCGTGCAAGGGCACGACCTGCGTTTTTGGTATGTACGATACGCAGGCGCTGGCAAAGAAGATCCACGAGACCTATTATGTGGGCTGGAGTAAGGTAAGCCTGCCCCATAAGTTCAAGATCTCCGTGGGCGGCTGTCCCAACAGCTGCATTAAGCCCAGCATCAACGATTTCGGTGTAGAGGGCAACCGCGAGGGCGGCAAGGTGATCTACAAGATCTATGTGGGCGGCACCTGGGGCAAGAGCTGCCGCATGGGCACACCGCTCTCCCGCAAGGTGGAAGAGGAGGAGATCCTGCCCATCCTTGAAAAATGTATGCTCTGGTTCCGTGAGAACGGATACGCCAAGGAGCGCTTCGGACTGACCGTCGACCGCGTGGGCTTTGAAAATCTTGAAGCAGCGCTGGCAAGCGACGATCTGCTTGCGCGCAAGGAGGAGATCCTCGCCGCCGAGATCAAGCAGAAGCCGTGACCGCACAACCCGTTATAATTTCGGTCGGCGCTTGATACACGCATCAAATCAAGCGTGTATTCTCCTGTTCAAATAATTTTCCGCATTGCAGAAACCCACTCACCCAGGCAAAAGCCACGGTGAGTGGGTTTTGTATTTTTTATATGGAAAACCGTATCGATCAAGCAAATTCACCAAAAGGGATAATTTTGTGTAAATAAGGCAGAAATCTGCTTTTGAATGTAATTTTCGGGCTGTTTTGGACACCTATCAACAGGGATATATTTCCGAATAGCGCTGTTATGATTTCCGTTTTGATGATACCCAACGTTCAAAAGAAAGGAGTTTCCATGATGCGTCAATTTTTTCGCGCCTATCGAAGCAAATGGTGGGTGATCTTACTGTGCACTCCGGCATTGATCCTTGCGATGACAAGTATCCTGCTGTTTGTCCCCCTATCCGCACAGATCGGGCAGACGGACATCATCCGTGAGGAGGACTACCTCACCGTGGCTGTTCCTGACTTCGCTCATGTTGCAAGATCGGGTGCCTATCAGTTTGGCATGATTCTGCAAAACGGTGGCGTGGAGCAGTTGACCTCTGTCAAACAGATCGATCACCGAACTGCGATCTACGCGCATTCTTCCGGTCTTAAGCCCGTTACAGTATTAGAGCATGATCACAAAAACGAAGATGATTTCGGGTCCGCTGCCGTCATGCCGTCTTCCTTCTTTGTCGGCACCATTGTATGCGGGCATCGGGAGCAGACGGTTGAAGAGGTCAATTCGCAGCTGACGATGTACCGAAATCAATATGAAGCCCGCATTGATCAGCCGATCACGCTGTGTGAGGACTATGCGGACATTAGGAATATTACGGTGTTTGTAGATCATTACGAGGCCGAGCTGATGAAGTCGGGGAAAACCTATCTGGTTTGGGGGATGTTAGTGGTCGATGAGAATAACCGTGCCGAGCTTCATATGAGAGATCATGCGGTATCTCTCCCGGTTGGTATATACCGCGAGGAGAAGAATGGTTCTCATTGGAAAATGCAGGATGGTAACGATGATTTTGTTTTTCCGTGGATCTCCGAGATCAATGGTTCTCTTGACGATTTTTGGAACACAGAGCTTGGCAGGCAGTGGCAGGAGGACATTCTGGCAAAGGGAGAGATCTCGCTTCACTCCACATGGCTGATCGGCACGGATTGTTTGCAGAGCATTCTGTCCTTCAACCGGGGGACGGCGTATATTACACAGGGAACCACCATCGACGGCGCGGCATCTCCGTATGTTTGTCTGATCAGCGAGGAGCTGGCAGAGCGTAATGCGCTTGCCGTCGGAGATGAGCTTGTATTGGATATGTATGCCAACGGAAATCAATATATCGTGTTCAACGGTAACAGCGCAAACGTGGAGTACGACAATACTTACGTTCCATATCAGGGCTTTACCGAGCAACATACCTATCGCATTGTCGGCATTTACCGCACGGAGGATGATATCCATGATCAGCACGCCGTTCATCCCAATACCATTGTCGTGCCGAACAGCTCACTTGGGGGATTCTATCCGCCCCAAATGGCAGGAGATACCAGAATAGCGGATTCGGCGTTTATGGTTGATATCGAGCATTCACTGATCATCCCGGCAGGGGCTGAGGAACTGTTTTTATCCGAAGTGAACATGCTGGGCATAGATCCCGATGCCTTTGTGATCGGTGACAACGGCTATGCAGCGGATCACGCGAGGCTGGGGGCAGCGGATGATGCGCTGGAGACAGTCCGCGTGGAGACAAAGGATGCGTTGATCCTATGGTGGAGCCTCCCGTTGCTTGTATTGCTCACGGCACTGTTTGCCATCGTATGGTCGGCGAAATCGCACGTCAGCACAGTATATGCAGTCGACACGCCGAACGGCAGGCTATTGGCGTATCTGTATGCTCGGCAGGCGGTAATCATCATCGTGAGCGGTTTGATCTCCGGCGTGTTGGCGATACAGCTTCGCGCTCCATTCGCTTTGTGGTGGATGTCTCTTTTTGCGCCGGAGGCACAGATCGGGATCTTGATCACACATTTGCCCCATGTTTCTATTCTGCCGGTAATTGGTGGCGTTTTGGTGCTTGCTTTGCTCGCTGCATTGCCCGTAGCATGGTTGGGAGCAAGACGCAAATATCACTATGTCTATCACAACATAGTAGAAGCAAAACAAGGGAGGTGATCGAATGCTGATTCGATATGAGATGAAACAAACGATGCGAACCCCGCTTCGCGTGACCGTTCTATTGCTCGCCTTGGCGGTCATGATCGTGATGCTTACCGTCAGTACAGGCTTATCCATGGCATCGGCATCAGCACTGCAGCGTATGGAGGAGGAATATGTCACGCTGGTCGAGCCGATCCCGCCCAATGAAAACTCATATGACAATCAGAAGAAATTTTCGGAAGCTCTGAAAAAATACAACGAACAGGAGCGAGCCTTTCGCGCTCTTGCCCCGGATATGGAGACTGTGGAGACTTATACTGAACACAGCATATGGGGTGCCTATATCCATGGCGTAACGCCCTTGACGGTCGGTTTGACCGACGACGAGGTGTATTCCTTTGCCATGAACCGTCCCGTCAACATGGTGATGCTGACCGTGCGCTGTACCCGTGCCGATCAGCTGG
>JAFTMG010000023.1 GCA_017452525.1 Clostridia bacterium
CGCCGCGACGTGGCGGTGATCTACCAGAACTACAATCTGTTTCCACTTTTGACGGTGATGGAGAACGTGCTGTATCCGAAGCAGCTCCAACGCCGCCCGAAAAAGGAGGCGCGCGCCCTTGCCGCGGAAACGCTGCGCTCGGTGGGCTTGGATGAGAGCTATTGGAAGCGCCTGCCCGCCATGCTGTCGGGCGGCGAGCAGCAGAGAGTTGCCATCGCCCGCGCCATTGCCAGCGGTCAGCGCGTCATCCTCGCCGACGAGCCTACGGGAAACTTAGATGGCGAGAACAGCGATCTCGTCATGAAAACGTTTCAGCGTCTCGCCCACGAGGAAGGCTATTGCGTCATCATCGTCACCCACGACCCCCAGATCGCCGATGATTCGGATACCGTCATCCGCATGGACTCGGGGAAGATCGTGTCCTAAGCGTGTGTGACTGCCAAAGACGACACGGAGAGGAGACAAATTCCACCAAAAAACGGCATTTTCTGCCGTGATACGTGCACGGGCAGAGCCATCGGATCGGTGGCTCTGTCCTTTTGACATTGGCGGAATATGTGGACTTCGGCGTTTTGCCGATGCGAATAGGAAGAGGAATGTCTCAGGTGCAGGAGATAGGGAATCGGTTTATCGAAATTGACGAAATTCGGCTTTTTTAATGAAAAATAACAATTTTACTTGTTTTTTGTGTATAATATAATTGTGAAAATTCATTTTTTGTCGAATTTGAGTCAAAAAAGTTCTCTATATAGAAAGTATACGGAAGAGAAAAAGATAGGAGACCAAACATCATGTTAGCTTTTTTGCTGATGCTCTGTGATGAACATGACGGTGCCTTGATCGAGCACCTCTATCAGACGTATCACAGAAGCGTATGGAGCTATGTCAAAGCCAAAATAGATCAAATGAACGTGCCGGACCCGGAAGGTGCCACGGAGGACATCGTTCAGAATGTCTTTTTTAAGATCACACGGTCTGTGCGGCGGATCCGAACAGATCTGGGGGAGTCCGCAGTGCGGGCATACGTATACGCCATTGTCACACATGAGATCAGCAACTATGCAGGGCAGGAATATCTTTGGCGGGAGTGTGTTTCCTATGAGACATGCAGTACGGAGTCCGAGGATGATTTTATTGCGCAATTGCCGTTGCGAGAGGCATATGCCAAGGTCGTTTCTGCCATAGAGCGGTTGGATGATATTTATCGCTATACGCTGCTGCTCCGCTTTGTCCATGAAATGGAAGTGAAGGATATTGCGGCGACGATGGGTGTTTCGGTGCAAACGGTATATACACGGTTGACACGGGGCAAGAAGATCCTGCTGGAGATGCTGAGAAAGGAGGGAATTTGTGATGTATGAGGAAGAACGCCGCCTGTTCGCCCGGGCGATCATTGAGGCGACCGATCGGCATCTGGACATGGCATTGCGTGATCTGCCTGTTGCCACCTCTTTTCGCAGGACGCACGTTCGGCGGATGCGCCACATTGTCCGTTACGGCACCCTCCCGCAAACGCGTAAGCTTAGCAAGCGGGCATGGGCACTGATCATAGCAGCCGCACTGCTTCTGACTGGCTGTGCCGTCCTCGCTCGGGAGGAGATTGCCGGATTCTTTGTAACGGTCTGGCAAGAGAAGGGAGTTAATATGATCGGCACCTCTGCCGCAGACGGAGCGCAGTATCCGACAACAATAGAGGTTAAGAAGATCCCTCAAGCTCTGCCGGAAGGATATGAGTTGGTGGAGGAGACGGCAACCGAAAGAAGGGTTGTATTGACATGGCGCACTCCTCATGACGATCAATTGATTTATATGCAGATCACTCGAGAACGTTATCTTGCGAATATCGATAATGAGTATAGTGATTTCGAGGAAATAGAGCTTTGTGGGTATCATGTATTGTGTATAGCCTCGGAAGATGGCAGTTTTCGGTATCTATGGATGGATGATTATGTTTATTATATATCTACAACAGAAATTTTAACTCGCCAAAATCTCGAAAATATCATTCAAAGTATAAAATAATAAAAAAATTGAATAATTTTTTGAAAAAAAACGGTATTAAATATTAAGGGGGGATCTACAAAGAAAGGAAAATGAATTTCATGAAAAAGCTGATAGTTTTGTTTCTGTGTGTTGTTTTGGTATTGAGTGCATCCCTGCCGGCGTATGCGGCAAATGCAAGAATGAGTCATGGCATATATTGTGATTATGATTTCTATATTGGCTCTTCCGGTTCAGCAGAGGTATCGGTTTACTACGAGGGTAACGCCACCACCTTTACTGATATTACCGTTGAAACCTATATTCAAAAGAGAACGTTGGGCTTTATTTGGACAAAGGTCGATAACGGCGAACCGAACAAAACTTGGGTGGATACCTCTACTTCGCGGACCGGCACGTTTATACACGATCTGCAATTGGATTCTACCGGTACATACCGTGCGGTATTTACGGTCACGTTCTCCGGTATAGGTGCATCGTCCGATGTGATTGAAAATGAGATCGAGGACGTCTATAGCTGATATCCCTTAAAAATTTAAATCCCCCCGCACAGAGCCCTCTGCCATGAGGGCTCTGTGTCCCCTCCGGTGATCTTTTCCGGTGTTCTGCGATCCCTAAAAATGCTGATTTGGTCTTTTTAAAAAAATTTAGAATTTTGAATAAAAAAAAGAAGCAAATCGGTATTAGTATTATGAGGGCATCCTCAGGGGAAATCGAAGAATTAAAAAAGGAGGATTTCAAAATGAAATTCAAAAAACTGTTGGTTGTTCTGCTGGCTGTTGTGATGACAGCGGCGCTCCTTATTCCTGCCTCTGCGGCGGAGCAGGATATCTCGTGCTGTGACGAGCCTTGGTTAGAAAATCCGGAATATGTATATGGCGGAATTTTCAGGATTCTTCCGAAATCACATGTGTTCCCTATTCATGCGATATACGACTGTTCGCACTGTGGGGGAAGATACATTGAGGAAAATATTGATTTTTATGCCGAAGAACATTACGGTGACCAAGACGTTCCCGATCAAGAGGGATATTATTACTGTGATGAGCCCTCCTGCGGTGCGATTTTTTCAAAAGATTAATCATCTTTCCTCTCGTTTTGTTTGCTTCCCTGACTTTTAAATAAACGGTTTCCCTTGAGGCTCTGCCTGTTATTTTTACATCATACAAATTCAAGAAAAATCGGAAAGGATGGAGTGATTATGTTGTTATCCAATATCCGCCAAAGCATTCGGTATAAGCCGATCTGTCTGGTGCTTTGTGTTCTGCTCACGGTGCTCGGCATGCTGGGAATGCTTTTGGGTTCGGCACTGGTACATATTGCGTCAGCGCCGGAGGAGGTGACCGCGCTGACGATTGCAAGATTGCCGCAGAGTTTCGTCCCGGACGGTAAAGATTTTTACGATAGGATGAATGTCGCGCTGTCACGCTCTTCTTTTGTGCAGGATACGGACCTTCGGGTCTACGCCCGCGGATATTCGGAAACATGGCACTCCTGCGTTCCCTCCGATCAAGATTATCTGGTGGGGACGGCAAGCAGTGCGGTGTTTGCCGCGAAGCTCGTCGAGGCGAAGCAGGTGCAATCCGGTACCACGAACTTGAGATACCGCTACCTTCTGGAGATCGTGCAACCCATTGTGATGCATGAGATCTACGCAGAACTCGGTGTCGGAAGTCGGGTGGAAATGACGGTGTCGGCACAGAGAAGCTTTGATATGACCTGGCTGGAGCAGGGAAAGACATATTTGTTTTGCGGCAATCTGCAAAGGACTGAGAATGCGGAGACGGAATATGAACTTGATATATATATGAGCGGCATGAGCCATCGGAGTTACAAAATAGAAGATCGGGACGGAAAACACTGCCTGTACGATGATCACTCGGGTTCCTATATCCCCATGATCTCAGAACTTCATTTGCCGGTGGAGGATTTTTTTAAGACCGAAATGGGGCAATTGTGGCAGAAGCGGGTCATTCCGGAGGTGAAAAGCTACCTGCTTGCATCCCATGTGATCGGAACGGGGATCCTGGAAAGCATCCGCGCCTTCAATCTGGATGAAACGGTGATCATAGCGGGAGAGACATTCACGACCCGACAGTTAGAGCAGGGAGAAGCGGTGTGCCTTATCAGTGAGGAGCTGGCAAAGCAGAACGGTCTTTCCGTGGGAGACAGCTTCCTTTGGAAACTACAGGGCGTTCAACGCTCTCCTTATACTACCCGCGCTATGCATACATATATGGATAAGAACTCCTTTTCGGGGGAAATAGAATTGCGCGTTGTCGGCATTTACCGCAATACAGAGCCGTATGAGAACATAGATCGGGGCGTACATCCCAATACGGTATTTGTGCCGGTGAAGCTTGTGAAACCTGCGGAACCGCTGAAACAATATGATAAGGAGCAGCTTTCTGTCGTGCTTGGGGCGGGTGAAGAAAACGCCTTTGAGCTGGAAATGAAGGAGTTTGGGTACGGCAATCTATTTGAGTACCATAGCGGACCGAAGCTGTTGGATACGGAAACGCAGGCGCTGCTGCAGACTGCCCGTGCGCAGTTGACTGCCGATGCGGAGAGCCTTGCCAAGGGACTGTATCTTTTCGGCGCTTTGCTGATTCTGTCGGCATCCTTCCTTCTTATGTGGTATAGCCACCGGGAGATCGGGCATTTTTACCGCATCGAAACGGGGGAGAGCGTGCTCTTTGGGCATCTCTTTGGGCAGATGCTCGCCATGGCAGTACTTTCGGCGGCGTTGAGCGCGGCAACTGCCGTATTCGGTCTGGTGCCTGCGGCGCGGGCGGTACTCTACCATCTGGCAGATGCCGCATGGGCAGAGATGATCCTGGCGCGCCTGCCGGAAACGCTCCCGTTTGACACGGCGTTTCTGTTCGGCACGGTATGGAGCCTTTTGTGCGGTGCAGTCTTTGCCGCCATCGGCATGAAGAGAAGCTATTATTATGAATATCGGAAAGAGGGTGAGACGTGATGTTATGGTTACAGGAAGGAAAACAGCTTTGGCGCACACCGTTGCGCACGCTGGCGATCTGTCTGGCGCTTGCCCTTTTGACGGGGGCATTTGCCGTTGCCCATGCCTTGAAGCTGGGCGCGGATCACATTCGCGCCGAGGTGGAGGAGGCATATACCACGGTGGGATTTGTCCCGTCCGTGCCCGCATTGGATATGTCCATGCCACAGCTCATGGCGAGCCCGAAGGGGGACCTGGCTTCCAACAATCCGCTGATGTGTGCGCTGAGCGAAGGAACGCTGGCACCGCAAACGGCACTGTCCGTTGACCGCCACTCCCACCTGGCAGCGTATGACATCACGGTGCGCACCGCGGTCTGCAACGATCACGCGATGGATGGGCAATACAGCTTTTCCGTCTTTGCCGTGAAGTGTACCGACGTGCGCGTGGCAAGCTCCTATACGATGAAGACGTATGTCGATGGCAGGCAGATCGATGTGGAACGGTACAAGTATATTTATCATTTTGACGTGGTAAAGCCCCTTCTTGCGCATGAGGACATGACATTGCCGGAGCATTTGATCCTGGACACGGAGGCGCTGAATCTGGAGGAGCGTGCCTCGGCGGTGGAGGTCGGTGAGACCTATCTGGTCAGCGGCTACAGCGATTATGCCGGCGACGGCTCGGGAAGCCTGTTGCTGACCTTTTCCAGAATGAAGGATCTGATCAAGGATACGCAGTGGATGGAGGAGGGGATCGTGGTCCGCAACGGGCTGCTGTGCTTTGCCAAATACAGCGGCGAGCCCGAGGACTATATCCGCGAGCATCTGTCAACATATTGGGAGGATTTAAAGGAGGTATGTGCCCGCACGTATGCCACGCTCCATGTCCTTTCCGCAGATCATCCGAGCGGCTTGCGCGCCTTTATCGACGGCTATTCGGAGCTGCTGACGGGAAGCTTTTTTACCGAGGAGCAGCTGCAGTCGGGCAAAAAGATTGCCCTGATCAGCAACGTTCTTGCCGAGAAAAACGGCTTGTCTGTGGGAGACACGCTGGATCTGACCTTTTATGACAATGCCTTTCGCGACACACAGGGTGAGAGCAGCAACAGCAGGGTCTATCATCACGGGTATATGTTCAAGCCGGGGGATCTTTGGAAGGAGTCTCTGGAGAGCGGTGATATCGCTGCCGAAAACGGAGTTTATCGGGTGGTTGGCATCTATTCCGTGCCCGATTGGATCAATCTGGCGGATTATATACACCCCGATACGGTGATCGTGCCGCAATCGGCGCTGAGCACGGTGTATCCTCTGGATGTCGCTCAGTATGATGTCACCTTCATTCTCCCCAACGGCGGCGTGGACGTGTTTGAGGCAGAGCTTGCGGAGGCGGGCTTTGGCGGCACGTTACTTTATTACGATCAGGGCTATGCCTCGATCATTGCGGGTGTGGAGGCGATCTGCCATTCGGCGGAGTTTGTCTACAACACCGTGCGCTTGCTCTGGGCGCTCTCGTCGGTGATGGTCCTGCTTCTGTTTACGTGGATGCAGATGCCGACGGGAAAGGTCAAATACCGTTTGGGTACGGGTAAGCGGCGCATCTTCGCGCAGATGAGCTTTTCGGCGGTTGCCGTGCTGATTCTTTCCGGTCTTGGTGGCTTTTTGGGAAGTGTTCTGCTTTATGACCGTGCGGTCGAATGGATGATGCAGGCGGATTTCACCTCGTTCAATGCTACGTTCAGTACCATGTCTGCCAATGCGGGCGTGCTGAACGATCTGCTTGATCTGCTGGGGCAGCCCGTGAGCGTGTTTGCTCGCGCCTGCGGCATTCAGTTGGTTGTTCTCGTGTTGCTCGCCATCCTGTTTTCTGCGGTGGCGGCACTGCGAAAGAAGAGCTTTAAGGTGTGAGGAGGGAGAAGAATGTTACTGTCTTATATGAGTAAGCGGTTGCGGCGGCATATGAGTGAGACGATCGTTTCCGCGGCGATCGTGCTGGTGGTTGTGGTCGTACTGATCGGCTTGCATGCGGAAAGGGTCGATCTGCTTGCCGAAATGGATCGTACATATGAAGAAATGGAGATCCGATGCCGCGTAACGAGCGCCAATGGGCTCGGCGAGATCGATCTGCCGATCACCGAGGATTATGTTGCCACGGTATGTGAGAAGGGTGGCTTACTGTATCCGTATGTAAAGGATGTATTCCTTCTGGAAACATACAAGAATGCCGAGGTGACGGTACCCCCGGACAGCATGCTCGGGATCGGCACAGCGACCGTGGCACTCCACATGACCAACGATCCCGACAGCTATGCCCCCACGCGGGAGGCGGAATTTCACTATACCGACGGCTACAGCGCCGCGGATTTTGCGAGAGCGGAGCCGGTGTGTCTGATATCGAATGGGCTGGAGGAGGCTGTGGCGGAGGACGGCACCGTTACGGTCTATGTGATCCGAGGCGGTGTTTCGATGAAAATGAAGGTCATCGGTACTTATGAGGATGATGAAAATACCGTTTTCGGCGCATGGCAGCCGCTGAATGAGCTGATCGCCACCGTCGGTTGGGAGCCGAGTGTGGGCAGTATGGCGTTTACCGTAGCGGACAACCGTCAGTTGGATCTGACAAAATCGCTTTTGCGTGATTTTTTCGTGCCGGCAAGCCGTCTGAACAACAATTCCGAGCTGTTGGGTCTGATCGTGGACGACAGTCTGTTTACGGATACCATGACGGTACTTGAGCGTAGTATGTCGCTGTTGAACGTGGTAAGGACGGTGGTATTTGTGCTGTCCTTCGGCGTGATCTTTCTGGTGGCGTATCTGAATATCCGTGCGCGCCGCCTGGAGCTTGCCGTGATGCGATCGCTCGGTACGAGAAGGAGGGCACTGTATTCCGAGGTGCTGGGTGAATACATGTTGTTTTTCCTGGTGGGTGCCGCGCTTGCCACCGCCGGCATGGCGCTTGCGGGAACGGTGCCAAGCATGTCGCAAATGAAAACGGTAGGTGGCTTTATGCTGTATTATCTTTTCGGTGTGTTGCTTGCCGTGGTACAGGCGACCTCCGGCAAGATCATGCAAATCCTGAAGGGAAAGGAGTAAGAATATGATGAATACAGATAACAGACAGGCGGTCCTCACCGCCGAGCGGGTGACATACGCCTATAAGACCCGCCACCAGATCGTCTATGCCGTGCGGGATGTGAGCTATACCTTCAAGAGCGGTACCGTCTACGCCATCGTCGGCAAAAGCGGATGCGGCAAGACCACGCTGATCTCCACCCTCGCGGGCTTGGATGTTCCCACCATGGGCAAGGTGATCTTCGACGGAAAAAGCACGATGGAGCTTGACCGCGATATCTACCGCCGCCGCGACGTGGCGGTGATCTACCAGAACTACAATCTGTTTCCGCTTCTGACGGTGATGGAGAACGTGCTGTATCCGATGCAGCTGCAGCAC
>JAFTMG010000024.1 GCA_017452525.1 Clostridia bacterium
CGAACGTTAACTTAGTACTGACCGCAACGGTTAGCCTCTTCCTTGCTTGCCTCAGCGGCCTGCTTCTTGGTACCAACGAACAGAACGGTACCGCCGTTAGCAGCCAGGTCGCGAACGAACATGTAAGCTTCCTCGAACTTCTTAACGGTCTTCTGGAGGTCAATGATATAAATACCATTTCTCTCGGTGAAGATGTACTCCTGCATCTTGGGGTTCCATCTTCTGGTGTGGTGTCCGAAATGAACACCTGCTTCCAGCAACTGCTTGATTGTGATAACAGACATTTTTATGTCCTCCTTCGGTTTTTCCTCCACAGATATGCGGTTGTTTTGATCTGCGAGAACTCGCAGACACCGAAAACACCTTCCCATTCTGTGTGAGTATTTTATTATTTGCGCGCTTGCGCAACGCAGATTATTATACCATATCTTGTTATATTAAGCAAGATGCTTTTCAAAAGTTTACAATTTGTTTACAATTTGACGTTTCTCAAATCAAAGAAGCTTGATCCGTCTGTCATTCTTTCGAAAGAATTCACAATACGGTGCCTCACTTGGATTGAGCCGAACTAAAACGGTATCCTCGCCGACACATTCGATCTTATCCCACGGAATCCGAAACTCATCATTCTTTCCGCACCGCAAAAATCCTTGATGCACCGTCAGCAGAAGCGCGGTGATTCGTCCATCATTCAGATCGAACTCGAAATCATCCGCATACCCGAGTCGCATGCCATCACAGAGATTGATGATCTCTTTTTCCCGCAGTTGTACGGTACTGCACCTTTTCATCTGTCTCCCCCTCTCGATACTGATCAGTTAATATCAGTATATGAGGGAGAGGCGTGAACAAATCACGGTTTAATGATATCTCCCGTATTGGTACAACTTCATAACCAGGGCGGAAAGAATGACCGCAATGGGACCGATCAACAACAGATAGCTGTACGGTGCGGCGATCTTTTGAGCAATTCCCAATGGTGTGAGCCATCCAAGGATGCCGCCAAGCAAACAAAACAGTACGCAGCATATACCAACGATCAGTAAATTTCTGCGGTTGTGTCCCCTCTTCAAGCTATCCGACATATCCCACTGAACCAGAAAAGCCGTGGTCTGCATCGAAAGCAGGCTCAGATAGTAGGCATTGCCATCGGAGGCTTGTCCGGAGGTATTATAATAAATGAATAGAAAAGCAATTAAAGTCAAGACACCCGCCGCGATCGCTTCGGTTACCGTTCCGCCAAACAAGTACCTTTTGGAAGTATTTGGCGTTGGTTCATGGCTGACACGTGTCAGGAAAAGCCAAACAAAAAACAGATCTACAAACAGTCCGCTGAATAAAATGCGAAGTGACGGCACGGTATACAACCCGATCAACATAGAAGGAAGGAGCATAACCGCCCGCAGCACAAGTGTATACAGTAGATACCGTGTCATATCGGTCAGATTACGGGCAGTATCCTCGGCGGTGTGTAGGGTATGCAGGATGGAGGAAATACCGCCGTAACGACGTGAAGCACACGGAATCAGTACGTCTGCCTTTTGTCGCATACGCTGAGTAGCCACGTCCTCACGCCCACGACTTATCATGGGAGAACGCTCTCTTTCTCTGTCGGAATCGGTATAAACCGAAATATCATCCACGCAGGCAAAGCTGACATCGGCTTGCTTGAGCGCGGCATATTCCTCGGGGCTGTTTCCCAAAAGCCCCACTTTCTTCCCCGATTTTTGCAATGTGATCATCAGTTCTCTCAACTCTTCGTTGGAAAAACCGCAATATGCAAGATATTTTCCCCATCCGGATGTG
The DNA here is from genome assembly GCA_017452525.1 of Clostridia bacterium. Classification (GTDB taxonomy): domain Bacteria; phylum Bacillota; class Clostridia; order Oscillospirales; family CAG-272; genus RGIG3947. The sequence continues at coordinate 1,807 of JAFTMG010000024.1, forward strand.
ATTTTTCGATTTTCGGCACGAAACCGAGAAGCCAGGGCGATCTGTGAGCGGGAGGATATCAGAGCGGAGCGAATGATATAGGTAACAGACCGACTGCTTTCCGTTTCCAAAAAGATGATTGGAGTGATTCCGAGCTCTTTCAGCTGCCTCAGGCAGTCCTCACGACCCGCAAGAAACGCCTCACTCATGGCAAGCTTCAATTCCTGTTTATGTATTTCCGACTCCTGCTCTCCTCTGCTCACAGATCGTGATGCGGTCTCGGATTCGTGCTCGGGATAATAGGAAAACGCTTGTGAACCGAGCAGAAACAGAACGTCGATATCGGAGAGCCGATCCGTTTCCTTGTCGGTTTTGATCAGCGCTGTGTCTCCGTTCCCCTTGGCGGCATAAGCACGGTATATTCCGATTGCCTGCCCCAGCTTCAACACGGTATCCATATTCCCCGCAGGATTTGCCAGACAGATACATAAAAGTGAGGAAAAAAGCAGCGGCAAGCTCTCGGCATTCTTGCCGATCAATAGACAAAGAAACACAAGCGGAATGGTTGCGAGCAATAGCCCGACCTGCAAAACGGCTACGGCTTTTCTGATTCGCTTTGCCGTTTTCGGACACGACTGTCCGCTACGTATAAAATAGCCGCCCTGCAAGGCGCCGATATAGGTGTGCATCCCTGCTTCCACCACAAGCCCCTTGATCGATCCGCTTTCTATGACAGATCCGCCATAAATCATATTGATATGTGTACTGATATCATTCTCCGTAGAAACGGATACCTCATCGGCGGCAGATTTCAACGAACGAATATACTGTGCTTCGCCCTTTCTATCTCCGAGATAATCCAAAACACGGACGCGGTCTGCCGTAACGAGGCGAATATCGCAGGGGGCAACGTCACCATGCTCCAATTCGATCAGATCTCCCGGAACCAGCTTGGAATAGTGCAACAAAAACATCTGTCCTTCTCGTATAACACGCACCGGCGGAATCATCGCTTTGGCGGGAACGCGCAGGACTCTTCCTGACCAGACATCAGCCACCACCAAAAACAAAATGTACAGAACGGTAAAGGTAAGAAAAATGCCTCCGTAAAGCGGTTGCTTGAAAAAGATCAACAGCAGACCCAATACGATCAATAATATGATCGACGGCTGCATGATCACCTCTCGGACACAATCTACGGGGGCGGCATGTGACGACTGAAAAAAATTGTTTTCGCCAATCTTTTGCAGGCGCGCTCTCGCCGCCTTCCGGGAAAGACCGGAGGCGGCGGAGGTATTCAGTTTCTTTTCTGTCTCACTCAAGGAGAGCGCAGTCCATTTTTCACTCATGATCCATTATAAGCACGTGATCTTCAAGCTCTCGCCATTCTTCTGTACGGAAATCGAGATCTGTGAGATCTTGTGATGATAGTCGGCAATGATCTGCTCTGCAAGCGGATCTTCGATATGGGTCTGAATAAAGCGGCGCATATTTCTCGCACCGAATTTACGCGAATAGGAGTGGGAGGCGATCCACGCCACCGCATCCTCGGAGACGTGAAGCGTGAGCCCTTTCTCGCACAGTGCGTCCTTCAACTCGCCCAACATGATATTGGCAATGCGAACGAAATCATTTTCATCCAGTGAACGGAAGGTTAGGATCTCATCCACACGGTTCAAAAACTCGGGGCGGAGGAAGGAGGAGAGTGCCTTTTCAGTTTGTGCTTGCGCCTGCTGCCTCTCCGATTCGCCAAAGCCTGCCGAGGAGCCGCTATGGTCGGAGCCGGCATTGGTCGTCATCACGATAACGGTATTTTCAAAATTGACCGTCTTTCCGTGCGCGTCGGTAATACGACCGTCATCCAGGATCTGCAACAAAATATTCAAAACATCGGGATGCGCCTTTTCTATCTCGTCAAACAGAATGACCGAGTAGGGGCGACGGCGGATCTTTTCCGTCAACTGTCCCGCCTCATCATAGCCAACGTATCCGGGAGGCGCTCCGATAATGCGGGAGACCGAGTGCTTCTCCATAAATTCTGACATATCCAATCGGATCAGCGTTTCGGGGGAATGGAAGAGATCGTTTGCCAGCACCTTGACCAGCTCTGTTTTTCCGACACCGGTCGGTCCCGCGAAAATGAAGGACACGGGTTTTCTCTTATAGGAAACGCCGGCGCGGTTGCGCTTGATCGCGCGAGTTACGGCGCTGACAGCCTCGTTCTGACCGATGATACGTTTCAGTAATCGGGTTTCAAGATTTTCCAGCCGCTCAAACTCGTCCTCTTTGACTGTAGACGCAGGCACACCGGTCCATATCTCGATCACCTCGGCAAGATTGGCAGAAGTCAGAACCACCTGCTCGCAAAGTGGCTCGATCTCATTCAATCGGGTGGAGAGCTTGAGCTCCTTCTCCTTGATCTTTGCCAGCTTTTCGTAGCGTGCCTGCTCCAAGCGTTCATCCGTCACCGTTTCAGCCTCGCACGCTTCCCTTTCCGTTTTCAACGAGATCAATTCGTCACGGATCTTGGCAGATTTGTTCAGCTCTGCGCAATTCAACGAAAGGTTTGCCGCTGCCTCATCCAACAGGTCAATGGCTTTGTCAGGCAGAAAGCGGTCTGTGATATAGCGTTCCGATAGGGTGACTGCCTGACGAAGAAGCTCGTCGGGAATGCGGATGCTGTGGAACTTTTCGTAATAGTGCTTGATCCCGCGAAGCATTTCCACCGTTTCATCCATAGAAGGCTCTGCTACCATCACGGGCTGGAAGCGGCGCTCCAACGCGGTATCCTTTTCGATATACTTGCGATATTCTGTCAGCGTTGTCGCACCGATCACCTGCACCTCTCCGCGGGAAAGAGCGGGCTTGAGAATATTGGCGGCATTGACGCTACCCTCGGAATCTCCGGCGCCGACGATATTGTGTACCTCATCGATCACAAGGATCACGTTTCCTGCTTCCTTTACCTCATTCAGCAGACCGAGGATGCGGGACTCAAACTGACCGCGGAACTGTGTTCCTGCCACCAGTGCTGTCAGATCCACAAGATATACTTCTTTTCCTTTCAAACGATATGGCACGGTTTCTTCAACGATCCGTTGTGAAAGTGCCTCGGCAATTGCCGTTTTGCCCACACCGGGCTCACCGATCAAACAAGGATTGTTCTTTTGACGTCGGCTCAGAATCTGGATCACGCGCGCCAGTTCACGCTCTCGTCCCACGATCCGATCCAGCTTGCCTTCCGCTGCGGCACGGGTCAGATTTCGGCAATAGGTCGTGAGAAACTTGTATTTTTTGTCTTTTTTATCGGACTTCTTTTCCTTGGAGCTCCCGCCGTTTTTGCCCTTTTGCTCTTGTTCGGCAGGAAGATCGGCATTGTTTTTTTGAAGTGCCGCGCTCTCTTCCATCAGCTTTTGGAAATCGATTGTGGGAGCTCCTCCCTCTACAATGTTACCGTTTTCGTCGAGAGGCACCTCCCCATTGGAGAACATCTCGTTTACCTCGTCCTCCATTTCCGCCAGCTGCTCGGCAGTCATTCCAAGCTTACCAAGCGCATCGCTCATCAAATTTTCAATAGGAAGTCCCAGCTCCTTTGCGCAATGAAGACAAAGCCCCTCACCGCGCTTCTGATTATTTTCTATCTTGGTAACAAACACCACCGCCATACGCTTGTGGCATCTTGTGCATATGATCATTATTGAAGAATCCTTTCCTGATTAGGGGTTAAAACAATTTGATATTGGCGATCAGTTGGAACAGACGTGTTCCCTCGATCAGCTCTTCCGCAACAAATTTTCCGCTTGCGGCACCGATAAATTTCAAAAGATACGCGCCGATGAAGCAAAAGATAAACGCATTCAATACGGCAAACAAAAGTCCGAGAACGAATCCGAGTAGGTGATTGATCTGTTTGAGAACGGGCAACTCAAAGATCTTACTCAAAACACCGGTGAACAGGATCAGCAGAACAAAGGCGACCAGAAAAACAATCAGATAGCCAAACAGATTGGAAATCACCGTTGTGATGGGGGCGGCAATGGTCTGGGAAAGATCCGTCAGATTTTCACGGGTCGCCGCAGTCAGATCGCCGTACTTGGCTTCCAGTTCCGCCATGTTTCCACCAAAGCGCTCTACCAGCGAAACGAACGCTTCCGGCATTTTATCAAACAGCTCGGACAGATCGAAGGACTCGGTCTGTTTATCAAAAAACGATACAAGAAGATTATACACTCTGTCTGCGATCTTATTCCCAATCAATTTGGTTGCGATCACACCTCCGAGCTTGGGTCCGAGCAGCATGGCAAGCAGGAAGGAAAGCAGAGTTCTGCCAAAACCCAGAACCGCCTTCACAAATCCGCGATGGGTATAATAGACCAAGGTACCCAAAACAATTGCAATCAAAAGAACGTCAAGAATCCAACTCATAAACATATTGGCTGTTTATCAAAAACAGCACTCCTTTCTGAAAATGATCATCAAACACTGATATGTGGGTTCAGGATTTCAAGTTTAGAAAACGCGCGATCGAACGGGAACATAAAAGCAGCTCATCCTCGGAATACCACAACAGCTCGTGTACCGAAAAATCAAACGTCTGCGAGGTACTACTCCCCGTCTCCCGGTGGTATGTCATCAACTCGCCCTCAGACATCATATAAATCCGGTCCTCTCCAACGAGGACCGAGTGAATATTCTCTCCCTCATCGCGTGCTCCGAGCAGTTCTCCATTTCGGTCAAAAATTTGAAGAGAACCGTCGGATAGGTTGAGAGCATATCCTTGCTCGCTGTAATGTGCTTTGGTGATTTTCTGCGTAAAGGACAAGTCTGACAGAATCTCACCGTCGGTATTTAATATCAGCATACGATCCGTTCCCGTGAGATACAATATCTCATTATCCGCAAAAGCGCACTTCAGAGGGAAAAGCCCCTCAAAGCTCCACTCCCGCAAGAGTGTATCCGTTCCTGCAGCATACAACTCAATCTTCGTCAGATAATGCCCCTGCAAGGTATCCGTGGTCACAATGGCGAGGAGATTCCCCTTCTGATCAAGAGCGAGCGCCGTAGCAAAGGCGTTTTTGAAATGTTCTGCCTTCAAGTGATTGTATTTGTCATATACCGAGATCACCGAGGAGCTTCCGTTTTGGGAAGCTACCGCAAGCCAACCGGCATCGGAAACGGCGGCGCAGGTCAAATTCCCCTTGACTTTACCGGAATAGATGCGGGAAAAGGCATTGAAAAGATAGAAATCCGTCCCTCCTTGGTCGTACACAAGAATATAGCGCGAGGAGGTATGCAAACGCGGAGCGTTCATATTCCATTGGCGGCTCAAGGTCTGCCGCCCCGTGGCAGAAAACACCGTCAATCCGGATGAGCCTGCTACCGCAAGCCCTCCGCGGTATGTATCAAAGTCCTGTGCGTCATCCGCGTTGTAAACGAGACTTGTAAAAGTTACATTTTCCGAATCCACCGCGGCGTGAATGTCCTTAAAGAGATAAAAGAAATTTTCATACGTGATGTCATCCGAGCGGATCAGCATGGAGAGGATGACAAACAGCGCAAGAAGACTGAACAGCACCAACTGCGCGATATGGTATTCTCTTGCTACCGACGCGTGGTATGGATTCTGCGCAGCAAAATCCTCGCCGGACAACTTGATCTTCTCTCCGCTCTTCGGATCGGTTCGAAAAAGCTTGAACAGTCTCAAGGCATGGCGCCTCCTTTCTCACATGTGATATATTCGGATCAAAAACCGTACACCACCTGATTCAAGTACAGTCCGCATGCCGGCAAGGTACTTCCCGCCAATGACCGGTCCCGACTCTTTAAAATTTCAGGAATGTCGGACGGCGAGATTTTTTCCTCTGCCACAGCGATCAGGGTCCCTGCCATGATACGCACCATATTGTAGAGGAATCCGTTTGCGGAGACGGTAAACGTGATCAAGTTGTCATTCTTTGTAACTTTCGCCCCGTATATACAACGAACCGTTGATGTGACCTTGGAGCCCTGCGCCATAAATGCCGCAAAATCATGCTCTCCCAGAAACGCCTCACAAGCAAGGTTCATCCGCGCAATGGCGTCCGCATCCAACACGTGAGGATAGGAATGTGCCAAGCCCTCGCGGAACGGATCGCGAATGGGACTGTTCCAGATCAGATACCGATATTCCTTATGCCGCACGTCGTATCTTGGATGAAAGTTCTTCGGAACCCAGGAGGCTGACAGTATTGCGATATCTCGCGGCAGGTGGGCGTTCAGCGCCAGCGGGATCCGCTCGGTTGGAATCGATGTTTTCAGATATCCCTGTCCTCGCTCGGATACGGTAATGCAAAACATATTGGCGTGAACGCCGCTGTCGGTACGGCTACAGCCGATGATATCACATTCCGTTCCGAATACCGCACGCGCCGCCTCGTTCAGCTTTTGCTGGACGGTAACGCCCACCTTCTGGACCTGATAGCCGCAATAGGCGGTGCCGACAAAGGAAAGAGTACAAAATAATTTTTGATTTTCCATATCACATCGTATAGCCGATTCCCAGCCGATTGAGAACGATCAGTCCCGCGCCGAGCAGGATCATCACGCCAATGGCAACAAAATCGGAGGGACGGTATTTCAGTATCCGCATACGGGTTCTTCCCTCTCCACCGTGATAGCAACGACATTCCATCGCGGTGGCAAGCTCCTCCGCTCTGCGAAATGCCGAAACAAAGAGCGGAACCAGGATCGGGATCAACGCCTTGGCGCGCTTGATCAGGCTACCGGAGGAAAAATCGGTACCGCGCGATTTCTGCGCGGACATGATCTTTTCCGTTTCATCCACCAGCGTGGGAATAAAGCGCAGGGCGATGGTCATCATCATGGCAAATTCGTGCACGGGCACCCTGATCTTTTTCAAGGGACCGAGCAGCTGTTCCAGCGCGTCGGTCAGTGCGATGGGGGTCGTGGTATAGGTCAGGAACATGCTGGTCCCCACGATCAGAGTCAGAATGCGTACGATCATAAAGACCGCCTGCATGATCCCTTCCAGGTAGATACGAATGAAGCGCCATTCAAGCAGAAGCGTATCGCCCGTGGTCCAGAAGATATTGATGATCACCGTAAAAAGCAGGATCACGATCAGCGGTTTGATCGATTGAAATACCGTGCGCAACGGTATGCGGGTAAGCAGGATCAGTATGACGGCAGAAACAACCAAAGCCGCAAAGCTGAGAATGTTTTTGCAAAGGAAGGTGCATACGATATACAGCGTGGCAAGGATGACCTTGGCGCGCGGATCGATCCGATGCACGACCGAAGCTGCCGGATAATACTGTCCGAGAGCAATGCTTTTCATATATTTACTAACTCCATGGTACGTTTTTCAAAATGATACTCAAATGCCGAACAGATGCGCCAGCTCCTGCTCTGCCCGATCCACAGTATAAATACTGCGGTCCACATCGATCCCGCGGGATCGGAGCAGCCAGATCAGCTTGGTGATCTCCGGAATATCCAGCCCCGCATCGATCAACTCGTCGGAGCGTGCGAAGATCTCATCGCGGGGACCGTGCATCCGCACCTTGGCATGATCCATCACGATGATATCATCGCAATAGCGCGCCATGTCCTCCATGCTATGGCTGACGATCAGCACGGTGGCTCCCGATTCTTTTTGATATTCGCAGATACCGTTCAGAATGGCATCACGCCCCATCGGGTCGAGACCCGCGGCAGGCTCATCCAGAACAAGCACCTCCGGGCGCATGGCAATAATGCCTGCCAATGCCGCGCGTCGCTTTTGTCCGCCCGAAAGGTCGAAGGGTGATTTGGTCAGCATTTCCGGTGAAAGACCGACAAAACGAGCCGCCTCCGCCACTCTGCTGCGGATCTCATCTTCGTCCAGCCCCATATTGCGCGGACCGTAGGCAATATCCGCCTCCACGGTTTCCTCAAACAACTGGTATTCGGGATATTGCATTACCAAGCCCACACGGAAACGGATCTTACCGATCTCCTTGGGCTTCTCCCAGATGTCCACGCCGTCCAAAAGGATCCTTCCTTCCATGGGGCGGGTCAAGCCGTTGAACAGCTGGACCATGGTGGATTTACCTGAACCGGTATGTCCGATGATGCCGGTAACGGTTCCCGTACGGATATTCAGTGAAACGTCGTCCAACGCCTTGATCTCAAAAGGGGTCCCCTTGCTATAGGTATATGAGACATGCTCCAAAGATATTTTGATCTGATCCATGTTACTTCTCCCCCTTGCCTGCCAATGCGGCACAGATGGTATCGGCGCATTGCTCGGGTGTGGTGCAATCGCCGTCCAAGGAGATGCCGCGCTCGCGCAAACGGTGGATCAGTGCGGTCCCCTGAGGAACGTCCAGTCCATACTGCGCCAGCCGCTCTCCCTGGCTGAAGATCTCGTTGGGAGTGCCGTCCATGGCAACCTTACCGTCATTGATGATAATGACGCGGTCGGCGCGCGCTGCTTCGTTCATATAATGTGTGATAGCGATGACGGTAATATCGCGCTCACGGTTCAGCGTTTCGATCGTTTTGATCACGTCGCGGCGTCCGGAGGGATCCAGCATTGCGGTGGATTCATCGAAGATCATGCATTCCGGCTGCATGGCGATGATGCCTGCAATCGCAATACGCTGCTTTTGACCGCCCGAAAGACGGTGAGGCTCGTGCCCCGCGTACGCGGTCATGCCAACCGCCTCCAGGGCGTCGTCCACACGGCGGCGGATCTCCTCAGAGGGCAAGCCCAGATTTTCGGGACCAAAGGCGATATCCTCCTCCACAATGGTAGCCACCAGCTGATTATCGGGGTTTTGAAACACCATGCCGATCTTCCGCCGAAGTGCAAACACATCGTCGTCCGTCATATCCGGCGAGGTGATATCCTTTCCGTCAATGAGGATCTGCCCGCTGTTCGCCTCAAGGATCATATTCAATAATTTGGCAAAGGTGGATTTGCCTGAGCCGTTATGACCGAGGATCACAACGTATTCTCCACGATGGATATCCAGCGTCAGATCCCGAAGGACCGGCACCTCACGCCCATCGTCATCCTGATAGGAATAACAAAGGTTTTTGACTTGAATAAAGGGTTGCGACATTCAGAAAGCCTTTCCGATATATATCGATTTTTTGAAATATGTTACCAATTGGCTTGCCAGCGCGCGGAGGAGCCGCAAGGCAAAAATCCACCTGTCTGGGTCACAGGCAAGGCAAGCTCGCCTGCTTCAACGGTACCGCCGTAGCGCTTACGAATCTTCATATCAATCATGTAAGACATCGTCAGCGGAGACAGCCCCGTAGTATAGGAGTTCAGAAGGAAGAACAGCGGATCATCGGACAGAAGCTGCGAGGTGAGCGTGATCAACCCGTCGATACTGTCCTCGATCTTCCACACCTCCCCACTCGGTCCGCGACCGTAGGAGGGGGGATCCATGATGATACCGTCATAGTGATTGCCGCGGCGGATCTCACGCTCCACAAACTTCTGGCAGTCATCCACCAGATATCTGATGGGCGCATCCTTCAGCCCGCTCAACTCTGCGTTGATCTTTGCCTGCGCGACCATGTTTTTTGCCGCGTCAACGTGGCAAACAGAGGCACCTGCCCGTGCGGCAGCCATGGTGGCACCGCCGGTATATGCAAACAGATTCAGTACCTTGATCGGTCTGCCGGCACGGCGGATCAAACCGCCGAACCAATCCCAGTTTGCCGCCTGTTCGGGAAAGAGCCCCGTGTGCTTAAAGCCCATGGGCTTCAGTAAAAAGCCAAGCTCACCGTATCGGATATTCCATTGCTCCGGCACCTTGTTTTTGATCCACCCGCCGCCACCGTTGGAGGAACGGCGATAGATGGCATCCGCCTTCTTCCACGCGGGGTGAACGGCGGTATTTTTCCAGATGATCTGAGGATCGGGACGAATCAGAATATATTTTCCCCACCGCTCCAAGCGCTCGCCGTCGGAGGTATCCAACAGCTCATAATCTTTCCATTGATCGGCACACCACATATTGATCTCACTCCTGCATTTATTTCTGATTGTAATACGAAGATATTCTCGAGCAGCCGCTGTGGGCGTGGCAGATGGCGATTGCCAGTGCATCGGCGGTATCGTCCGGCTTTGGGGGCTTTGGAAGATTCAACAGCATGGTCACCATAGAGATCACCTGCTTCTTCTCCGCTCTGCCGAAGCCGACCACAGATTGCTTGACTTGAAGCGGCGTATATTCCGCCATGCGCAGACCGTTTTGCTGACCGCACAGAAGAATGACCCCGCGCGCTTCCGCCACGCGGATTCCCGTGGTGATGTTGGTATTGAAAAACAACTCCTCCACCGCCATTTCATCGGGATGATATTTTTGTATGATCTGATTCATGCCGTCATAGATCAAGGACAGCCGCTCTTCCGTTTTGGTTCCCGCGGGCGTTTGGATGGAGCCATAGCCCAACGTTTGAAACCGAAAACCGTCAAACCGTACCACGCCCCATCCAATGATAGCGAGTCCGGGGTCGATTCCCAATATGACCATTTTCGGATCCTCTCTTTCAAAACATAAATATACATCTTATATTATAGCACATATTATGCCACAAGTCAAATATTTTTCGTGATTTCTCTCTGAATTCATGATGAATATTTCAGATCACTTCTTTACATTTTCCCTCTTTTATGGTATACTGATAGCAATTGATCACACGAAATGAGGGCTCCCGTTTATGAATCATACATTTTCTCAAAAGATACCGCGAAAGCTTGCGATCTTATCCTTCGGTCTTTCCGCTTTGTTTGTTGTATTGGCGCGCCTTTACACCGTCAGCTGTGCTGACATCGTTTTTATGTATACCGTCGTTCCGGAGCTTTTGGAAATATTGGTAAATCTTCTGGAATGTGCCATCTACGGCATTGCATACGGTCTTTGCATTTACGCGGCGTACCGCGACCCTGCGCGGTTATTCCGCCGCTGTGCTCTGATCTATGGCGGATCCGTTCTGTTCAAATACCTCGGGAACTATTTTATGACGTGGATCACTGATACCCACATGTCCGCCTCGTATCTGCTGGAAAACCTGCTCTACATTTTCCTTTACACTCTGATTGAGCTGGCACAGGCAGCCATCATCCTTTTGGTGATTCTGCGTGCGATGAAGTCCTATCACACCTTCATTGCCAAGCAGCAGCGCATTGCGCAGGCTCTTCCCGATGCAAAAATCACCCTCCGCACATATGCTTTTCCCTTCTCCAAGCTGATCTCGCTGAAAAACCCGCTCCAGAAATGTGCTTTTTGGGCAGGAACGACTGTCACAATTTTCCGTATCGTCTCCCGCTTGATCTACGATATCTCCTTCGGTCTCCCGACCTCTCTCGTAGATGCTCTTTGGATCGTAGTCTACTATCTGTTGGATTTTTTTGTGGGCTTCGCGGTTTGTTTGCTGATCACTTTCCTCTTGATCTCCATGGATCAAAAGGATCCCGATCTTTCCAACATCTCATAACAAAAATGAAACACCACCAAGAATTTTTCCTTGGTGGTGTTTCCATTGTTCCCCAAGATACCGCCATGGCGGCACGCCGGGCAATCAATTGGTCTCGTTTTTCAATTCGCGCAACTCTGCGAGGAAGGTATCCAGATCCTTGAACTCACGATAAACAGAAGCAAAGCGAACATAAGCAACGTCATCTCGCTCCTTCAGCTTTCTCATGACCATTTCGCCCAATTGACGGGAGCTGACCTCCAAAGTCAGAGAATTCTGCAGCTCAGCCTCGATCTCGGCAACCAATGCTTCCGCATTGACGGGACGCTTCTGACACGCCTTCATGACACCTGACAAAAGCTTATTTCGGTCAAAAAGCTCCTTCGACCCACCCTTTTTCAGCACCACGATCTGCACCGTTTCAATGACCTCAAAGGTGGTAAAGCGCTTTTGACATTCAAGACATTCACGGCGGCGGCGAATACTGCTTCCGTCGGAAACAGGTCTGGAATCAATAACCTTGCTATCAAAGTAGCCGCAAGCGGGACACTTCATAAATAAGACCTCCTGATTTACAGTTCCGTAATTCAGCCCGAAAAATTTCGGCTCTTCCGTTGCCATAAAAGAGTTTGACTTGGATCTTTGGCATCCGTTTTTGATTTACACAGTTATTTTACCACATTTTCCGACATTTGTAAAGTGTTTCCAATTATATTTTACATAGATTTTTGCGATAACATCTTTCCTCCTCACCGCAAATCATATCATGTACGACATCCCGCAGGGTACACGGTGTTACAGTCTCATTCACCATGATCTCAAAATAGCGTTGGACCCGCTCAAAATCGGTACCGAGCAGCTCCATCGCCCCCTCCGAGGAAGAACAGATCTCTATGGCATAATATGTCTGACGTGCGGTCTCGATACTCATCAGTATATATTCCGCGGAAAAGGTCTCTGTTCTGCAAGTTTCTGTTTGTAACACACGAACGTTTCGCTGTTTTTCGCTGACTGGATTCATTCTGATCATTCCTTTCAAATTTGATGTGTTCGTCGGAACATCTCCATTATACCGCAACGAAAAAGTGGCTTTTTTGTGTACATCCGTTGTTTTTCTTTGAAAAAATTCTTCATACGATACAAAAAGATGTAAATTTATGTCAGCATTTACAGAAATATTGCATTGAAATTCCGAATATGATCTTTTATAATATTATTGAAAAAATAATTATTAAATTTTGACCGACTCGTTTTATATAAATCACAGTCATAACCAACAAAAAAGAGGTGAAGAAACAGTGCAAAAGAAACAAACAAAAAGATCGCTCCCGCCCGCCGCTCTTATTTTGCGCATCGGGCTTCCCGTTATTCTGATCGAGCTGTGTCTCTTTGCATCCATGCTGTGTCGGGACATGGTGCGAGACATCACCTTTGCGCTCCACCGATATCCGCCCATGCTGGAATATATTATGATGAGTCTTACCTTGTTGATCATCGGCGCATTTCTGTTTGACTACATAGACAGAAAAAATAAAGGGAGCTGAGCCACAAAACAGGCAGCTCAGCTCCGTTCGGTATGATTCGTTTAATCGAAAGCGGCAGGTGTCGTATGCATGGCTTTTCTGGGAGATGCCATGTAGGGGGCGACCGTTTCCTTCCAAATATGATAGTGCTCTGTTGCCTTGTGTGCCGCAACGGCATCCTCATCGGCAAACACCTCATAGAGTGTAAACTTGGTGGGATCATCCGCGCTCTGCAACACGTCAAAACGAATGTTCCCCGGCTCCTTGCGGCTGCCCTCGTGGTTCAACACGCTGGCTTTTTTAAAATCCTCTACAAATTCGGGCTTTACATCCACAAATACCAAATTGGCGATCATAGCAAATCCTCCTTTGATCTCTCGTCACGAATTACAGATCGTAACCGTATTGCATTCATTATACACGGAAACGAGGCGTTTGTCAATCACTCCGCCGCCGTTATTTTACAGATCTCAACCATGCCACTGACGGTTTCAATCTCAAAATCCGCACTGCCGTCACCGCAAACATAAGTGCCGTTCCCTCGAGATAAGATCCCGAAGTCGGTCGCACTCAGCTTACCGCTGACGGAATCCATCTGCACCCTGAAGCCGGACTGCTCGGGGATCACCAGCTTCACGTACCCGCTCACAGACTCGCAGGACAGCTCTGCGGGACATTGGATGGTATACACGTCCAAACGTGCGGAAACACCCTTCAACTCCAACGAGCGAACGGTGCCATTCAGCGAAACGTTGCCACTGACGGTGGAAAGCTCTGCACGCTCGATCATACTCTTTTCGATCTGAACCGTTCCGCTGACATTCCCGATCTCCAACGTACCGATCTCGGACTTGAGAAGATCGATATTGCCGGAAACACTCTCGATATCCAGCGAGCGAACCGCCAACCCCTCCACATGGATCTGCGAGGACACGTTTTCAACCTCAATCCCGTAGAGAGTACGGTCGATATCCTCGGTCAACATGGACGACGGAACGCTGATCTCCAGATCCTTGGCAAACGTGATCTTTCCGAAGCGGCGAGGCTTGCAATATTTGATCTGCAGTTCACCGTCATGCAGACGCCAACGAAGGGCATCGTCCGAGGATGCCGTCTCGCTCTCATTCACCGTGATCCGGTTTTCCTCCGTGGCAACAATGCGGATATTTCCGGAAAGCCAGTCAATATCGATGCTATGAACAGCATCCGTTTCAAGTGCTGTTTCCCCGACAGAATAACTACCTTCCTCATCATAATAGTAGCCACCCAAAGAAACGTTCCAATTGCCGGTTTTCAGACTCCCGAATGCCATACCTACAATCATGATCACTGTAAGAACTGCTGCCAGGATCGTCCAAAGACATATTCTGATGATGGCACTCCCCTTCATGATCTTCCACCTCCGATCAGATCAAAGATCGCGCGCAGAATGTTGGAAAGCGCGATGCCAATCAAAAAGGTCAGCCAAGTGATATGCCAGGCGCCCGTGGCAAAGCTGAGCAGAAAATACACCACCAGAACAAGCATCCACAGCGCGCTGTTGATCGAGTGGAACAGCGGGTTGTGCTTGGCACCGACCACGTGCTTGGGTGGAGGAGGCGGCGTAAACTCCGGTTGTTCGTTGCGAAGAGAGGCAATCAGATCCTCCAGGTTTCCGATACTGCCGACCGCGTTGCGATAGGCATCCTGAGGCTTCTTGCCTTCACGGACCATATCGTCGTATTTTTCAAGCGTATCCGCAAGGATCGCTTCTTTCATCTCCACAGCCTTTCTCGTGCAGGGCGCGTTGGCAAAAACGCGATCCAGATAGGCGGGAATTTGTTCTCTCATATCTTGTCTCTCCTTTATATTTGTTCCGATTGGGGGATCTGAACCAGCATTTCGATCATCCGGCTGACCTGTCCCCATTCATCCGTCAATTGGCGGTAGTGCTGTCTGCCAAGATCGGAAATGGTATAATACCGTCTCCGCGCGCCGCTTTCCTCATTTCCCCAATAGGATTGGATGTAGCGCTCCTCCTCCAATCGCTTGAAGGCGGAATACAGCGTTGCCTCTTTAAACTCATATTTTCCGTCGGTCATTTGCTTTACCGCCTTGTTGATGCGGTATCCGTAGCTATCCCCTGCCATCAGTTGGGCAAGAATGATCGTTTCCGTGTGCCCGCGTATCAGGTCTGCCGCGATATTGGACATTTTTCATACCTCCTTTTTTGTATATATATTATCACAACATACATCATCTGTCAAGGTATATTAAAAAAGAAAATATAAAAAAAGTCGCAAAAAAACATTTGCGACTTTTTATATTTCAGAGGAACAGCGGGCGGAGCTGTCTTCCATGCTTTGCCAGCTCTACGGTTTTAGAAAGCAATGAAAAATCTGCAACCAATGAATGGGGCTTACCAATCGGGTCATCCTGACGCACAGGGACAAAATACACGCCCTTTCGACTCAGCAACGTCCCGATATTTTTCAGATTGGCCGACATCGCGTCATTGGAGGCAAGTGCGATCACGAGTGGACGGTCTGTCCTCATATGTGCCTTTGCCGCCATGCACACCGGTGTATCTGTGATCCCATTGGCAAGCTTTGCCAACGTATTTCCCGTGCAAGGACAAAGGATCAACATATCCAGAGGACTCTTGGGACCCAAAGGCTCTGCTTCCGTAATTGTGTGAATGATGTTTTTTTTGCAGAGATCCTCGATCAGCTTCCGCCACGTCTCCGCTTTTCCAAAACGTGTATCGGTCTCATATACTGCGTTGCTCATGATCGGACAGATATCCATACCGCCTCCGATCAGCTGCTCCAATTGCCTGACCGAATCCGACAAAGTACAAAAAGATCCGCACAGCGCATATCCTGTCATGGTGAACCGTCTCCTCCCCTCATATACGATAATACACAATCTCCGATGATCTCTCCCGCCGTCAACGGCGCAACCTTTCCCGGAAGCGATAGCGCCACAACTGTTTTAAGCCCCAATCGGTTAGCCGCGTCGTAGTCGATTCCACCGGGTGCGGAGGCAAGATCGATCAGAACCGTTTCGCGATCCGTCGCCTCCAGCATACGCTCATCCAATAAAAGGACAGGAACGGTATTGAAGATCACGTGAAAACCGGAGGATAAAGCCGGCAGCTCGCTCCCCTTCTCCCGTGTGATGATCTTGCAGGTGTGACAACCGCGCAACGCGGCATACGCGAGGTCGGCATCCTTACGGGCGGCGACGGTAACGTCAACCCCCACGCGTATCAGCAGTTCGCTCAAAAGCTTTCCGATCCTGCCATATCCGACGACCAAAGCGCAACTTCCGAACAATGTCCGCCTCATTTCGTTCATGGCAATCCCCACCGCTCCCTCGGCAGTTGGTTGAGCGTTGCGGATCATAAATACCTCGTCCTGACTGTAATCGATGACCTTCGATCCGCGCGAGTTCATTTTCTGTAAGCATTCCGTATCCGGCCGACCGCAAAAAACGGTATGCTTCTCGGACATTCGTGAGACAAGTTGCGTTACGGAAATATCGGTCCCCGTGATCTGGAATCCGTCACGCGTCATGGGAAGCGGCAAAAGCCATATATCCGCCTCGTTGATCGCAGCCTCAAACGAGGCGCACCGAATCGCTCGTTGGGTGTCGGCAGCCAATCCGTAGGTCTTCACCGCATATCCCGCGCGTGTCAAATGATCCGCCGCGTATACCTGCCGAGCATCACCGCCCAGCACAGCGACGCTATGTTGACGATCTGTCAAATCCATCCCTCCACATCGGTTTTATTCACAGGATATGACAAAATCTTAATGAATGTGAGAAAAAGCAACAGACCTCAAAAAGATCTGTTGCTTCGGGTTATTTCGGAATGGAAAATTTGTAGCACGTGATATCCGTGATCACACACGGTGCATCCGAACCGGAAAGCGTGCCGACTAAGGAAGTAAGGGCATCCGTGCCGTCTGTCAATATCAGCCTCGTGCTTTTCCCTATCTCAAACAGCGTCATCGGGTGCTTGATGACGGGGCCGTCCTCTCCAAAGATCAAAATATCCGAGCGCTCTGTGATCCAACGGAACGTAGAGAATGCATCTGTTTCTTGTATCGACGGATGCGCAAACGTGACAATTTGCGAAGGGGTCTGCACCATGTACGATACAATTGGATGCGTAGAACGCGCAATGGACGGCGAGGCGACCGGTGTAAACACGACCTGTGATGTCAATTGCAAGGCATCCTTGGGGCCATAACAAAGGATATCCGTACCCAAGGGTGCCAACCTGTCATATAGAGCGGAAAGCACGAGATAATCCTCATCGCTTTTCGGCATGGGAACGTATATGCGGTGGAGCGCCGTACGTTTGGCGAGCTTGGTAACGCTCGTCACGTGAGCACGGTGGCAGTGTGTCAGGATCAAGAAATCGACCTCCGTCGCTGCCATTTTCTCATATGCCCTCTGCGCCTCTCTCATAACGGCATCACTTCCTGCTGAGGTATCGATCACCGTGACGGATCCGTAATCATTGACGATCAACGCGCTCCCGCTTCCGCGCACCACGTATGCCGCCGTGACCTGTGTCCCAAAGGTTGTGTGATACCACATAAATGTTGTTGTACAAAAGACCGCCAAAGCAAGAACGGGCGGTAGCACCAGCCAAAGCTTACGCTTGAGAGGAAGACACAAAAGCAGCAGAAGCACTGCTGTCATAACGCCAAGGATCCAACCCGCATACGGCGTTTGAAGAGAGACCGATACACGCGGGATCTCCGAAACCTTTGCGGTCAGCCGCCCCATCAGCTCCAATAACAGTCGCAAAGGAAATGCCACGGGCGTCGCGCTGAAAAAAGGAAGAGCATCCAGAAGAAGCACTGCAGGTATCAACATAAGTATCAGAGAAAGAACGGGAGAAAGGATCACCGTGAGCGGGATACCCATCAGAGTGAATTCTCCGCTGAAGATCCAGCTTATGAATACAACCGCCACAATTGCCGTAACAGAAGCCACCAAAGATGCGCAAACCGTCGACAAAACGTGCGAAATGTTTTTGCATTTCAACCATTCGTTGAAATACGGGAGTATCGTCACCAATCCGAAAACCGCCGAAAAAGACATCCAGAAGCCCGCGTCCGCCACGGTGGACGGCGAAACGGCAAGCATCATGAAGCCAACAAAACAAAGCGAGGTGAGCGGATCATTCTGTTGTCCCGAGAATTCGGCAAGATACATGAGCAATACCATGCCAGCCGCACGTATAGCGGAGATTCGAAAATCCGTCAAAGCAAGATAACCGATCAGGAGGATGGCCAGCAATATCAGACGTATCCTTTTGGGCACACGGACTTTCGTTCCTACCGAGGCAAAGATTCCAAGCAAAATCGAAACGTGCATGCCGCTGAGTGCCAACAAATGAGAAACACCTGAGCGTCGAAAATGCGTGGTGATCTCTGTGTTCAGATACGTCCGGTCGCCTAAAAACAACGTGATCGCTAATCCGCCGTTTCGTTTTCCCACAAGACGAAGCATCCTGGATGCAAGATTGGCACGAAGATGAGAAAAGAATTCGCGAAACGCCGTTTTCTCACCGCCCAAAACAGTCATTTGCGATTCCTGCTCGCTCAGCACATGTAAGCGGATACCATTGGCAACCGAGTACAGATATTCTTCCTGCGAATATACCTTTTCCGGCAAACTGACAATGGCAGAAAGTACAACGGTATCTCCGATGTGACAGGTTGCCGCATAAGTACACTCAAGTGTGGCACAAAGGTCGGTCTTTTGTCCGTCAAGCTCCGTTATATTCACCGTATAACGGGCGTAACCGTTCCCGCTTCCCTCCTCCTCCAAAATACGGCAAGTCACCGCACAAGGCGCGTCTTCTTCATAAAGAGGAATCTCAATGCCAAAATGCATAGCGGAGCGAAGCAGCAGGATTCCCGACAACAGGAGACAAAGCGTCAGTGTCAGCAGTAATGCGGAGGGTTTTCCGCGGCATTTGATCCAAAAGCACAATGTGCCAAGAAAAGCGACCGATATCGCAATCATACATATCAAGCGTATCGGTTGAGATATCGAAAACGAGAGAACGGCTGTCGCCATCGCCACGGCGGCGGCTATTGCCAACAGTCGATGCGTAAATATACTCATAAGTGCTTTGAAAAGAAGACCGCCACGCGATATACATGGCGGTCGTTCCCTTTCCTTTGATCAGTTTTTGTAGATCTTGCCTGTCTTGTACAGATAATCACACATCATTCCCGTCCAGTCGGTCTGAATGATGTCATAATTGCGATCCGCGAGAGCACCCCAGCCCTTGGAGGGCTCCTCCACCAGCGAGGTATCGTCACTCATACCTGCGGCAAGTTGAACCGTATAACGGTAAATGATGGCATTTGCCCACAGCTTCTTGCCTTCCTTGTGCATCTTTTCGATATACGCCAGCTGTGCGATCTCGGCATCCAACGAGTCAAAAACGACCTCGGCGCCCGCATAATTGATGTTCATGCGTGATAGAATATCGTGGCATTCATCCACGTTCTTCAGAATGGGCATATAGGCGATATCGGGAGCGACCTCTTCGATGATATCGAAGAATTTCTGCTTGGGTCCGCTCTTGAGAATGATCTGCTCCTCCATACCGTGGCGGCGCACTGCCGCAACCGCCTCGGGGAAAAAGTTCCAGCAATGATCCAGATTGATGTAGCAACGCCCCTTGAACGCCTCCAGAACCTCGTCCAGCGTATTGATCGGAAACTGTGTTACATCATGGTCCTGATTCACGTAGCGCAAACGGCGGATCTCCTCCGCGGTCATCAGCTTCAGACTATGCTCAAAATCATTCAGATGGGATTTTTCCTTGCCCTCGTGGAAAATAAAGAGCGTGCCGTCGGCGGCTCTTTCTACGTCCATCTCCAATATATCTGCGCCCTGGCGGAGAGCGGTCTCAAAGGCCGTCATCGTATTGCAAGGGATATTACCGCCGCAAGCACCGCGATGTGCCGCTACCAGAATTCGTCCGGATTCTTCGCTGCGGATCGTATTAAAATCTTTCATGGACAAAAACCTTGCCTTTCCTTAAATTTGATACCCTATTATACCGCGAAACGAAGGGGGATGTCAACGGGGTTTTCAAAAATCGACAAGAAATATCTGATCCCGTAACTTTGATTTGACATTGTCGCCGATGGATGTTATAATAGATACCGTAATCTTTTTCAAAGGAGCTTTCGTATGAACAAGGAATATGCAAAATATTCGGCGCAGAAAGCGCTGGAATTGATCGCGATAGACAGCCCCAGCGGCTTTACCGATCGCGCGGCGGAATGGGTCTGCCACGCTTTTTCCGAGCTGGGCATGACCGCCGCGATCACCACCAAGGGCGGCGTTCTGATCGACCTCGGCGGAAAGGATGACAGCGATGCCCTGCTTTTGGAGGCACACGCCGACACACTTGGTGCTATGGTCGCCGAGATCAAGGGCAATGGCAGACTTCGGGTAACCAATCTCGGCGGCATGCGTGCGGAAAACGCCGAAACGGAAAACGTCCGTGTCTATACCCGCAGCGGCAGGGTGATCGAAGGAACGCTACAGTTGTGTAACGCTTCGGTACACGTCAACGGCAGCTACGGAAGCACCTCCCGCAACTTCGACACCACCGAGATCCTTCTGGATGAGGACGTGCGATCCGCCGCAGATAGCCGTGCGCTCGGCATTGAGGTCGGTGATATCGTGTGCTTCGATCCCCGCTCGAAGATCACCGAGTCGGGATATATCAAGAGCCGTTTTCTCGACGACAAGCTCTCCGTCGGCATCCTGCTCGGACTTGCAAAATATATGAAGGATAACGGCATATCTCCCAAAAGACACGTTTGGGCGCATGTCACCTGCTATGAAGAGGTGGGACACGGCGGATCCGCCTCCGTTCCCTGCGGTGTGACCGAAGCGATCAGCGTGGATATGGGATGCGTTGGCAACGGTGTCCAATGCACTGAGCGGCAGGTTTCGATCTGCGCCAAGGATTCCGGCGGACCCTACAGCTATACGGTGGTCGGCAAGCTGATCGATGCCGCCAAGCGCGAGGGCGCGGACTACGCTGTGGACGTCTATCCCCATTACGGCTCCGACGTGGAGGCTACCCTCCGCGCAGGCTACGACATCCGCCACGGTCTGATCGGTGCCGGCGTGTATGCAAGTCACGGCTATGAGCGAAGCCATATCGACGGTGTTTTCAACACGTTGAAGGTGCTGAAGGGCTATCTGGAGATCTGACAAATGAAGACAGGACGGTCTTGCTTTTGTGACCGTCCTGCCTTTTGTTAAAGACACACAAGAGCATTCCTGAAAAATTGTGAAAAAAGCAAAAAATAATTTCAAAAAGCTCTTGACAAAACAAGACCTCTCTGTTATAATGTGTAAAGTAATTTGCTTTACACCACTTTGGGAGCATTTATGTTTGAAAAAGATTGGAACATCAGCTATCTGCTTGACTTTTACGGAGAGATCCTCCCCGAAAAGAAGCGCGGCGTGATGGAAATGTATTATAACGAGGACCTCTCTCTGGCAGAGATCGCCGAGCAGATCGGCATCTCAAGACAAGGGGTTCGTGACATGATCAAAAAAACGGAAGAAGAGCTGTTCTTTTGGGAAGAAAAATTGGGGCTTGCCAGGCGGGATCTCCAATTGCGCGGACGGGCGGATCGCGTTCTTTCCCTGCTCGATCACGAGCAAGATCTCTCCGCAGAGCTGGCAAGTGAGATCCGCTCTCTTCTGGCGGAAATCCGCTGACAACCCACGAAAGGAAGGTGAGTAGTCAATGCCATTTCAAAGTCTGAGTGAAAAACTGAACAACGCATTTAAGAAATTCAAAAATAAAGGTAAGCTGACTGAGGCGGACGTCAAAGCGGGCATGCGAGAGATCAAGCTCGCGTTGCTGGAGGCAGACGTAAACTTCAAGGTCGTAAAGGACTTTATCAAGGTCGTTTCCGAGCGTGCTGTCGGAAGCGAGGTACTTGAGTCCCTGCTCCCTGCCCAGCAGATCGTTAAGATCGTCAACGAGGAGCTGACGGCACTGATGGGCGGCACGCAAAGCAAGCTGACCATCTCTTCCAAGCCCCCCACAGTAGTCATGATGGTCGGTCTTCAGGGTGCCGGTAAAACGACCCACGCCGGCAAGCTGGCAGGTCTTTACAAAAAGCAAGGCAAGCATCCTTTGCTGGTTGCCTGCGATATATACCGTCCCGCAGCGATCAAGCAACTGCAGATTGTCGGCGAGCAATTGGGAATTCCCGTCTTCACCATGGGCGATCAGACCTCCCCGGTCACCATCGCGCAGGAGGGTGTGAAGCACGCCATTGCCAAGGGATACGATATGGTCTTCATTGATACCGCAGGTCGTCTGCATATCGATGAGGAGCTGATGAACGAGTTGAAATCGATCAAAGTATCCGTGGAACCGACAGAGATCCTGCTCACCATCGATGCCATGATCGGTCAGGACGCAGTCAATGTTGCGTCCACCTTCAACGAGCTGCTCGACATCACCGGTGTCATTCTGACCAAGCTGGACGGCGACACCCGCGGCGGTGCGGCGCTCTCCGTTAGACACGTTACCGGCAAGCCCATCAAATTTATCGGTACCGGCGAAAAGCTGGATACCATTGAGCCCTTCCACCCCGACCGTATGGCATCTCGAATCCTCGGCATGGGCGACGTTCTCTCCCTGATTGAGAAAGCGGAACAGGCATACGACGAGAAAAAGGCGGCTGAGCTGGAAAAGAAGCTTCGCCAGGCAACCTTCACGTTGGACGATTATCTGGAACAGTTCGGCCAGATCCGCAACATGGGAAGTATGGATCAGATCCTCGGTATGATGCCCGGTGTCAAGCCAGGCGCATTGAAGGATGCCCAGCTGGATGAAAAGGCGATAGACCATCAGGAAGCCATCATCCGCTCCATGACCCCAGCGGAACGCGAAAATCCGGATATTATCAGCGCCTCCCGCAAAAAGCGAATCGCGATGGGCAGCGGTACTTCTGTGGAAGAAGTCAACAAATTGCTTCGTAGCTTCGATCAGATCAAAAAAATGATGAAGCAGTTCTCCGATCCCAAAAAGATGCGCGGATTCGGAAAAGGTAAGATGAAAATTCCGTTTTAAATCATAACTTGCGGATTTTTATAAAAAATATTTTATTTTCATATCTTGGAGGATAATGAACAATGGTTAAGATCAGACTTAAGAGACTTGGCTCCAACAAGAGCCCCTTCTACCGTGTTGTTGTTGCTGACGGTCGCTACCCCCGCAACGGTCGTTTCATCGAGGAGATCGGTTACTTCAATCCCCTTTCCGAGGAAGTAAAGATCGACGCTGAAGCAGCTAAGAAGTGGATCGCTAACGGCGCACAGCCCACTGATACCGTAAAGGCTCTGCTGAAGAAGACCGGTGCCGTTGACTAAGCCGTTTCGGTTCGGGAGAGACACATGGTTAATTTGAAAGAGACCTTGATTGAGCTCGCTCAGGCGATTGTTGACAGTCCCGATGAAGTAACCGTGCTGGAGTCCGAGGAGAATGGCACCGTCAATCTCACGCTCAGCGTTGCTCAGGACGACATGGGTATGGTCATTGGCAAGCATGGCAAGATCGCCAAAGCGATCCGTACCGTCATGAAAGCCGCCGCCGGTACCTGCGGAAAGAAAGTCAATGTCGAAATCAAGTAATGAAAAAACGGGTTGATTCATCAGAATCAGCCCGTTTTTTCACTTTATTTTCATTTCATACTTGACCTTCTGTGCTGTTTGCGATACAATAAGAATATACTTACGCTTACCGTGTCAGAAAGGATGTATTGATATGGCTCGTTATTTGATGGCTTTGGATCAGGGGACCACAAGTTCCCGTTGTATTTTGTTTGATCTCTCAGGCAATATTTGCAGTATGGTCGCCAAGGAATTTCCGCAGATATTCCCCAAGGAAGGTTGGGTCGAGCACGATGCCTGCCAAATCTGGGAAACTCAGCTGGAGGTTGCACAAAAAGCGCTTGAAAAGATCGGTGCTACTGCTGCCGATGTGGCAGCGATCGGTATTACCAATCAGCGAGAAACCACCGTTGTCTGGGATAAGGCTACGGGCAAACCCATCGCCAACGCGATTGTCTGGCAGTGCCGCAGAACAGCGGAGGAATGTGACAAGCTGAAGGAGAGAGGCTATACCGACGTGGTTCGTCAAAAGACGGGACTTCTGATCGATTCCTACTTCTCTGCCACCAAGCTTCAATGGCTCCTCGATCACGTGGATGGCGCGCGCCAAAAGGCAGAGCGCGGCGAGCTTCTCTTCGGCACCATCGATTGCTGGCTGATCTGGAATCTGACGGGCGGTAAGGTCCACGCCACCGACGTGTCGAATGCGGCTCGCACGATGCTCTATAATATCAACACGTTGGAATGGGATAGCGAGCTGCTTGAACTGTTCGATATTCCCGCCTGCATGATGCCCGAGGTCGTTCCCTCAAGCGGCGTGCTCGGTTATTCGGAAAAAGCACTCTTCGGCTCCACAATCCCGATCGCAGGTGTAGCGGGAGATCAGCAGGCCGCGCTGTTCGGTCAATGTTGCTATCACAAGGGAGACGCAAAAAATACATACGGCACAGGTGGATTCCTTCTGATGAACACCGGCGAGACACCTGTATTCTCGGAAAACGGTCTTGTCACCACTATTGCATGGAAAATCGGAGACAAAGTCAACTATGCGTTGGAAGGCTCTGTATTTGTATGCGGTGCCGCGGTACAGTGGCTGAGAGACGGACTGCAGCTGTTTGCCAACGCAGCCGACTCGGAAGCCATGGCAGCCGCCGTTCCGGATAACGGCGGTGTGTATATGGTTCCTGCCTTTGTCGGTCTTGGCGCCCCCTATTGGGATCCTTACGCGCGCGGTGCCATTCTCGGTCTGACCCGCGGTACGACCCGAAACCACCTTGTTCGCGCGGTGCTGGAATCCATGGCTTTCCAGACGCATGACGTTCTGTCCATCATGCAAAAAGAAGTCGGTGCCGACATGACAGCACTGCAGGTCGATGGCGGCGCAACCGCTAACAATCTGCTTCTCCAGTTCCAAGCGGATATTCTCGGTCTGCCTATTCTCCGCCCCTCCTGCATTGAAACCACGGCGCTCGGCGCGGCAAATCTGGCAGGTCTTGCCGTCGGTTGCTTTGCTTCCATGGAGGATATTGCCAAGCACCGTCACATGGATCGCACCTTCACGCCGGATATGGCAGAAGAAACCAGGGCGAGCAAGCTAAACGGCTGGCATCGCGCAGTAGGTCGCTCTTTGGATTGGATAGAACACTAAGCACACAAAAAATCGGTCTTCCAACTGTGGAAGACCGATTTTTAATATATGGAACCGATTCGGGCAATGAATCACACGCTTTGATGAAATCCAAAGCGGATGATGACCGCACCCGCTCATTTCCTCGTTTGATCCGGTTGGAACGGCTTGAGCTTCATGATCTGATCACCCAACAAACTGCACAGCGTTTTCTTTGTCTCGTCCAGATCATAGGTCGCAAAGTGCAGATCAACCATATCCCCCACATGCATACCTGCATGACCTCCGTGAGACTTGTGTCCCTCCGGATGACGAACCGCCATGACAACACACTCCGGTGGCCAGAAAATGTCTCTCGTCTGCTTGCCAACCGCAAAACTGCCGGATTGAACCATCATAGAAGTTTCGTATTCTTGGCGTTCTTTCCCCTCATGCTCCTGCTCAATTCTCGCCTCGTAGACAAATTCCATCACAGGCTCGGCGCCAAGCAGCTCCACGACCAGATAAGCGATTGCCACAGCAAGAACGACAAACGGAATATTGCCAAGTCCGGAAAGGACCTCTACCGCGAACACGATCGCAGTGATCGGCGTACGCATGGAGGCACCTTTGTAGGACGCCATACCGATCACGATCAGAATGGGCGCATATTCTGCCGGCAGTACGCCGAGAGAGATCAGGATCTGCGCACAGATCGAGCCAAGCATCGCGCCAAATACCAGCGTGGGAACAAACAAGCCACCGGTTGCGCCGACACTGTTGGAAAAGATCACGAGGATCGAACGCACAAACAGATATAACAACAAGAAAGTCCACACATGCTCGTTATGAACGATCTCATGCAGCAGATTATGACCATCGTTAATGAAGTTTCCGGAGATCAGACCGCACAGGGCAACGATCAGAAAAACTGCCAACAAACGAAATACGAAATGAACCCGTTCACGGATCTTTAAAACAACATGTCTGACTTTTTCATATGTCTTCGAAAACAGTGCCGCAAAGAAAGCGCATACGATTGCCACAAGGATCACTGCCCAGATGTCCCGCAGACGGAGCGTATGCTCCAGTGCCACGGTAATGATCGTCAACTCTACACGGAATATGTGACATAGGCACCTGGAAGTCAATATCGCCGCCGAGGTACTGATGGTTGCAACCATGATCACCATGGGCGTAAAACGGCGATGTGCCTCCTCCAGCGCAAAGAAAATACCGGAAAGAGGGGCTCCCGTTGTCACGGCAAATCCGGCGCAAGCACCGCCGGTCATTACATACCGTTCCCATGCGCGATGCTTCTTGGTAAACAGGCTCACCGTCCCCTTACCCACGGCGGCACCCATCTGAACACAGGGGGCCTCATTGCCGAGGGGTAAGCCCACCAGATAGGTGATCATCGAGGAAATATAGACGAAAACAATATTGGGGATCCACTTAAACGCAATATGTCCTCGCAGATGTGCGACCGCAATCGGAAGACTGCCGCCTCTTGCACTGGGAAAAAGCTTCAGCATCAAGCCTGCCAACAATCCCAAAAGCACCACCGCTAGCAGAAGCGCGGGAATCCAGATCGGATTTTCACGTACAAAATGATAGATTTCCACAGAATGGTGAATGACCTGCGTGGAGAGCAAATTAAAGCTGAATATCAGAACACCGGTAAAAATACCGGTCAAGGTCGAAAACAGAAGGCAAGGAAAAAGAATATTTTCTATAAACGTTCTTCGTTCCTTTATGTGGTCTGAAAAATTATTCGGCTTATGTCGCGAGCGCAAAAGATGCATTGAAAATTCCTCAAGCTTTCTCAATCAATGTACCTATACATAGTACCACACTTTTCCCGAAAAAGCAAGGAATTTCGCAAAAACTGTTCACCAAAACTGTAAGAAAACCGCATTTCTGCGCCGATAGGTCTTTACTTTTCTTCAATTTTATGATAGAATAAACATGTATGCTTGAATCGTTTTCCGAAAGGATCAAATACCCTCCATGAATTCATTGATTTTCTCCCGGACCACACACAGCGCCAAGGAAACGGAGTCTTTGGGTGCCCTGCTTGCCAAGCAGATGTGCGAAGACGCTGCTCTGCCCCCCTTTATCGCCCTATACGGAGATCTCGGCGTTGGAAAAACGGCTTTTGTCCGAGGATTTACTTCCCACATTGCGCCAAGTGCCCTTGTCCGTTCTCCCACCTTTGCACTGGTCAACGAATACCGTGCCAAGCCACGCTCGGTATTTCATTTTGATATGTATCGGATCACCGATGAGGACGATCTTTTCTCCATCGGTTACTACGATTATCTGAATCGCCCCGGGATCTGTCTGGTGGAATGGAGCGAAAACATCCCCTATGCCCTTCCCGAGTTATATATCCGCTTGACCATTGAAAAAAGCGATCCGTCACAGCCGGAGTTGCGCACCGTGGTTGCGGAGATCACCGACGAGCTACCCGAAGAGGGATGAGGAAAGGAGCTTATATGAAAATATTGGCTTTGGACAGCACCGCAACGACCGCAACTGTCGCGCTGTGCGAAGATGAACGATTGATCGGACTATACACGCTGAACAGCGGCAGTACACAAAGCGAAACGCTTCTCCCCATGGTGGAGTCCCTGCTGAAGCTGCTCGGGTTGACGGTAGACGATATCGATATGTTTGCCTGCGCCAAGGGGCCCGGCTCGTTTATCGGCGTGCGCATCGGCGCGGCAACCGTTAAGGGTCTTGCCTTTGGCACCGACAAGCCCTGTATCGGCGTTTCCACGCTGGAAGCACTTGCCGCCAATCTGATCGGTCTTGTGGGCGACGATGCGATCCTTTGTCCTGTCATGAATGCCCGCCGCGGTCAGGTCTACAATGCGCTTTTCCGCATGATGGACGGAAAATTGACTCGTATTTGCGAGGATCGCGCACTCTCCATTCAAGAACTGGAAACAGAATTGATTAAATATCAACTCCCCGTTTATTTGTGCGGTGACGGGTATGACGTCACACTGAAAGGCATGATACAACTGACCGTCGCGCAGACCCCAGAGCTGATGCGTTATCAAAACGCGTATTCCGTGGCAACGGTAGCTCTTGAGGCTTACCGAAACGGAGAGCGTACAACCGATGCCGAGCTTACGCCCTCTTACCTCAGACTCCCTCAAGCCGAGCGCGAGCGGAATGAGAGGCTTGCACGAGAAGCGTCAGAATCAAATCGAAACAAAAATTAAGATCATATACAGAAAGCGAGAACAAGATCATGAAGACAAACAAAGTTATCATCGGATGCGACCACGCGGGATACTATCTGAAGCTTCAGGTGATCGAACACCTGAAGGAAAAGGGTGTGGAATACGTAGACGTAGGTACCAACTCCGCCGAAAGCTGTCACTACCCCGATTTTGCACACGCCGTCTGCGTAAAGGTACAGAACGGTGAAGCACCCGTTGGCATCTTGATCTGCGGCACCGGTATCGGCATGTCCATGGCAGCCAACAAGCATCGCGGCATCCGCGCAGCATGCTGCTCCGACACCTTCTCCGCAAGGCTGACCCGCGAGCATAACGACGCCAACGTTCCCTGCTTCGGCGAGCGCGTCATCGGCGAGGGACTTGCCATGGAGCTGGTAGACGCCTTCCTGGATGCGGAATTCATGGGTGGCAAGCATGCGACCAGAGTCGATATGTTCATGGCATACGAGAACGATCGCTGATCTTTAAACCAATCAAATACACAGCGAGGACGAAAGCATGAAAAAGAAAGAGATCTTTTATAAAGTCGCTGATATCATCCGTGCCGTCAACGGAAAACCGTCTTGTCGCTTCACCAGTGCCATCATCGTTGCCGCAGGTAACTCCACCCGCATGGGTGGTGGCATCTCCAAGCAGATGGCGCTGCTTGACAATATGCCTGTAGTGGTACGCACGCTCCGTGCGTATCAGCAAAGCCCGGAGATCAGCGAGATCATTGTGGTCGCACGCGAGGACGAGATCGCTTATTATGAAGAATTTAAGGAGAAATACCGTCTGACCAAGCTGGCTCACGTCGTCAGAGGCGGAATCGACCGTCAGGAATCGGTCCTCAACGGACTGAAAAAGGTACGCGAGCATGCAGGCTACGTCGCCATTGCGGATGGTGCGCGCTGTCTCATCACCCCCGAAATGATTGGCAAGGTCTGCCGTAGCGCATATCAGTTCGGCGGTGCAAGCGCTGCCTGCCGCGTGGTAGACACCGTGAAGGTCGCCGATGCCAACGGTTTTATCAAGAGCACCGAAGACCGTGAAAAGATCTGGCTCGCCCAGACCCCGCAGGTCTTCAAGCTGAACGTCTACCGTGCGGCTGCCTATTCCGCTATGGAAAAGGGCTTCAAGGCGACAGATGACAATTCTCTGGTGGAGCGCATCCACAGACGCGTCAAGCTGGTGGATTGCGGTCAGGATAATCTTAAGATCACCACCCAAGAGGATCTGATCCGCGCACAGACAGTTCTGCGCACGCGCCGCGAAATGGCGGAACGGGGTGATTTCGAATGATCCGCATTGGTCATGGTTATGACGTTCACCGCCTGGTTCCGGATCGCAAGCTGATTCTGGGGGGTGTGGAGATCGCGCATGAAACAGGTCTGCTCGGTCATTCGGACGCGGATGTGCTGACCCATGCGGTCATGGACGCGCTTCTCGGCGCCGCCGCTATGGGTGATATCGGCAAGCTTTTTCCGGATACCGATCCGGCCTTTGCCGGTGCAGACAGTTTGCTGTTGGCAAAAGAAGTAGTCAGACGCATCACGGCAGCAGGTTATCGTGTAGGAAACGTGGACGCTACGGTGATCGCACAGGCACCCAAGCTGGCTCCTCATATCGATGCCATGCGCCAAAATCTGGCGGCAGTAATGAACGTGGACCTGTCTTGCGTCAACGTTAAGGCGACCACAGAGGAAAAGCTCGGTTTTACCGGTGAAAAGCTCGGCATCGCGGCGCACGCGGTCTGTCTGTTGGAGACTCTTTAACATCGGAGACGAACATCAGCGTCCCGATATCCGCCCCCGATCACAGCACAGGTGGAGTCTCATCTTCCGCACATCCCGCTCGTTCTACAATCTCTGATCCCCCGCCCTGCGCGAATCTTCTTTAACAGAATATGCGCACAGTCATCCGTTGTGTGTTATTTTGTCGTATTTTGAATTTTTTCGTCGCGTCTTCGCGCGACACGAGGTAATCATATGGTTTATATTGCACCGTCGGTTCTCGCCGCCGATTTTTCACAGCTTGGCGAAGAAGTTCGGCGCGTGGAGGATGCCGGCGCGGATTTTCTGCATCTGGACGTGATGGACGGCATGTTCGTCCCCAATATCACGTTCGGCGCGCCCGTTATCGCCTCCTTGCGTAAAAAAACAGATCTGATCTTCGATGTTCATTTGATGATCCGTGACCCGCAACGCTATCTTGATGATTTCATTCGTGCCGGTGCTGATATTCTGACCATTCACTATGAAAGCTGCGAAAAGCCGCTTGACGTGATCCGTCAGATCCGTAATAATGAGGTCAAAGTTGGCATCTCCATTTCTCCGAAAACACCGGCGGAGGTCCTGCTGCCTCTGTTGACCGAGGTGGACATGATCCTTGTCATGACGGTCGAGCCCGGCTTTGGCGGACAGAAATTCATGCCCGAAATGCTGGACAAAGTACGCCTGCTCCGCAAGGAAATCATTCGCCGCAAGTTGCGCGTGGATATCGAAGTGGACGGCGGCATCAGCGAAGACAATGCCGCGCAGGTCGCCTCCGCGGGTGCCAATATTTTCGTGGCGGGCTCTGCCATCTTCAAATCCCGTCGCCCCCGTCTTGTCATCTCCCGTATGCGAAGCGAAGGCATCAAGAACCTGTATCAGGGCTGATTTTGGCAATTCATTTCCTTTTCTGTCGCTTTTTTAACAAAATACTCTTGCAATCCGATCAGGATTGCGATATAATTAAGCGTATGTAAAATTTTCTATATTCACTTGGAGGATTAATTCTTATGAACGTACTTGTTGTAAACGCAGGTTCCAGCTCCTTGAAGTATCAGTTGTTCGATACCGCGAGCAATACCGTCATCGCGAAAGGTCTTTGTGACCGCATCGGTATTGACGGTACCCTGACACACAAGCAGCTGATCACCGGTAAGGTTTACGAGGTTGCTGTTTCCATCCCCAACCACACCGTTGCCATGAAATGTGTTGTGGATGCGCTTCTGGATGCTGACCACGGTTGTGTCAAGAGCATGGATGAGATCGAGGCTGTCGGTCACAGAATCGTGCATGGTGGCGCCTTCTTCTCCGAATCCGTTCTTCTGAACGAGGATGTAATGGCAAAGTTGGAACTGTGTCGCGATCTTGCTCCCCTGCACACCGGCGCACATATTCAAGGTATCCAGGGTTGCCTTGAGGTCATGCCCAAGACCCCTCAGGTCCTTGTATTTGATACCGCATTCCATCAGACCATGCCTCAGAAGGCATTCATGTACGGTCTGCCCTACGAGCTTTACGAAAAGCACTCCATTCGTCGCTATGGTGCGCACGGCACCTCTCACCGCTACGTTGCAGGCGAGATGATCAAGCTGATGGGCGGCAAGGCGGAAGGCACCAAGATCGTTACCTGCCATCTGGGCAACGGCTCTTCCATCTCTGCTGTCAAGGACGGTAAAGTCATGGATACCTCCATGGGCTTCACTCCTCTGGCAGGCGTGATCATGGGTACCCGTTGCGGCGATATGGACCCCGCCGTGGTTCCCTACGTAATGGCAAAGGAAAATCTGGCTCCCGATCAGATGAACAACTACATGAACAAGAAGTGCGGCTTCCTCGGAATTTCCGGAGTTTCCTCCGACTGCCGTGATCTTGAGGCAGCTTCCAAGGAAGGCAACGAGCGCGCAACTCTGGCAATGGATATGCTGGGCTTCCAGATCAAGAAGTTTATCGGCGCATACTCTGCCATCATGAACGGTCTGGATGCGATCGTCTTCACCGCAGGTATCGGCGAAAACACCGCAAGCATCCGCGAGCGCGCACTTTCCGAGCTGGATTATCTGGGTGTTGAGTTTGATCGCGAGATCAACAACAAGACCAAAGGCAGCTCCGGTGTCACTAAGCTCTCTACCGACAACTCCAAGGTTCAGGTCTATATGATTCCCACCAACGAAGAGCTGGTTATCGCAAGAGATACCGAGAAGATCGTCAGCGAAATGAAATAATTGCCAAAACAAAAATCCTCGCCCGGGGCGAGGATTTTTGTTTTATGAGCCGATACTTTTTCTTGCCGCCACGCGGTATTCAGAGGGTGTCATTCCCGTAATACTCTTGAATATCTCCCGAAAATAGATAGTAGAGTGGAATCCGTTGGACATGGCAATCTCATCAATGGAAGTACTCTCGGTGCGAAGCTCCCTTGCCGCTTGCTCCACACGGATCTCATTGCGAAATTTTACCGGTGTCGTTCCCAATTCCTCTCGGAACAGATGGTACAGTCTCGATTCACTGATGCAAACGACGGATGCCAATGCTTTCACATCGAAATCGTCATGATAATTCTCCCGTATATACGCCATCGCTTGCAGTAAGGCGGGATTATATTGCACGGGAGGGACCGCGTTCAAATGCGGCAGGACGTCCGCGTAAAAATGATAATAACTCCCGATCGCACGTACCTTTTGGATCCGTTCTCCCGTGGCAAACAGATCGAAAATCGTTCGGAACAACGTCTCCGTCTGCGGCACGGAGAGCGCATCGATACGTTGGATCTCGTATCTTACCGCATTGGAAAGATCAAAGCTTCCGGAAATGATATTGCAGGCATAGTATTCTACCGTTGGCGTTCCCTGCCATACCGCGTGATATTGCTGACCCTCGGGGATATACAAAAGGGATCCCGCCTCCGCGTACAATCGATTTCCCATGGCGTTTACCGTGACATTGCCTTCTACCAAATAGACAAAGCTGGAATGTCTCCGCCCCTCCACTGTCTCAAAAAAATTGCTCCGCGCGTATACGGTATGCTCCGCTTGGAGCTCACTCATGCAAAGCTTTTTATCATGTAGGATCCGTTGTTCCATGTCCACACCTCCGAAATCAGCAGAATCGTTTTCCTAATAAGCAATATACCATATCGACAGGATTTTGTCAAGAGGCTATAATAATGATAGAAAGCTTTATTCTTCAACATCGTTATAAAACAGGAGGTAGCATATGAATTTTCAAGGGCAAGTCGCCATATCCACGGGAGCCGCATCCGGCATGGGTTTGCTCTTTGCGCAAAATTTTGCAAGTCTTGGCGGAAACGTCGTGATGTGCGACGTCAATGAGCCCGTTCTTACGGAAAAGGTTGCCGAGATCAACGCCGCAAACCAAGGCCGCGCCGTGGGCGTTGTATGTGACGTGCGCGATTATGCGCAGGTATGTGCGGTCCGTGACCGTGCCGTTTCTGAGTTTGGTCGCATTGACGTGATGGCAAATTTCGCCGGCGGAACTGCCGTTCGCATGCTGAAGGTCGACAGCAAATTGGAATTTCCCGATATTCCGATTGAGGTATTCGACTGGGGAATCGACGTAAATCTGAAGGGACAGTTTTATTTCGCCCATGCCGTCATGAAGCAGATGCGTGAGCAAAAAAGCGGTTTGATCATCAACA
Source organism: Clostridia bacterium (assembly GCA_017452525.1). Taxonomy (GTDB): domain Bacteria; phylum Bacillota; class Clostridia; order Oscillospirales; family CAG-272; genus RGIG3947. Next base: position 35,730 of record JAFTMG010000024.1, read on the forward strand.
TAGGCTCGATCACAGGTGAGGAGGGCGACAAACGGGGCATGGACTACCCTACCGCCAAAAGCGGTGTCATGTACGGTCTGACCAAATCTCTTGCCGCCTACGGCGGGCAATACAACGTGCGTTGTGTCTGCATCTCCCCCGGTCCCGTGCTGACCCGAGAAGCCATGGCAAAAATGAGAACTCCGCTTGGTCGTGCGGCAGAGCCGCAGGAGATCATTGATCTGGCCCTGTTTGTCGCTTCGGAAAAAGGACAGTTCATCAACGGCACCAGCCTCCTGATCGATGGCGGACGAAATGCCCTGCAACGCCTGCGATACGATTAACACGGGAGGCTTATGATGAATCATCACACTACCTTTTTAGGGCATGAACGCCCCTTGATCACCTGCATGATCCAGGCTGACAACACCCATCGCGCGATTGAACTGGCGGAGCGTGGATTGGCCGCCGGTTGCGATGCCTTCGGTTTTCAATGGGAGGTCATGCCTCCTGAGCTGCGCCGTGAGGAGACCATCAAAAGCATTTTTGCCGCAATGCAGGGAAAACCCATTTACGTAACCAACTACCGCTCGAAAAAGAACGCGGGGATCGATGACGAAACGCTGCTCAATGGATTGATCACACTGCGCAAATGGGGGGCTACACTCATTGATATTACAGGAGATTTGTTTTCCCCGCACCCCATACAGCTTACGGAAGACAAGGAAGCCGTTGCACGTCAGAAGGAGGCGGCTGCCATGATCCATGATCTTGGCGGTGAGGTATTGATCTCCTCTCACGTCATGAAATTCACCCCCGCCGAGGAGGTCCTACGCATTGCCACCGCACAGCAAGAGCGAGGCGCGGACATTGCCAAGATTGTCACCGCCGCCAACACAGAGGAGGAGGAGCTGGAAAATCTCCGCATTACCTCCCTGCTGAAAAAGGAATTAAAGATTCCCTTCCTCTTCCTGTCCGGCGGTACACACACCAAGTTACACCGCACCATGGGTCCCATGCTCGGCTGTTGTACCTGGCTGACCGTAGCGGAGCATGACGCGTATTCCACCAAGCAGCAGCCCCTTTGTCACCACATCCGTGCCATTTCCGACCACTTCTCGTGGTAAGCAAACAGAAAAGAGGATAACACAATGAAAGCAATTTTAGTCAACCCCGATCAGTCCTTGATCTGGACTGAAGTTCCCGATCCCATCATCCGCGACGATGAGGTTCTGGTTGAGATCCACTATGCCGCGTTGAATCGCGCTGACCTGATGCAGCGAGCAGGCGACTATCCCCCCCCTCCCGGTTGCCCGGAGTGGATGGGACTGGAGATCTCCGGATACATTCGTCAAATGGGCAAAACCGCGCAGGAGAAATCCAATTTCCGCTGCGGTGATGCCGTCTGTGCCCTGCTGGGCGGCGGCGGATATGCAGAATACGTTGCCGTAAAATACGACATGCTTATGCCCGTTCCCAAGGGGTGCTCGTTGGCAGAGGCGGCAGCTATGCCCGAGGCTTACTGTACCGCATATCTCAACATCTTTGGTGAAGGCGGTGCCAAGGCTGGCGACACGCTGTTGATGCATGCCGGCGCAAGCGGACTGGCATCCGTTGTCATCCCCATGGCAAAGTCCTTCGGACTGCGCGTCATCACCAGCGTTCGTTCTACCGAATACGTCGAAAAGATCAGTTCCCTCGGGGCGGATATCATCATCGACACCTCCAAAGAAAAGACCGCCGACGTTCTCCACGCCCAATTGGATGCAGGCACTCCCGTAGATGTTGCCATTGACTGTCTGGGCGGCGAGGACATGGGCACATGCCTTCCCTATCTGGCCCGCGGTGCCCGTTGGATCATGATCGCCGCGTTGGCGGGACAGTTGACTCAGATCGATCTGAAAAACATTTACGTCCGCAACGTGCGCATCATCGGCAGCACCTTGCGCTCCCGCACCCCGGAATACAAGGCAGAGCTGATTGCCAAGCTGGTCAAGGACGTCTGGCCCCGTGTGGAATCCGGCGAGTTGAAATCCAGCATATATCGCATCTTCCCGATCACGCAGGCGGAGGACGCCCATGCTCTGATGGCATCCGGTGCGCACAACGGCAAGATCGTTCTGTGTGTAAAAGAATAAAACAAATCGCATCACAAAGAAGAACCGCTTTCGATTGGAAGCGGTTCTTCTTTGTGGGTACGTACCATGTCGGCATTGCTATTCTTCGCGATAAATAAAGTGCCGGATACCCTGTTCTGTCTTTTCAAGCAGTGCCCGTGCCTCCGGTGGATATACCTCAATATCCGATAAACGATTTATCGGGATCCATAAAAATTCCAACGAAAAATCCCGATTCTCAAGCTGTTCTTCTCCGATAAAGGACGTTCGTTCCATCAGTATAGGATCGGTCAGCTCCACGGCATAGTAAAGACAAATCTGATGGCAGGGGCGGTCTCCCCACGGAAAGAAGATCTCACCGACCCACATCAGTTCTCCCACACGGATCTCCGCGCCGATCTCCTCTCTGAACTCGCGGATCAACGTCTGTTCATTGGTCTCTCCAAACATGACATGACCGCCGGGAAACGCGTGCGCCGAGTCATTGGTCGGCTTTTGCAGAAGCACCTTGCCATCATGCAAACAGACGCCTGCCACACGATAGCTGAACACAGCCTCACTGTCCTTGAAAAGAATATCTCTCATATACTTACCTCCCATTGCATCACTCGATCACGACGGAATCCCCATCACGCAAGGCATGAACGGTATATTTCCCTTCCGAAACCAGCTTTTTGTAATGTGCCTCCCGCTCCTTTGTGTAGTGACACAATAATATTCCGTCAAACAGTCCCAGCCCGGAATCATCAAAGCAAGGATCGGAAGGCGGGTCATCATAACACGCTACGTGAATCACGTTTTTCGTTACAATATGTGCCCCCGCGCTGCCTCCGATATAGGTAACACCGTTTTGAACGTACCGGATCAGATCCTTGTCAAAGCCGCACCGCCTTAATTTTTGAAGTGTAGCGAAGGTGTTGCCTCCGCTGACGTAGATCACATCCAAGGGAAGTTCACGAAAAGAATCGGCTGAACGTTCATCGAAAATAAAGGTCAGCGCCTCCGAAAAACCGATGTCCCGGAGTCTTTGTCGGTATTTTCCGGATAAGATCTTTTGGGTGCTTGCCTTTTCATTGGGGATAAACAGTACTCGGCATTCTTCTATCGGCTTGGGCAAATGTTCTAAAATACATGCTCTTGATATAGGGTGCGAAAAATCGCAGGAGGACAAGATCAGCTTCATATTTTTTCTCCTTTAGCAAGGTCATCCGTTATATCTGCTTTTTCCTGCGCGATCTTTCGCCGGGACTCCTGATTCAACGTGTTTTTTAATGTCGCCGTCCACTCCGACCAGGCAACATTCCGCTCTCCATAGGTCAGATTTTCCTCAAATTCGCGCGGAAGCCATGTGGAGAGAGGTGCCTCATTGTGGGAAAGAATCGCCTCCATGTTATCCAATGCCTTATACAGCTTTGCTTCCTCGCTCTCCCGCGCATTCATTTCCGCAAAAAGCTGCTTCCAATTTGTCCGATAAGGCTCGGGCAGTTCACCAAGCAGCCGCTCGATCGCCTGCTCCTCTTCCCGCTCGTGCCCTTCTGTTTTGAGAAACGCGGGGATATCTCCCGTCACGGCTTCTCCCAGATCATGAATAAGACACATCGTAACAACCTTGTGGATATCGACCGTAGGAAAAGCATCGGCGCAAAGCAATGCCATGACCGACAACCGCCAGGAATGCTCCGCCACGCTTTCATGCCGACCGCTGGAGGTCCATGAATGGCGCGTCTGACATTTCAGCTTTTCAATCACATGCAAAAAGGCAATGTACTCATTGACATTCACGAAATATCCCTCGCTTTTTTCAGAAATTCGTCCAAATAGAAGAACGGTACCAAGGTCCCTTCGCGGTAAAGCTCACGTATCTTCTCTTCCGACGCCAACATCACGTCGCAGGTCTCACCGGGCTGCAAAACGACCTCGGACAGATCTACGTCGTGTTGGAACAGCCACACATCGCAGAAATTATCTTCTCGCGGGATTGGCATCAAACAGATACCGCGCCGGGGATCCAGCGTAATTCCCGTTTCCTCCTGGACCTCTCGCAAAGCCGCCCGCAGGCTATCATCACCGCTCAAAGCAGAGCCGCCGGTACATTCCCACATGTTAGGAAAGCCCTTGGTGGGAGCACGCTTGGTCAAAAGATATTCACCGCGGCTGTTTCGGATCCAGACCTGAACGACAAGATGATAGTCTCCGTGCGGAAGCGGATCACCTCGGCGGTGCGTCCTGCCCGTCAAGCAGCGATTTTCGTCATATATGTCCCAAAGCTCATCGGGATTGCTTTGCAAATTCAGCCACGCCTGCACCCACTCATATAAATAGCCTTGGATCTCCGGATATGTCAGCTCCTGCGGAAGCGTTTCACGAAGTGATATCTCGCCAATCTCAAACTCAGCGGGAATCGGTCCCAGCTCTGTTACCTCGGCATAATAAAGCATGCCGTAGCCAATACCGTGCTCGTTTTCTGCACTGTACACGCGAATAGGCGTCAAGGAAAAGACGGTTGCTCCCGTCTCTTCAAAAAGTTCACGGCGGGCACAGTCATCCACCGACTCGCCGCTCTCCCGATGTCCACCGGGAATCTCCCACGTGGTTCTCTTTTTGTGGCGGCAAAAGATCCACTTACCTTGATATTTTGCAGCGATTACCGCAAACTTCAAATTTCCATCCGGAATCTGCTCCGGCATATACGTTGTAACCTTGATCATACAACCCCTCTTTACGCTCAAATTTTCGCGCGAACGATCAGAAAACACGGCTTGATCTGTTCCTTGATCAGCGCAGGACGTTTGACAAGTGCCCAATCTTCCGCCACAGGCTCGATCACATCCTCCATGATAAAGCCCGTGTGTGCCAGTGAAGTTAGGATCTGTCCCATGGGTCGGTGATATTTTTCCACACCGTCCACAAACCATGTCGTCACGATTTTCGACGCACGGTTATAATCATATACGGTATATGCCGTACAGTTCCCCTGCTCATCGCGCTCAAAATGCCCCTGCGCGGTGTTCAGCGGATGCTCTTGTGAAAACAAAAGCATCCCGCCGGGACGTAAATGACGGCGGATCTCGCCAAGCAGCGAATCCAAATCCTCGATATAATGAAACGCCAAAGAGCTGTAGATCAGGTCAAAAGATTCATCGATCTCCGCCAGATCCTCCATGCTCATGCACCGATATTCCACGCGAGGGTCGGCAGTCCGTTCCCTAGCCACCGCAAGCATCCTTTTCGAAATGTCGATTCCAAGCACCCGCTCAGCTCCGCGACGCGCGAAATCCATACAATTCTCACCCATGCCGCATCCCAGATCCAGAACCTTTTTTCCGTCCAAGGATGGAAGAAGCTTTGCCATTGCAGGCTGCTCGATCAACACATTGTGGTTGTCATCTCGCGCACGCAGGTTACTGTATTCCCGAAAAAACGCTTCGTTATCATATATATTTTGAGATTCCATCAAAAACACAACCTTTCGTTGAATTTCATTCGCCGCTGAACAACTGCTTCCGGAGATATCCACAGGTGAATGGAAAGAAATCAAATTTTTGAGTTCCCACGTGGACAAAGCCGTATTTTTCATACCACACGCGAAGCAGGCGATTTTCTTCCACAATTCCCGCAGTCATCGTCTGATAGCCGCGAACCATTCCCTCTCTGATTGCGTGAAGCAAAAGCCGCTCCCCGATCCGTTGATGACGGTATTCCGGCGCTACACAAAGCTGCTCCAACTCGACCTGCTCCCCGCTCTTTTCAGCCAATGAATAATAGCCGATGGGGCGATCCTCGCCGTCACAGCAAACGAACATCGGTCTTCCATTGTTATACCGGTCTATTAATCTCGCTTCATCCACGACAAAGGCGGTAAACCTTGGCGCGTTGGCAGGCGTAAAGCCAAATTCATCGACAACGCTCTGAAAGGATCGACAGATCAGTGAAACACAAGCCTCGATCTCATCCTGCCTCATCGCCCGAATTTGCCGGCTCGGCTTTCGGGTCGGTCTGACTTCCGAAGCAATTCTGTAACCCCCATCTTGCCCCGTGCCAAGCAGCCTTGCCTCTCCCAGTACCTCGCGGGCAAGACTTGCGCAACTCCCACACAGCAGGATCTCGCGGGCATCACGACCGCGCATCATTGCCTCTTGGAGCAAAGTCGCAGCCACATCACGGTAACGGCTTCTCGGCGATACACAGAACGCGCATATCTCAAACGTCGAGCCGACGTCCCCCTTCATACAGATCAAGCCAAGAGGCGTATCTTGCTCGCATGCGATCAAGGTCAACCATGCGTCCGAAGGCAAACCGTCCGCAAGCCCATTTTCCTCACACACGTGTCGTAACGCGCTCGGATCTGCGTCATGCGCGGCACGGTATTCATGCACGGTATATCCGTCACACCACAGCTCCACGTGGGAATCATAGTATTTCTCCTGAAAACGTATCTGCTCAGCGATCTCCGCTTGTGTCAGCCTCATACCCATCGGCAAGGCGACCAGCTTATCCTCCACGTCATCCTCACGGTGCACAATGGCAACGATCTTTGCGAGATACTCTTCCACCGGCTCGCAAACACCAAGGAGATATACGTCCAGCTCCTCGTCATCACCGCCGAGAACGCCCGGAATACAGCCGTAATTGATGGGATACACGATATCCTTTTTATGCGCAAATCCGATTGGTCGGTCGATACTTACCGTCACCGTTTTTCCAAGATACGACCACACCATCGCTTTGCGCAAGGTATAGCGGATAAACTTTTCTTTTCCTGCCGTGTAGGCAGCACGGTCATCTGCATACTGGGCGGCGAGCGCCTCCTTTAATTGCTGATATTGAGCGGCAATTTGCGGATGAGTGTTCAGGTAATCAACAAAATTCAGATAGTTCCGCCACTCCATACTCTCGTATTCCACCACGTGAATATGATGCGTCCGCGTATCCTGCGCCATATCCCCTGCGGAAAAGAAGATCTGCTTGTCATGTCCGACATCTTTGCGGTGAAAGCCGCATGCCGCCATCGCGTCGATCAGCGGTGCCACGTCCTCCAAAGCATCGACCGCAACCGCGATGTCTATAATCGGCTTCGCCTTGATCGCACGGATCGCAGTGCTTCCCACGTGGCGGATATCCCGCGCGACGTCGCCGAAAATACGTCTCAATTGGCAAACGGCCTCCGAAGCAACACGGTCCCACTCCGCATCGTGCGGGAGAAGCTTTACCGTTCCTCTCTTTAATCCAATCATCTTTTCCACTCCTGACTTCAACAAAACGTTGTTATTTCCCTGCTTTTTCTTCTTTTTTCATAAAAGCGGGCACCTTTCTGACTTCCGAAGAGGTGAAATCATCATGCATTGCATCACAGAAGCGTGCAAGCTGTGTCTCGTTCATCCAACCGCCTACGTACTCATAAAGCAAACGGTAGGCATCGACCTGCGAGATCTTCTGGATATGCCGACCGTCGTGCAACGCGATATGATCACTCAGCCCCTCGTAAAACGCAAACGGGGACCGCGAGCCATCCAAAACCGTTTCAAGGCAGCGATCGAATTTGCCGCTCTCCCGATATCTCTCCAAAATTTCCGCAATGGCATGCAAACGGGATAGCTCCTCATAAGTGATCCAATTTGTCTGCAACACGGTATAGGGTGCCTCGTGCATATACCGATAACCATATTCCTCCGCATGCCTGCGAAGCTCCGTTCCGTACAGTAGCTTCAAAAAACCGAGCTGCAACAGGTCGCAGCAAGGATATGCTTCATCGAAGGACTGTGCAAACCGAGCGTAGCTCTCATACGGCAAACCTGCGATCAGATCCAGATGCACATGGATATTGCCCATCTCATAGATACGACGCACGTTTTCCAGTGTTTTTTGGGGATCAATATGTCTCGAAACTGCGCGCAGGGTCTCCCCGTGGGTGCTTTGCAAGCCAAATTCCAGCTGGATCTTCCCTTTGGGAAACCGCCGCAGGATCTCAAAGCTTTCTTCGTTCAGCAAGGAGGCACAAACCTCAAAATGATAATGTCTGGTATAGGCATCGCTTAAAAGCCCTTCCCAGATCTGATTGGCGCGCTCAACAGAAAAATTAAAGGTGCGGTCTACGAATTTGATGATCTTCATACGCTCCGGCAACACTTCAAATTCCAAAAGTTCCGTAAGCGTCTGCGACACGCTTTTGGCGCTGACACCGTGCGTCGCGGAGGACAGACAGTAGGCACAGGAAAATGGACACCCTCGCGAAGACTCATAGTAGAGCATGCTCCCATCCGGGAAATCATGCTCACGGTACAGAATTCCCTCCTCGGGCGTACCAACGGTCTCCCCGGTGGCATCCAGGATCCGAGGTATCGGTTTTCCGTCCCGCAGGTCACAGCACAACGCGGTCAAAAGCTTTTCCCCGGGACCGCATATCAGAGTATCGATATCGCGATACTCGTCGCACTCAAACCGTTCCAACCCGTAAGAAACCTCAGGACCGCCGAAAACGATGTGACAATGAGGGCAAAGCGATTTCAGATCCCGAGCCAGCTCCAGCATGGGGCGAATATTCCAGATATAAGCGGAAAAACTGACCACGTCCGCTTTTGCCGCTACCAGATCATGCAGAATGTGAGAGGTGCGATCCCGCAGATTTCTCTCCAGCAGTTGAACTTCAAAACCCTCCCGCTCCAACGGGCGGCGCAGACAGCGTATCGCCAACGAGGTATGCGAGTAGGAACCGTTCAATGCAAAAAGTAAAATTTTCAATGTCTGTACCTCCCAAATTCGTCTTGTACTATTTTACCATGTTATGGACAGAATGGCAACAGCTTTTACAAAAGAAACACGTAGGGCGACTATTTTCTTTTATAGCCGCCCTGACATAGTTTATTTCTTTTTCAGTTTTCCGACCACGCGACCCGTGCAATTAACCTCTTCGAAGTCCTTCAAGAGAATATCTCCGTATTTGGGATTCATGGAGATGAGACGATCACCGCCAAAGATTTTGAAATAACCGCTGCCGTCCAACACAAAAATACCGAGTTCGCCAACCTCTACGGAATCGCAATTCTGAATCAGAAGAACGTCCCCGTCATGATATCTCGGCTCCATACTGTTACCGCTGATCCGAAGCGCGAAATCGGCATCCTGCGTTTTGACAGTATCGGGAATGGCGATCTCCTCTGCGCGGGACTCATCCAAGTAGACACCTGTACCGGCGGAAACGGGCATATCGTACAGGAAAAGCTTGCGGCGGGCAAACGCTTTTTCCGCACTCTGCTCGCTGACTCTGATCGACGCGGAGGACTTCTTCGCAGCCGTCTTCGTCTGTGCCACGGAAGGCATGGCAAGCACGGTGGCAGACGGCGCGGCGAGAACTCTTTCCTTCTCCTTTTTCATGATCAGCGCAGCCAGATCTTTTCCGTAAGCATCCAACATACGGTAGTCTTCAATCAGCTCTATCTCATCCGGATCGAGGGTATAGTTATTGGTGTTCTCCTCGGTTCCCTTTACAATATAATCCAAAGAGCAACCGAGAGCATCACAGATCGCGACCATATTGGAAAGCTTCGGCGAATCGCTGATGCCGGCAAGAAGTTTGCTGAGCGTTCCCAACGGGATTCCCGTCATGACAGCGAGCTGATCGTTGGTGATCTTTTTTTGACTCTTCAGTTTTTTGATTCGTTCCTTATAATCCATGGTTCGTACCTCTGTTTCTTATTATGGTATTATTATAGCATATCAATTGCAATTTGTAAATAGTTTTTTGAAAATATTTTTCTGTTTTCGGAAAATTTCTATTGACAAATGTCGATTCGTGTGTTATAATGACATCACAAAGTTCCAATGGAAGAAAGCAAACAATAAAAAGAACAATTAGAAATCCAAAAACCAGCCGTTTCCATTCCACTTTTGGAACGAACGCTTTGTTGCAAGATTTCAGGAGGACAGTTATGAATAACGTATATTTCGGTAAAAACACCAAGCTGCAGACCCGCAACCGTACCGGCATGATCCGCTCCTACCGCACGACTCGCACCTTCCCCGAAATGCTCGGCATTATTTTGGATATGATCCTCACCGCCTTCGACGGTATGCTGGATGTGCTTGCACGTCCCACCGTTCGCCGCATCGCCCGCACCGTCACCGCGATCGCTTGCATTGCCGTCTTTCTCTGCCTGATCAGCGCCGTAGAAAATCAGCTGCTCGCAACGCTCCCCGCACTGCTGATCGCTCTCGCGCTTGTCGGCATTGAGATCTTGTGTCTGCGCGGAAATTGATCTGTCTGTTTTCATAATTTTCTCTTTTCAGGGAGGCTTCTACGGAGGTCTCCCGTTCTTCTCTATCTTGGACAAATCAAAAAGCTGCTGTACCGTAGTACAACAGCTTTTTAATTGTTTATGTTGACTTATGCCTTCTTAGCAGCCTCTTCCTTGATCTTAGCGGCGAGCTGAGTAGGAACTACGTCATAGTCATTCACCTCAAAATCGAAGGAACCGCGACCCTGTGTCATGGCACGGAGCGTGATGGGATAATCCATCAGCTCAGACTTGGGAGCGGTAGCGGCAATCACGGTATAACCCTTCTTTGCAGCGGGCTCCATACCCATCACAGTACCTCTGCGCTTGTTGAGGTCACCCATAACATCACCCACCAGAGAATCCGGAACGGTAACGTTCAGGTTGCCAACAGGCTCCAGAATAACAGGAGCGGCGAGCTCCAGGCACTTCTTGTAAGCCAGGCTTGCAGCAGTCTTGAAGGAAAGCTCATCCGAGTCAACGGCATGATAAGAACCATCGTACAGATCGGCAGCCAGATTGATCAGCGGGAAGCCGGCAGCGCCTTTCGCCATAGAATCCTGCAGACCCTTTTCAACAGCGGGATAGAAGTTCTTCGGAACGGTACCGCCGACAACGGATACGGTAAAGGTCAAGCCAGCCTCTTCACCGGGAGCGAAGCGGATCTTAACGTGACCAAACTGACCGGAACCGCCGTTCTGCTTCTTGTGCTTGCCTTCTACGTCAACGCGCTTGGTGATCTTCTCGCGATACGGGATCTTGGGAACCTCGTACTTAACGTTAACACCGAAGCGGTTCTTCATCTTGGCGGCAAGAACTGCCAGATGCATATCGCCCAGACCGTAAACGATCATCTGCTTGGTCTCTGCGTTGTTCTCGTAGCGAATGGTATAATCCTCTTCGCACATCTTGGTGATACTCTGAGAGATCTTGGACTCGTCAGCGGTGGTAGCGGGGATCATGGTCTGACCGTAGTAAGGCGTAGGATATTCGATCTTGGAATAAGAGAACGCACTGTTCCAGGTCAGGGTGTCGTTGGTGTTGGTGTTATTGAGCTTAGCGACCATACCGATATCGCCGCAAACAAGCTCATCGACCTCGGTCTGCTTCTTGCCCTTCATCACGTAAAGGTGAGCCATCTTTTCGTTGTCACCGGTGGTCTGGTTGATCATGGTGGCATCCTTCTTAAGTGTACCGTTCATGACCTTGAAGAAGGACATTTTACCGACGAACGGGTCAGCGACCGTCTTGAAGACGAACATTGCAGGCTCGCCATCAGGGTTGATCTCCATCTCGTCGCCGTCTGCCATCAGCTCAACGCCCTTGGCGGTATGACGCGGGAAGGACTCGGTGATCTTGTCCAGCATGGTCCAAACGCCCCACAGCTTGGTAGCGGCACCGCAGAATACGGGAACGATATCGCCGTGGATGATGCCCTCGTGGATGGCGTTGAAGGCTTCCATAGGACCGATCTCCTCGCCCTCGAAGTACTTCATCATCAGATCCTCATCGGTGCTGGCAACAGCCTCCATCAGCATATCTCTGAAGCGCTCGGTAGCCTCCATGGACTCCTCGGGAATGAGCTCCACGCTGTGGCGACCGTTCTTATCAAATACGTGAGCGTTCTGCTCGATCAGGTCGATCGCACCGACGACCTCGCCGTTCTTGACCATCGGGATGGTCAGCGGGCACACGATCTTACCGAACTTCTCGTGCAGCGCTTCCAGAACCTTACTGAAGCGAGCTTCGTTATCGTCGAACTTATTGATAAAGAATGCCTTGGGAAGATTTGCGGCAGTTGCCATATCCCATGCAAGCTCGGTACCAACCTCGATACCTGCTCTTGCGTCCATCACGATCAGCGCACTGTCGGCAACGCGAACAGCCTGCGCAGCCTCACCGGTAAAGTCGAGATAACCGGGGGTGTCGATCAGATTGATCTTAACGTCTTTCCAAGTCAGATTTGCCAAGGAAAGGGAGAGAGAGAAGCCGCGGGAGACTTCTTCGGAATCGTAGTCACAAACCGTGTTACCGTCAGCGATCTTGCCCAGACGGTCGGTTCCACCGCTTATATACAGCATAGCCTCTGCGAGAGAAGTCTTTCCGCAACCGCCATGTCCGAGTAAAACAATATTTCTGATTTTTTTGGTATCCATGTTCGCCATGATAGATAACCTCCTTGAAATTCTCCGCCGCGCTCAGTTCACGTGCGGAATGGTCTTATAAAACTGCCTACCAACGCGCTTATATAAACAAAACATAATGGCTGATTTGTACTATTTTCAATATCGTCAGTTCACAGCATATGTTCATTATAACTTATTTGGTCCTTTTTTGCAATACTATTTTCGTGTTTTTTTCGTCCTATACAGATAGAAATTCTGCCACCAAATTTGTGTATTTTCAACAAACTCCGCTGAAAAACAGCCGTTCGGCGTTACGTCTTGTCAACTGTATCATCTCATCATCGGACATACCGAACAAGTCCGCCAGCGTGTGAAGAGTGTAACGCATATAGTCGGAGCGATTGATTTTACCGCGGTTGGGGTGCGGCGCAAGATAAGGACAATCGGTCTCTGCGAGCAGACGGTCCTGCGGGATAGTTTCGGCAACACGCCGCACACGCTCCGCGTTTTTGAAGGTGACCACACCCGAAAAAGAGATATACCAGCCGCGGCGCACCAGCTCCTTAGCCATCTCGGCGCTGCCGCTGTAGCTGTGAAACACACCGCTCACATCGGGATACCGACAGATCATATCAAAGCAATCGCCGTGTGCTTCCCTGTCATGTATGATAACGGGCAGGCGATGCTTGCGCGCCATCTCCATTTGCCGTTCAAAAAACACCTTCTGAAGCGGACGGTTAACAGGCTCATAGTGATAGTCAAATCCGATCTCTCCCAGCGCCACGATCTTGTGCCTCTCTCTCTCGCATAACAGATTCTCCAAACGGTGCAGCTCCGTGTCCGGATCAAGACAAAGCTGTTGTGCGTCCTCCGGGTGGATCCCGACCGCCGCAAACATTCCGGGATATTTCGCCGCCTGAGCGAGGCACTTCTCCACATTATTCATATTGGTCGCCACGTTAATGACCGTACCGATCCCGTCGGCAAACACCTCTTCCAGAACCCGATCCGCGCCCTCCGTCTCCCGATCGTATCGGGAATCAAAATAATGCGCGTGGGAATCAAATATACCGTTCATGATATTTACCTCGTTATATCAACGTTCCATTGCAAAAAGCAAACGGAGCGTTGTTTTATTTACAAGTAAAGCCCGTTTTCAATGTTGAAATTGAAAACGGGCTTTGAAATCTGCGAAATGGAACGATCAGCGAACACGCTCGCCCACGGGAGTTTCGGGATCCAGGAACACCACGCGGACCTGCTCTTCGCCGCTGGCAAGGATCATACCGTTGGACTCAATACCGCACAGCGTGGCAGGCTTCAGATTAGCAACCATGATCACCTTTTTGCCGATCATATCTTCCGGCTTATAGAATTTCGCAATACCGGAAACGACCTGTCTCTGCTCGTAGCCGAGATCCAGCTGCAGCTTCAGCAGCTTCTTTGCCTTCGGCACGGTCTCGCAAGCGATGACCTTTGCCGTACGAAGCTCCACGCCCATAAAGTCCTCAATACCGATCACGGCACAGCCCTCGGGCTTCTCGGGTGCCTGCGCAGCCTTCTCTGCTGCCTTGGCAGCCGCGATCATCTTTTCGCGTTCTGCCTCGAAAGCAGCCAGCTCCTTTGCCTCGTCCACACGGGCAAACAGCACCTTGGAATCCAACACCTCGCTACCTACGCGAATACCGCCAAACTTCTCCGCCGTACCGATGGTGTCCAAAGTCACAGCCTCGGTATTCAGCTCGCGAAGGATCTCCTCGGCGCTCGAGGGAATGAAGGGAGTCAGCAGGATCGCGCCCCAACGGATCGCCTCAAGGAGATTGTAGAGAACGGTTGCCAGGCGGTCCTTCTGCGCCTCGTCCTTTGCCAAGGTCCAAGGGGTGGTCTCATCGATATATTTGTTGGCGCGACTGAGCATCTTCATAACGTCCGCGGCGGCATCGGCAATATGGAAGGTATCCATATGCGCGATGGCGTTTTCGTATGCCTCCACGCACGCCGCCTTCAGCTCGGCGTCGCAGGCATCGCCGATATCGGTGGGTGCGAGTACCTTCTTATCGAAATACTTCTTCTGCATATCCAGCGTACGCTTGACCAGATTGCCCAGCGTATTGACCAGATCGCCGTTATAGCGCTTGATCACGCTCTCATAGGTGATAGAGCCGTCGCTGCCGTAGGGCATCTCGGAGAGCGCGTAGTAACGGGCGGCATCCACACCGAAATGATCGGAGAGCTGATCTGCATAAATGACGTTGCCCTTCGACTTGGACATCTTGTCCATACCGAAATTGAACCACGGATGACCGAATACCTTCTTGGGAAGCGGCAGATCCAGTGCCATGAGGAAGATGGGCCAGTAGATGGTGTGGAAACGCAGAATGTCCTTACCGATGATATGAACGTCGGCAGGCCAATATTTGCGGAAATGCTCAGACTGCTCCTCGTAGGTCTTATCGGGATCGTATCCGAGGGCGGTGATGTAGTTGGTCAACGCGTCCAGCCAGACGTAAGTCACGTGCTTCGGGTCAAAATCCACAGGGATGCCCCAAGTGAAGGAGGTACGGGAAACGCAGAGATCCTGCAGACCTGCCTTGAGGAAGTTGTTGACCATTTCCTTCTTACGGGACTCGGGCTCGATGAATTCGGGATGATCCTCGATGTGCTTCATCAAACGGTCGGCATATTTGCTCATTTTGAAGAAATAAGCCTCTTCCTTTGCCTGAGTAACGGGTCTGCCGCAGTCGGGGCACTTGCCGCCTTCCGCCTGCGTCTCAGTGAAGAAGGACTCGCAGGGGGTGCAATACCAGCCCTCATAATAGCCCTTATAGATATCACCCTGGTCAAAGAAGCGCTTGAAGATCTTGGCAACAGCCTTCTCATGCTGCTCGTCGGTGGTACGGATGAAATAATCGTAGGAGGTATTCATCTTATCCCAAAGACCGCGGATCTCACCTGCTACGCCGTCGACGTATGCCTTGGGGGTAATGCCTGCCTCGGCAGCAAGGTTTTCGATCTTCTGACCGTGCTCGTCGGTACCGGTACACATAAAGACGTCATAGCCGCGGGCGCGACGGTAGCGTGCGACAGAGTCTGCCATGATCGCCTCGTAGGTGTTGCCGAAGTGCGGCTTACGGGAGGCATAAGCAATGGCTGTTGTCAAATAATACTTTTCTTTCATGATCGGATCAATTCCTTTCCTTTGGGTTATCTTAGAAAAATTCAGTCAAAATAAGGGGGCACGGTCTGCGACAGATAAAAGCTGACCGTGAGCAGATAATACGGAAGCACGAAGAGCACCAGAAGAATGCCCACCGTAGCTACGGACAAAAGCAACCAGCCGAGAAAGCTGATGTGCAGCAGAAACCACAGACCGAGGTGACGGCGGATCGCGGTCGCACTGTCGGCAAGGATACGGCGCACGGGACGGGCGGGATAGGCAAAGAGCAGCCACAGGACCGGCATCACGAAGGCGCAAAGGATCGCGCCGAGCAGACCGATCAGTGCGGCAAAGAGATTGCCACCGTCTAAGAACAGATAACTGTACGCCTTCCCTTCCTCGATCGACCAGAAGGTGTCGGCGATCCCCTGCGACATGGCAATCACCGAGAGAACGGTCATGACAACGATTGCCACAGCGCCGATCGGGATCAGCAGCGCGAGCCACGTACGCCCATGGGCGCGCCACGTGGTATAGGCATAAAACACGTCACGAAGGGCACGTTTCTCGCCGCGTGCGAGCCCCGTGACGATATACAGCGTGCCGCCGAAGAGCGGCAGGATCAGGAAGATCAGCAGATAATCCACGACGGACGCGATATCCGCCACAAGTCCGCCCATTTCTTCCGGTTCCAGCGCAAAATATATCATGGAGTAGATGCCCTGCATTGCCACGTACATCACAATGGGGATCAGTGTCGCGGCAATCAGCACAAGACTGTTCTCTCCCGAAAAGAAGCACTGCCACGCGCGCCGCTTGATCGCTCTCAGCTGAGAGACTGTGGATCCTTTGTTTACAGTTGTTTCCGTCATGGCATGTCCTCCTTTCGCAGACTCATGGATTGGTTCATGCGATCTCAATGCCGTTTTTGATCACAAGCTCCGAAACGATATCTCCGTTCACCTCACGCGCGACCAGAATATCCGCGCGCTTGCCCGGCTCCAACGAGCCGACCAGATGGTCGATCCCCACCATTCGAGCGGGTGTGTAGGTAGCACAGCGAAGTGCCTTGGCAAACGGAATTTCGGCAAATTTAGCAAGGTTCTTCACACCGTCGAGCAGGCTGAGAGTGCTTCCCGCCAGCGCGCCGTCGGTAGTCAGGGCTTTACCGTCCTTGACGATGACCTTCATGCCGGCGATGGAATATTCTCCGTCCGCGCCGCCGGTCGCCTCCATCGAGTCGGTGATCAGCACCAGATGCTCGTCGCCCTTGCAAAGATACGCCATTTTGACCATTTCGGGGCAGATGTGCATACCGTCACAGATCAACTCCGCATAGGCGCTCTCGGTGGTCAGCGCAACGCAAGCGGCACCGCCTGCACGGTGATGGAGCGCCGGCATGGCGTTGAACAGGTGGCTGAAGGAGATCACGCCCCGCTCCACGGCAAGCTTTGCCTGCGCGGTATCTGCGCAGGTGTGCGCCAAGCCCATCGTTGCGCCGTGCGTTTTGGCAACAGAGGCAAACGAGCCGTCATCATCCAATTCCCATGCAGCCGAAATATGGCACGGAGCGGGCATATGGGAGAGCAACTCCTTCAATTCCTTCGCGTCAAGCGCCGCCAACAACTCGGGCGCATGTGCGCCTCGTTTGGCGGGATTGAGAAATCTTCCTTCCAGATGAACGCCGGCAAAGCAAGCGCCCTGTTCTGTTTTTGAAAGTGCCGTAATACGGTCGGAGGCAATGCACAGATCTTCCAAGGGAGCCGATGCCAGCGTGGGCATCAGTGTGGTCACGCCGGAACGCAGATAAGACTCTGCCATGCGGCGCATCCCCTCTTCATCGGCGGTATTGAAATCGTAGCCCGCGCGACCGTGGGTGTGAACGTCCACCAAACCCGGCAGGAGCAGCTTGCCACTCGCGTCGATCTCGCGGTCATGCGCGGGAACGGGCTCTCCCTCGGGAATGATAGCCTCGATCTTATCGTCCGCGATCAAAAGACCGCCGCAGAAAAAGTCGCGCCGCTCGGTGTCATATACACGCGCGCCATAGATCCATGTACGCATATTCATACCTCCGCAGAAAATATTCTATACCAAATTATTATAACAGATTTATTGCATTTTTACAAGAGTGTTTGCAAAGAAAAGTAAAAAAAGAGCCATGAGCCTATAAAAAACCGCAAAAGAATCAAAACAGGATCCGAGCATATTGTATTCTCTCATTTTCAATATTCCAAACACAAAAGAGCCCCGCACGAGGCGGGGCTGAAATGATAGGATCAAAAAGCTTTTTTGTTTCCGACAAACGGCTCGTATTTCGCAATGATCGCTTGCATTTTCGGATCATCCTTCAATTTCCGATACGAATCGCTTTCTAAAATATACCCAAGTTCACGCGCCACATCGTTTTTTTCAGTTCCGGAATTGATATTACGAACGTCAAATACGTTTCCTCGTACCAGAAAGGACGTGTGTGCCGTTGTCTGCGGAAGATCATCATATGCTTTGGCATGCTCTAAACCCTTTTCAAAATGTGTCAAAGCAACATCGATATTACAAGCACGCACATGCCGATGGGCGATCAGGATGTGCAGCTCTGCCAAGTGATAATGCCAGAAGCAATAGTCTCCGTCATCGATCAAAAGCTCGATCAATGCAATCGCTTTTTTCAAAATGCGAATGGATTCGTGCGGATCACTCACTTCCAAAGCCATATCGCGCACGTCTACCGTCAGACACTCTGCAAACTCAGCCAAACCGCTTCGGGTGTATTTCCACCATTCCGCTGTTCCCTTTTCCCAGCATCCTTGCAGCTCCTGTTCCTGCGAAAAGCGCAAGGATGGAAATCGTTTGGCTGTCTCGATCGCCTTGTCAATCTGACCGTCCAGCACATATAATCCACCGAGAATGGAAATGGCAGAGTAGCGTACCTGATCGACCGTACACTCATCCAACACACGTTCGCACAGTTGATACAATTCCTCCTTGTGTACCTCGCTTCCGTATGGTCCGGCACAATTCGGATCGTAGTTGAGTTTCCACATGTATTCCTCCACGATACGCCAATCGTTAGGAAAATCTTGATATGCACGTACGATCAGGTCAAACACTTCTTGCTCTTTGCCAAGCGCGCACAATCGGTTCCTCTCGCAGAGGATCTCCCGGATCTTCTCCTCGGTTTTTGCGGCATCCAAGCCAAGCAGCTCATCGGTGGATACGCCGAAATAGGATGCCAACGGAAGCACCATTCCAATATCCGGGAGAGATTCATTCCGCTCCCATTTGGAAACCGCTGCCACGGAAACGAACATGCGTTCCGCCAATGTCTCCTGCGTAATGCCTTTTTGTCTGCGAAGACGTTTTATATTTTCGCCAATATAAAGTTGCATATTGTATACCTCGCTTTTCCGTATTGATTCACCGGTGTTTCTGAGCATATTATACGTTATAAACGGATTTCTTACAAGAGACAGCGGCGCTACACATTTTTACCGACAGTTGAATTTTTAAAGCGGAGATCTTCTGATCAGAGCTTATATAATCTTCTTTTTGGTGACACTCGCAAAAAAGGAGCCAATATCGGCTCCTTTTTCACTTGATTATTGATTGATCTGCTTGCCAACCGCTCCGCCGGGATGAATGAGTGCAAAAGACTCCAGACGATAATCCTTCTCTTCCATCAGTCCCACCATCAGTGCATCAAAGATCGCGACGGTAGAGGCAAAGCTGGAGGTAGACATGACCCCGTAACGGTCGCTCTCGGTCGTGCAGCACATTTCCAGCACCACATCCGCCGCACGGGCGATCTCGGACTCAAGGTTTGCAGTGATTGCGATCAAATGCGCGCCCTTGGCGCGAGCGATTTCAATTAACGGAAGCAGCTCTTCGGATTTGCCGCCCTTGGAAACGAGGATCAGCACGTTGCCCGGCTGAAGGGCGCCCATTCCGCCGTGAACCGCCTCGGATGGTGGTACGAATTTTCCGGGACACTCGACACAGCAAAGTGAGTGCGCAAACTTCTTCGCCGCAAAGCCGGAGGAGCCGCAAGCGGAGGTCACAGTCAACGTAGAGTTGCAAAGAAGGTCAATTGCGCGCCCATATGCTTCCCTGTCCATCTTTTGCCAAAGTAGATCCAGCGCGTCGCGCTCCTGCTTGACGGAGTTATGTATTCTTTCGTATGTTTCATTTTTCATCGGATCTCACTTGCCTCCTTCTCGCCCAAAAACAGATCGCCATACAGCCACAGCACGGAATAGCGGTCCTTCAGGTCCTTGCCGTACCACACGCCGCGCTGAATCTTTTCCTTTCCGTACATCTTCTCAAAGGCACTCATATCAAAGCCGATATCGAGAAGCATCTGCGTGATCTCCTCTGCCGGCGGGCACAGACGCAGGATCTCGCGGATCTCCTCCCAATGCGCGGCGTAAAAGGGCGTTTTATCCTGCGCATAACGTCCGGCATCATCCTGAATTTGTTTGACTTCCTTCCAGAAATCCTGATAGATCGCGCGGTATGCCGCCTCGCGAGTCTCGGTGCTGACCTTTTGGAAGGTCGGCTTTTCCAACGCCACGATCTGCTCGCGCAATCCCGCGGTCACGACGGTGGAATAACCCACGTCGGTGCCGTGCAGGAAATACGGCTTGTTCTCGATCAGACCTGTGATCTCAAAATAATGGGACAGATGATGCTCCGATCCCGAGCCGGGGCGGGTGGTGGAAATCAGCGTCAGACAAACGCCGATCAGCACCAGGATCTCCATCAGCTTGCCGATCGCCGCACCGTCTCGCGCCTTGAGTGCCTCGGTCAGTGAGCGGACCTCGTCGGTGCTTTCCTTGACAATATCATAGACGAAGGGACAAAGATATTCGTCATTGACGAATTTGCTGAGTGTCCAGTCGCAAAGAGCACTGTATTTTCCGATGATGTCGGCATAACCGGAACGGATCATATCCATCGGTGCGTTTTTCAAAATATCCACGTCGCCAAGGATCAGCGAAGGCGCGTGGGTGGTATAGGTCACCTTCATGCCGCCGATGATCATGGCAGCGCCCGAGGATGCAAAGCCATCCATGGAGGGGGCTGTGGCGATAATGCCGCAGGTCAGTTCGTGATAAAAAGAAACGTATTTGCAGGTATCGTTGATGACGCCGGAGCCGATACCGAGAATAAAATCGGTCTCCTCGGTCAGATGCCGCTCCACCGCGGCAATGGTTGCTTCGTCGGGAACAAGAAGTTCTTCCCCTTCGAACAGACAAACACTTTCGATCCGATCGCCCAACAGTGCTTTGACACGGTCAGCGCACAGAGGGGCGGTATTACGGTCGGCGACCAGAACAACGTGCTTTTTATCTTCAAGCATCTCTGGCAGGCGCGCCAACACGCCCGCACCAATGGCAAGATGCGCAATATCACAGCGGTGCGTTTTTCCGCATACACACGGAATATCCCGATTAATCAATTCAAATACGGTCATGTCGTTTCCTCGCTTTTCGGTTGTTGCCTTGATTGTATCAGTTTTCACGCTTTTTGTCAAGATGGATGCAAAACACTTGACATTCGATCATCCCGCGTTTATAATAAAAGCATCCCCGATCACAAACGATCATGAAAAGGAGGGACACATGCTACAACTCGAACGACAACAGGACATTCTGCGCCTGCTCGGCACACATAAAAGCATGACCGTCAAGGAGCTGTGTACAGCACTGTTCGCAAGTCCTGCCACCATCCGACGCGATCTGGCAGAGCTTGAACGGGCAGGACATCTGCGGCGAAGTTTCGGTGGCGCGGTGCTGACAGAGTCCTATCCCGATCAGTTACCGTTGACGGTGCGCGCCTGCGACCGTATCACAGAAAAAAAGCGGATCTGCGCCAAGGCGGCACAGCGGATCCGCCCGGGAGACACCGTGTTTATCGATGCCTCCTCTACCACCTATTTTTTGGTCCCACATCTGCGTGAAATTCCGGAGCTGACCGTGATCACCAACAATCCCAACGTCAATATCGCGTTGGCACAGCAAAACGTGCGCAGCTTCTGCACCGGCGGTGAAATGCTCAACGGCTCTGTCGCGCTGGTGGGAAGTGAAGCGGAGCGATTTGTCCGAGGCATTCACGCTCACGCGTTTTTCTTCTCCGCGAGAGGTCTTTGCGAAGGAAAAATATCCGACTCCTCTGCGGCAGAGCGCAATATGAAGATTGCCATGGCAGAGCAAGCGAACCGCCTTTATTTTCTTTGCGACACGTCCAAGCACGGACATATTTTCCCTTATCTCATCGCCGATCTCGATCGGGTCGACGAGATGATCGATGAAACGTAAGAAAGGATTTTTCACATGAAAATCATCCAAACATTGAACGAAGGTTGGAATTTAACCATCGTTCCCAACGAAACGTTGAGAGCGGACCGCTTTGATCCCGAACGGATCGATGAAATTCTGAACAGCCCTTACGAAACGGTCCCCGCCGCGGTTCCCGGAAATTTCGAGTTGGATCTACTCCGTGCAGGCAGGATCGACGATCCCTTTTACAGCACCAACATTCTCAAACTGCAGGAGCTGGAGAACCGCCATCTGTTTTACACGCTGACCTTTGACGCACCCGAAGCACCAACGCCATCCACGTCTTATATCGACGGAGAATACGTCACCTACGATGCCAATATGCCGATCCTGCGCTTTGAGGGAATCGACACCATCGCGAAGATCACCCTGAACGGCACCTACGTCGGATATACCGAAAATATGTTTCTTCCCACGGAGTGCCCCTGCCCCAATCTGAAAGCGCATGGAAACGAGCTGATCGTTCATATTTTCCCCACCTGCATCGCCGCCCGAGCTCACCGTCTCACGCCGTCAAGCTTCGCGCAATTCTACAATTACGCCTCCCTTTCCGTCCGCAAGGCTGCCTATATGTTTGGCTGGGACATCATGCCCCGCGCCGTGTCGGGCGGTATATGGAAGTCCGTTTACCTGATTGAAAAGCAGGCAGAACGGTTGGAGGACACCTATCTTTTCGTCACTTCGCTGGACGCGGAACAGCGTACTGCCAAGCTTGATCTCTTCTATCAGATCCAAACCGAGCGGGACAACCTCCGCTCTTTGAAAATCACGGTGGACGGTCAGTGCGGAAATTCCACCTTCCACGCGGAGCAAGCGCCGTGGCACGTGGCGGAGCATTGCCGTTTTGTCGTCAAGGATGCCCTGCTTTGGTATCCCAAAAACGCGGGAGAGCCACACCTCTACCGCGTCAAGATCGGTCTGTGGCACGGGGATCAGCTGATCGACGAGAAGGAATTTGATTTTGGAATCCGTACCGTGGAATTGGTTCGCACCTCCACCATCGACAAAGACGGAAACGGCGACTTCCATTTCCGTGTCAACGGCAAAAAAATATTCATCATGGGCACCAACTGGGTACCGCTGGACCCCTATCCGTCTCAAAACGGAAAGCGTATGCCGCGGGCACTCGCACTTCTGGATGACATCGGCGTCAATATGGTACGTCTTTGGGGCGGCAACATTTACGAGGAAGAAGCGTTCTTCGAGTTCTGCGACCGCCACGGCATTCTGGTCTGGCACGATTTTGCCATGGGATGTGCCGTTTATCCTCAAAACGAGCTGTTCCAGCTGAAGATCCGGGAAGAAGCGACCGCTATCGTCCGAAGCACACGCCAACATGCATGTATCGCGCTGTGGGCGGGCGACAATGAATGTGATCTCGCATTCAGCTGGGGTGGGCTGCGCCGCGATCCCAATTTCAACTTGCTGACCCGCAAAATCTTAGCAGACGTGATCCGCGAAGAAGACCCGGTGCGCCCCTATCTTCCCTCCTCCCCATATCTGGATCAACACGCCTACGATTCCCACGAAAAGCTCAGTGAGGATCATCTTTGGGGTCCACGCGACTACTTCAAGAGCAATTTTTATAAAAACGCGGCCTGTGCCTTCGCCTCCGAGACAGGCTATCACGGCTGTCCTTCCCCCGAATCGCTGAAGAAATACATTCGCCCCGAGCAGCTTTATCCCATCACGGATGAGGATGGCAAGGTATGGGACGATTGGAAGGTAAAAGCCTCCGCCATGGAGCTTCGTGAGGGCGCGCCCTACACTTATCGCATCCCACTGATGACCTCGCAGGTCGTTACCATGTTCGGCGCCCTCCCCGATACACTGGAGGATTACGCCCGCATGTCTCAGGTCTCACAGGCGGAGGCAAAGAAATACTTTATCGAGCGCTTCCGCATTGGAAAATGGAAACGGACCGGTATCATCTGGTGGAACTTGCTGGACGGCTGTCCGCAGATCTCGGATGCCGTGGTGGATTACTATTTTGTCAAAAAGCTGGCATATTCTTATATTCGTCGGGTCCAGGCGCCGATCTGTCTGATGATGGACGAGGCGAACGCGGGTGAACACGCGTTGTATGCAGTCAACGATACCCCCGTCTCCACCAAGATCACCTATCGCCTCCGCGAGCTTTACAGCGGTCGCGTGATCCATAGCGAAACCGTGACCGCGGAGTCCGACGCGTCGACGCCCATTCTCCGCATTCCCGCAACTGAGGATGAAGATCTCTTCTACGTGATGGAGTGGGATACCGCCAACGGTCAGCACGGCAGCAACCATTATATGACCAAGACCCAAAATATCGATTACCTCAAAGTCTTGAAGGCGCTGAAGGAATGCGGCTACGATTGTTTTGAAGGATTTTGAACCGAGAACTTGTATTTTATGCCGGAATCTGTTACAATATAAAGGTAAATATCATTTAAAGGAATCGATCAAATGAGAAAAACAAAAATTGTATGCACCATCGGTCCCGCCAGCTGTTCCCCCGAGATACTGCGACAAATGTGCCTCGCGGGCATGAACGTAGCTCGCCTGAACTTCTCGCACGGCACACAGGCGGAGCATCTGGAAAAAATCAATACCATCAAAAAGGTCCGTGAGGAGCTGGGACTCCCCATTGCCATCATGCTGGACACCAAGGGGCCCGAATACCGTATCAAAACCTTTGAGGCGGGAAAAGTCACACTCAAGGAAGGCGACCTCTTCACTTTTACCTCCGAGGAGATCATTGGCAACGATCAGCGCGTCTCGGTCAACTACCGGGGGCTTGTCGCCGATCTGCAGGTCGGTGACCGGATCCTGTTGAACAACGGTCTGATGGTTTTTGAGGTTGAAAGACTGACCGACGTGGATGCCGTTTGCCGCGTAATCGTCGGCGGAGAGCTTTCCGACCGCAAGAGCATGAGCTTCCCCAACAAGGTGCTCAAGCAAGTCTATCTGAGCGAGCAGGATAAGAGCGACCTGCTGTTCGGCATCGAACAGGACGTGGATTTCATCGCCTGCTCCTTCGTTTCCGAGAAACAGAATCTTTTGGATGTCCGTGAGTTTTTGTCCGCGCACGGCGGAGACCATATTGACTTGATCGCGAAAATCGAAAACCGCTCGGGTGTGGATCACATCGAAGAGATCTGCGATGTCTGCGACGGCATTATGATCGGTCGCGGCGATATGGGAGTGGAGATCCCGTTTGAGGAGCTGCCCGCCATTCAGAAATATCTGATCACAAAGTGCCGGTTGCTGGGCAAACGCGTCATTACCGCAACGGAAATGCTGGAATCCATGATCAACAACGCGCGTCCCACCAGAGCGGAGATCTCGGACGTAGCAAACGCCGTATACGACGGCACCAGTGCCGTGATGCTCTCGGGCGAGACCGCCGCAGGCAAACACCCCGTGCTGGTTATTGAAACCATGGCACGTATTGTCGAGCAGGCAGAACAAAATATCCATTACGCCCAGCGCTTCCGCACGGCAGAGTTCAAGATCAAAAATACTGTGGACGCCATCTCTCACGCCACCTGCGGTATGGCGATCGACATCGGTGCCAAAGTCATCGCCGTTTGTTCCCTTTCGGGCATGACCGTTCGCATGGTCTCACGTTTCCGCGCCCCCGTGGATATTCTGGGGATGACCACCGATGAGCGCACGTATCGCAAGCTTGCGCTGTCCTGGGCGGTGACTCCCACCATCTGCGAGAAGTTCAATTCCACCGACGTTCTCTTCTACGCGGCACAAAAGGAAGCACGCCGCATGATGAATCTGACAGAGGGTGACAAGATCATCATCACCGGTGGTATCACCAACGGTGAATCGGGAAATACCAATCTGATCAAAGTAGAATATATCTAAAGAAACAACCGGTCTCGGAGTATCATCCAAGACCGGTTGTTTCCGTGGTATCATGTTGCCTTTTCGTTTTCCACGGTGATCTGGCACGCTTTCATGGCAGAGAGCGCCGTCTCGTGGCTCTGCGGTGTCACACCGGCACAGCAATCGGCATCTACGACAATGTCCACCTCAGGGAGAGCCGCCTTTATCAACATAGCGTTGGAAATCACACAAATATCCGTGCAAAGTCCAATCAATGTAACACTTGCGAGGGGATCCTTCTCATGCATGGCAAGCAGATTCTCCACAAGACGCAAGGAGCCGAAGGTCGGCTTATCCACTACAAGATCTGCGCGAAGCGATCTCAACTCGGGATGAAGCTGCCAGCCGTCCGTACCGCGGATGCAGTGTGGGATCGGCAAATATTTCCCTTCTCTGGTCTCCATATAGTCCGCTTCATGGGTGTCGCGGGTATAGATCACCTTTCCGTCAAAGTTCCCGATCTTTTCCTTGACGCGCGGCACGATCTCACATGCCTCTTTCGTTCCGAGCGCACCGCAGATAAAATCGACCTGCATATCCACAACGATCAGAATATTTTGCATATCATCACCTCATTCATAACAGAATTTGCAATTCGGACATTTCGGGTAATCAAAATCATGCACCGTGCCGCAGCGCGGACACGTCTTTTGGGGCAGCTCATCATCTGTCGCGATATTCTCACCGGCATAGAACTCCAGCTTTTTGCAGGACGGACAGATATAGATCACTACCTTCATTGCCCCGGCAATCAAATTCGGAAGATCGCCCAATATCCACCCGGTCTTTCCCAGCTGCAAATATTCCTCCGACAAAAAATTCATTTCCGTATCGCATCGCAGACAAGTCAACGGCTTCATGCTCTCTCCTCCGATTCCCCTCTTTCGCGAAGAGTAGTAGATTTTGATCTCATTATAGCACAGACCTTTGAAAAATACAAGCCTCTTTTATAGAGTACGTCGCCTGTGTATCCGGTATATGAAAATAACCGCAGAATGTTTTCGTTTCCTGTAATTATGGTTTGACAGTCTTATGGATCCATTCTGCATAAAATGCAGAAAAAGATTCATCATGCAATAACCGCTTGAAAAATTGATAGATAAAGAAAAGGAGCTAAAAACATTAGCTCCTTTTGGCGGAGAGAGAGGGATTCGAACCCTCGTGTGCTTGCGCACAAACTGATTTCGAGTCAGCCCCGTTATGACCACTTCGATATCTCTCCATATTCAATTTACAGAAAGATTCGACTCGAAATCAAATTGATTTCGATGTCAGCATGCGTTGCATGCAACGCGGTTATGACCACTTCGATATCTCTCCATATTCAATTTACGGAAAGATTCGACTCGAAATCAAATTGTTTTCGATGTCAGCATGCGTTGCATGCAACGCGGTTATGACCACTTCGATATCTCTCCAAAATATAACGCTGTGATTGGCTCACAGCGTTATATATTATAACACAACAATCCGAAAAAAGCAAGAGCAAAAGCAAAAATTCTTTACTTCTCCGTCGTTTTTTTACGCGAAATACTCCTCGGCTTCATACACGTAGATATTGCCGTAGCTCCAATTATACCCGCTTCCGTTGTGGCGGTCAAAGGTGATCCAGAAATACCGTTTACGGCTGCCGATATCCACGCCGATCACGCTTCCCCAACCTCGGAAGCCACCGTCATCGAAATTGCACTTCAAATGATCACACCTGGAGAAATCGTCATAGGGGTATACGTCATAAAGGGCGCGACTCTTGAAGTCTGTGCCGCAGGCAAAATAGTATTTGCCCTCAAAGGGGATCATCAAGCCGCCGGTCTTCCCTCCCGTAGGGGTACGGTCTGCGAACGTAAAACCGTCCAGCGGGGAATCGGACACAAAGCGATAATAATGATATCCGTCCTCCGGCTCCAAACGGCAAACCGTCAGATGCCATTTGCCGTCAATCAAGGCAAGATCAGGATCCTCGTCCCCCTTGATCCCGGCAAACGCCGTGCGGTCAGCGCCGTCCCACGTCGGCAGCAGCGCCACGTCCACGATCTGTATGCCGTATCGGGGATCTCCCTTCAGCCTTCCCCGCGCAAGCACGTGCCCGTGTGAGAAGGAACAGACCCATAGATACCACTCCCGCGCGCGACGGTCATAAACGACCGATGCGGCAACGTCGTTGCAACATTGCCCGTCGCCGGTATCAAAAAACATGGCACCCTCCATGCGGAAATCACAGAGTGAGGGATTCCACGACATGATGCCCTGATAGCATCCGACCTCAAGACGGGCGGAAAAGGTGATGAACAGCCTCCCACCTTCCATCACGGGCGTGCCGTCCTCATAGGTCATCGGCTTCATGTCCGCCTGGCTGATACCGCCGCAGAGATAGCTTTCCACCTGCCGATAAGCGGCTTTTCCCTTGGGATACACACGCGTGGTTACCCCAACCGTTGCCGAAGCGTGTACCCGATAAGAAAGATATTCCGTCAGCAGATCCAGCGGCACGTCGCCGATCAGCTCGGGGCGATTGCCGTGATCCGCATAGATGCTGACGCCGCCCGCGCGGAAGGTCACGATCACCGTATCCGACACGCTGAAACGGCAAGGCAGGTGAACACAAGCGTCACCTCCCTGAACAACGATCTCCTGCCCGCGGCAAAGCATAACGGAAATGCGGCGCTCGCCCGCGCGGTCACAGACCGTAAGCCCCATGTCACACGCGGCGGGATCCGCCGCGATTTGGAAAGCATAGGTATAATATGGGAAAAAGGCACCGAGCAGGCGGGTGATCTCCCCGCCCTCCTCGGATGTTAACAGATAAGAGGCATCCGATATCTGCTCCGTCATATCCCCTCGGCGGTGCAGTACAGGATAAGGATCACCGCGCTGATCGTTGACCCAATCCTTATACATGCTCATCTCGCCCACAGGCAATTTCAGCGTCTGATATAAATTGACTGAAAATTTTCTTTGGAAGAAGAGCTCATGAAGCTTCATGGCAGACACCTCGTTTACTCCGCCTCTTTGATGCCGTAAAAATGGATCACGTTCATATCCTCGGGCATATCCAATCCGTGAGAACCGCACTCGGCGTCGATCTCATGGCAGCCGTGATCGGGGCAAAAACCGTAGAACACGCGATGGTTCTTCCAGCACTGACGGATCTTTTCGACCAGCGCGGCGTAAAAGTCCACGTTCTGCTGTAAAGCCGCCAGCGCCGCGGGAGATTCTGTCCCGCATTTATGCATCGTTCCGTCGTAATTGCCGTTATAGATGGCGATCAGATCAAAGCGATCCTCCTCGATCAGCTCCATCGCCTTGCAGTTGACCTCGTCCACGGTGGGATAGATATAATATTCCATCTCCCGCTCCAAAAAGATCTTGGAGATACTGTCCCCCGCGGTCGACACGATCGCAACGCGCTTGCCCGCCGCCAAAAACAGATCGAACAGCGTTTCCGTTTTCAATACCGGCTTCTCATATTTTTGAATACCGTGTACCGCAGGCATCACGCCGGTATACATGGACGCGAAACATACGGGAGTCACGCTGGGCATGACCGAACAAAGCGGAAGTGCCAGATCAGAGGATAGAGCGGCATCGGTAAATATGTCAGTATACTTTTGATAGAGCCATAACGCAACTGCATCCGGATTATAGATCACGGTCCGGTCCGTTTTCTCGCCATGCAGTTTTTTGGCGGCAAGAGCGGTCACAAGCGCATTGGCGGGCTCGACCTCTGTCGAAGGGGTAACGCCCGCCAGCGTGGCGGCGGTTGCACACACCGATGTGATTCGAATGGAAGAATCCAACTCAGACATATCATTTTACCTCTTTCTCACGTTCTCGGTCCAAACGGTCCAGCACCTTTTGATAGGGTGCCATCATGCCCTCGTTCATGGCATTGCCCATTTTGGATTTGATCTTGGGCGAGGCGAGCAATGCCCCCACCAAATACATTTTCAGCATCGTTCCCCGCTTTTTCTGCGGGAAATCGTATTGCTTATGCTTCTTATAAAATTTATGGTCTGCCTTCATCATGCCCTGCATCAGCCAGATCAGATCGCGGAAGATCTTCATACCGCCAATGCCAAGGAAGTTCTGCGGGGGAACGTACTTCGCGGTCAGCGCATAATCCAGCGTACGTGCGAGCTTGTCGATCTCACCGTCGGGATCAGTCTCGTCGGTCGCAACACCTGCCAAGAAATTGTTTCCGACCTGCGCGCGACCCTCCACGACCATTTGCAAATTGAACTCAGTGCTGTAATTGCCGCTGACCAGATAGCCCATCGGCATTCCCATGGTCACCGTACGGTGTCCGTTGCAGAACTGTCGGTCATCATAAAGCTTGAAGGAGGCTCCCATGGAGTGATCCTTCACGGTGAACGCCATTACGATTGCCTGCGCACTCTGAACGGTATTTCTCAAAAAATCGTCAAATCCATCTTGATAGATACATTTTCCGGAAACGGCACAGTTGAAGCAGCCAAGGCATCCGCCGCGGAAAGGGTATTCCCGAATATTGATCACACGTGTCTTGCGCGGAAGAACGGCGCGAAAACGTTCGATCATGCGCGCAAGCTGTCTGTCCTCTGCCTCACAGTTGGTCAGAACCACCACGTCGCCCGTTTTTTCTTCCCCGTTCGCCTCGGGGACGTGAACCTCTGCGTGTTTGGGCGCTACATTCTGCAACAGATTTGGCTCATGATGACCGTTGGTGATACTGAAGCATACATATTCCCAAAAATCGCGCGCCTCCCGCTGACCCTTTTCCGACAGAAGATCATCCATATCGGCAGAAAGCCCTCGAATAACCTTCATACCCATATCATGGCAATTCTCTTCTACGTAGCGGTGCGCAGTTACATCGTAAAAATGCTTGGAGGTAGTGATCTGCGTGGCGTATTTCCCTTCCAGCGAGATTCCGGACTCCTTGATCATCTCGATAAACCGATGAAGTTGCCACGGCGCGATAAATGTATAAACCGGATACGAGAAAACGATCAGCTCCGCGCGCGCCAGCGCCTCGATTGCAGGAGTGAGATCCTTTTGCAGTGCTTTGATCCGCTGCCCCACGTGAAGCACTTCAAAGGTATGCTCAGGATAACACTTTTCAAGATAGCGGACTGTTTGCAATGTAATGCTGTACTGTCCTTTGGGGCTTCCATTCAAAATGAGTATATTCATAATGTCTCCTTCGTCTTATCAACGAAACGTTGTGTTTTTCGCAGCTACAAAGTCAAATGTGCCATTCAAATTCATTTCAAGCCCAATGGAACGGATGATCGCCCACACCGATCTCAAAATGATATTTGACAATGCCCAGATCCATCGCGGCGTAAGGTCCCATCAGAGCCTTGGCTTTGACCGTCACGCCATCACGCATGAGCGTGAGCAGAAACTTCTGCTGGTTCATGGCGGTGGGTGCCGTCATGGACGCCTCCACACCGTCCTGGAACCAGGGCGGCATCGGCATGCCCGAGTCCTCCATGCGGCAAAGCTTTTCCATGGGCTTGTTTTTATGTGGCAGCCCTCTGTTGGCACCGTACCCGATGGAGATCAGAATATGCAGCTTTTCTCCCTGTGGGATCTCTGCCTTGATCTTGCGGTGGTTATAGGTCAGGGCGACCCAACAGGTGTGAAGCCCGATCTGCTGTGCAAAGAGAACCAGCTTCTCGCCATAATAGCCCACGTCCTCCTCGCGCCCCTTGGCACCGACAACGGTGATATAGTGGCGGCAATCGGTAAAGCTGCCGTAATGTGCCAATTTTCCCGTAAACGCCTCCGGCTCATCCAAAAACAGCGTAAAACGAAGACCGCTTTCCGCGGAAAGACGCGCCATCTCCTCCTTCAGAAGCATCACCTTCTCTTCTTCGATCGGCTTGGGTAAATATTTCCGCACCGAATGGCGTACACGCATCGCTTCCTGCAAATTCATACCGCTGCTCCCTTCTCTTTGCCTTTTTCCTTATTATACTTGATATCCTTCAAAAATTCAATAGAAACAGAGGAGAAAACGCGGAAGGAGAGAATTTTTTTCAAAAAACATCCGGACCTGTTGAAAAGTTTTGCAAGATATGTTAAAATGGCAAAAAGGGCTTTTCGAAAAGCGAAGCCAAACGGAGGAAACAAATATGAATGCATCTCAGATCATGAAAATATTTAAAGAAACCGCCTACATCCGCACCGGTGGCTCCGCGCAGGAGCTGAAGTGCGCAGATTATCTTTGCGATTGCTGTGCCGCGATGGGGGTGGAAGCCAAAAAAGAACCGTTCGCCGTGGACATGGCAACCATTCATCAGGCTGTTTTTGAAGCGGACGGCATTTCGATCCCCTGCAAGGGCTATCTTTGCGCCGGCTCCCATGAGGTGGAGGCTCCCTTCCTCTATCTCCCCAGCACCGACAAATATTCCCTCTCCCTTTGCCGCGGTAAGATCGTCATGGTAGACGGCTATCTCGGCAGTTGGGTATACCGCGATCTGCTGGACAACGGCGCAGTGGGATTTGTTACTTATGACGGCAATGCCAACTATGCCGACAAAGACATCGATCAGCGCGAGCTTCGCTCCTACGTCAGCAAGGGCGACAAGATCCCAGGCGTCAACATCAACGCCAAGGATGCCATCGACCTGATCAATCGCGGTGTTTCCCGCGCAAAGATCATTCTGAAGCAGGATGAATACGTGGGCGAATCCCACAACGTTGTCTGCGATCTTCCGGGCGAGCTTGATGAATGGATCATTCTGACCGCTCATTACGACTCCACCTCCCTCTCTCAGGGTGCCTATGACAATATGTCCGGTTGCGTGGGTCTGCTGGGTATTGCGGATTATTTCAAGGATCACCCACACCGCTACGGTCTCCGCTTTGTCTTCTGCGGCAGCGAGGAGCGTGGTCTGCTCGGCTCCAAGGCGTATACCGCCGCGCACGAGGAAGAGCTGATTAAGGTCGTTCTCAATATCAATCTGGACATGATCGGTTGCATTATGGGTAAATTCATCGCCTGCTGCACCAGTGAAAACAAGCTGGTGGACTACGTCATCTACATGGGCTACGAGCTTGGACGCGGCATCTCCGTCCGTCAGGACGTTTACTCCAGCGACTCCACGCCCTTTGCCGACAAGGGCGTTCCCGCCATCACCTTCGCCCGCTCTGCCCCCGGCAATACCGCAACCATCCATAACAGCTACGATACCGTGGCTGTCATGAAGGCGGAGCATATGATCGAGGACATTGATTTCATCGTTGCCTTTACCGATCGCATGGCAAACGCCAAGCGTTGCCCTGTCGCCCGCGAAATGCCCGACAACATGAAGGAGAAGCTGGACACCTACCTTTTGAGAAAACGCTCGAAATAATTCAAACGCCAAACACACAAGCCTCTGCCGCGGCAGAGGCTTTTGTGTTCAGTTCTTCTTTAATAGATAGATACCGACGCATATCCAACCGATTCCCAGCATCACAAAGCCCGACACAAGGTCAAGCTCGCCAAGGATCGCCGTCACGGTGACGGCAACACCCATCGCCAAAGGAATCGCTTTCAGGATCAGATCAAACAGATATCCCGCACCGCGATGTCCCGGCGTCTGCGTTGCCTTTGCGCCCATCAACTCATCCACAGACACACCAAGTATCTCCGCCAGCTTGGGAATGGTCCCAGTATCGGGATATGCCACGTCCCTCTCCCATTTGGAAACGGCTTTGTCGGTGATATTCAGTAGGTCTGCCAGATCCTTTTGTGTCATCCCCAGCTCATGGCGACGGGTACTGATGATCTCGCCCATGGTTTTGTTTGCCATAATGCAATTCTCCTTTACTTTTTCGGTACATTCAGTGTACCATATCGCATCTCGAAAGTAAACCGAAGGAAGGTAGAGTTTACTAAACCGGCGGTTTACACCAAGTAGAAAAGAAAACATCGCAAAAAGTCCCCGAAAAGCGGGGACTTTACGCTTATTTCAGGATCTCACGCATCAAGCCGACACAGCCGTCGTAAATATCACGATAGGCAATATCAAACCGATTGCTGTACCAAGGGTCGGCAACATCGCCGCCGCGATCAGTATAATCCATCATTTTACGGATCTTCCCATCCGGATCACCACCCAATATCCGATGCATATTGCGGATATTGGCACTGTCCATTCCGATGAAAAGATCGTATTTTTCATAATCCTGCGGGCGAAGCTGAACGGCATATTTTCCGTCGCAGGCGATCCCGTGCGCGACAAGCTCCGCCCGCGCGGGCGGATAAACGGGATTTCCACGCTCCCCGCAAATCTCCTCGGAGCTTGTCGCGGCGGAGGCAATAACCAGACGGTCGGCAATTCCCTGCTTTTTCGCCATATCCTTGAGAATAAACTCCGCCATAGGACTGCGGCAGATATTGCCGTGGCAGACGAACAAAATACGCAAATCTATCATAGTGATCACAGCCTTCCCAGCTCGCGCAGTCTTGCCTCGCGGATGGCATCAAAGTGACGGTTGCGCACGCGCTCAAATGCCTGACACATTGCCGCCCATACGCGGTCGCACTTGTCGCTCTTGTAGGTATTGGACTCGGATCCGCGATATGCCCAGTTGATCAGGGTGCGCGCGCCGGCATCGTAGGCGGCGTCGGTTGCCAGAATGATGTCATCCTCTTTTCCGGCAGGAATATTATAACCCTGGATCCAAATATGATTCTTTTTGCCCAACTGCTCCGTCTCGGTGATGATCTTTCGAGACTCACCGTAAACAAAGGTATAGGGGTCTCTTTCCGGATGACTGCGAGGCTGCCAATAGGGGTCGATACCGAAATCGTGAAGATTCGGCAAAGACATCAGCTGGCGGGCGTAATCCAACGTGTGCAGCATAACGCAGACACTGTTTTCGATCTCCATGCTTGCCGCATAGTCGCACACGGTATTGAAATAGTTCAGCAGAGACCAGATCTGGAACTCCGCGACCTCGTCGGTGCGCTCTGTCGGCATGGGCTTGCCGTATTTTTCCTCAAACAGCTTCTTACAGGTAGGGCAACAGCAGGTGAAACGGTCGCTGTGGATCTTGAAATGTGGCTCATCCCAGAAGATCTTCTTGGTACCGAACCCTTTGACCGTCTCAATCCACGACTTGGTGAAATCCACAAATGCGGGGCTGTTATAGCAGGAACTGACGGGATCTACCGTACCGTTGGAATAGACTTGATGTGCCTCGGGATGATACTGCAGAAAATGAGACTTATCGCCGGGAGGGCCTCCGATTCCCCAGTTGTCGATCCAGACCTCCAGACCGTAATATTCCGAAATATTGCAGATCTCCTTCATAACACCGACATGTCTGTCCCAGTCATTGTGCGAAAACATATGTACCACGACGTCCATATTATTGCGGGCAAGCTCTGCCATATCCTCCGCAACGTGCTTTATAATGCGGTTGCCGTGATAGGCAACACCGGTTTTGATGCGTTCCATGCGATGACCTCCGTATAAAGTATTGTAATTCTATGATATCATAATTTTAAAATTTTGCAAGTGTTTTTTTAAGAAATCTTGCATAGCGTCCGATTTTATGTTATCATAGAAACAACCTAAGAAAAACGAGGAGTTCCATGAAAAAATATCTTATGCAGTATACTGCCGCGTATCCGATCCTGACCGCGCGGGACGTGATCAAATACTGTTATCAGGCGGTCTTCGGTGCGGAGCATCTTTTATGTGATAAAGCCGCGGCACTTGCCTATTTTGAAAAAGAATGGAATGCAGTTGCCACTGCCGGACTACCGCTTTATGAGCAGATCTCCGACCGTTATGCCCGCGTCAATCTTGCCGCGTGGAAGCAGGCAGGGCTACCTGCGGAATGGCTTTTCCGCATGTTTTTTATGACCGCTTCCACACCCTCACAGGCAAGCATGAGGGATCTTGATCAACTTTTTGAAACGGTAGAGGAGCTGCTGTCTCAAAATGCTTTTCCCTTCTCCGCCCGGGATTGGCAGCAGGAGCTTACGGCATACAGAGAACATGGCGGCGGTCCCGTACATCACAGCGAAGCATACCGTGCTGCGGCACGTCCGTCATACCGCGTTGTCGCCCGTCAATATACAGAGCTGATACCCTTGCTGAAACATCTGGTCTCGTTGCCTGCCTCGGATGGTACACCGCACGTTATCTCCATTGACGGACGGGCGGCATCGGGAAAAACAACGCTGGCAAAGCTTCTGGCATCCGTACTCGGCGCGGGAACGGTACATATGGACGATTTCTTTCTCACGTCGGAGCTTCGTACCGCGGAGCGACTTGCCGAAGCAGGCGGAAACGTGCATTACGAAAGATTTTGCGACGAGATCCTCCCCTGTATTAAACTCAACGGATCGTTTCAATATAACACATTTAGCTGTTCAAAAATGTGTTTGGATGGCAAACGAAGCGTAGAAGGCGGCAGTTGGCGCATCGTGGAGGGCTCTTACAGCCACCATCCAAAGTTTGGGGACTATATGGACACCCGCGTATTTTGCCACGTCTCCCCGGAGGAGCAAATGCGGCGCATACGGGAAAGGAACGGAGAGGCAATGGCGGGAATGTTTTCCTCGCGCTGGATCCCCATGGAGGAGCATTATTTCAAAACCTTTATGACAGAACATAAATCCGACTTTCAATGGAATACAGAGAACAAAGGAGAAGAAGAATGAGACTGACATTCGAACAGATCAAGCAGATTACCAAGGGCGCCATCCGTATCACGCAAATGGAGGACGGCATCCATTTTTACAAATGCACCGAAAAGCAAATCGCCGCGTGGACGGTGCGCAACAAAGACCTTGGTGCCCGCGCCGCGGGAACCACCGGCGTTCGTCTGGATTTTCACACAAGCTCTCAGCATTTGAGCTTTGCCACCGCGCAGGGTAACAAGTTTGAACTCTATATCGACAATATCCTTCGCCGTCAGTTTCTGCTCAAGGATGAAAAGCAGGCTTCCGTCGCCCTTTGCGACGCGCTTGGAAACCGCAAGGATGAATACAGAGTCACGCTGATCTTCCCCAGCCACGATGCGGGCGGTGTACTGGAATGGTTGGAATTGGATGACGGTGCCTCCGTCATTCCCCATATCTATGACCGCAAGATCCTGTTTATCGGCGATTCCATCACACAGGGTTGGGCATCAAAATATGATTCCCTTTCCTATGCATGGCGTGTCACCCGTCATTTCAACGCGGACAGCGTCATTCAAGGAATCGGCGGTGCCTATTTCCACGAGGATTGCTTTGACAGCATTGATTTCGACCCTGATTTCGTGTTGGTTGCCTACGGAACCAACGATTTCGGTTATTACAAAACCTATGAGGAGCTCCGTCTTCATGCTTCGCGCCATCTCGCATTGATCGCGCAGGAATATCGGGGCAAAAAGATTTTCGTTCTCTCTCCCATCTGGCGTGACAAACGGGAAGGAAAAAGCATGGGAACCTTTGAAGAATGCCGTGCCATTGTGGCACGGGAAGCCGAGGCGCTCGGTCTGACACACATCGACGGACTCTCCTTGGTTCCACCCATGCCGGAGCTGTTTGGTGATGCTTATCTCCATCCCAACGATGAGGGATTTGCGCTGTATGCGGAAAATCTGATCATTGCGCTGGAAAAATATCTGTAATACCGCAAAAAAACGCTCATCCGTTGCCAAAACGGATGAGCGTTCTCTGATTCAAAAACGGTCTGCAAGATGGATTCTGTCCAGCACGTGCATGACAACGGTACCGACAATCAAGCCAAAGGCTCCCTGAACGGCATTACCCGGTACACCTGCCAAAGCCGCCCAGCCGTAGCCGATCACAGTTGCCTCAAAGGCAAAATATCCGATGATCATCACGATCTCGGCTGCTACCGCACTGATCAACCGCGCAAATACAGATAGCCCGGACATCCATTTTACGGTAAGACGGTATCCGATCGCACTCAAGGCAGCCATCGCCGCTTTGATCACAAAGGTGATCGGCGCGTACAAAGCATAGCCGCTGAATATATCGGCAAGCGCAGACCCGATTCCTGCCGCAAGCGCACCCCAAAAGGGCCCCAAGAGCCACCCGCTGACCAGCACCATCGCATCCCCCAGGTGCATATACCCTTGTGTGGGTGAGGGGACTTGGACGATCATAGTGGCAACACAACAAAGCGCCGCAAGCATGGACGCAACAACCATACGTTTCAATTTCAATACAGATTTCATAACAAAAGCTCCAAACAAAACATTTTTTCTGTTTCACTCCGTACCATATCGCGGGGTTACAGATCAGACAAGCAAAAATACTGCACCGTCTTTCGATTCCACGTATATGTAATATGAAGCGAACCGTTTTCGTATTGCAAAGCGGGATAGGAATACTCCCCTTGCATGGTGGTTAAATGTGTCAAAAGCGAAAAGTGATAGCCTCCGTCATCGGAGACGAACAAAGACATCGGCGTTCTCGCGCCCCAGTTGTCAGAAACGGGATTGCATGCCAGAATGATCCTGCCATCCGGCAGGCGTGCCAGATCGATCCCGCTGTTATTATTGGGCATATCGATGGCATATGGCGCACACCACGTCACGGCATCCGCCGAATCGGTGCGAAAGATGGCGCCCTCGGTGGACCGCATCAGCGCATGAATACCGCCATCGTCCTGCCAGAGTGAAGGTTGAATGATCCCTTTTTTGTGGGTACTTTCATATCGGAATAAAAGCTCCCTCGGCAAGCAGATATCTTCACTGCGCGCCCAAGTCAGCCCACCATCCGTGGAACGGTCAAAGAAACATTTCCACTCCCCCTGCTCGGTGGAGCCGGGTGCCAGAACGGTACCGTCCCTCAAATAGATCGCCTTGTTTCGCACAGGTCCACGCCCGCCGCTGCGGTCCCCCTCAACAAGCTCGCGTGACTCACTCCAAGTACGGCAGTTGTCTGTGGAGACCATGTATCGGGTATACCAATCGGCAATGGGCTTGCCCACCTTATAGAACAGAATCACTCTGCCGTCATGACAGCGGAGGAGAACGGGGTTCCAATGAGGCAAGCCGTCATCCTCCGTGATTGGCCGGGGCTCGCTCCATCTTCCGTCCGACGTTCTCAACGATCCGTAGATTCTGACGTCATCTTTTCCCTCTTTTGTGCCATAAAAGTAAACGCAAAACACTTGTCCCTCATTCAAAAGCACAAAGTGACTGGCATGGCACTCCCTCCCGTCGCGAATGGGTAAAACAAATTCATTGGCAAGGATCCTCATATTTCGCCTCCGTCGTTTCCGTGTTGGGCTTCATCATTTTCCTTCTTCATTTTCCTTTTCGAGGCACGTACCGCCCGCTTCTCCTTCACCTTGGCTTTTGTCTTGGCATACATCTCCCGAAGTACCCCCAACGTCTTCTCATCATAAGGGAAAAGAAGACGCAGAAGCGCCATGGCGATCATGAGTGTGACCAGCTTCTCCGGCGTAAACGGAAACCAAAGCAGTGCCATATAGGCACCGGATATCGCGATCATCCAAGAGATCTGAAACAGTGTCCCCAGCGCAAACACAATGTACGACCAACCGTTGGTAATAATCCAGGCAAGCCCAAAGCACAGAAGAAATCTCGGATTCAAGATAAAATACAAAACAGTTTTTATTTTTTCCTTCATTGGTTCATCAGTTTTTTCCTCTTGATCTCTATACAGCAAATACACTCCTACGTCCTTTACGGCATACACACCGCATATTATAGCATAAAAGGTGGTAAATTTCAAGATTTCACTCAAAAAAAGACACCGCAAGCAGTCGTCTCCCACTTGCGGTGTCATATTTTCAGCGAATACCGTATTTCTCAATGATATAGTCCATATCCTTATCGCCTCTGCCGGACAGATTGATCAGCACAGAGCCCTTGCCCATCTGCTTCGCCAGCTTGATACCGTATGCCACGGCGTGAGCACTTTCGATGGCGGGAATAATTCCCTCCATGCGGGAGAGCGTAAAGAATGCGTCTACCGTCTCCTCGTCATTGATCACATCATACTTAACTCTGCCGAGATCGTGCAGGAACGCATGCTCGGGACCGGAGGAAGGATAGTCCAGACCGCTTGCCACCGAGTAAACGGGAGCGGGATCGCCATTCTCGTCCTTCAGCATCAAGCTATTGAAGCCGTGCATGATACCCTCGGTACCGTATTGCAGGCTGGCGGCATGATCGCCGAGAGCAGTACCTCTGCCCAGGGGTTCAACACCGTAAATGTCAACGGGATCGTTCAAAAATCCGGCAAAGAAGCCCATCGAGTTGGAGCCGCCACCGACACAGGCAACGATGGCATCGGGCAACTCACCCGTCATACCGAGGAACTGCTCTCTTGCCTCGATACCGACTACACTCTGGAAATCGCGAACCATCATCGGGAACGGATGAGGACCTACGACAGAGCCAATGCAGTAAATGCTGTTCTGATAATCCTCCGCATAAGCGGCAAAAGCGGCATCGACGGCTTCCTTCAGCGTTGCAAGCCCCTCCTTGACCTCGATGACGTTAGCGCCAAGGATCTTCATTCTCGCCACGTTGGGAGCCTGCTTCTTGATGTCAACAGATCCCATATAGATATCAAATTCCAGACCAAAATAAGCCGCGGCGGTCGCTAGCGCAACGCCGTGCTGACCTGCACCGGTCTCTGCAATTACTTTTTTCTTGCCCATATACTTGGCAAGCAGCGCCTCACCCATGCAGTGATTCAGCTTATGAGCACCCGTGTGGTTCAGATCCTCGCGCTTCACGTAGAGCTGAACGTTACCGAGCTTGGTGGAAAGACGCTCAAGATAGGAAATGGGAGTGGGTCTGCCTTGAAATTCTCTGCGGATCCGGCGAAGCTCACCAATAAACTTGGAGGACTTGCAGATTGTGAAATATGCCTCGGTGATCTCCTCCATGGCCTTCTTCAGATCGTCAGACACATACGCGCCGCCATACTTGCCAAAATAACCGTTGGCATCCGGATAATTCTTCAAATAGGTATCAAAATTTATGTCCTGAAAAATCATACAATAACCTCCACAATACAACAGAAAAACAAAAAATTATATTTTAGTATACCATATTTTCTACTGTTTGTCAACACCGTTCTACGAGTGTTTTTTCTCCTGTTTACGCAACTGAATATAATACGTGGGAACCATTAACAGTACCACCGGGATCCATGAAACGGGCTGTGCCACACACGCAGCATCGAAGCCGATACGATAGACAAAAAACAGAGCAACAAAGGAGCGCGTTACCATTTCCAGTACGCCGCCCAGCATGGCGGGAAGGCTGTAGCCAAGTCCCTGCACCGAATTTCTGTAGATATACATAAAAGACAGCACGGGATAGAAGGCTGTGCCAACACGCAAGAACTGTTTGACGGAGGACAGCACCGAAATTTCGGCACTGTTCAAAAACAGGAGCGCAGCGTAGTGTCCCAAGGTGTAGATCAGCACGCCGCTGATCACACTGCATACCAGCGATACCGCCAATCCGGTATGTACGCCTTGCCGAATGCGGCAATACTTTCCTGCCCCCAGATTCTGACTGCAATAGGTTGCCATCGTCACGCCCAGAGACTCCAACAGCATAAAGGCAAACAGTTGTACCTTAGTCGCCGCTGTGACCGCTGCCACCGTATCGCTGCCGAGACTGTTCACCGCCGACTGCAGAATGATCGCCCCTGTGGCGGTGATGGACAACTGAAGTGCCATCGGCAATCCCTGCAACATCAGCCGTTTCATCAGTCCGAGATTGGGACGAAGATCCCCTCGGGTGAAACGAAGCATCGGAAGCCGCTTTTTGATATAAAACAGACACGCCATTGCGGAACAGATCTGCGCCAGCACCGTCGCAAGCCCTGCCCCGGCGGTCCCCAAAGGGATCGCTACGACAAACAAAATATCCAACAGAACGTTGAGAATACAGGACAAGATCAGAAAATACAGCGGCGAACGGCTGTCTCCCAGTGCACGCAGGATGTTGGCAAGCACGTTATAAAACATGGTGGCGGAAATGCCCGCGAAGACCACCACGATATAGTGATATGAATCAGCTATGATATCCGATGGCGTTTTCATCCAGATCAGAATGGGACGTGCGAGACAAACTGCCGTGACTGTCAGCAACACTGAAACAGCCGTTGCCAGATAGATCATGTTTGCCACACAATGACGCATCCGCTCGTGGTCGCTTGCCCCGAAATAGGCGGCAAGAACTATGCCGAAGCCGGCGGCAATCCCCGCGGTGAATCCGATCACCAAATTGGAAATGGAGCCGGTGGCGCCAACTGCCGCCAACGCCTCCTTACCCATAAATCTTCCCACG
The DNA here is from genome assembly GCA_017452525.1 of Clostridia bacterium. GTDB lineage: Bacteria > Bacillota > Clostridia > Oscillospirales > CAG-272 > RGIG3947. The sequence goes on from JAFTMG010000024.1 coordinate 77,886, forward strand.
ATGGCGGTATCCGCCATATTATAGATCTGCTGAAATAAATTGCCGAGCAGCAGGGGGATCGCAAAGGACAAGATCAACCGCAAAGGCTTGCCCGATGTCATATCTCTGATCATGATTCGCCTCCAAGGAAACCGCGACGCTCCGTCAGGATCGGTCTTTTTTGGGGATGTGTTGAAAACACATCCCCAAGGAATTAAATCCATTATACCATAATTACTTTTCCGTGTCAACCGTCAATCACACGATCTTCCCCGAGTCCATGCGGATGACGGTATCCGAATCGTCGGCAATCTGCGGGTCGTGGGTGACGATGATGACACAATAGCCTTCCTCGTGGGCGAGACGCTGAAACGTCTTCATGACGAGATCGCTGTTCTCTCCGTCTAAGTTTCCTGTGGGCTCGTCGGCGAGGATGACCCGTTGGCCACTGGCAATGGCGCGGGCAATGGCAACTCTCTGCTGCTCGCCGCCCGACAGCATAGCGGGCAGGCGCTTCCAATAGCTCTCATCCAAGCCCACCGAGCGAAGCGTTTCCGCGGCAAGGGCGCGCGCCTCCTTTTTCGGTCGGTGCTGCAGCTGCATCGGATACAGCACGTTCTCCATCACCGTCAGAAGCGGAAACAGATTGTAGTTCTGGTAGATCACCGCCACGTCGCGGCGGCGGTAGATATCGCGGTCAAG
>JAFTMG010000025.1 GCA_017452525.1 Clostridia bacterium
GTGACCGCCGCGGGTACCCATGGCTTCATATTCGCGGTGCAGGGGATGGTCATATTTTTCAAAAAATTCCGCCTCGTTGTCGCGCACCTTTTCCTCCATGCCCTCAAGGAAGACCACGCGGGTATCCTCGTAGGACATGCCCTTGGTACCGCGCACGCCGATGTTGCGGCTGTAATAAGCGCGGGGCAGGGTGGTGTCCAGCGTCAATACAATGGTTTCGCCGCCGTCGCAGGTCAGCACAGTAGTCACAATATCGCCCTGCTTGAAATCGGTATGCGCCAGCTCGTGGTCGGCACCCAGATGGTCGGCAGCATATTGCTTCAATCCGCGGCTCTTGGAGGCGAAGGAGGCGAGAGAGACGATGCGGTTGCCGCGATTGACATGAAGAAGTTTGGAGAGGGGACCCAGCTCATGAGTGGGATAATTCTCGCGGTTGCGGGCGATATAATGGGGCAAACGGTAATGCACACCGATATCCTTGAAGAGACCAAAGTTGTTGAGATAATGCATATAGCCGCCCGTACAGTGAACGATCTCGCCAAACAGTCCCTGCCAGACCATATTGTAGAGCATCATCTCGCGCCGCCCGTAGCAGCAATTTTCCAGCATCATCACGGGGACACCCGTTTCCTCGTAGGTGCGCACCAGATCAAAGCATTCCTCCATGGTATCGGCACAGCCGACCTCGATGGCGGTATACTTGCCCGCCTTCATACTCTCGATGGCAAGGGCAGGACGACCGCTCCAACCGGTCATAATGATAACGGCATCGATCTCGGGATCATTCAGAATGTCATGGTAATCGCCCGTGCCGCTGGGGGTATAACCGCCCTTCTCCTGAACGATCTCCTGCCCCAGCTTCACGCGCTCGGGGAAGAGATCGCAAATGGTCTTAACCTCCACGTCCTTCATCTGCGAAAAACACTCGCGAAGCACTCCGCTGCCGCGGCGACCTACGCCGATATAACCGATTTTGATTTTTTCTTTCATGATTTTTCTCCTGTAGACAAAGGGGCATTTGCTTCAAATGCCCCTTTTGGTTTTACTGATCAGATCTCGGGGATCTCTACCTTGATTTCGTGACCCAGCTCCGCCGACTTGGCAATGCCGTCGATGATCGCCTGGTTGATGAGGATCTGCGAGGTGGGAACGGGGGAGGTGCCGCCCGTGAGGATGGCATCGAGGAAGGAGCGGACCTTGCGCTCAACGCGACCCAGACCCTTCAACGGCAGGATCGGGATCTGATATTGGGTCTGCTGACCCGCAACCTCGGTATAGATGGTCATAGGACCGCCCACCGTGCCGTTCCAGCAGTCGGTGGAGGGAATGCGTAGGCTGCCCTTGGTGCCCATGATGATGGTGTCACCGGGGGTGTTCATGTGCATTGCCCAGGAGATACGGAAGTCGAGGATGATATCGTCCTCAAGACGGATGAACGCCGCGGCAAAATCGTCTACGCCGAATACGGCAGCGTTCTCGGGGTGATCGTAGTAGTAATTCGGATCGGTTCCGAAGTAAGCGGACTTGTAGCCGGTGATGGTGATCGGCTTGGGATAACCCAGCGCGTTGAGCACCATGTCCAGCGAATAGCATCCGATATCGCCCAGCGCGCCGATGCCCGCCGTCTCGTTGCGGATAAAGGTGGTCTTCTCGCCCTGCGCGGGAATGCCCTTGCGGCGACCGCCGCCCGTCTGAATGTAGTAGATCTTGCCCAGCACGCCGGAGCGGACGATCTTGCCGATCTCCTGCATATTGGGGTCAAAGCGAGGCTGGAAGCCGATGGAGAGGATCTTGCCCGTCTCCTTTTCGACGCGGCACAGCTCCACCGCCTCGTCCAGCGTAACGGTCATGGGCTTCTCCAGAAGCACGTGCAGACCGTGCTGCATGGCATACATGGCGGGACCGGCATGCTGACGGTTATAGGTACAGATGGAGACGGCGTCCAGCTCGTTCTCGGCGATCATCTGCTTATAGTCGGTGTAGCACTTGACATCGGGCAGATCGTATTTTGCAAAGAAATCGGCTGCCTTGCCCTCGATCAGATCGGCACCGGCAACGACCTCCACGTCGTCAAACTGCTTATATGCTTTCATATGGGAGTTGGCAATACCGCCCGTACCGATAAAGCCGATGCGCAGCTTTCTGCCCGCCTTGACGGCACTCTCCTCTTCGGGTGCGTTTTTGAATACGTCCAGATTCTCATCTTTTGCCATGGTGAAAATCTCCTTTCATGGTGTCCCGCGCCAAAAAAGCGGCAGGTAGTAGATGCTTACATTGTAAAATAAATGCGACACACTTTCAAGACAAAAGATGTCATACAGAGGACAAATATTGTCATATTTCCACACCGTCTTTTTTCACGAAAAAAACAGAAAACTCCCTTCGATTTTTCTTGCAATCGGTTGTATTTTGTGGTATACTTATTCTGTATAAGTACATATGTACAAATTCTCGCTCCGAGGTGAACCATGGCTTCTGTTCCGGTCAAGATCAAGCTCTCCCGCGGCATGTCCGCCCCTACCTATGCGACGGCAGGCTCTGCCGCCGTTGACCTGCGCGCGGCGCTGGATGAGGGACAGACGGTCACCATTCTCCCCGGCAAGCGTTATACCTTTCCCACCGGTATTTCCATCGCGCCCGAGCGGTCGGACGTGGTCGCCATCGTTGCCGCCCGCAGCGGGCTTGGCGTCAAGCACGGCATCGTCCCCGCCAACGGCATCGGCGTGATCGACGCGGACTACCGCGGCGAGGTCCACGTTTGCCTGCGCAACAACGGAAGCGAACCCTTTACCGTGGCGAGAGGCGACCGCATTGCCCAGCTGATGTTTCTTCCCGTTCTGACCGCCTGCTTTACCGAGGTGGACGAGCTGGACGAGACGGCGCGCGGCACCGGCGGTTTCGGCTCTACGGGTGTTAAATAAATCGGAAAATTTTCAGACTTGGCATACGTGACATTTTCGAAAAAATGTTACAAAAGCAATCAGACGAAAAGGAATAATCATCATCATGAAGTTGATCCTTGCCTCGGGCTCCCCCCGCAGACGCGAGATACTGACCAATTTGGGCATCCCCTTCGAGGTGCTTACCTCGGATGCCGATGAAAACTGCGCACTGACCGATCCCGCCGCCCTGGTGCGGGAGCTTGCCGCCCGCAAGGGCACGGCTGTGCGCGACCGCCTGCTCGCCGAGGGAGCAGATCTGCGGGATACGCTGATCCTCGCCGCCGACACGGTGGTGGCAAAGGGAAGCACCATCCTCGGCAAGCCCGCCGACCGCGCGGACGCCGTGCGGATGCTGACCGACCTTAGCGGTTGTGACCATGCCGTTTACAGCGGCATCGCTCTCCTCTGCGGCGACAAGATCGCCACGGCAAGCGAGCGCACCGCCGTCCACGTGGCTCCGCTGAGCGCGGAAGAGATCGCGCGGTACGTTGCCACCGGTGAGCCGGACGACAAAGCGGGCGGCTACGCCATGCAGGGTCTCTTTGCCCCCTACATCCGCGGCATCGAGGGCTGTTATTTCAACGTAGTCGGTCTTCCCGTTCACGCCATGTTCCGTCTGGCGAAGGAAGCCTTTGATCTTGATCTTTATGACTTGCGCTCCGGCGCATAAAAATACGAAAGAAAGGAAGGATATGCGATATGGCAAAACAGATCGGTGTCGATCTCGGTACGTCCACCACGCAAATATATCTGCAAGGCAAGGGCATCGTTATGCGCGCCCCCTCGGTCGTTGCCATTGAACACGCGTCCAAGCGTGTCATCGCCGTCGGCAGTGCCGCCAAGCGCATGCTCGGTAAAACGCCGACCGCCATTCTCGCCTTCCGCCCCGTCAAGGACGGTGTTATCGCAGATTTTGATATCACCTCGCTGATGCTCAATCAGTTTTTCCAGAAGGTAGAGGCAGGGTCCATGCTCAGCCGTCCCTCGGTCGTCATTTGTGTGCCCTACGGCATCACGGAGGTCGAGCGGCGCGCGGTGGAGGACGCCAGCTATGAGGCAGGCGCACGGATCGTCTCTCTGATTGAGGAGCCCATTGCCGCCGCCATCGGAACCGGTCTGCGGGTGGCAGGCGCGAGAGGTAATATGATCGTCGATATCGGCGGCGGTACCACAGAGGTCGCGGTCATCAGCTTGGGCGGTATCGTTGCGTCCAATATGCTCCGCGTGGCAGGCGACGCCTTCGACGCGGCGATCGTGTCCTACATGAAATTGCGCCACAGCGTACTGATCGGTGAAATGACCGCGGAGCTGCTGAAGATCCGCATCGGATCGGCACATCCCAAATATGACCGCGGCAGTATGCAGGTCTGGGGCCGCAGTCTGCGAAACGGACTTGCCGCCTGCATCACCGTGCAATCCGCCGAGATCCGCGAAGCCATTACCGAGCAACTTGAGCTGATCGCCGCCTCCGTCAAGGCGGCGCTGGAGGATACCCCTCCCGAGCTTTCGGCAGATATTTTTGATACCGGTATCATGCTCACCGGCGGTTGCTCGCTCCTGCCCGGACTCCCTCAGTTGCTGGAGGAATCCACCGGCATCCGCGTTCACCTCGCCAAGCACCCCTTCGACAGCGTCTGCATCGGCATCGGCAGATGTGTCGAAACGGCGGACAGCTCCGAGTTTATCCGCAGAAGAAGATAAAAGAAAAACAACAAAAAGCTGTTTCTCTGTTGTCTTTAACGGAGAAATTACGGGCACAGAAAGTCGGCAGAGAACTTGTTTTCTCTGCCGATTTGTGGTATAATGGAAACAATAAAACTTTGGAGGAGTAAGTATGTCGCTTGATTACAACGAAAAGAATATTACTCCTGCAAAAAATCTTCGTAAAAATGCAACACCGCAGGAAAAACATTTGTGGTATGATTTCCTATCAAAAATTGAAGCGTTCGTACAACTTTAGGGGGATGGGCTGTGCCCGAAGCCGTTGTAATACAAAGGCGAAACTGGCGATAAACTGAACGATAAATAAGAATTTGACGGAGAATTCATTATGAAAATATCAGTTTGTAAACTAACAAATGAATTATTGGAAGATTGGTTATCTTACTTTGATAAAGATGCATTTTCAGACAATGATGAATGGTGCGGATGTTATTGTATGTGCTATCATTGGGATAGTGAGTTGCAAAAGAAACGAGCTTGGAATTGCGATAGAGATTGCGCTAAGTTCAATAGAGAACAAGCAATCAACTTCATAAAAAGCGGTCGCATGCAGGGATATTTAGCATATGTTCAAGGAAAGGTTGTTGGATGGTGCAATTCGAATAATAAAAAAGCGTACAATAACGTCAATTTTAATTTTGCAGAAGAAGTACCTGACAACGGTGAAAAAATCAAATCCATCGTTTGCTTTTCTGTTGCACCAAAATATAGGGGATGTGGCGTTGCCACCGCCTTGCTTGAATATGTATGTAAGGATGCAAAAGTCGATGGATTTGATTTGGTAGAAGCGTATCCATTTGCACACAATGAAAATCATGCTTATCACGGCCCTTTATCTATGTACAAAAAGTATGGATTTGAATTTTGTAGACAGATTGAAGGATGTATGGTTTGCAGAAAAATTCTTTGATTCATAGAAGTAGTAGTTAGCGACAAATTCCAATTTATCGAACAACGATACACAACACCACACAAAAAAGACTGCTCCGTTTTTCGGAACAGTCTTTCTCTTTATCTTGTATACACCCGCACAATGCAGTTGGATTTTCCTTTTTTGGAGAGGGAGCCCACGCCGTCAAAAATAAACTTGCCGCAGCCCCGCACGGAGACCGTGTCGCCCTCCTTCAGCTGGTAACTGTTGTTCTCCGTCACCCGGGCGTTCACCGCCACCTTTTTGCTGCGGAACAGCACGTTGGCGTCCTCCCGGGAAAGGCGAAAGAGCCTGGCGATCACCGCGTCAATGCGGGGACTTGCCGCCTGCACCAGCTGTTCTTTCAGCGTAAAGAGCATTTCCGCCGGCACGTCTTCCGTCACTTCGCAGCGCACCGCGGTGTGGCGCACGCTGTCAATGTTGCGGGCAATGTACTCTGCCATGGTGGCGGTACAGAACATAAACGCCACATTTTCCTTGATGCAGATGTCTCCCACGCACTCCCGCTCCAGGCCCAGGTGCATCACCGCGCCCAAAAAGTCCCGGTGGGTCAACGCGTCCGCAAATTTCTGCTGCTTGGGGGCAATGCGCACGCAGGCAATGGGAAAAGCGGCTTCCTCCGCATCTGCCGTGCCAAAGGCCGCCATCTGCCGCTCGCAGCCCTCCGTTCCTCCAAAGAGAACATAGGGACAATAGCCGAATTCGTCGTCGTGGGACAGCAGCAGGCTTTGCTCCGCTTCGTTCAAAAAGCCGGTGTAGGTGCA
>JAFTMG010000003.1 GCA_017452525.1 Clostridia bacterium
CGAAATGGTTGTATTTAAATTTGTAGGAATACTTTACAGACAAGGTAACAACGGTTTGGACAAATCAATGATAATAGCCCCGTGTCACACACTAAACAGCCCCATTTCGTGCGGCGAGCGCCACGGCAGCCAAAACGGCAGGGTCTCGGAGGTGCCTGACGTTTACGAAGTTTGCCCGCTCGAGCCATGCAAGGGAGACTTCCGTCAACCTGCTCATAATCGCCCCGCCCGATACCTCCACGGCGAGAGCAAGATAAACACCCCGCCCCATACCCATAGTTTGAAAGCTTTTGAAGGTGTCCAGAGGGAACTTTTCTCGAAAAGTTCCCTTTGGCGGAGTCAAGGGGCAGAGCCCCTTGCTTTATTCGCGCCACGATACCTCCACCCAACAAACAAAAACCACGACCGACTGCGCAACACCGCAATCGGTCGTGGGTTTCTATAAAAATCACATCAAAGCATCACGAAACCAAGCTTCTTCTGAACCTTGGAAAGCGTCTTTCTCGCGTAATATGCTGCCTCATCGGCACCCTTCTTCATCATCGCTTCCAGATAGCCCTTATCGGCAAGCAGCTCCGCGTGGCGCTTCTGCACGGGCGCGAGCGCGTCGGCACACACCTCACCCACGGCAAGCTTGAAGTCGCCGTAGCCCTTGCCCTCAAACTCCCGCTCGATCTCCTCAAAGCCCTTGCCCGTGAAGCAGGAATAGATGGACATCAGATTGTTGATGCCGTCCTTGCCCTCGGCGTAGCGGATGCAGGTCTCGCTGTCGGTCACGGCACGCTTGAACTTGCGGATGATGGTGTCGCGGTCGTCCAGAATGTAGACGATGGCGTTGGGGTTCTCGTCCGACTTGCTCATCTTCTTGGTGGGCTCGGCAAGGGACATGATCTTCATGCCCGTCTTTGCCATGATCGGCTCGGGCACGGTGAAGGTACCCGGATGGATGGCGTTGAAGCGCTCGGCAATGTCGCGGCACAGCTCCACGTGCTGCTTCTGGTCGATGCCGACGGGGACCACGTCGGTCTGATACAGCAGGATATCTGCCGCCATCAGCACGGGATAGGTAAAGAGCCCCGCGTTGATGTTGTCGGCGTGGCGCTGGCTCTTGTCCTTGAACTGCGTCATGCGGGAGAGCTCTCCGAACATGGTGAAGCAGTTGAGCAGCCATGCCAGCTCGGCGTGGGCGTGGACGTGGGACTGGACGTACAGCGTGTTCTTCTCGGGGTCGAGGCCGCAAGCCATATAGAGAGCGAAGGTCTCGTAGGTGCGGCGGCGCAGATCGGCGGGGACCTGACGGACGGTGATGGCGTGCTCGTCTACCACGCAGTAGAAGCATTTATATTTTTCGGAATAAGCCGAGAAATTGCGCAGAGCGCCCAGATAGTTGCCGATGGTCAGATTGCCGCTCGGCTGAATACCGGAATAGGAAACAGGCATGTTGTTCAGCATGGGTAAAACCTCGTTTATTACATTAATATATCTATTATACCCGTGTTGGGGTGATTTGTCAATATTTCATGGGAAAAAGAGACGGTGAAATGTCAGCGGAATATTTTCAAATATGATAAATACTACGATTGTCGCGCACGGTACTGCGTTGGCGAACAGCCCGTTTTCTTTTTGAATACCCGTGTGAAATAGTTTACATCGTCAAAGCCGACATTGAGTGCAATGCTGGCGATGGGGGCATCCGTTTTGCTGAGAAGATGCTTGGCACGCTCCACGCGGATATGGGCAATATAATCGGTGATCGTGGTACCGTATCTTTGACTGAAGCAGCGCGAGGCATAAGAGGCATTGACATAAAAGACCTCAGCGAGCCGCCGTGTGGTCAGACGATCGCGGTAGTTTTGCAAAATATGCTCCCGAATGGCAAAGGCCAGATCCCCTGTTGCCGTATGCGGAAGTGCGCGCGGATAGAGCAGCTCCTTGCTCAGAATTTTGGTGTCAAAATATTGTGTCAGGATCGTCCCTATCATGAGCAGATCGTTTTTGGGGACCAGCGGAAGCTGATCGTACATGGCAAGAAACCGCTCCTCCTCTCCACTCATTTTTCGCACATTCGCGCGTATCACGTCGCCATGATCTCGGTCGGTGCGGCATTGGCCGACAAACAGGATCCCCAGCAGGTCATCTTCCCGCATCAGCGGAATGACCAACTCGCGCATTCCCATGTGACATTCGTAAAAAAAAGGCGTACGGTACTGTCGGGCCAGCGCGACAGCCTCGGTTTTATCGCTTCGCTCACACGCTTCTCTGCCGCTCGGCAGATCTCTGGCACTCCGACAAAAATCGCAGTAATGTCCGCGGTTGTTTTTGACACCGTATTTATTGTACTGAAAAAAAGAATTCAGGTCGTAATAGCAGATTCCAACGCCTGTCAGATTCCGAAGTGCATTGAATAATTCGGTGATCCCGGAGCTTCCGCTCTTCATGCACATCACCCCCTCTTTCATATCTTATCACAAAAGCAGCTCTCCGTCAACCACAAGGTAAAAATTGTGCTAACGGATACAAAAAACATCTCTTTCCTTTTTCATCAAATCATGATATGCTTGTAAGGAAAGGAGGCGTGAGCATGATCAAATACAGTGTAGAGGCCGGATGCTGCTTTTGCCAGGAGTGTCAATATGTTTGTCCCGTGCATGCCATTACCATGGACAGCAAGGGCGCGCATATTGATGAAGATATCTGCATCGGTTGCGGAAAATGTGAAAAGAACTGCGCATCCGAGGCCATAGTAAGAAAAGAAATTTGAAAATAGAGAGGTAAATACGATGATTGACTTCAACAATGGAAAAATCATGGAGCAAGTAAAAGAAATCCCCTTTTTCGGCGACTATGATGTGGTGGTCGCAGGCGGCGGTGTTGCCGGATTTGGCGCGGCGGTTGCGGTAGGAAAACGTGGCTATAGGGTTCTGCTGATCGAGGCGACCTCGGCACTGGGCGGTCTGGCCACAATGGGACTTGTCAATATTCCGCTGGACTTCGTATCGGGCATCGGACGGGAAATGATGGACGAGCTGGAGGCCATTGAAGGGCATTGGCACAGAAACACAAACATCGAAAAGCATAAGTTGGTGCTGGACAGAATGGTAAAAAAATACAATGTTGAGGTACTCTTTGTCACCAGCGTTGTCGATGCCGTTATGGATGGCGATACCCTGCGTGGGGTGGTGATCCAGACCAAGACCGGCCGCAAATACGTCTCTGCCAAACGCTTTATCGATGCGACGGGTGATTCGGATCTTGCCTTTTATGCGGGTGCCGAAACCGAAAGCGGCAGAGCGGGGGACGGTATGAGTCAGGCATGCTCTCTGGAATTCATTCTGGGCGGTGTCCGCTGGGAGGAGTACCAAAACTCCGATCTGAAGAAAAACGACAGCCGCTGGACCAAAATGATCCGAGAAGATCTGGCAAGCGGTCTGCTCCCCTATGAATCTGACAACCACCTCAACTGGATGACACATATCCCCGGTCTCCCGCAAAATTGCGGTATGGACGAGGTCAGTATCTGTTTTGTACACTCCAGACGCTGCTTCCCGCTGGATAATGCCGATCTGACACGTATGTATTTTGAGGGTCGTGAGCAGGCGACTATGCTGGCTGAATACATCAAAAAGAGAGTGCCGGGATTTGAAAATTCCTTCCTGACCACTACCGCCAGCCTTCTCGGTGTCCGCGAGAGCCGACGGATTGTTGGTGAGTACCGTCTGACCGCCGAGGATATTGCTTTCTGCCGTAAACATGATGACGTAATCGCCATTTCCAATCACGGCTACGATATCCACAATTTTGAAGAGACAGGTAATATCAAATGGGCGCCGATCAAGCTGGGGGATGAGATCCAATATGTTATCAGCAACTCGGGCGGATTCGGCACCACCACGCCGCCTCCTGACGGAAAGCCCGTTGTCAATGCCAAGGGACAAACGGCAGAATTTGCAGAATTCGAGCCAAACCGATGCTATGACATTCCCTATCGCTGTCTCGTTCCCGCCCGGGTAGATAATCTGCTGGCGGCAGGCAGAAATCTGTCCTCCGACATCTACGCGCAGTCGGGCGCGCGCTTGATTTTATGCTGTCTGTCGATGGGTGAGGCAGCCGGTGTCGCCACCGCTATCTCGTTGGCCGAAAACATCACACCCCGTAAGATCAACGTCAAGGCACTCCAGAGCGAGCTGATCGCTACCGGCTGTAACCTCGGTCAGGCAATGCGAGAGATCGAGGGCGTATCCGCCGTTTCCACGGCTCACGATGAAAAGTACCCCAATCCCGAATACAAGAGTAAAGCGGTTACCATCCAGAACAGAGTTAACGAATTTACAAGAAAATAAGCATTCGTTTCAAAAAAGAAGGAGGTATCACCATGAGGATCCATTTCTTTTTCCGCACGACGGCACTCTTCTTAATCTTTTTGATGTTGCTGACCGCGGTTGCCTGCGGCAAGGGTAACGTACCGGCTGAACCCACAACGGCCATGACCACCTCAGCGGCAATTTCTGAAACCGCCTCGGCGACAAACGAGGTTACAACGGCGACGACAACGCTGTACGCTGATAACTTGCCCGCCGATCTGAACTACAACGGTGAGGTCGTCACTTTTATCTACCGCGAGGAGATTGCGGGAGAGTTTTGGGCCGAATCGGTTACAGGCGACATCGTCAACGACGCCATCCATAAGAGCATCCTTTCGGTAGAGGAGCGCCTTGGGGTGGATATTCAAGCGGTGCTCCGTAAGGGTCATACAAAGGATGTGCGCACCGAGTACAATAACCACATCATCAATCAGATCATGGCAGGAGATGACACCTATGATTGGGTGGACATGATGGTTGCATACAGCGGCGGACAGGCACAGACGGGTGCCTACTGCAATCTGCTGACGCTGAACCACCTTGATCTGGAACAACCGTGGTACATCTCCGGTCTGGAGGAGGATATCTCAATTGCGGACAGACTTTTTTTCGTGATCGGCGATGCGTCGCTGGGCTATCTCAAGAGCGCGTTCTGCATCTATTATAACCGAGATCTGGCAAAAAACCTTCAGGTGGAGGATATGGAAGCGCTTGCGTTGGACGGCAAGTGGACCTTTGAAAAGGTCATGCAGATTGCTCAGCAGGGAGCGCAGGATCTCAACGGCGACGGAAAATACGATCTTTCCGATCAACTTGGTTTTGTCAGCCACGACTCCAATCATCCCCGCGGATTCATCGGATCGACGGGTATGCATCTGATGACCAAGAAAGAGGACGGTTCCCACGCGTACACCTTCGGATCCGACCGTGATCACGCGGTCTGTACCGTCATCTCGACACTTCAGAACGACACGCCCGGCTCCTATTTCTTCAACGGATCCAATTCGACGCCGAGCAAGGTATCCGACTACAATCAGATTTCCGAGTTTTTTGTCAGCGGCAGAATCCTGATGATCACGGCCAAGATGGACGATGTCATTGCATGCGGCTATCACATGATGGAGGATGAGTACGGCGTGCTCCCCTATCCCAAATACGAGGAGGATCAGGCGCAGTACAGCACCCTTTCCCGTACCATACATAACTCCTTCCTTATGCCGATTACCTGTCCGGATCCCGAAATGGCAGCAGCGGTGCTGGAGGCACTCGGTTCTTCCAAATACGCCACTGTCATGCCCACCTACTTTGAGACGGCGCTCAAGACCAAATATTCTTATGATACGACCGCCTCAAAGATCTTCGATATCATTCATGATTCGATGGGGTTGGAATTTGGCTATGTATACAGCAATACCCTCAACTCCGCCCCCATTGCCGCATACACCAATGTGCTTAAGAACATCAACAGCTTTGCCTCCTCGATCAAAGCACAGGGCAATATGATCGGCAAGCTCTATGATAAAATGATTGAATCGATCCATGAAAAATGTGAGTAATCGAGTATAAAGATAACGCCCCCGCCGACGGCGGGGGCGCAGACTGTAGACAAACCCCTATACAAACCACCTGCCATATGGTATAATAGATACCGTAAGGCAGGTGGTTTGTATAGGGGTTTGTCTACAGTCTGAAGGGAACCCTTTTTTGAAGGGTTCCCTTGACCCTCCGAAAATCTTCAAATAGGGGTATGAGGCGGGGTGTTTATCTTGCTCTCGCCGTGGAGGGGTTCGGGCGGGGCGATTACAAGCAAATAGACGGATGCCGACCTGTCATGGCTTAAGCGGGCAAACTTCGTTCGCGTCAGGGACCGCCGAGACCCTGCCGCTTCGGCTGCCGTGGCGCTCGCCGCACGAAATGGGGTCATTTAGTGTACGATACGAA
>JAFTMG010000026.1 GCA_017452525.1 Clostridia bacterium
AACCCTTCAAAAAAGGGTTCCCTTGCGGGTGCAGGGCAGAGCCCTGCCTTCGTCCGCGCCACGATACCTCCACCCCGCCTCATACCCCTATTTGAAGATTTTCGGAGGGTCAAGGGAACCCTTCAAAAAAGGGTTCCCTTGCGGGTGCAGGGCAAAGCCCTGCCTTCGTCCGCGCCACGATACCTCCACCCCGATAACCCCCAATTTAAATATCCGGTCATGAAACCGAAACAGAGGCGGCGGGGAGCACCTTTCGCGCAAACGTGCCGTCTGCCGTCATGGTCCATCTCTCCCCCGCCTCGCGGTGATTTGCCATCAAACGCAGGATATTGGCGCAGTCGCTTCGCTCATAAAATTCCTCGGCTGCCTCGGGGGAAAGTCCGCCGCGGATCTTGCGTGCGATCAAGCGGTCGCGCAGCAGCTCGGGGCTTGCGTCGATGAAGATGCTGTCGTCGCACATCTCCGCCACGATCGCCCACGTACCCTCGGTGCTGAGCAACCAATTGCCCTCCACCAGCACGATTCCGGCAGTCACTTCCACGGCATCCTCCACCACGTCGTGCAGGTTGCGGTCATAGATCGGCCACGTCACGTCGCCCTTGCGCAGAGCCTGCAGGGTGGCGATCAGCTTTTCAATATCGTAGGTCTCGGGCGCGCCCTTGACCTGCTTCATGGGTACCTCCCTGCCGCCTACCGAGACGGTATGCGCCGCGATATAGTCGGCGTGATAGTGAAAGCCGTCCAGTCCCACCGCCTGCAGTGGCTCCAAGCCCTCCTCGGTGCGGGACAGATGCTCCATCAGCTGTGCCAGCGTCGTTTTGCCCACACCGGGAGGTGCGGACAGGAACACGAGGATCCGACGCCTCTCGCGCCGCCACAGCTCCGTCCACCGCCGCAAGAGCGGCAAAAACAGCTCCTCTACCGTGCGGTCCTCATACGTCGCCGTCATGTCAAAGCCGTTGACCCGAAAATAATATTCCCGCTTCACGTGCATCCCTCCCGTGCTGTCCTTCATGAGGGTAGTATAGCACAGATCTGTCGATTTGTAAAGAAAAAGCGCTATTTTTCGTCATGTCACCGCCTTGACACTCCCCGACAAACATGCTATAATGAGTTGAATATCGCACCGCGACCCCATCCAAATACATCACACGGAGAATCATATGAATCACATTCAGATCAATTTTCATGAAAAAACGGGCAAGCGCGTCATGCCCCTGCACGGCTTCAATTCCGGCCCCATGACCAAGGTCTTTACCTACGATGCCCGCCCGCAATTTGTGGAGGGCGGCTTCCCCTTCGTCCGCCTGCACGACGTGGAATACCCCTACGGCTCGGGTGAGTTTGTAGACATTCCCTGCATATTCAAGAATTTTGACGCCGATGAGAATGATCCCGCCTCCTATCATTTTGCCAATACCGACGAATACATCCGTCAGAGCCTGAACGTGGGCGCCAAGATCATCTTCCGTCTGGGCGTTTCCATTGAGCATTCTCCCTACAAGCGCTACATCGATCCCCCCAAGGACTTCGGCAAATGGGCGCGCATCTGCGAGCATATCGTCCGCCATTACAACGAGGGCTGGGCAGACGGTCACCGGTGGAACATTGAATATTGGGAGATCTGGAACGAGCCTGACCTGCACTCCGAGGAGGCAGAGCACGTCAAGCAGACCACCTGGGGCCGTGACGTGGATCAGTTTGTTGAGTTTTATACGGTGGCGGCACGCCATCTTAAGGCATGCTTCCCCCACCTGAAGATCGGCGGTTGCGGCTTTGCCTCTGCCAAGCGGAGCTTCATCACCGAATTCTACCATCAGCTCTCGCAGAAATCCCCCCGCGTCCCGCTGGACTTCCACTCCTGGCACCGCTATGATCACAATCCCGCGAACTACATCCCCGATGCAGCTTATGTGCGTAAGATGCTTTGCGAGTTCGGTTACGGCGAGGTCGAAAGTATTCTTGACGAGTGGAATCTGATGTACAAATGGGGTCCCCGCGAAAACCAGCGCCACGCCTACCCTGCCATGAAGGACCACCGCGGTGCCGCCTTCTATGCAGGCACCCTCTGCGCCCTGCAGGAGAAGACCGACGTCGCCATCGCCACCAACTTTGAGGCGGATGTCGTTAAGGAATTCTGCGGCATCTTCAACGTGGACGGCATGTGCATCGGCGGTTTGACCAAGGGCGAGGATTATTTTGCCACCGTTACGCCCACCCCCGGCTTTTATGCCTTCAAGAGCTTCAATTCCCTCTACCGTCTGGGCGAGCAGGTCGCACTGAGCTGTGATAATGAGCGTCTCTTTGCCACCGCCGCCGCGGGCGAGGATGGCGTGGGCACCATGGTCGCCAACGTCAGCGACGAGGCAACCGAGGTCACGCTGACGCTGACCGGTGTCCGCGGTCCCATCTGTGTCCGCATCACCGATGAGCGCCGCACCAATGAGAAGCTGCTGACCCTTTCCGCCGAGGGCGAGCTGACCTTGACTCTGCCCCTCGCGCCCCAATCCTTTGCCTATATCGGCACCGACCTGCCCGATCCCGTGGCAAATTACTGATCATACGGCGATCCCCCGCGCAAGACTTTGCGCGGGGGATCTTTTTTTAAAATGATTTCTTTGCCGCGCGGCGGTGACGGCTGACCGCACCAAGCAGGATCGCCAACACGGCGACCGCCGTCAGTGCGGCGAGAAAAATATTGGCATTGGGGATGAATGACTCGGTTCCGTCGCTGTTGACGACCGTTTCGGCATTGGCAAGCACCGTTTTGCCGATAAAGGGACCGATCACACCCGGGACCAGCACCTGCGAGAAGATGCGCACACCTTGGAACATGCCCGATTTGCCCGCGGGGGTCAGATCACGGATCTTGGCACCGAACACCGCCATGCCCGAGAGATAGCCGCACATCATCAGCAGCGAGCCCACGAAGACGAGCGCCGTGGCGCGAAAGAGGAAGAGCAACACGTATCCCGCAGCCAGCCAGCACAAGCTCCACACCGCCGAGGTACCAAAGCCCTTCTGATCGTACACCTTACCCCAGAACGCCGTCACCACCGATGCCAGGATGATGGCGGGTGCCATGACGAAAACGTAATTCGTCATCTTCAACGAGACCTCGTAATAGAGGATGAGATAGGGCATGAATATCTGAATGGAAATATTGAAGAGGATAAAGGCGGCAAGATAGAAGTACAGCGAGCGGTTGGCTTTGACCGTGGAGGGCAAAAATCCGTGAACGACGGTGCCAAGATAGCTCTCTCCCGTCGGCTCCAGCTTCGGCTCCTCGATCAGGAAGAGACCGATGACGCCTACGGCGATGACCACACCGCCGATGATGGCAAAGATCGCCGTCCAGCTCTCGGCGCGATCGAGATCAAACGCCATAAATCCGCCGAAAACCGCGAGGATCGCCACCAGCGGCATCATGGCGTTAATGCCTTCTGCCGCGCCGCGGTTAGAACTGTCGGTGCTGTCGGTCAACCACGCGTTGAAGGCGGCGTCGTTGGCGCTCGACCCGAAAAAGGTCATGACGCAATCCAGCGCGATCACCAAAGTCACACCCACCGCGGCGGCGGAGACCGCCGTTGGGAAGGCAGCACCGATCACGTCCTCACGCAACAGGATGAACGCCAGAATAGAAACGCCCCACAGAATATAGCCGCCGCACATGAACAGCTTGCGCTTGCCGATCTTATCCGACAGCGCGCCGATCAGCACCGTGGTCAGCGTGGCGGCAATGGCACTTGCGGCGACCATTGCCGAAATATCGGCGGCGGAGGCGCGGAACATCTTATAAATGAATACGTTCAGATACATATTCTCTACGACCCACGCTACCTGTCCGATGAGGCTGAACAGCGTCAGGGCAAACCAGAATTTCGAAGTAAGCCTCGTTTTCATTGATCATTCTCCTTTTTTCAGATCGTCCGCCTGCCCGCGGATATAATTTCGATAAAACGCAACGGAAAAGGGGAGCGATACCGCAAAGGTACATATATCGGCAAAGGGCTGTGCCGCTTGCACGCCGAGACAACCAAACACCAAGGGCAACAAAATGACCGCCGGCAAAAAGAAGATGCCCTGCCGACAGCTGGCAAGAAAGATTGCTTTGGTTTTGAACCCCAAACCCTGGTAGAGCATATTGACATAAGTACCCAGGGACAAAAAGGGCATGGCGACGGCAGAGAGCAGGATCGTTTCCATGCCGAGCCTTGCCACCTCGGCATCATCGGTAAACCAATTTATGATCTGCCGCGCGAAAAGCGCGGACACAACGGAAAAGACAAGACAGATCGCCGTGCCGATCTTGACTGTGAAAACGAAGGATTGCCACGTGCGCCGTCTCTTGCCTGCCCCGTAGTTATAGCCTGCCACTGGCTGAAAGCCCTGACCGAGACCGAGGCTGATATTGCGGACCAATATGTATATCTTGTTTGCGATGGTGATCGCCGCGCCCGCGGCGTCACCGCCGTATGCGATCGCCTGAATGTTCAGCGCCGCCGAAGCCACACTGCCAAGTCCTTGGCGGAATACCGTCGGCATGCCCGTAGTGACGATCAGGCGGTAGTCGCTCAAGCGGCGGCTGACCTGCTTCAGCCTGATCTTCACGGCGGAATGCCCGGTCAGGAAGATGGTCAGCAAAATGGAAAAGCTGACTGCCTGACTGACGATCGTTGCCAGCGAGGCACCGCCCGTGCCCATATCCAGCGTAAAAATAAAGAGCGGATCGAGAAAAACGTTGAGTAAGCCGCCCGTACCGACACCGATCATGGCAAGGCGGGCGTGTCCTTCGCTGCGCAGGGTATAGTTCAGCACAAAGGTCGCGCAGTTCAAGGGTGCCGCCAGCAATATGAAGGTAGCATAAGGGATGGCATGAGGCATCATGGTGTCGCTACAGCCGAGCAGGCGCAAAAGCGGCTCCAGCGTCAGCAGTCCGATCACCATCAGAATCGCGCCCAATGCAGTGGCGCAATAAAATGCGCTGGAGGCGTAAATGTTTGCCGCTTCGTTGTCCTTAGCACCCAGCCTGCGACTGATCAGACTTCCCGCGCCCACGCCTACACCGCAGCCAAACGCTTGAATGATCGCCATAATGGCATAGACGGCGCCCACCGCGGCAGACGCGGATTTGTTGATCTGCGAAACGAAGAAGGTATCTGCCGTATTATAGATCACGGTGATCAGCATGCTGATGATCGTCGGGATCGACATGGCAGTCACAAGCTGCGGGATCGGCGTCTCGGTCATTCGCCGATACTGCGCCTCATTCCGATTGTTCTCGGTAACGGTATCTTTCATATCATCCTCTTCTTTCCCAAAGAATATCTCTTCAAACCCAAGCTGCACGATCGCGTTTCGGCAGAGCCGAAACGGGGGCGCAACAGGGAGGCTTCCTTGCCGGCATATAACCCTTGCACGATGTCTCTTCGACCCAAGCTACACGATCGCGTTTCGGCAGTGCCGAAACGGGGGCGCAACAGGGAGGCTTCCTTGCCGGCATATAATCCTTGCGCGATGTCTCTTCGACCCAGGCTACACGATCGCGTTTCGGCTCTGCCGAAACGGGGGCGCAACAGGGAGGCTTCCTTACCGGCATATAATCCTTGCGCCTATTATACCATATTTTATACAAAAAAGAAACAGTGACCGTCAAATTCTCCTTGAAATCGGTAAAATATCTGTTATAATAGACGTAAACAATACAATGGAGGCTTGTGACCATGAATCATCCCGACAAATATAAAGCAAAACGATTCGATACCGCGGGACGGTGCGCCGAATTTACCGATATCGTTTACGGCGAGATCTTTGACGACGCGCAAAAGCTCCATGCCGACATGCGCGCGTCCATGCGCAAATTTGATCCTCCCGCACCCATGCTGACCCCTTTGATCGGCGAGATGCACGGTCACACCAATCTCTCCGACGGTCAGCCGGATATCGATACCTATTTCCGCAATATACGCGATATTGCCAAGCTGGATTTTGCCGCTATCTCCGACCACGATCACGGCGGTGTCGGCCATCCGACGCTGTGGGCAGGCTCCCCCTCCAAGTGGGATCTCATCCGCGAGAAGGTCAAGGAATACAACGAGCCGGGCAAATTCTCTACCCTGCTCGCCTATGAGCGCGACTCTTATCCCTTCTACAACAACATGGTCCTCTATTTCCGCAGCCATGACGCCGAAATGATCCGCGGAGTGCGCGACGGCGAGCTGACCGAAGCGGAGCTACGCGCCATTCTCGCCCGCGAGGACGTGATCGCCGCGCCCCACGACACCTATTCTTTTTCTGCCGGATGTGATTTTCTGACCATCGATCAAGACCTCATCCTCCCCATGATCGAGATCTACTCCCGCGCCGATGCCGTCGAGTATATGGATCACCCTGCCTTCAGTCAGACCGTTTCCTGCGAAGGCGGCTTCTGGCAGGATGCCCTGCGGCGGGGCGCCAAGATGGGCGTCATCGGCGGCAGCGACAGCCACAACGGCACAGGCGGCATGGTGGACGAATCCAAGGGCTATCCCGGTATGTATCCCGGCGTGACCGGCGTGTGGGCTGAGGAAAACACGCCCACCGCCCTTTTCGATGCCATTCGCGCCAAGCGCACCTATGCCTTTATGATGGGCAAGCCCGACGGCGAGATGGGCGGGCGCATGGTGATCGATTTCCGCATCAACGGTCATTGGATGGGCGAGACCGTCACCCGCCCCGAGGGCGGCGACCTTTCCATCTATTTTGAAATCAAAGCCGACACGCCGATCGAGTCGGTCACGTTGGTCAAGAACTGCCGCAATTACATCCGTCTGCACTCGGGAAAGGAGATCATCTTCGACTACAGGCAGGAGATCGAATGTGACAGCTACTATCTCCGCGTCGCCCTCAAGGACGGACGCTACGGCTGGACCTCTCCCATCTGGGTGGAGGGTACCGTTTAAATTCCAAATCATACAGGAGGGGTGATACCGTGCTGATTTACGTTTCGCTCAAACACATGGGAAACATCAAAAAGAAGGTCAAAGAAACCCCTTTTTGGCTGGAACATACGCCGCGGACCCTTCGGGAGCTAATGGAGGACGCGGTACACACCTGCCTTGCCTCCTACCGGGAACGTAAGAAGAGCAGCGCATCCCCGACACCGCTGACAGAGGAGCAATGGGAAGGGATGCGCGAGGTGGGCAAATTCGCCTTTGGCGGGTTTGAGGACCCAAGAGAAGTCAATGAGGACCGCGCCGTTCAAACAGCGATTGCCGCCGTGGAGGACGGGCTTGTCCGCATCTTCCGCGGCGCGGAAGAGCTGACCGATCTCGATCAAGAGATACAAATCACCGAAGGCGAGGTCTTTACCTTCATTCGACTGACCATGCTTTCGGGCAGAATGTGGTAAAGGAGGGGCATATATGGCAAATATCGACCACGACGTCAAAGCACGCCAAAAAGCACTTGCCAACGAGTATGCGGAAGGGCTCCGTCGCCGCGAACAGCATCTGAAAGAAACGCTCGGCGCGTCACAATATGAATTTTTCAAAACACTCGGTCGTGCGGGCGATACCTCGGTCGCGGACAAGCTCTCCGACGCTTTGCGGAAAGCCGATACCGTGCCTTCGGAATATATATCCAAGCACATGAGCTGGATGTTCGGCACCTTCGTCGCCGCGCGCGATCGGGATGCCCTGCTCTATTTTGCCGACCGTATGCAGAACTATTCTTATTCCATTTCTTACACCCGCCGTTCCTTCCGCGCGCGGAGCCGCGCCGCCTACGTTACGCGGATCCTCGATATGATCCGCCGCTTCGGCTCCGATTTTCTCGCGGACGTCCCCCTTGACCGCATTCTGAACCGCGAGCTGTCCGAGGATATGCAGGCATTTTTAGACCAATATGCCTGGCAGGGCTGCGGCTACTGCTCGTGGCAGATCGCTTACGCGCTCGACTGCGGCGACAGTCGGACAGCCGAGGCGGTTCGCCGCATTCTGACCGAGGAAAACGGCTCGGGCATGATGACGACCGAGCTGATCCGCGGTATACTGATCAGCCGCAACCGCGAGTTTCACGCGCTTCTCGGCAAATTGCTCCTCGCGGCAAGATTGCAGGAGGGGCTTCGCCAAGCCATCTGCGAAAATGCCGACTGCGGCACCGCCGAGGGCTTTTTTGCCATATTGAACGTCATCGAGGAAAACGGGCTGATCCGCTATTCCTCCGTCAAGCGTGCCGTGGGCACCTGGCTGGGTCTGCTCAACCCCGATATACGGGATCTTGCGCGCGTCAGCGACAAAAGCGTGCGCCTGATGATCGAGTGTCTGAACGATCCCGCCGCACGGAAAGTACATCTGGCAAGCGAGGACGCGATGGGGATCTACGTCGCGCTGTGGAGCTACGGCTTTGAGAGCATCGAAGCCGCTGTGGAGCAGATCGAAGGTCTCGCCGTCAGTGGTACCGCCCACCAGCTGCTCGTTGCGGGATATTTCACGGCAAATCTGGATCTTCCCACCGTTTCCCACCGCATCGCGCATACCGTGATACAACACCATCACGACCGCGAGGATATCCTTGCCGTGTGGCTCCCCTGCCTGTTGCCCACGGCGACCTCGGTCCTTTGGGATTCGATCCGATTTCAGCGCCCCACGGACAGTCGGCTCTGGTTTGACGGCAAGGAGGAGATCACGGTACTGTACCAATTGATACGAGAGCTCTACGCCTCCTTTGCGGGCAAAACGAAAACCTTCTCCCCCTGCGTTTTCCCATGGCACGAGGCAAAACTCGCCAAAAGTGATTTTGCCGAACTGCTCTGCGCCCTCGCCGCCTTTTCGGAGGATGCGCAAATGATCGACGAGGTCTGCCCGCTGATCCGCGAGTGTCACGCCGATCACCGCCACTATTATTTCTCTGCCCTGCTCCGCGATCCCCGGACTGCAACACAGCGCCGGGCGGTGCTTGACGGCTTGGCGGACAAGGAATCCTATACGAGAAGATCCGCCGCGGAGATCGCCGCCAAGATATCCTTAACCGAGGAGGAATACCGATCGGTCGAAGAGCATCTCCGCTTCAAGAGCGCCGATATCCGCAAAAACGTTCTGAGCCTGCTGATGCGCCAAGACGATGCCGCCCTGCGCCCCTGCATCACCCGCCTGCTTGACAGCGACAAGGAAGACGTTCGCCTGGGCGGTTTAGACATGCTGACGCAACTGAAACAGGATGAATCACGGCGGCAGCTTGCCGATGCCTTTACCGCACGCTTGACCGAACGCTCGCAAGCCGACGGTCTCCCCGCCAAGGAAAAACTGCTTATAGACGCCCTACTCCCCGCCGACAGAACTGCCAAAGCCCCCGAGACCGTGCTGTTTACCGCGGCAGACAAATATTGCCCCACCGCATTTGACCCTGACTACACCGCACGGTGCGCCGAGACCTTCGCCAAATATTTTCCCGATTCGGGGCTGCCCGAGCTGATCCGCGGAAAGAAGCGCGCGGGCTCGGTGCTTGGCAAGCTGAAAGCCGCCATGACCGAACACATTGCCTGCCGCACCTCGATCGAGGCGGCAATGGACCTGCTTTCCCTCTCAAGATTCATCGAAGGGCACAAAAACGATACCTTCACGGATACCGCGGGGCAGACCATGCTGGTCGGCAACGTGCAGTATGCCTACCAGATCTTCCGCGGAGAGGACGGCAGAAAACGGATCTCCGAGCTCGGCGCGGCATGGTCCAATACCAACGGGATGACCAACAGCCGCCTGATACGCGCCATGGTCCTGTTTTACGCTCACACGCAAAAAACACCGTTTATCACGGCGTGTGCCGAATATATCCGAACCGTCTTCGGAACCGGCTTTGAATTTGGCAAGGAGCTGCCGAATTCCGGAGTCATGGAGCCGATCCTCCTTCATCTGTCTCAATGTACCCCCAAAGAGGAACGCAGTCGGCTGGCATCGGCGGTCACGGTATGGTTTGTCCGCTGTGTGCCCGATGATGCGGTCATGATCCGAGACCCGTGGGAGCATCGGATGCCGGGATATATGGGAATGGCACATTTGTTGGCGCATCCTCAACTTTCGTTGCTCTTAGGATGGCTCTCCTGCGACAACGACAGCGAGCTGCAATATACCTTCCCACCCGCCGTCGCTGCCGCCGAGCGCTGCTATGCCGCCGCTGTCAAGCTCCCGCAGGATAAGGAATTCGAATTCAACGGCTTCCGTTATCAGACGCCAAAACTCAATCCACGCACGCTGTACCTGCCGCAGGAAGGAAATATGAACACCCGCGATCGAGGGCTGATCGACATCCGCGCCTATCTCATCGCGGCATATCGGGGCATCATCACCGAGGCACAGCTGTTTGAATATCTGCTCGCCCCCGAAAACATCCGTCAATCCATAGAGACGGTCACCGCGCTCACCTCCTTCCTGTATGAAAAAGGCAAGCTGATCTCGGAGCACAGCGCTTACAAGAGCATGCGCACCGCCCGCAGAATCAAGGATTTTATCGGCAAGGATGAGCCGGACGAGGAGGATCTCAAGCTGATCCGCTTCGTTGCCCATCTCTATGAGACGGTCATTCCCGTGATGCTTGCCGCCGAGCTCTCGCGCGGCGACAGCCCCGCGGCATACACCAAGGGCATTCTCGGCATCACCCGCCTCTACGGTGCCGAAACCTTTGCCGCCATTCTCTCCGCCATGGGTCGCGACACGCTGAACAGGAACGTTCACGGCGGATGGTGGAACACCGACGACCGCAAGACTTCGCTCAGCTACCTTTTGTCCGTTTGCATTCCGAGCGACACGGACACCCCCGACACCTTGCGCGAAGCACTCAGAGACAAAAGGATCACAGCCAAGCGCCTGATCGAAGCGGCGCTCTTCTCCCCCGAGTGGATCCCGCTCGTCGGACGGTATCTCGGCATCGACGCCTTTGAATCGGTCTGCTATTATTTCATGGCGCATATGAACGAGCAGTTTGACGACAAGCGCCGCGCCATGATCGCCCGCTTTACCCCGCTCACCGAGGAGGAGCTGAATCTCGGCGCCTTTGACGTCAACTGGTTCCGCGCGGCATACCGTGCCATCGGTGAAAAAGAATTCGAGCTGATCTACGATGCCGCCAAATATATCACCGACGGCGCCAAGCACGCCCGCGCGAGAAAATATGCCGACGCGGCTCTCGGCAAATTGAACGCGGACGAGACCGAGCAAGCTATCTCCGACAAGCGCAACAAGGACCTGCTGATGTCCTATGCCCTCATTCCCCTTGCAGGCGAGGACGACATCTGCCGCCGTTACCTCTATCTCCAGAAATTCCGCAAGGAAAGCAGGCAATTCGGTGCCCAGCGCGCGACAAGTGAGGGGAAGGCGGTGGAAACGGCGCTGAAAAACCTTGCCACCAACGCGGGCTACTCGGATACGATGCGACTGACTCTTCGCATGGAGACCAAGGTGATCGACGACAGCCGCGCGCTTTTGGAGGAACAGACGGTAAACGGCGTCTCGCTCAGGCTCACGTTGGACGGCAACGGTAAGGCAAGCCTCACCGTCCGCAAGGAGGGCAAAACGCTCAAGAGCGTTCCCGCCAATCTGAAAAAGAACGAGACCGTACTCGCCCTGAACGAGATGAAAAAGACACTGACCGAGCAATATCACCGCACAAGGCTCATGCTGGAGCAGGCGATGGAGGACGGCACGGCGTTTACCTTCGGAGAGCTTTCCTCGCTGTCGGCGCATCCCGTGGTCTATCCGATGCTCAAAAATCTGGTACTGATCAGCGGCGGCGCGGTCGGGTTCCTTGCGGAACACGGACTTTCCGACCACGGCGGGGTTCTCTGCCCGCTCGACGCGGAGGCAGAGATCCGGATCGCACATCCGTCGGACCTCTACCGCCTTGGCTGCTGGCGCGACTACCAGCGGTATCTCTATGACCGACAGACCGTGCAGCCCTTCCGTCAGGTCTTCCGCGAGCTGTATATCAAGACGGCAGACGAGGTCGACACCTACCGCTCCCTGCGCTATGCGGGCAATCAGATCCAGCCCGCCAAAACCGTGGCAACCCTCAAGAGCCGCCGTTGGGTGGCGGACGTTGAAAGCGGATTGCAGAAGGTCTATTACAGGGAAAATATCGTCGCGCAGATCTACGCCCTTGCCGATTGGTTCTCCCCCGCCGACGTCGAAGCCCCCACGCTGGAATGGGTCTGCTTCTCGGACAGAAGAACGGGCGAGGAGCTGAAGATCTCCCGGGTCCCCGACATTCTCTTCTCTGAGGTCATGCGGGACGTGGATCTGGCAGTCAGCGTCGCTCATGCGGGCGGTGTTGACCCCGAGACCAGCCACTCGACCATGGAGATGCGTGCCGCGATCCTTTCCTTTGTGCTGCCCATGTTCCGCCTCGACAACGTTCGTCTGCAGGATCACCACGCCATCATCGACGGCAAGCTGGCGGACTATTCCATCCATTTGGGCAGCGGGACCGTCCATCAGATCGGCGGCGCCATGATCCCCACGCTTCCCGTTCATTCCCAGCACCGCGGGCGGATCTTCCTCCCCTTCCTCGACGAGGATCCCAAAACGGCAGAGATCATCTCCAAGGTCCTGCTCTTCGCCGAGGACGGCAAGATCAAGGATCCCACCATCCTGTCGCAGATCCGCCGAAACGGTTAAATGATAAGCGCGCATGCTTTCCCGCGAAAGCATGCGCGCTTTTGACGTATCAGATATTGCTTTCCTGCTGTCTCCGCATCTCCCGCACCACGGCGATGCCGATGGGGAGTGAGATGGCAAAGGCGATCACGTCTGCCACCGCCTGCGCAAGCTCAATGCCAAGCAATGCCTCACCGCCGAACAGCGGCATCAGAAGCGGAAGGAGGAATACCATGGGGATGAACGCCAAGCCCTGGCGCGACATGGCGACCACCGTGGCGCGCGCCGTCATGCCGATGTTCTGCAACATCATATTACAGAGCATGACCCACGCCTGCAGGGGAAAGACGACCAGCTGTGCGCGGAAGGTCACGGTGGCGATCCGCTCGGAGAGCGGGGTGGCTGCCGCCACCGCACGGGTGATGGCGGGGGCAAAGATATATCCCAGCACCGAGAAAACGCACAGCGCCACCGCCGCGACCTTGACGCAGAACCAATACGCCTCCAGCACACGGTCGTAGCGCTTTGCGCCGTAGTTGAAGCCGCAGACGGGCTGAAAGCCCTGACCAAAGCCGATCAGTGCCGAGGCAAGGAACAGGGTGATCTTGGCAACGCCCGTCATGGCAGCCTGCGCCGCGTCGATCATCACGCCGTCCGTAAGGAAGAGACCGATGGCGTTATTGAGACAAGCCGTTGCCACGCTGGCAAGACCCTGACGCGCCAGCGAGGGCAAGCCGCCCTGCACGATGCCCGAGAAATAGCGCAGGCGGATGCGGCTCGGCTTGATCTTAATGGTATCACTGCGCAAAAGTCCCACGCAGAGCAGACCGAAGCTGACGGTCTGGCTGATGGCGGTGGCAAGCGCCGCGCCGCCCACGCCCATGCCCGCGCCGAGGGGCATGACGAAAGCGCCGCCGAAGAGAACATCGCCCTTGGCGAAGATCAGAATGGGGTCAAGCAGGCAGTTCAGCACCGCGCCCGCCGTCAGTCCCACCATGGCGTAGGTGGCGTTGCCCTGCATACGCAACTGATTGTTGATGACCACCGCTCCCGTCATAAAGGGGCAGGCGATCAGAATCCAGCGCATGTAATCCTTAGTGGCGGCAAGGGTCGCCTCGGTCTTGGCGCCCAGCAGGACGGCAAGCGGATTGGTGAACAGCAGACCCAGAACGGAAATGCTCAGCCCGAAGACCACCGCGTAGAAAAAACCGGTGGATGCCATATTCTCGGCATCGCCCGTATCCTGCCGCCCCAGCGCGCGGGGGATATAGTTGCCCGAGCCGTGGCCGCAGAAAAAGCCGAATGCCTGAATGATGGACATCAGCGGCAGGACCACACCCACCGCCGCCACCATCGAGTCGTTGGCAAGCTGACGGATATAGAGCGTGTCCACCAGATTGTAAAAGGTGGTGACCAGCATGGAAATGATGGTAGGGATCGCCAGCTGACCGATCAGCCGCGGGATGGGCTCGGTGGTCATGCGGACGAATTTCGCGTTTTGCGCTGTGGATGCCATGAGAAACTCCTTCTTATTCGAACAGATATCCTGCAAGAGGTCAAAAAGAACGGGATCGGCGCGCCGATCCCGTTCCGATGATTCTATTGTATCACATGAAACGCCACAAATCAATGCCCAAACGACATTTTTCGCAATTACCCGGCAGGGGTCCATTTGCCCGCATATCTTGTCAGCTTCGCACAGATTGCGGCAAAGGCTTCCGTTTCACGCACGAAATCAAATTCGGGCTTTTTCATGTGATTCAAGAGCTGCTGCGCGTCATTGTCGGTATAGCTGACCGAAATACCGCCCTTGCCCATGTAAAGTCCGCGGAAGAGGAGCGAGGTATGATCACAGCATTCGGTATCATCCTCCAGGAGACGCACAAAGCCGATGGCGTGATCGGCGGCGCGTTCGAGATGAGAAAGCGTGCGTTTTGCATCTCCCCGTTTGGCATAATGCCGCGCCTGGCTCTCGTGCGTTGCGGCAAGCACACCGTGATAGAAGCCGAAATCGCCGTTTTCAAACATCAAGTCAAACAGCGCGATCTGCTTGTCACGCAGAATCGCCATTTCCTCGCCGCTGTATGTCTTCTCACCGCTGTCCAGCACCGTGGGACGGGAGACCATATCTCTCGCCAAAAACTGGAGCAGATCATAGTCGCAGCGCTTTCTTACCCGATCGCCCTCGTCGCCACTGTCGTACACGTGGGTCATCAGAAACTCGCGCGAGCATGCCATCGTCGGCATCTTCTTCGCCAGCTCCTCCGCACGCTCACGTCTGCCTCTCTTGGGATAGATCATGCACAGCACCTGAATGGCGCTGTGGCGCGTGCTGTCATTCAGACAGTTTTCAAGGATCGTCTCGCCGAGACGGATCGCCTCGTCGGTAAACGCCTCGCGCTCCTCCCGGGTGTGATCCTTACTGTAACCAAGCTGAAAGGCAACATACATCAGCTGCCACATGATCTCCCAGCTGTCGGGATAGGTCTTCTGACCTTCCTTCAGTATACGATACGCCTCTGTGTCATATCCTCTGGTGCTATACGAGTCCGCCTCATCCGTGATGGCTCTGATCTTCTGCTGCTTCTGCGCCAGATCGATCCCCAAAAGATCATCCGCGCTCACGCCCAACAGATTACAGATGGACGGGATCAGCGACAGATCGGGCATCGTCTTCTCCGATTCCCATTGCGACACGGCAGATACCGATACGCCGAGATATTCCGCCAGCGTTTCCTGTGTCATTTCCTTCTCGCGGCGCAGTTTTTTAATAGTCGTTCCGATATTCATGGTGGGTCCTCCCCAAAAATAGATTCAAAAGCGCTTTTGTGATCTTATTAT
This sequence comes from Clostridia bacterium, assembly GCA_017452525.1. Taxonomy (GTDB): domain Bacteria; phylum Bacillota; class Clostridia; order Oscillospirales; family CAG-272; genus RGIG3947. Next base: position 15,468 of record JAFTMG010000026.1, read on the forward strand.
ACCAAATTCACGGCGTTTTACAAGAGAGTATTTCTGAAAGAAAATTCAAGCCGCGCTTTATTTTTTTCAGTGCGGCGAGATGCCGCCCTCCGCGATCTGAAAAACGGCTCCTGCCAAAACGGGGGGTATCACCTTGACAGAACCTCTTTTTTTATTTATAATATAATGGGATGATATGGTGACCCACCGCAGATCTGCCATGCCCCAAAATAAAACCGCGGAAAAGTGGCGTGCCCGCAGGCACCGCTCCCCGCTTTGTGAGAAGATATGAGACGAAAAAAGAAGATCACGCCGATTTGCGCGCTCCATTTTATCAAGCTCTCCTACCGTTCCCTGCTCTTTCTTTTGGCATGTGTCGCATACGTGATCCTTCGGATCCGACACGGGGGCGAGCTTTTGGCGCACTACGAACACAAATATCTGATATACGGCATCATCTGGCTGGTTTACACGGTGGAAATGGCGTTTCGCTTTTTCCCCTCCCGCCTGGAGAGCATGGGATGCCAGAAGCAATTCAAGCACAATTACCGCCCCACGGGGGAGGATCCGCCGCAGCTCCAATCGTGGAAGCGGACCCTTGCCGTCATTCTCGTATGGGTCGGCTTGAACGGGCTGATCGGCGCGCTCTATTATACGGGGATTTTGGACGGGGGCATCCTCATCCTCATCAGCCTGTTCTACGGCGTGTGCGACATGATCTGCATCCTCTTTTTCTGCCCCTTTCAGACGTGGTTTATGAAAAACCGATGCTGCACCGTCTGCCGCATCTACAATTGGGACTTCGCCATGATGTTCACGCCGCTGGTCTTTATTCCCAACGTCTATACGTGGAGCCTGCTCGGCATGTCGCTGCTTCTGCTCCTGCGCTGGGAGATCACGCTGCGCCGCCACCCCGAACGCTTTTCCGATCGGACCAACGCCTGCCTCTCCTGCCAGAATTGCACCGAAAAGCTCTGCCATCACAAAAAACAGCTGCAGGTCTTCCGCCTGAAGGAGCGGCTCCTGCGCAGAGGCAGACCGCCGCATAGTAAATAAGAAAAGATCCGAAAGCCGCGGCTTTCGGATCTTTTCTCTTACAGGATCAGGCTCTTGCCTTCCCAATCGGGGTCCGGCTCCACGCCGAGGATGGCGGTGACGGTGGGCGCTATGTCCTTGATATTCGCGCCCTCAAGGCTCTGCACGCGGTCGGCGGCGGCACCGAGAATGATCATCGGAATGGTCATATCCTCGGGCAGATCGGTGCCGTGGGTACGGTTGTGTCCGCCGTGGTCGGCGGTGATGATGACGGTGTAATCCTCGGGGAGCGCATCTACCACCTTGGCAATATTATCCCAGCTGGTCTTCACGCTCTCCATATATTCCTCACCCATCCAGCCGGAGCCGTGTCCTGCCGCGTCGGGATGACCGAAATAGAGGAAGGCAAAATCGGTGGGATTTTCGTTCAGGAAGGAGACGGCGTCTGCCGCAAGATACTGCCCCGCCTTGAAGTAGCCGAAGGTGCCGCCCTTCATGAAGCTTTCGTAGGACAGACTGCCCGGGCGCGCGAGGTCTCGCAGCTCATGCCAGCTGTAGAAGAAGGCGTTGGTCTTTTTCGCCTGCTTCAGCACCTCGCAAAGACCGCGGATCGGGCGGACCTGGGGCGCATAGGTATTGGTCGCCGTGCCGTGACGGTCGGGGTCGACGCTGTGGAAGAGCGACATGTGGCAGGGCAAGGTGACCGACGGCATGACCGTCTGCGCCGTCATCGTGCTCTTGCCGCGGGAGATGATCTCCTGCGCCGCGGGAATATCGGTCAGCGCATCGGGGCGCATGCCGTCCACCAAAATCAGTAATGCTCTCATAATGAACCTCCAAAAATATATTTCAATGTTCTTGTTGCAATTGCCGAAGTGCCTGCGCAAAGGCAGACGCGAGGATCTCTGCCGTTTTTATGCCGACAGAATTGGTCTCCTCGTAGTGATTTTCTCCGCTCTCGTCGATCGCGCCTTCAATGTAAGGAAGCTCGTCGTTGAGCAGTATGGCGCTCGGAGGCACGATATAGCCCAGCTCATCGTTGCAAAGTCCCAGAATGAGCAGCCGCTCCACGCCGTGTTCCGCCGCGATCTGCGCCAGCGCCTTCGGGTCGCCCTCTCCGAGCCCCCGTCCGCTGACCAGCTCAGGGAAGATCTCTCCGGGGATCAGCGCCACGGTGACCGATCCAAGGGACAGTACGCCCAGCTCGCTGTGGATCAGATAACCGGTATCGCTCTTCCCCCGCGTCGTTTCATTGCCGAGTATCCCCAAAAACTTGGCGAAGAAGAAAAACGTATTGTCCAGCGGCAAGGTCACGGGCACGTGGGAGACGGCGAGGTTGGGATCGAGTGCCGTCTCATCCCGTATGGACATGACCGCCGAGGTGATCCGCTCCGCCGTTTTTCGCATATTGGCTTCGGCGTCAAAGGGCTCGACCAGCTCGCGCGTCATGATCAGCCCGCCGATCGCCCCGGGCAGATACATCGTGTCGTCTCCGCACTGCGCCGTCACGCCGTCTGCCACCGCGCCCGGAAAATCTCGGCTGAGCAGACGGTTGTCGCCGCGCAGCGATTCGGCGTGTGCCGCGTAGGAGATCAGCCGTATGCCGTGATTCGTCTCATCCTCCGACACAAAGCGGAGCTGGTGAAGCGTCGGATCGAACTCGGCAGGCTCCCGCGAATCGTACAGCAGCTCCCCGAGCTCCGTACTGCCATAGTACAGACTTCCCGCCGTGCGGTCGGCATACGCCCGCTCCGCCGCCCGCACGGCGGCGCGGATCAGATTTTCCATGTAATCCGTATTTTTTCCGTCGATCGCCACGGGACCCCAAAGACCTAAGGTATCCACGCCCGCATGGGTGTGCGTGGCGTATACGTTGACCGACACACATCCCGTTTGGCGGCAAAACCGTTTCAGTCTTTCTCGGATCTCGCCCACCGTGTCACGCCCCAAGCCGACACAGTCAATGCCGATCAGCAAAACGCCCCGCTCTCCGGTATCCATCCAGACGGCGCTTGCCCGCGGAAGATCCAGAACACCCTCGATCTCCTCCCCGTTTTGGTAACCCGCAATATAAAGGGGCTCCGCCGAATCCTCCGGCAGAGCGATCTCCGAAGCGCCAAAGCCCATATACCATGACTTGCTTTCGGAGGAGTACCGTTCCCGATCAGGGGAGCAGGAGGACAGGAGCAGACACAGCGAAAGGATGCAGGCAAGCCGTCTCAAAACGTTGCTCTTCATAATGGCACCTCCCTCACAGCTTGTCGATCAGCGGCAAAAGTTTGCCGAGCAGATCGCAGAAGCGGATGTCGTTCACCCGCGTCAGCGCCAGGGAGGCGGCGAGGGCGAGGACAAGCAGAACTAAAAAGAGGGTCACACTCAAAGCGCGCCGCACCGCCCGATTTCCGATCGTAGCGAAACAGCGAAACGCCACCGCAAAGAACACTACCCCCAAAAGCGCGGGCAGGATCCAATGCATTGTCAGCCGAGCGTCGCGGATCTGCGCAAAAATACGCGCAAAGTCGAACTTGTCACCCGGTTCTGATTCCACAAACCTGCCGATCAGCCAACCGAGATTGCGCAAAAGCAACGCCGTCGCCAAGGTGGGCAGATTCATGATCAGAAAGCCCGCCAAGACAGCCGTGTTGCGAAAGGTATTGCTCTGTTTCGTGCTCATCCGTTCCTGCCCCCTTGTCTTCATTGGTTATATTTTGGATACGTGTTTTCTTTGTCCAGCACCCACGGGATCATGGCTTCAAAATCCAGCTGTAATACCGGTGCCTCAAATGCCTTCTCAAGCAGATGGCATTCCTCCCGGAAGGAAACGCAAAAATCCTTGCAGATATGATAGGCGCGGTCGGGATCATCATAGGAAGATGTGGGAGAGTCTTTGACAAAAGCGCTCTCACCGTGAACCAAAGACCCGCAAAGGTGGCAAAAGCCGCCGTAAAACAAGGTGCCGTCCGCCATCTGACAGTTGACGTAGCACTCGGTGACCCGTTTGAGATCCACCCCCAGCGCCTCAAAAAAGGAACGTACCTCCGCAGGCAGAACGTCCACGGCCCTCTCAAAGTTTTCGCATCCGTCGCAACCGCAAGCCTGCCCGGTCGTCGGTAGTGCCCGGTAGACCTCCCGTGTTTTCTCCACGTCAATATTCACCGTGTAATTTCCGAATGTAAAGATCATCGTCTCACCGCCTCTTTCGCGCTCATGGCAACATAAAATCAGAATACATCTGTTTTTTTGAATGGATCTGTCACATAGGTTGACTCATTTTTGCACAGAAATCATCCATCCATTTGAGGGGGCGGATGTTTGAAAGCTTCAAATTGGGGTTTGTCGGTCTGTTTGAGGATTTCAAATTTGGGTTTGTCGGGGTGTTGGTAGAAACAGAACAACCGCCATGCGGCACCCTTCTTGTAGGGACCGGCGTCCCCGACGGTCCGTTTACGGACGGTTTGTGA
>JAFTMG010000027.1 GCA_017452525.1 Clostridia bacterium
ATTGATCTGTCCAAACCGTTGTCGCTTTGTCCGTAAAGTTTTCCGACAAATTTAAATACAACAGCCTCGTATCGTATACTAAATAACCCCATTTCGAGCGGCGCGCGCCATGGCAGCCGAAGCGGCAGGGTCTCGGAGGTGCCTGACGCGAACGAAGTTTGCCTGCTCGAACCATGACAGGTTATCATCCGTCTATCCGCTCATAACCGCCCCGCCCGAACCCCTCCACGGCGAGAGCAAAGTGAACATCCCGCCCCATACCCATAGTGTGAAAGCTTTTGAAGGTGTCCAGAGGGAACTTTTCTCGAAAAGTTCCCTCTGGCGGGTGCAGGGCAGAGCCCTGCCTTCGTCCGCGCCACGATACCTCCACCCCAACACCCGAAACGCTGCACTCGACAGTGCTCACAGAAACATACCGAGCAGACCGATGGCGAGCAGGTGGAGGGGGTAGTACAGATAAAAGAGCCATTTCATCACGCGGTTGACCCTCGGGTTTTTGCCGCGCTCGCCGTTGTAGAGCGCGAGGATCGGGATGGCGAGAATGACTGCCATCTGAAGCAGACCGTAGAGCGGGTCAAGGGCGAGGCAATAGACGGCACTGTAGATCGCCACGTAGAAGATCATCCAGCCCATCTGCGCCCCGAAGCGTCCGCGGTTGGTGCCGAACGCCAGAATACACAGCGAGGCGATACAACTCCAATCGGCGGGAAAGCTGACGGCACAGATCAGCAGCACCAGCAGCGTCCGGATGCCGTCCCGACGGATCCTCTGACTGTGGATCACCCGCAGCATGACAAGCCCCCAGGCGAGCGACCACATCACGCTCGTCTGATTCAGTACGCGCCCCGAGGAAAAGGGCACGAAGCTGCGCCAGCCCTCAAAGGCGGGCGAGCCGAACAGATAGGCAAAATGGGAAAGGAGGGCGAAAAGGAAGAGGCGGCGGGTGTATTTGCCCACGTCCCGCGTGTAGTGATACCCCTCCGCGATGAAATAGCACATGATGGGGCAGGTCACTCTGCCCACGGTATGCAAGAGAAGCGGCAACGGCTCGCGGGGGTAGCCGGGAAACAGCATCCACGCCAGATGATCTGCCGTCATGGCGAGGATGGCGATCAGCTTGATGACGTTGGAATCAAGACATTTTTTCATCGCGCCACCACCTGCCGCGCGATCTCCTCGTTGACCGTCTCACGCCACGCGCGCATCTCCTCCCCCGAGGTGGGCAGGGTGAGGGCATCGACGGTGCCGCCGAAGAAATCCTCACACAGCGCAAGGGTCCGCTCTCTGCCCACAAGGGACTCCAGCAGGCACAGGGCGCGGTGATCGTTGACGGCGGCGCACAGCTGCTTTTCCCGCAGGGAGGGCATCAGATCCTCCGCCCCGCCGGGGTAGACGAGGTAGGTCACGCCGGGAATGTTCTTATAAAAGCAAGGATCCGTCGCCGGGTCAAAGAGACCGAGACTCATTCTGCCGTAACAGTTGTTGTACGCCCAATGGAGGAACCCGCGGGCACGGTAGCGGTAGAGCTGGAGACCCAGGATACGGGTCTTCCGGGGTGCACTGGTCAAAAGGCGATTGGTCAGACCGGGCTTGGACTCGCCGCCGGTATAATAGAGCATCATCTCCTCGCACTCACCGTCAAACTCGTCGGCGTGGGCAATATCCACGATGGGCAGGCGGACCAGCCCGTGGCGGTAAAAAGCGATATCCGACAGCGCGTCTCCCACCGTTTTCCCACGCAGACTTCCCTCCACCGCCCGCAGAGCGGCGGCATAGCTCTCCAGCTGAGCTTCCTTGGGCTCGTCCGAGATATGGAAGAGAAGGCAGTCCCCGATCCCCTCCTCCTCGGCGAAGGCGACGAATGCCGTGAGATATTCCCTCAAAAACGACAGATAGGCAGGATCGCTCGCGGGGGTGTCCCAGCCGAAGAGGCGGACCGTCCGTCCCCCCTCCTCACCGTAGACGTTGATCGCCTGCGTGGCACCCCATTGGGAGAAGAGATGGCAATGCTCAAAGGTGCGGATGCCGTTCTCCCGCGCCACCGCCACAAAGCGCCGCAGGAGCGAGAAATCAAAATCGTAACCGCCGTGCGTCTTGCGGACACCCACCAGCTGCACGTTCATCCGCTCGGTGCCCACGGGGGTATCCAGCGGCGGGGTGAAGGCGGGGGTCAGCAGGGTGTTCATGCCATGGCGGGTGGCGTTGCGGATATAGCTGCCGAGAATGCGGAAATATTCGTCACTCCACAGGGGCACGCGGTGGCTCTCGGCGAGGCAGTCATAGTGGAACCAGGTGGTATAGATCAGCTCGCTCTCGGGCAGGAGCGCGTCGATCAGCTCCACCGTCACCTCATGGGCGGCAAGGGTCTCCCCCGTGCGCAGGGAAATGACGCGCAAACAGACCCGATGCCTGCCCGCAGGCAGGGCTTCCCCGCCCTCGTTGGCGGTGACAAACAGGCTCCCCGTCATGGCGCAGGAGGCGTTGAGCAAAACCCGCTCCCCCTCCTCGATATAGGGGGCAATGCGGTCACCCAGATATCGGATCGCGGGGGCGGCATTCCGACGGACCAGCATATCGGGACAGGGCCCCACTGCCTCCGCCGCGGCATCCTCGCACTCGGCGGCGGGAAAGGGGACGGAGAGGACCTTATAGACGGTCAGAGGCAGCGTGTCCGAGGTGACCGAGACCGAGATAGGCATATCCGGCACCCGCCCGTTCGCCCCCTTGGAGAGAGTGGCGCGGTAGGCAAGTGAAAAGGATATCGGCTCGTTGCGCATCGCACGATAGGACGTCACGCTCTCCCGCGGCAGATCTCCGCAGAATACGCGGTGCTCGGACGGCACGATCCACGAGCAAAGAGGCGAAGCTTGATTTGACATGATCTTCCTCCGTGATGGAAAAATGGGGGGCTGAGTCGTTCTGCTCAGCCCCCGGCGTGTTAATGGATCTTCATATCCGCCCAGACGGCGCAATGGTCGGAGGCGCTGTATTCGTACACCTCATTGCGGGCAATGTGGTGACGGAGCGCGGTCGCCTCATCGGGATGATAGAAGACATGGTCGATGGACTTGCCCGTTCCCGGAGCAACACCGGCGGTGCCGCTGTAGGAGGCGTATCCCGTCGTCTTCTTACCGGTGGCGGAAACCTCTGCCTCGGTCAGACCCGCTGCCTTGGTGGCGCGGTAGGCATCGGAGTCGCTGTTGAAGTTGAAGTCGCCGATAAACATGACGGCGATCTTGCCGTGCTTGGTCTGAATGGCGGCGCGGATGTCCAGCATCTGGCGGACGTTATCCACTCGCCACTGATTGACCAGCGTGCTTCTCTCGCCGGCGGGCATGGTCTCAAAGCCCTTGTAGCTGGTGCTGATAACGGCGCCGTGCATATTGACCACAGCAAAGATCTTGCCCGTCTCATTGGATTTCAGAACAGACCACGCGATACACTTGGTGTTGGTGCCGGTATAGCGGCTGTCCAGCCATTCGACACCCGAGTCAAGCTGGGTATATTTTTCGGTCAGATAAATGATGGGGGTATAGATCAGCGTGCCGCTGTCGTGGGTGCGCTGAGAGAGGGTATAATAGTCCTTCAGCTGCTGGATGACCAAGCCGTGCATCTCGCTGTTGCATTCCTGGAAGCCGACGATGTCAGGCATATAGGTGAGAATGGTCTCCTGGATGTTGGGAGCTCGCTTGAGAGGCTCCTGACCGGAGCCCAGCACGTTAAAGGTCATGATGCGGAGATCCGCGCCTTCGGAAAGGGAGACTCCCTGTGAACTGCCCATGCCGAGAATGGGCTCGGGCAGATCGACGGTCATCGCCTCGCCCGCCTTAGCGGAGAATTTGGTGACGAACTGCTCCACGGCAAATTTGACGCTGAAGACACTCTTGCCCTGAATGACGATCTTGTTGCCCATGGTGCAGATGATGTAATCGTACTCCCCGAGCTGCTCCTTGGCAAGGGAAGATTCCTTGCGGTTGGTATCGCCGATCAGGATCTCATAGTCCTCGGTGGTAACGGTGCCGTCCTCATCGGTCTTTTTCACCCAGTCGTCGCTGATACCGATCTTGCCGTTGTGGGTCTCGTTGAGGGTGTTGAAGAGATCGATCGCCAGCTCCTTGATGATACCGTTGGCAAATTCGGCGCGGACGATCTTGAAGGAGGAAGAGCCGTCGGCGGCGATCACGGTCAGTCCCGCGGGGGCGGGCGGTTCGGTCTCAACGAGATCTCCGGGCAGAGGTGTCCAAGTGTCGCTCGTTGCGGTCGTTTCCTGCGGCTTTTCCGCACCGCAGGCGCAAAGCAGAGAAGTCAGCATAAGGACTGCCAGAAGGCAGAATAGAATTTTCTTTTTCATAGGTACTCCTTACAGCGCGCGCTCGATCATGGCGTTGATGGCGTCGCGGACAGCCAGCATCATGCCGGGCATGCGCAGGCAGCGGTCAAAGCGGATCTCACCCATCAGCTTCTCCACCTCGGCAATCACGGCATCCTTACCGTAGGTCTCGGCGGCAAGCTTCATAGCGGCGCAGTCCTCCAGACCCTCGCGGAACTGCAAAATACGCATCGACTCATAGGCGGTTCCGTCGGGCGCGGGGTAGACGGAGAAGCCGTCGCCTGCCTCATAAAAATACTCGCCGCAGGTCTCCAGATAGGGGTTGATCTCCTCGTGAGAGCCCTGATTATTGTAGAAGTTATAGCCCCACTGCAGGAAACCGGCAATGTCGTACTTGAAGAACTGCAGACCGATGCAACGGGTACGCGCGCCGGGCATGGCGAGGAAGCGGTTGCTCACGCCGGTGTCCTGACCGCAGCAGTAGTAGGTCCACAGGTCGGGGACCTTGGCGTCAAGGAAGGGCTTGATGTGGTTGCTGGAGGGGATGGGGGTCTTGACCACGCCCTGCTGATAGAACTCGAAGTTGGAGAGGGCGTCCATGATGATGTAATCCTTGAGGATGTCGGCAACGATCGCCTTGGACTTGCTGTACTGCTCCAGGTGTGTCGCGTTGGGCTCGTCGGAGATGTGGAAAAGGCAACGCTTGTCGTCGCCGCGCGCCTTCATGTGATCAAGGAAGGCGGGCAGGAAGGTGCGCAGGAAGGTGGAATACTCCTCGCCGGTGGCGTCGGTCTCCCAGCCGAAGATCTTGCGGTATTCACCGTCCACCGTTGCCATGATCTTGGGGGCATGCGCCGCACCCCACTGGGTGAAGAGGTGAGCGATCTCGAAATACTTGATGCCGACGCGGTCGCACATGTCGATCCAGCGATCCAGCAGAGAGAAATCAAAGGTGTAGTCGGCGCCGTTGCGGGTGATGCCGATCAGCTGCACGGTCAGTCTCTCGCCGCCCACGTAGGTGTCAAGGGCGGGGGTGAAGATGGGGGTCAGCAGCAGGTTGATGCCGTTTTCGGCGGCGGTGCGGGCAAAGTTCTCGATGATCTCCCAATGGCGCTCGGAAAGAGACTCCACATGATAGTACTGTGCCAGGCAATCGCAGTGGAACCACTGGGTGACGTAGAGGGTATTTTCGGGCAGATCGGCACCGACAATGTGGATATTGACGCTTTGGGTGGTGTGAACGACCTCACCCTCAGCGGTGTTTTCATACAGCTCCACCACGGTCTCGTAGTCGCCTGCCGCCAAAGCACCCTTGGGCTCAAAGTCCAGCCAAAGGGCACGCACCTGACCGCAGCTGACCATGACCGACCCGTGATAGCTCAACGGCATCAGCACGTCGGGATACAGACCGGGGGCAGTGCGCAGATAGTTGTCGTCGTGGCGACCCGGATAGACGGGCAGCGTAACGGGAACGCTCTCCACGCGGCGGACGCGGACGTAGGGCGCCAGCTCGCCCAGCACGCGGACCTTGACCAGATGACGGTGGGATGCCGCCACGTCGGTCTCGGTGTACGCCAGCTGAAGAGAGAGATGCTGATTGCGCAGCATGGAAACGGACTTTACGGGGCGATGGGACGCCATGGTGTCGTCCAAAAAGCATTTATCCATAGAGGAGACAATTTTCGATTGGATCATTTGAAGGTTCCTGCCTTTCTCAAAAGATGCCTCGGTGGGCTTTTTCTCATTATACTATGTCTTTCGCGGTTTGTCAAGAAAGGGAAAAAAGAAATCAGACCACCCGTGGGATGTTTTGGGACAATACGTTCAGACGTGTTCAAATTGGGGTCTGGCGGGGTGGAGGTATCGTGGCGCGAACGAAGGCAGGGCTCTGCCCTGCACCCGCCAGAGGGAACTTTTCGAGAAAAGTTCCCTCTGGACTCCTTCAAAAGCTTTCACACTATGGGTATGAGGCGAGGTGCTTATCTTGCTCTCGCCATGGAATAGGTCGGGCGGGGCGATTATGAGCAGGTTGACGGACACCTCCCTTGCATGGCTTGAGCGGGCAAACTTCGTAAACGTCAGGCACCTCCGAGACCCTGCCGTTTTGGCTGCCGTGGCGCTCGCCGCACGAAATGGGGCTGTTTAGTGTATGACACGGGACTGTTATCATTGATTTTTCCGAACCTTCATCGCTTTGTCTGTAAAGTTTTCCGACAAAATTGAACACAACAGCCTCGTTTCGTACACTAAATGACCCCATTTCGAGCGGCGCGCGCCATGGCAGCCGAAGCGGCAGGGTCTCGGAGGTGCCTGACGCGAACGAAGTTTGCCCGCTCGAACCATGTAAGGTCTGCATCCGTCTATCCGCTCATAACCGCCCCGCCCGAACCCCTCCACGGCGAGAGCGAGATAAACACCTCGCCTCATACCCCTATTTGAAGATTTTAGGAGGGTCAAGGGAACCCTTCAAAAAAGGGTTCCCTTGTGGGTGCAGGGCAAAGCCCTGCCTTCGTCCGCGCCACGATACCTCCCCCCCGATAAACCCCAAAATTTAAAGTTCCCGCCAAGCGACGGACACGGCGGCATCTTATAAAAATTCATTTTTTTGCAAACGAATTGCGGAAATTGCATGAAAAACATTGACTTCACAGCCGAAAAGTGATAAAATATTATACATTAAATTTTATTACAGCAAAAAGCCGCCAAAAAACGGCGGCACGAGGTAATTATGGTAATCACAGACTTATTGGAACGCAACGCCAGACTGCAGGGCTCCAACATCTGCCTGGTGGAGATCAACCCCTCCGAGGAGCGCGACCGCGCACAGTCCTGGCAGGAGTTGAATCTGATAGAAAGCGCCAACCCCGACGCGCCCTACCGCCGCGAGCTCTCCTGGCGGGAATTCAACCGCCGCGCCAACCGCTTTGCCAACCTCCTGCTCTGCAGAGGTCTGAAGCCGGGCGCCCGCGTGGGCATTCTGCTCATGAACTGCCTGGAGTGGCTCCCCCTCTATTTCGGCATCCTCAAGGCAGGCTGCCTTGCCGTCCCCATGAACTTCCGTTATTCCAGCGACGAGATCAAATACTGTCTTGAGCTGGCGGACGTGGACGTGCTGATCTTCGGCCCCGAGTTCATCAGCCGTATGGACCCCATCGCCGATCAGCTCCCCGGCGTCAAGATGCTCTTCTTCGTGGGCAAGAACGGCCCCGCCTATACCGAAAACTGCCTGGAGCTGATGGCATACGCCTCCATCGAGCCGCCTCCGGTGGCGCTCGACGAGGACGACGATGCCGCCATCTACTTCTCCTCCGGCACCACAGGCTTTCCCAAAGCCATTCTGCATAAGCACCGCTCTCTCATCAGCTCCTGCCGCACCGAGCAGAACCACCACGGTCAGACGGCAGACGACGTCTTTCTCTGCATCCCGCCCCTCTATCACACGGGTGCCAAGATGCACTGGTTCGGCTCTCTGCTCTCGGGCAGCCGCGCCGTCCTTTTGCGCGGTGTCAAGCCCGAGTGGATCCTGCAGGCGATCGCCGAGGAGCGCTGCACCATCGTCTGGCTGCTCGTTCCGTGGGCGCAGGACATTCTGGACGCCATCGAATCGGGCAAGGTCGATCTCGGCAAATACCGCCTCGAACAGCTCCGCCTGATGCACATCGGCGCACAGCCCGTTCCCCCCAGCCTCATACAGCGCTGGCTGAAGATCTTCCCCCACCACCAGTACGACACCAACTACGGTCTGTCCGAGTCCATCGGTCCCGGCTGCGTCCATCTGGGCGTAGAGAACGTCCACAAGGTGGGCGCCATCGGCAAGGCGGGATATCTGTGGGAGACCCGCATTGTTGACGAGCACGGTAACGACGTCCCCCGCGGCGAGGTGGGCGAGCTGATCGTCAAGGGTCCCGGCGTGATGACCTGCTACTACAAGAACCCCGAAGCGACCGCCGAGACCATCCGCGGCGAGTGGCTCTACACGGGCGACATGGCGAAGGAGGACGGGGACGGCTTTATCTACCTCGTCGACCGCAAGAAGGACGTCATCATCACGGGCGGCGAGAATCTCTACCCCGTTCAGATCGAGGACTTCCTGCGCGCTCACGAAAAGATCAAGGACGTTGCCGTGATCGGTCTGCCCGACGCGAGATTGGGCGAGATCGCCGCCGCCATCATCGAGATCAAGGAGGGCATGGAATGCACCGAGGAGGAGATCAACGATTTCTGCCGCGAGCTGCCCCGCTACAAGCGCCCCCGCAAGATCATCTTCGAAAAGGTGCCCCGCAACCCCACGGGCAAGATCGAAAAGCCCGCGTTGCGTGAAAAATACTGCCACGGCAGATTGGTCGAGGCACAGATCACCGGCTGATCGTTTGAAAAATAAATTTTTCAAACAGCATTTGTGCCTTGACGGCGGAACGCCGTCATTTCGGAAGACCGAAACCGTCACAAAAGCAAGTGAACAGAAAGGAATAAACATAAACGTATGAAAACTCTCATGCTTGGCAACGAAGCCGTTGCCCGCGGTCTGTTTGAGGCAGGATGCGCTTTCGTATCCAGCTATCCCGGCACGCCCAGTACCGAGATCACCGAGGCAGCCGCCAAATATCAGGAGATCTACGCCGAATGGGCGCCCAACGAGAAGGTCGCTCTGGAATCCGCCTTCGGTGCCTGCCTTGCAGGCCGCCGCAGCTTCTGCGGTATGAAGCACGTCGGTCTCAACGTCGCCGCCGACCCCCTCTTCACCATCGCCTACACGGGTGTCAACGCAGGGCTGATCATCGGCGTTGCCGATGACCCCGGCATGCACAGCTCCCAGAACGAGCAGGACTCCCGCCACTACGCCCGCGCCTCCAAGATCCCTATGCTGGAGCCGGCAGACTCCGCCGAAGCCATCGCCTTCACCAAGGCGGCTTACGAGCTCTCCGAGCAGTTCGACACCCCCGTTCTGCTGAAGATGTGTACCCGCGTGGCGCACTCCCAGAGCGTGGTTGAGCCGGGCGAGCGCACCGAGTTTGCAAAAGCCTACGAAAAGAACCCCGCGAAATACATCATGATGCCCGGCAACGCCAAGCGCCGCCACCCTGTAGTGGAGGAGCGCACCGCCGCCCTCGTCGCCTACGCCGAGACCTCGCCTCTCAACCGTGTGGAGGCAGGCACCTCGAATGAGATCGGCATCATTACCTCTTCGACTTCTTACCAATATGTGAAGGAAGTCTTCGGCGACAAGTACCCCGTCATGAAGCTGGGTATGATCTGGCCCCTGCCCGAGCAGAAGATCATTGACTTTGCCAAGAGCGTTCGCACTCTTGTCGTTGTGGAGGAGCTGGACAGCTTCATCGAGTCCCACGTCCGCGACCTCGGTCTTGCCTGCGTGGGCAAGAGCAAGTTCTCCTGCATCGGCGAGTTCAGCCAGAACTTCATCCGCGAGCAGTTTGACGGCACCGTGACCGCGGGCAAGACGCTGGATGTCAATATTCCCGCCCGTCCCCCCGTCATGTGCGCAGGCTGCCCTCACCGCGGTCTCTTCTACACCCTCGTCAAGAACAAGGTCACCGCCATGGGCGACATCGGCTGCTATACCCTCGGCGCCGTTCCTCCGCTTGCCGCTCTTGACACCACCATCTGCATGGGTGCCTCCGTCTCCGGTCTGCACGGCTTCAACAAAGCCTCTTCACTTCCTCTCCCGGGAGCAGGCTCGACCGCCGATTCGGCGGTCGGTGCAACAGGCCGTAGGACTGTTGCTGTCATCGGTGACTCGACCTTTATGCACTCCGGCATCACGGGTCTGGTCAACATCGCATACAACGATTCCAACTCCACCGTCATCATCGTGGATAACTCCATCACCGGTATGACGGGACACCAGCAGAACCCCACCACGGGTATGAATCTGAAGGGTGACCCCGCCGCCAAGATCGATCTGGAGACCCTTTGCCGCGCCGTCGGCATCCGGCGCGTCCGTGTGGTCGACCCCTATGATCTCGCCGCGTGCGATACCGCCATCAAGGAAGAGCTGGCGGCAAACGAGCCCTCCGTCATCATCTCCCGCCGTCCCTGCGCCCTGCTCAAGTACGTCAAGCACGACAAGCCCCTTGCAGTTGACGCGGACAAGTGCAAGAGCTGCAAGGCATGCATGAAGATCGGCTGCCCCGCCATCAGCATGGTGAACGGCAAAGCAAAGGTAGATAACACCCTCTGCACCGGCTGCGGCGTTTGCGCACAGCTTTGTAAATTCGACGCGCTGAAGAAAGGAGACAAGTGATATGCAGACTAAAAATATTATGATCGTCGGTGTCGGCGGTCAGGGCAGCTTGCTTGCCTCCAAGCTTCTCGGCAGACTCCTGCTCACACGCGGCTATGACATCAAGGTCTCCGAGGTCCACGGCATGAGCCAGCGCGGCGGCAGCGTCGTCACCTACGTCCGCTTCGGCGACAAGGTCTATTCCCCCATCATCGATAAGGGCGAGGCAGACTTCATCGTCTCCTTTGAGCTGCTGGAGGCCGCCCGCTATACCGAATATCTGCGCCCCGACGGACGCATCATTACCAACACCCAGCAGATCAACCCCATGCCCGTCATCACCGGTGCCGCCACCTATCCCGAGGCGCTGGTCGAGCAGATGCAGCAGAAGGAGATCGCCATCGATGCCATCGATGCCCTGACCCTCGCCGAGGAAGCAGGCTCTGCCAAGGCAGTCAACCTGGTCCTGCTCGGCAGACTCTCCAAATATTTCGATTTTACCGAGGAAGAATGGATGCAGGCCATCGAGAAGAGCGTTCCGCCCAAGTTCCTTGAGCTGAACCGCAAGGCCTTCGCGCTGGGCGCGCAAAACTGAACTTTTTCCAATCGGAACATATAAGGAGATTCGTTATGAAACGCTACTATCAACCCGAAATCGAAACCGCCTCCCCCGAACAGATCCGCGCTTGGCAGGATGAGCGCCTTGTCAAGCAGGTCAAGCACGTCTGGGATAACGTCCCCTACTATCGCAAGAAGATGGAAGAGAAGGGCGTGACTCCCGAGGACATCAAGTCCGTCGCTGACCTGCATAAGCTCCCCTTCCTCACCAAGGACGACCTGCGCGAAGCATACCCCTACGGACTGTTGGCTAAGCCCCTCTCCGAGTGTGTTCGCATCCAATCCACCTCCGGCACCACCGGCAAGCGCGTCGTTGCTTTCTATACCCAGCACGACGTTGACCTGTGGGAGGATTGCTGTGCCCGCGCCATCACGGCGGTGGGCGGCACCAACGAGGACGTCTGCCACGTCAGCTACGGCTACGGCCTCTTCACCGGCGGCCCCGGTCTCAACGGCGGCTCTCACAAGGTGGGATGCCTGACCCTGCCCATGTCCTCCGGTAACACCGAGCGTCAGCTTCAGTTCATGACTGACCTTGGCTCCACCATTCTCTGCTGCACCCCCTCCTATGCCGCATATCTGTCCGAGACCATTCGCGAGAAGGGTCTGCGCGATCAGATCAAGCTCAAGGCAGGTATCTTCGGTGCCGAGGCGTGGAGTGAGAACATGCGCCGCGATATCGAGGAAGGACTCGGCATCAAGGCATACGACATTTACGGACTGACCGAGATCTCCGGTCCCGGTGTCTCCTTCGAGTGCGAGGAGCAGACGGGTATGCACATCAATGAGGACCACTTCATCGCCGAGATCATCGACCCCAACACGGGCGAGGTCCTGCCCGACGGTACCAAGGGCGAGCTGGTATTCACCAGCATCACCAAGGAGGCGTTCCCGCTTCTCCGTTACCGCACCCGCGACATCTGCGTGCTGACCCGCAAGCCCTGCTCCTGCGGCAGAACCCACGTCAAGATGTCCAAGCCCATGGGCCGCTCGGATGATATGCTCATCATCAAGGGCGTCAACGTCTTCCCGTCCCAGATCGAGCAGGTCCTGCTCGAGCAGGGCTACGCCGCCAACTATCAGCTGATCGTTGACCGCGTCAACCACTCCGATACCCTGGAGGTCCAGGTCGAAATGACCGCCGATAACTTCTCCGACTCTCTCGCCAAGATCTCCGAGATGGAGAAGAAGCTGGTCGAGGCGCTCAAGGCAATGCTCGGCATCTACGCCAAGGTCACTCTGGTCGCGCCCAAGTCCATTGCCCGCAGCGAGGGTAAAGCAGTTCGTATCATTGACAAGCGTAAGATTTAATCGAAAGGAGAATACACCATGAACGTCAATCAGATTTCCGTATTTCTGGAAAACCGCACCGGTCAGCTTGCCGAGACCACCCGCCTGCTGGCAGACAACGGCATTGACCTGCGTGCCATCTCCATCGCCGAGACTGCCGACTACGGTGTGCTCCGCATGATCGTCGATGACGCCGACCGCGCCGCGGGGATCCTGCTCTCCCACGGCTGCATCCTGACCATGACCCCCGTCACGGTGGTCGGGCTGCTGGATCAGCCCGGAAGTCTCGCAAACCTGCTGGACATTCTCTCTGCGGGTGAGATCGACATCGAGTATATGTACGCCCTCTTCACCCACATCAAGGGCAAGGCATACATGGTCTTCCGCGTCACCGACGACGCCAAGCTCAGCGCCCTCCTCGCCAAGAACGGCATCGCCCCCGTCACCAAGGAAGAGCTGGGACTCAAGTAAACATAACACAAAAAGGTCGCTCCGATCGGAGCGACCTTTTGCTATATTGGAGACACATAAAAACGGCTTTCAAATTTTTGGGGGGCAAACGGTATAAACGCGTTCAAATTGGGGTTTGTCGGTCTGTTTGAGGATTTCAAATTTGGGTTTGTCGGGGTGTTGGTAGAAACAGAACAACCGCCATGCGGCACCCTTCTTGTAGGGACCGGCGTCCCCGACGGTCCGTTTACGGACGGTTTGTGA
>JAFTMG010000028.1 GCA_017452525.1 Clostridia bacterium
AAATGGGGTTATTTAGTGTACGATACGAGGCTGTTGTATTCAAATTTGTCGGCAAGCTTTATAGACGAAGCGATAACGATTTGGATAAATCAATGATAACAATCCCGTGTCACACACTAAACAGCCCCATTACGTGCGGCGAGCGCCACGGCAGCCAAAACGGCAGGGTCTCGGAGGTGCCTGACGTTTACGAAGTTTGCCCGCTCAAACCATGCAAGGGAGGCATCCGTCAGCCTGCTCATAACCGCCCCGCCCAGTCAATATCCGTCAACAGCGAGATAAACACCCCGCCTCATACCCATAGTGTGAAAGCTTTTGAAGGTGTCCAGAGGGAACTTTTCTCGAAAAGTTCCCTCTGGCGGGTGCAGGGCAGAGCCCTGCCTTCGTTCGCGCCACGATACCTCCACCCCGACAAACCCAAATTTGAACGCGCCGAACCGTTTGTCACGCCTCAATTTGAATATTACAAGCTCTCTCTGCAAGTCCCCCAAAAAAATTTCAAAAAACTTAATCAAAATCTCTTGACAAAACCGTGATTGCTGTATATACTGTATATATACAGACGAACCGTTAGGAGGTGCTACATGAATCTTTGGATCGATAATAAAAGCGGCGTGCCGATCTATGAGCAGATCTTTACACAGATCAAAGGGCAGATCGTCAGCGGGGAGCTGGAGGAAAACACGCCGCTCCCGTCCATCCGCAATCTGGCAAAGGACCTGCGCATCAGCGTCATTACCACCAAGCGGGCATATGACGAGTTGGAGCGGGCGGGCTTTGTTTATACCGTTCCCGCCAAGGGCTGCTTCGTTGCCCCGAGAAACATGGAGCTTGTGCGTGAGGAGCATTTGTGCCGCATTGAGGCGCATTTGCGCGAGGCGATCGAGTTTGCCCGCGCCGCACAGGTCTCCCGAGAGGAATTGATGGAAATGCTGCGCATTTATTGCGAGGAGGAGTGAAACGTGAACGCCATTGAAATCAGAAACGTAAGTAAAAAGCAGGGCGAGTTTTTTGAACTGAAGTGTGAGGAGCTGATCCTGCCGCGAGGCTGTATTATGGGTCTCGTCGGTAAAAACGGAGCGGGGAAAAGTACGCTGATCCATCTTCTGCTCGGCATGATCCGCAAGGATGGCGGCGAGATCTCTCTGCTTGGCGCGGGGGACGCCGCGAGGCACAAGGAGACATTGGAGGAGGTCGGCGTGGTGTTGGACTATGCGGCGGGCATTCCCGGTATCATGAAGGTCACGCAGGTCAGCGGATTGATGCGCGGCATCTACAAACATTGGGATAGCGAAGCCTTTGACGGCTATCTGAACCGTTTTGAGATCCCGCACAGCAAAAAAAGCCGTGTCGGACATCTTTCCCGCGGTATGCTCGTCAAACTGAATCTTGCGATAGCACTGTCACACGGTGCGAAATTGTTGATCCTGGATGAAGCAACCAACGGCTTGGACGCACTGGTGCGGGATGAGGTGATCGATCTTCTGATGGAATTCACCCGCGAGGAGGATCGCTCGGTATTGATCTCCTCGCACATGATCGGCGATCTGGAGAAGATCTGCGATTACGTTGCTTTTTTGCGGGCAGGCAAGCTGGCGCTGTGCGAGGAAAAGGATCAGCTTCGGGAGCGCTATCTGCTGGTGCGCGGCACGGCGGAACAGCTTGCGCAGATCCCCGACGAGGCGGTATTGGGCAGACGCGGAAACGCTTTCGGTGCGGAGGCAATTGTCGAGCGCACCGCCGTGACGCAGGGAATGGATGCCGCTCCTGTGCCACTGGAGGAACTGTTTATCATGATGGAAAAGGAGGCAAGCGCATCGTGAAGGCTTTGTTGAAAAAGGACGTATATCTTTTGTGGAAATCCGCACCCATCGCGCTGTTCGGTATTCTGTTTATCAGTACGTTCTGCGCTTTTGGCAGACAGAGCAGTTTGGCAATGTTGTTTGAGATCGGGTTCTTTGCTGCCAGCCTGGTTGAGGTGATATTACAGGTCGAGGAGGCAAATCGCTGGCATATCCTGCAGGACACCATGCCGATAAGCCGTGCTAAGATCGTGTTTGAAAAATATTTGTTTTTCGGTTTTTCCGGACTTTTGGCGAGCGCCGTACAGGCTTTGCTCAATACGGCGTATTCACTGGTTGTTCATCACTATGTTGAGGCGGGCAATATTTTGTTTTTGCCGATGATCATATTTGCCGCCGCCATGCTGTGGGGAAGTATTATTTTGCCTTTTTTCTTCCGCTTTGGCAGTATCTTGGGGCGCAGCGTGTATCATGCTGCTTTGGCGATAGGGCTCATCTCCGCCATGATCCTCGCAAGGAAGGTGAAGCTCCCCGATCACATTCCCGTCCATCCCCTTGTGTTGATGGTGGGGCTGCTTGGTGCAGGCGTTCTGTTTTGTTCGTTCTCCTGTCTTCTCTCCATCCACTTCTACCGTCGGCGGGAGCTACGGTAAATGAAAGGGACCGGGTCACCCGTTCGGTGACCCGGTCTGCGTGTTTATTCCGCTTCGCTGAAGTTATCCTTGCCGACGCCGCACAGGGGGCACTCGAAATCCTCGGGAAGGTCTTCAAATTTGGTTCCGGGAGCGATGCCGTGTTCGGGATCGCCGACAGTCTCGTCATATTCCCAGCCGCATACGTCGCAAACATATTTTTTCATGGTGTGATCTCCTTTGATTTGTAATCGTTTATTTTATTGAATGGGCTCAAAATCGGCGGCACCGTGCTTGCACAGGGGGCAAACGTAATCCTCGGGCAACTCCTCGCCCTCGTAAACGTAGCCGCAGATCTTGCAGACGTAACCCTTCTTGCCCTCTGTTTGGGGCTTGGGCTTGACGTTGTTCTGATAGTAGGTGTAGGTCATGGTCTCGCGGTCGGAGAGGACTCTTGCCTCGGTCACGGCGCAGATGAACATGCCGTGGGTGTCCAGATCCACGTACTGCTCCACCTTCAGGGACATGAAAGCATTGATATAACGGGGCAGGAAGACCAGACCGTTGTCCGCGCGGAGCGGCTCGCAGTCGGCGAATTTGTCCACGTTTCTGCCGCTGCGGAAGCCGAAGGACTCAAACACCTTAAAGGGGGCGTCCACCGTCAGGCAGTTGACGTTCATAATGCCCGTCTGTTTGATGATGTGGTGAGAGTAGTTCGCCTTGTTGATGGTCACGGCAATGCGGTTGGGATTGTCGGTGACCTGCGTAACGGTGTTGACGATCAGACCGTTGTCCTTCTTGCCGTCGTTGGAGGTAACTACGTAGAGGCCGTAGCCGATGCGGAAGAGGGCGCTCAGGTCATTCTTGTTGGCGGTGGATTCCTGCTGTGCCAGATATTCCTTGCAAAGCTCGCTCACCAGCTCGTTCAACTGTGCCGCGCTCTCCTCGTTCATGGCGGAGAGGATGCGGACGGTGGTGTCGGTGAAGGTGAGGTTCTTGCACTTTTCCAGCTCGGTGCGCATGATCTTGGCGGCAAGGGGTGCCCAGCTGCCGTTTTCGATCAAGCCGACGGTGCGGTTGCTGAAATTGCGCTCGGTCAGGTGATCGATAAATTCTCGCATGAAGGGGAAGATGTCGGCGTTGTAGGTGGTGGTGGCAAGCACCAGCTTGCTGTAGCGGAAGGCATCCGCCACAGCCTGTGCCATGTCGTCGCGGGCGAGATCGTGGACCACGACCTTGGGGCAGCCGTTGTTTCTCAGCTTGTCGGCAAGCTGGAGAACGGCCTTTTTGGTGTTGCCGTAGACCGAGGTATAGGCAATGACGATGCCTTCCTCCTCCGGCTGATAGGAGGACCAGGTGTTGTAAAGATCCAGATAGTAGCCGAGGTTTTCGGTCAGAACGGGACCGTGGAGGGGACAGATGATCTCAATGTCAATTCCGGCTGCCTTTTTCAGGAGTGCCTGCACCTGTGCGCCGTATTTGCCGACGATGCCGATGTAGTAGCGGCGCGCCTCGTCTGCCCAGGGCTCCTCTGCGTCCAGTGCGCCGAATTTGCCGAAGCCGTCTGCCGAGAAGAGGACCTTGTCGGTGCTGTCATAGGTCACGATGACCTCGGGCCAATGGACCATCGGTGCGGTAACGAAGGTGAGGGTATGCTTACCCAGCTCCAGCGTATCGCCCTCGCCGACCACGATGCGATTGTCGCTGAAGTCGGTACCGAAGAAGTGGGACATCATGGCAAATGCCTTGGAGGAAGAAACGACCTTGGCATTCGGGTACGCCTTGGTGAACTGAATGATATTTGCCGAGTGGTCGGGCTCCATGTGCTGAACCACCAGATAGTCGGGGGTTCTGCCGCCGAGTACGTTCTGCAAATTGTCCAGCCACTCGTGGGTGAAGTTCACGTCCACCGTGTCCATAATGGCAATCTTCTCATCGAGGATGGCGTAGGAGTTGTAGGCGATGCCGTTCGGCACCTTGTACTGACCCTCGAACAGGTCTACCTTGTGGTCATTGACGCCGATGTAATGAATGTCCTTGGTGATGGTCATGTGTATATACCTCTTTCTGTGGTTTTAAAATGCTTGCGGCTTTTTGTTTTTTTCTTCTTGATTTTCTGAGTATATTATAGTATAATATGGTCGAGAAATCGGTTGAATTTTCAACAAAAGGAGAAAAAGTTGAAAAAATATTTTTCTGTTTTGCGTGAGTGCGCTCTCTTTTGCGATATTGCGGATGAAGATCTGCTCCGTATGCTGTCATGCCTTGGCGCCCGCGTGGAGAGCTTTGATAAAAAATATACCATTTTTGCCGAGGGCAAGCCGGTCAGGCACATCGGCATCGTGCTGTCGGGATCCGCGCAGGCAGTTCAGCTGGACTATTACGGCAACCGCAGTATCGTGATGGGAATCGGTGTCGGCGAGGTCTTTGGCGAGGCGTTTGCCTGCGCTGAAGTGCCTGCCATTCCCGTCAGTATTGTCGCCAACGAGCCGTGCGAGGTCATGCTGATCGATTGCGGGCATATCCTGCACACCTGCGCCAATCATTGCAGCTTTCATCATCAGATGATCTATAATATGATGCGGGATCTTGCCATGAAAAATCTGCGCTTCCACCACCGCGTGGAGATCACCTCCAAGCGCTCGACCCGCGACAAGCTGTTGGCGTATCTGCTGATGTTTGCCAAGGAGACGGGAAAGGACAGCTTCGATATTCCCTTTGATCGGCAGGAGCTCGCCGATTTTCTGGAGGTGGACCGAAGCGGACTTTCCGCCGAGATCGGTAAAATGAAAAAAGAAGGCTTGATCGAGTGCAACAAAAATCACTTTGTGTTGCTGTAAGAGAATATGAAAACGGCTGTCTCACCTCGGAGACAGCCGTTTTCATATCAGGTGCCGAAGCGAAGCAACGCAAGGGTCTTGGCAGAGGCAAGGGAATCCAGCCCCGCAAGGATCAGCACGTGATCCGCCCCGGTCTCTTCGGCAAGAGCGACGGCGGAGCCGCGCCAATAGCGCAGATCGAGGATCTCCAACTGATAGTGCTGTGCCAGATAGGGAACGGCGGCGTGGGCAAAGCTGTCCTTGATCAGAAGCAGGGTGGGCTTGTCGGGATCCTGCGTGTCCGTGATGCGAACGTGCCCGTTGTTGCCGCCGATCAGCGCGCCGTATTTGTCCTTGCCTTCCAGATAGGAGCGGTCGTAGAAGCCACGGAAGCTCTTGCCCGTGTCCACGATCTCACAGAGGAATCGCTCCTCGTTGGGGGCGTGATAGAAGGTCAGAACGTCGGCAGGCGCCCACGCCATGCCGGCAGAGGAATAGGTGGTGCCGTAAAAGGGGGCGTCGACCGTCTCGGCAGTCAGCGAATCGAAGGGCAGGGGGGTGTAGCCGAGTGTCTTACCCAGCATAAAATAGGCGAGATAAGCGCCGCGCGGCGTCCAATGGTGATCGGTACGGAACCAGACCTCTGTGCCGACCTTGGCACTTCTCCGCAGCTCCTCGGTGAAGATCACGGGGGAGATGCCCGCCTCGGTGGTGGCATCCTGCGTGAGTTCCCACGCCGCCTCGGCGCGGGTCGTGTCATAGTGATCGGGCAGATAAGCCGTCAGCACGTCGATTCCGCGCGGGGCAATGGCGAGGGTAACGGGGATCTCCCGCGCTGCCATGACGCGGCGGAAATCTGCCACCGCATCCACATTGGCACGGATATTTTCGTATCCGTCCTCGCCGTATTCCAGTCGCTTGACCAGATAGCCGTTTTTGCCGACCAACACGCCGTTGTTTTCCATGCGCAAAAGCGACAGCTCCGACAGCGTCTTGATGCCGACAAACGTCGAGCGGGCGGGGAACTGATCGGCATAGAAGTCGGCGATGTCTGTCGAAAACGTATTGTCGGTCAGCGTCTTGCGTGAGAGGGCGGGCATGGTCTGCAGGGCGCGGTTCTCTTGCTCGGAGAAGCTCTCCTGCGGCAGAACGAAGATGGCGATGCCGAAGCCGAGCAGAAGCAGGGCGAGCAGAAGGAGAAAAACACGGTCGCAGGGACGAAGCGTTTTTGCCTTTTGTTCGGTTATGGCGAGATCGAAGGATGCCTCCTCGTCTGCCGGATGGATACGCGGCATATCGCCACCTCCTTCCAAGAGATCAATCCATCGTCACGGTGACGATAAATCCGCTCTGATTATCGCCCGAAACGGTGTAGGGATAGTCGGTGGGAACGGGAATATCCACCGTGCCGCCGTTGGCTTTGACATAGTATACCTCATAAGAGGCGCCGCCATCCACCTCGATCTTCAGATGATCGCCGTCCGCGGCGGTGGTCTCTCTCAGTTCCTCCAGATATTCCTCCAGGCAAAGCCCGTTGGACATCATGTAGTAGGCGTGAGGCACCTCCACAAAGCGGAAGTGGTGGGGATCGTAGGAAATGCCGGTGACTGCCGCCTTCTCGGTGGGATAGCGGAGAATAAAGCCGTATTTCCAGCAATTTTCGGTGAGCCAGGAGAGGTAACCGGGATTTTCGTCCAGCGCGTAGGTCACGCCGCTGTCGGTGTAAAGCTTCAGGTCAACACAGGTGCCGAGATGATGCTCGGAATAGCCGGGGGTGTCGACCTGATCGAGCAGAAGCTGCTTGATCTGCGCGTCGCTGTAACCCGGATAATCCTTGACGTACAGCGCGTAAAGATCCTCCTGGTCCTTCAGGGAACGGTATGCCCAGGTGACCAGCAGATCCGTCACCTTGTATTCGTTGTAAAATGCCTCCAGCATATGGTTGAGGGCATCCAGCGCCGTGCGGTCCAGCGACTGATTGGAATTGCGCACCTTGTAGGCGCGGGTCTTGGTGCCGTCCTCCAACGTCACGTAGGGGCGGTTGTCAAAGAGATTGACGATATTGGAGATGGAGGCGGGGAAGACGTATGGATGTTCGGGACCGACCAGCTGCAGCATACCGGTGGAGATCTCCTCCTTTGCCATCTGCACCGTGGTCATTGCCATGGCAGAGGGGGCGGAGGTGCCGGTGGAGGTGGAGCTGTCTCCCGTAACGTCGGTGGCAACGGTAGTCGTCTTGCCTTTGTCGGGCTTATCAGAGGCGGTGCGGTCAACAAGGGTGCCGATGGCGGTGGCAAGCTCGCTGAAGATCAGACCGATCAGCAGGCAGATCAGCAGGATGATGACCACGAAAATGCTCATAATGACCGAGCGCTGACGGCGGCGGCGTGCCGCGCGGGCAGGGTGGATCAGCGGTCGGGCAGGATTGCCCTGAGAGCGCGGCGCGGCAGAGGTTGTCGGGCGGCGTGTGGGGCCATCAGGTCTGCGCTGTGGCGTTTGCGGTCTGCGCGGTGGGGGATTGTGATTCATACGCAAATCCTTTCCGGGCAAAAACTTGCCCTGAGTGGGGAGAGTCGGTAAAAGGAAAATTTCGTAAAAAAGACAGAAAACGGCAGAGACTCCCTTGAGAGGTCTGCCGTTTCCGCTGGACTTTCGTCAATTTATCTTATTTCGCGTCCTTGATGGAGAAGTTCATGCGGCCCTTGCTGTCCAGACCCATGTACTTCACATTGACGGTGTCGCCAAGAGCGAGAACGTCTTCCACCTTCTCGATGCGCTGCGGAGCGATCTTGGAGATGTGAACCAGACCTTCCTTGCCGGGAACGTACTCAACGAATGCACCGAACTCCTTGATGCCGGTGACCTTACCGGTGTAGATGGCACCAACCTCAGGCTCAAAGACGATGGCGTCGATGCAAGCCTTGGCGGCTGCTGCCTGATCGCCGTTGACGGCTGCGATGTGGATGGTACCGTCGTCATCGATGTCGATCTTGGCGCCGGTGTCGGCAACGATCTTCTGGATGACGGCGCCGCCCTTACCGATGACGTCGCGGATCTTATCGGGATTGATGTGCATGGTGGTCATCTTGGGAGCGTATCTGGAGACCTCGGCACGGGGTGCGGGGATCGCCTTGAGCAGGACCTCATCGATGATGTAATCGCGGCCTGCGTGGGTGATCTCAAGAGCCTTTTTGATGATCTCGGGAGTCAGACCGTCGATCTTCAGGTCCATCTGAATGGAGGTGATACCTGCGTGGGTACCTGCCACCTTGAAGTCCATATCGCCGTAGAAGTCCTCAAGGCCCTGAATGTCGAGCATGGTATCCCAAGAGCCGTCCTCAGCGGTGATCAGACCGCAGGAGATACCTGCAACGGGAGCCTTGATCGGCACGCCTGCGTCCATCAGTGCGAGGGTGGAGCCGCAAACGGAGCCCTGAGAGGTGGAACCGTTGGAGGAAACGACGTCGGAAACCAGACGGATGGCATAGGGGAACTCCTCAGCGGAGGGCAGT
>JAFTMG010000029.1 GCA_017452525.1 Clostridia bacterium
CCGAACCACTCCATCAAGATAATCACCCCGCCTCATACCCCTATTTGAAGATTTTCGGAGGGTCAGGGGAACCCTTCAAAAAAGGGTTCCCTTGTGGGTGCAGGGCAAAGCCCTGCCTTCGTCCGCGCCCGCTAAACTTCCACTTTAAACACCTCGTTCTCCCAAAAATCCCGTCGGAGACCGAGCTCTCCGACGGGATTTTTGATACTGTTGATATATACTTGCACATCAGCCGCCGAGATAGGCTTTGCGGACCATTTCGCTGGATGCCAGCTCGGAACCGGTTCCCTGCAGGACGATGCTGCCGTTCTCCAGCACGTAGGCACGGTCGGAGATGGCGAGAGATTTGCCCGCGTTCTGCTCCACCAGCAGGATGGTGGTGCCGTCGCGGTTGATATCCCGGATGATCTCAAAGACCTGATCGACCAGCAGCGGAGACAGACCCATGGAGGGCTCATCCAGCATCAGCAGCTTGGGGTGGCTCATGATGGCTCTGCCCATGGCGAGCATCTGCTGCTCACCGCCCGACAGGGTACCCGCGATCTGATTGCGGCGCTCCGCCAGACGGGGGAAGCGGGTGTAGATCGCCTCCAGATCGTTTTTGAAGCCGGACTGATCCTTGATGGAATAGGCTCCCATCAGCAGGTTCTCATAGACGGTCAGCTCCTGGAAAATGCGGCGTCCCTCGGGGACCTGCGTCATGCCGAGATGGACGATCTTATGGCAGGGGATCTTGGTGATATCGTGTCCGTCAAAGGTGACGGTGCCCGCTCTGGCGGGGATCAAGCCCACCACGCTCTGCATGGTGGTGGTCTTCCCCGCGCCGTTGGCGCCGATCAGCGTGACGATCTCGCCCTGATTGACCTCAAAGCTGATGCCCTTCAGAGCGCAGATAACGCCGTAATAGACCTCCAGATTTTTTACTTCCAACATTGCCATGGCTCTCAACCTCCGATATACGCCTTGATGACCTCGGGGTCACTCAGCGCCGTCTTTGTATCGCCCTGCGCCAGCACCGTGCCGAAATTGAGGACGGTGATCTCGTCGCAAAGCCCTGCCACGAACTTCATATCGTGCTCGATCAGCAGGATGGTCATGTCGAAATGATCGCGGATGAAGCGGATCGTCTTGACCAGATCCTCCGTCTCATGGGGGTTCATACCCGCGGCAGGCTCGTCCAGAAGCAGGAGCTTGGGTTCGGTGGCAAGCGCGCGGGCGATCTCCAGCTTTCTCTGCTTACCGTAGGGCAGGTTGTGGGCGAGATTATTGCGCTCGCCCTCCAGATCGAAGATGCGGAGCAGCTCCTTCGCCTTTTCGCGCATTGCCTTCTCCACCTTGAAGTGGCGGGGCAAACGGAAGAGAGAGGCGGCAACGCTGCACTTGAACTCGGGGCGGTCGTGGAGACCGACCATGACGTTGCGCACCACCGTCATATTATTGAACAGACGGATGTTCTGGAAGGTGCGGGCGATGCCCTTATGATTGATCTTATCCTGCGGCAGGCCCTTCAGCTCCTCGCCGTCCAGATAGAAGGTTCCGGCGGTGGGCTTATACACGCCCGTCAGCAGGTTGAACACGGTGGTCTTGCCGGCACCGTTGGGACCGATCAGACCGTAGATCTGATTTTTGCGAATACGAATGTTGACGTCCTGCGCCGCCTTCAGACCGCCGAAGGAGATGCCGAGGTCCTTCGTTTCCAAAATATAATCGCTCATCACTTATCCCCTCCGTTTCCCGTATTTCCCTTCTTGTCCTGAGGGGTCAGGTCAATGGAAAGGATCTCGTTCATTTCGATCTTGGTGGGAACGACGTCCCACTTTGCCTCGTCGTCCTTCACGTGATCGGGATCATGCTTATGGCGCAGAAGCTTCCGCAAAAGGTTCTGCAAATTATACTTCTCGCGGAAGTTCTTGAGGGCGGGGGCGTTGTTATAGATCACGATGATGATCAGAATGACGGCGTAGAGCAGGTTCTGCAGCACCGCCAGATCACCCGTCAGGATGGTCGCCAGCTTGGTGTTGAGGAAGGTGATGAGCGTCGCGGCAATGATGGAGCCGTTGATACTGCCCATACCGCCAAGCACCACCATGACCAGGATCTCGATGGAGTAATTGTAACCGAATTTCGCGCTCTGCACCGTATAGTTGCTGAAGCTGTACAGCACGCCTGCGATGCCCGCGAAGGTAGCGGAGAGGGTGAAGGTCAGCAGCTTATACTTGGTGACGTTGATGCCCGTAGCGCGGGCGGCGATCTCGTTGTCACGGATGGCGGTCACCGCTCTGCCGTGCTTGGAGCGGATGAAATTCTGCACCGCGGCAAGGGTGATCAGCACGATGACGAAGGCGAAAATGAAGAGATACTTCTTATCGTAGCGGGGGGTCTCCAGACCCAGCGCGCCGCCGAAGGTCTCGTCGGAGGTGTTCTGGAAAAGGGATTTGACGATCTCGCCGAACGCCAGCGTAACGATGGCAAGATAGTCACCGCGCAGACGCAAAGCCGGAATGCCGATGATGATGCCGCAAACGGCTGCCACGGCACCGCCTACCACGAGCGAGATGAGGAAGGTCAGCGGTCCGTTGCCCAGTGCGGGAACAAGCAATGCCGCCACCTTACCGCCGAGATAGGCGCCCACGCACATAAAGCCCGCGTGCCCCAGCGAAAGCTCCCCGAGGAAGCCGACCACGAGGGACAGAGAGACGGCAAGGACGATGCTGATGGCGATCTTTTCCAGAAGGAAGAGCAAGGAGCTGTCAAACCGCCCGCCCGCCAAGGTGACGGCGGTGAGGCTCAGCGTCAGCGCGCCGATGACGATATAGTTGATGTAATGATTGAGCTTGAATTTACCCATTCTCATACCTTTTCCCTCCGTTTCTTACCGAGGAAGCCGGTAGGTCTGACCAGCAGGATGATGATCAGGATGGAGAACTCGATGGCATCGGTATAAGGGGCAATGGCGGTGATCTTATAGGCGATACACTCGACCATGCCGAGCAGGATGCCGCCGAGCATGGCGCCGGGGATGGAGCCGATGCCGCCGATGACGGCAGCGGTAAACGCCTTGATACCCGGCATTGCGCCCAGCGTGCTGGAGATGCTGGGTGCCTTGAGCAGATAGAAGAGACCGGCAAGGGCGGCAAGCGCCGAGCCGATGGCGAAGGTGACGGTGATGATGCCGTTGACGTTGATACCCATCAGCTGTGCCGCGCCCTTATCCTCGGAAACGGCGATCATGGCACGTCCGAGGCGGGTATACTTGACGAACAGCGTCAGCGCGATCATGACAACGACGGTGACGGCGAGGGTGACCAGCGCGGAGATCTGCACCGTGACGCCGAACAGCTTGATATCGCCGAATTCATACACCGTGACCATTTTATTGGCGGAGCCGAAGACGATCTGCGCCAGACTCTGGAGCAGATAGCTCACACCGATAGCGGTGATCAGCACAGCCAAGGGAGAAGCGCCGCGCAAGGGCTTATATGCCACCTTTTCAATGACAACGCCGAGGATGATGCAGAAAATGACCGCCATGAGGATGGCAAGGAGCGGATTGTTCATTGCCATGAACACGTAGATCACGTAGCCGCCGACCATGATGACGTCACCGTGCGCGAAGTTGAGCATTTTGGCGATACCGTATACCATGGTATACCCCAGCGCGATCATCGCGTAGATACCGCCAAGGCTCAATCCGTTGATCAGTGTCGATAAAATAAGTTCCATATCTTTTCCTAACTTCAAACAAGATAGCGGCGCGGCGCGCGTGCGCTTCGCCTTTATAAACCACAACTGCATATGCCGACCGACAGCAGCCGACATATGCAGCAGTTTCACTCAGATGGATCGTTCAGAAGCCCGATCAGTTTGCCTCTTTGATGACGTACTTGATAGCGCCCTTGTTGACGTAGCCGGTGGACTCCCAGGTAATCTTCTCACCGGTCACGGCATTCTCCAGGGTGTAGCCGCCCGCAAACTGTGCCTTCAGGATCTCGCACAGGTCGGACGCGCTGATGGTCACGGGGATCTCGGTGCCCTCGTCGATCGCCTTCTTCATGGCGCCGTAGATGGCGTATACACAGTCATAAGCGGAAGCGCCGAACTGGTTGAGAGTCTCCTTGCCGAATCTGGCAACGTACTTGTCGATGAACTCCTTCGCGGGACCTTCGGTCGCCTTGGAGTTGAAGTGAGACAGCATGGTGATCTCCTGCGGGATGGAGGTGATATCAAAGCCTTCGATGTTATCGATGCCGTCGAAGCCGTCACAGCCGTAGTAAATGGCACCGGGAGCGATGTTGCTCTTCGCCTGGGTCATGAAGAGGGATGCGGGGGTGTAGTAGATGGGCATGAAAATGAAGCTACAGCTCTTCAGGGTGTCGATCTGGGTGGAGAAGTCGGATGCGTTGGCATCGGTGAAGCTGGTCTCGACCACGGTGATGGTGGAATCCAGATTTGCCTTGAACTGGTCGTAGATGCCCTTGGAGTAAGCCTCGTCGGACTTGTAGAAAACGCCGATGGTCTGACCCTTGTAGTTGGCATTGACGAACTCCGCGGCTACCTTACCCTGGTTGCCGTCCGCAAAGCACATCTGATAGCCGTTGGGGTTGGCGGGGATGTCGTCGCCGGAGGCGGAGGGGGTGAGGAAGAAGACGTTGTCGTCAGCGGACAGGTTCTTGAACTCCAGACCGGGAGCGGTGGTCACGGTACCGAGAGATACCTGCATACCGCCCTCAAACATGGAGGAGTAGTTGGTGGATACCTTGGTGGCATCGTGCATATCATCGGTAGCGATGAGCTTGAACGTAACGCCGTTCAGACCGCCCGCAGCGTTGATCTCTTCGATCGCCATCTGTGCGGAGTTGGCAACGGCAGTACCGTACATTGCGGCGCCGCCGGTCAGAGGACCGGACAGACCGATCACATACTCGGTATTTTCCGAAGCGTAGTTCACGGCGCCGCCGCAGCTTGCCAGCATACCGAGGCAAAGGATTGCGGAGAGTGCCAAGGAGAGAATTCTTTTCAGTTTCATTTTGAGATAACCTCCGTGAATAAAATAGGAACAATATATTATTATATACCTTTTTCCGTTAATGTCAAGTTTTTTCTGCATTATTTTTCATCTTTTTTCAAAAAAAATTCATCCGAAGGGGACTGCGCGCACGTTCCCTGCCCTCCCGTGCCACCGCCCGGGGGGGATGATTTTCAAATTAGGGTTTATCGGGGTGGAGGTATCGTGGCGCGGACGAAGGCAGGGCTCTGCCCTGCACCCGCCAGAGGGAACTTTTCGAGAAAAGTTCCCTCTGGACACCTTCAAAAGCTTTCACACTATGGGTATGGGGCGGGATGCTTATTTTGCTCTCGCCATGGAATGGATCGGGCGGGGCGTTTACTGATACGCTGACGGATACCTCCCTTGCATGGCTTGAGCGGGCAAACTTCGTAAACGTCAGGCACCTCCGAGACCCTGCCGTTTTGGCTGCCATGGCGCTCGCCGCATAAAATGGGGCTGGTTAGTGTATGACACGGGACTGTTATCATTGATTTATCCAAATCGTTATCGCTTCGTCTGTAAAGCTTGCCGACAAATTTGAATACAACAGCCTCGTATCGTACACTAAATGACCCCATTTCGTGCGGCGCGCGTCATGGCAGCCGAAGCGGCAGGGTCTCGGAGGTGCCTGACGCGAACGAAGTTTGCCCGCTCGAACCATGACAGGTCGGCATCCGTCAGCCTGCTCATAACCGCCCCGCCCGATACCTCCACGGCGAGAGCAAGATAAACACCCCGCCCCATACCCCTATTTGAAGATTTTCGGAGGGTCAAGGGAACCCTTCAAAAAAGGGTTCCCTTGTGGGTGCAGGGCAAAGCCCTGCCTTCGTCCGCGCCACGATACCTCCACCC
>JAFTMG010000030.1 GCA_017452525.1 Clostridia bacterium
CGACAAACCCAAATTTGAACATCTCAAACTCACCGACGTTCAAATTTGGGTTTATCGGTGTGATAAACGATTCCAACAGATCCGTAGGGGCGATTCACGAATCGCCCGTTTTTTATGTGGTTTTGGGCGGGCGATTCGTGAATCGCCCCTACAAATCATTCGTTCACCCGTTCGACAAACCCAAATTTGAACATCTCAAACAGACCGACAAACCCAAATTTGAAGGTGTTCAAACCGTTCGACACCCCCAATTTGAAATTCTCAAACTGCCCGACAAACCCCAATTGGAGCATATCCTCCCCCGCGCTTGGGGGATCCTTCCCCGCTCTCCCGGACGAAAAGATCCCCCCGCGCGGGGGCGCGGGGGGATGTGGGGGAGTATTCGGTTTTGGACGTCAGGCGGCGGGTTCCTCGGTGCCGCAGGCAGTGCAGGCGCCGTCCGTATAGCTATGCTCGGCAATATTTACGGTAACGCCGTTGTCGAAGGTATACAGCGGTTTCTCTTGCCAGCTGCAGGGCACGTTTACCGTCTTCAGGGCGGTGCAGCTGTAGAAGGCGTATCTGTCGATCTCCTTGACACCTGCAGAAAGGGTGACGGTAGTCAGCCGATCGCATTTCCAGAATGCGTAGCTCCCAATGGTGCCGTTTTGCATATTGACGGTCAGCGTGGTCAGCCCGTTGCAAAGGGAGAAGGCGTTCC
This sequence comes from Clostridia bacterium, assembly GCA_017452525.1. Classification (GTDB taxonomy): domain Bacteria; phylum Bacillota; class Clostridia; order Oscillospirales; family CAG-272; genus RGIG3947. Next base: position 701 of record JAFTMG010000030.1, read on the forward strand.
CGCCGATGGTCGTAACGCTTGTGGGAATGGTCAGCTCGGTCAATTTACTACATCCGTAGAAGGCCTTTTCCCCAATGGACACGAGCCCCTCGGGGAGGATCAGCGTAGTCATCTGGCTCTCCATATGGGGATCGAAGGCATAGTCGCCGATAGCCGTAACGCCGGTGGGAACGACGAAGCTCTCAAAGGAGTCGGGATCACGGACCCATACGAGCGTTTTGCCATCCATGGTATAGAGAATGTCGTTTTCGACCTTGTAATGGGTGTTTTCCCCGTCAACCGTAATGGAGGCAGTACAATCGTAAAAGGCGCCGCTGCCAATGGTCGTGACGCTTGCGGGGATATCCAGCGTTTGGAGAGCGTAACAAGAGAAGAATGCTTGGTCTCCGATGGTCGTGACGCTTGCGGGGATATCCAGTGTTTGGAGCTGTTGACAACTGCTGAATGCCCAGTCTCCGATGGACACAAGCCCCTCGGGGAGGGTCACTGCTGTGACATGATCGAGGTTAAGAAAAGCCATGTTTCCAATCGACGTGACACCCTTTTTGACGGTGATCCTCTTAACGTCTTGTGAATTAAGAAACACTTCTGAAAAACTCGTATCCGCCATGGCGCCCGTGCCGCTGATGACGAGGGTGCCGCTCTCATCCAGACGGTAGACGACGTTCGCGCCATCCGCGCCGCAGTTGCCGGCGGCGGTGATATACGCATCGCAGTCGTTACAATAACCGGGCGCTTCCGACACCTCGGTATGGGGGCAAATATCTCTGCAGACGGTGCAGACGCCGTTATTATAAGAGGGATGCTCGCAAGCGGTGCCGCAGACGGTGCAGGCGGCGTCCTGATAAGAAGGATGCTTGCAGGCGGTGCCGCAGGTGGTGCAGGCGCCGTTCTTGTAGGCTCCATGCTCACAGGCGGTGCCGCATTCGGCGCAGGCGCCGTTCTCGTAATCTTCATGCTCGCAGGCGGTGCCGCAGGCGGTGCAAACGCCGCCATAATAACGGTCATGCGCACAGGCAAGACCGCAGATCGTGCAGAAGCCGTCCTCGTAGGCGGGATGGCCGCAATTGAAGCCGCAGATCATGCAGGCACCGTCGCGATAAGCGGGATGCGCACAGTCGGTTACTTTGCAGACGGCGCATCTGCCGTTGACGTAATGATGGGCGTTCACGTATACTTTGGAGTCGAAATCATACAAGTCCCCCCAGTTCTCCCACCTGCAGGGCACGTGAACCTCAGCCAGAGCGTTGCACTCCGCGAAGGCGTCCGTGCCGATGGTATTGACGCTTGCGGGAATGGTCAGCTCCTCCAGTGCGGTGCCATGGAAGGCGTTCTTACCGATGGACTTCAGCCCCTCGGGAAGACTGACGGCGGTCAGATTACCGAAAGACTCGAAGGCACCCGCGCCAATGCCCGTGACGCCTTTTTGTACGACGAGCTGCTTGACGTTTGCCGAGGTGACGGGAACGACCGCATCCGACATAGCGCCGCTACCGCTGATGACGAGGGTACCGTCATTCTCCAGACGGTAGACAACGCCCGTGCCGCACGTGCCGGATTCGGAGATCGCCACCCCGCAGGTCTCGCAGTTGTTGTACGCCGAGACGGCGGTATGGGCGCAACGGTTGCCGCAAACGGTACAGATCGCGCCTCCCTCGGGCGTATACGTATGGGAAGGAACGGTCACGGTCACGCCGTTCCCGAAGGTATACAGCGCGCCCTCGTTCCAGCTGCAGGGGGCGCTGACGGCGGTCAGCGCGTCGCATTCGTAAAAGGCATTCGTGTCAATGGTCGTAATGCTTACGGGGACGGTCAGATGGGTGAGGTCGGTGCAACCGGAGAAGGCTGAGATGCCAAGGAAGGTGATCCCTTCGGAGAGCGTCAGAGATTGGATATTGGAGCAGCCGAGGAAAGCTCCGTCCTCTACCGTCTTGACGCTTGCGGGAATGGTCAGAGAGGTGATGCCGCGGCAGCCCGTAAAGGCATGGGCTTCTATGATGCTGACGCTTGCGGGAATGGTCACGTCGGTCAGGGTGACGTTGCCCTCGAAGGCGAATCTGCCGATGGCGGTGACGTCATGGGGGATCTCAAGCGCGCCGGAGAAGGCAGGTGCCGCGAGCAGCGTAACGTCTGTCTCCGACTTCTCGTAAAGAACGCCGTTCTCTGCCGTATAGATCTCGTTTCCTGCCGCCACCGTGAGATCCTGCAGCTTCGTGCAAAGGGCGAAGGCACCTCTGCCCACCTTCGTGACGCTTGCGGGAATTTCCAGCGCCGTCAGCGAATAGCAGTTGTAGAAGGCTTTTTCGCCGATGCTTTCCACGCTTGCGGGAACGGTCAGGCTCGTCAGGGCGGTGCAACCCTGAAAGGCTTCATACCCGATGGACGTAAGTCCCTCGGGAAGGCTCACGGCGGTCAGTGCGTTGAACCCCTTCAGAGCAAACGCGCCCACCGAGGTCACGCCCTCGCAGACGGTCACCTGCTCGACGATGGAGTTGACGCCGGTATTGATCTGCCCCGCGTCCATGTTGCCCGTGCCGATGATGAGGAGCTTACCCGACTCTTCCAGACGGTAGACGACGTTGCGGCCGCAGTTGCCGGCGGCGTGGAGATATATGCCGCAGCTGCAAGTGCCCGACGTGGTTTTTGCTTCGTGCCGGCAGGCGGCTCCGCAGGCAAGGCAGATACCGGCGGAATAGTCGTGTACGCCGTGGTGGAGGTGCGCCGATAAGCCGTAGTTATAGAGGGCGCGGGCGAGGGCTTTCATGCCTTCGCTTCCGTTCTCCCACATGGCGTAGCAATAGTCGTTGACGCTGTAGCTGAAGGTGTATCCGCCGTAATTCCCGTCGGGAAACCCGAAATCCTGCTTCTTGTGGAAGTGGATGGGCAGGACGGGGTATAAGACTACCTTGCGCCCTTGAACGTCCGCGACCGAATCGACGGCGACAGTCTGACCGTTGACGTCTGCCGATTCGCCGTCGGACTCATACGTCACCTTGAGGGTAACGGCGCTGTCGAAGCGGACGGTGGCGGAGCAGATGTCGATGACGTTGCCCGCGCTGAATACGAAGTCCGTGTCGGGCGGGGTCAGGTCCTCGTCCTCGTCGGCGGGGGCAAAGTCCTTGGTGACGAGGGCGTTCGTCCTGTAGCCCGTATAGGTCTGGGCGGCGGCGCCGTATTCCAGAATGTCGACGATCAGCTGCTGTTCGGTGGCGCTCTCGCTTGCGGCGTAGATCGCCTTCAGACCGTCGGCATAGGAGGTGCCGCTGACGGTGTCGGCGGGGATGACGCTCTCGCCGATATAAAGAGCGGCGGAGATGTCGTTGCCCATGCCGTGGGGGAGCACGCCCTCAAAGGTGAAGACGTAGCAGTTCTCCCTTGCCTCGGCTTTGTCGGGCATGGTCAGAGTGACGGTCTCGGCGCCGTAGGTAACCTTCAGAGAGAGGTTGGCGGCGTTGACGTTGGCGCCCTTCTCGACGTAGAACTGCACGCCGAGGATGCCGTCGGTCATGGAGACCTGCTCGGCGATCTTGGCGGAGTCCGCCGCGGGCGGGCTGTAGGCATCGATGGCGATGCCGAGGATGGCGACCCAGACGCAGATGAGGGTCAGGATCAGGGGGAGTTTTTTTACTTTCATCATGTAGGGTTACCTCCGTTTCGCGGGGTCATGCATCGTCGGACGAGCCCGAGGAGCCGGAGATGCCGGTGTTTTCGTCGTCCTCAGGGAAGAGATGCTCTTCTCCGTCAAAGGCGAGCAGCCCGCTGGCGGTAATGATGTCCTCGGTGGCGAACAGGGTCACCGAGAGTTCGGGGGGGATGTACGAGACTTTTTTCATGGGTTTTCCTCCTTTTTGGGGATGTATGGGTGGGGCAAAATGCCCGTGTGTTCGGAATTTGGCGGTTGGGTGCCGTTCTCCATTTTCCATTTTACAAGATTGGTAAAGATTTGTCAATATTTTTTTGGTTTTTTTCGGTCATCAAGTTTTTTAGGGGTGGATCTCGGGGGAAGGTTTCGGTCTTTGGGGGTGTAGATCTGTTGGAGGATCTCGAATGGGGGTCGGCGGGGGGTGAACACATCCATCCGCCGCCCCTTTTGCGAAAATATCCCCCGCGCCGAGGGCGCGGGGGTGCCATACGGTATTCTTACATCTCACGTTGGTAAAGCAAACGCCTCACTCCGCGCCCGCGGCGCGTACGCGGTCGCGGACACGGCTGAGCACCTCCAGAAGCTTGAAGCGGAGGCGGTAGGTCGTGCTCTCGTCCGACTCGGTGATGACGCGATACTGCTCGGGGGTCAGCCCCACGGCGACGAACGCCTCCTCCAGCTCCTCTCGCCGCCCGCCCTCTGCCACCGACAGACAGAGGCTCGGAAAGAGGACGCACCACCAATTGGCGCCCTCCCCCGCTCCGATCACCACCCGCAGGGACAGATATTCCCCCGCGGGAAAGCAAAATCCCTCGTAGGCGCGGGTGGGGTAGCTCTCCTGCCCCAGCGTCACCGTCACGGGGGCGGGCGCGTCCAGCTCCCGCAGACGCGCGGCGGCGACCTCCTCCAGCTGTGGGATCAGCTCCCGCAGCCGCGCCGCCGCGGCGGCGCGGCTCTCACATCCCTCCAGCGCCGCGGCGGCAACGGGCAGGCTGGCGTCGCGGACGGCGAGCTTGTTCTGTTGATCCCCCGCGCTGTCCGAGGCGGCGAGGACGTGGAGGCGGATGACGGCATCGTAGATCTCCTCCTCCCCGTGGGTGGGCAGGACGGACAGCAGGGTGGCAAGCAGAAGAAAAACGGCGGCAAGGGTGGCAACGGTCTTCACGGTCTTTATGTTCCTTTCCCGCGGGACTGATCGCCCGCTTAACGGAAATATCCCCCGCGGCGTGGGCTTTTATTCACGCGGCGGGGGATATTTTTTCGGGTCGGGGGATCCTTTCGCGCCGGCGGGCGGTCAAAGCTCTCTGTCCACCGTGGCGCGGGCGGTGCGGACCTTCTTGACGTACTGCGCGATCTTCTGATGCTCGGGGTGGACCTTGTAGGTATGCAACGCCTCCATCGACTCAAATTCCACAATGAGGACCATGTCGTAGGACATGTCGGTGCCGCCGATATCGGCGCCGATCTCCATCTTCTTGATCTCGGGGATGATGGGGATCAGTGCCGTCAGATGCTCCTTGACCCATGCCATATTCTCCGCGCGGGTCCGTCCCTCGGCGTTCTCGGCAAATTTCCACATAACAACGTGTTGGATCATTTCTCTCTCCTTTCGGGTGTTGCGTTTGAGAAAATTATAGCAGACACCGGAAAAAATGTCAAGCGGAAAGGCAAGCGGGCGGGGTCTGATCGAGGCTTGGCGACCCGGCTCCCGCCGCCCTCCAAACGGTCCGCGGGAGCCTTCCCTTCCCCGATCACCTTCCCCCTTGACACACCCCCGCTTCCATAGTATAATATACCCATACCACGTCACCCAAAGGAGGCCCCCATGCCCGACATCCACTCCCACCGAAAAGACACCCCCGCGAGGATCCGAACGATCTCCTATATGTTCGACTACACCTTCACCGGCGAGGTCAACGCAGACGGCAAGCCCCACGGGCAGGGCGTCATGCGCCACGCCGATCTCGTTGTCTACGAGGGGCAGTTCCGTGACGGTCAATACCACGGTCACGGCACCTTCCACTGGGAGAGCGGCGAGGTCTATGAGGGCGAGTTTGAAAACGGCGCCTCCCACGGGCGCGGCGTCCTCCGCTACCCCGACGGGAAGGTCTACGAGGGGCAGTTCCGATGTGGCGACCCGAGCGGGCACGGCGTCCTTCGCCACCCCGACGGCTCCGTCCTCGAGGGCGAATTTCAATACGGCATGGCAAACGGACACGGCGTCCTCCGCTATCCCGACGGCTCCGTCTTCGAGGGCGAATACAAGAACGGCGTGCCCGTCAAGTGATCCACCACGCCTATAGCATACGGTAACCGCAACACCACCGAAAGGAGCACATCGCCATGACCACCCCCCGCGCCTACGAGGGAGCCGAGCCCTATATCTTTCTCAGCTACTCCCATAAGGACAGCGCCACCGTCCTCCCCATCATCGCCCGCATGCAAGCGGACGGCTACCGCGTCTGGTTTGACGAGGGTCTCAACCCGGGCGAAAAATACGACCTCACCATCGCCGAGCATATCGTCGGTTGCGGCTATTTCATCGCCATGCTTTCGGAGAACTATCTGCACTCCGCCTATTGCGAGACCGAGATCTTCTACGCACTGAGCCTCTCCAAGCCGATCCTCCCGATCTATTTAGAGAACGTATCCCTGCCCCCCGATCTTGGCATGCGGCTGGTCCGCCTCCAATGGGTCACCAGGCAGCAGTACGCCGAGGAGGAGTTCTACCAAAAACTCTACCGCTCGGAGGGCATCTCCGTCTTCCGCACCGCGCCGGAGGAGCCGACGAAAGCCGCCGAGATCCAAACCGTCACCTTCTCGTGCGGTGACACCTACACAGGCGAGCTCAACGCCGCCGGGCAGCCCCACGGCAAGGGCACCTATCGCTGGAAGAATGGCGGCGTCTACGAGGGTGAATTCCGGGATGGCAAATACCACGGACGCGGCGTCTTCCGTTTTGCCGACGGCGGGATCTACGAGGGCGAATATCAAAACAACAAGCGCCACGGGCACGGCACCCTGCGTTTTGCCGACGGCAACGTCTACGAAGGCGAATATCGGGACGGTAAATTTCACGGACACGGTGTCCTCCACGCCGCCAACGGCGACGTCTACGAGGGCGAATATCGGAACGATAAGTATAACGGACACGGCGTCTACCGTTTCGCCGGCGGCAACGTCTACGAGGGCGAATTCCGGGACGGCAAATACCACGGGCGCGGCACCCTCCGTTTTGTGGGCGGCAACGTCTACGAGGGCGAATTCAGGAACGGTAAGCGCCACGGCAGCGGCACCTTGCGTTTTGCAAGCGGTGACGTCTACGAGGGCGATTTCCGGGACAATCAATACAACGGCTACGGCACCGTCCGCTTTGCCGACGAAAGCGTCTACGAGGGCGAATTCCAAAACGACGCCTTCCACGGCAGAGGCGTTTTCCGCACGTCATCCGGTGACGTCTACGAGGGCGAATATCAAAACGGCAAGCGCCACGGTCGCGGCACTTACCGCCACGCCAACGGCGACGTCTACGAGGGCGAGCACCGAAATGGCAAGAAATGCGGTCACGGCACCATGCGTTTTGCCGGTGGCAACGTCTACGAAGGCGAATTTTTGGACGGAAAATACCACGGGCACGGCACCTTCCGCTACGCCGACGGCAGAGTCATCCGCGGCGAATTCAAGGAAGGCAAGTTCATTGGGTGAGCCAGACACAAAATAAATAACGCCCCCGCGAAGCATCCCCAAGGAGTCCGCGGGGGGATTGTTTTGGCTCGGAAAGAATCCAAACGCAGGTGCGGAGACTCGAACTCACGCGTGCGCAACTCCTCGCTGTGTCGCTCACACCACACGGCGCATGCACCCTTCAACTCCTGGCGGAGCCCCGCCCGTTCGGTCATAACATGAATTATCAAAAAATCGCCCACTCCCAAGGGAGTAGGCGATTTTTTGGTGAAGCGGACGATTGAATGTCCGAACTATTTGCCATATATTCAATTTCTTCGGTTGTGGGGATGTTAATTGGCTTGTCGTCAAAGGTAAGAATCAGCTTGATGTAATCATCGTAAACGAAAATCGCCTTGACGAGTCCATCAATCAAACGCTCCTTATTTTTCTCGAATCGGAGATCAAGATTGCGGAATTTGTGCAGCGTAAACAGAATGAAGTCTTTTGTAATCTTCGGGCGTTTATCTTCTTCCGCCTTGATATTCCATTTGATTTTTTCTTCCTCTGCCTCAAGCTCCTCCAAACGCGATTTGGTCGTGCGAGTGACAACGCCCTTTTCGATAGCCTTCATAATGTTGTCAATTGAGGATTGAACCTCTTTGAGTTGAGCCTCAAGCGCGAGGATCATCTCGTCGTCCTCGGTTAAGAGAGCCATCACGTCATCTGCCATATCATTGAGAAGCTTATCATTATTCAGCCAAGCAGAAATCTGCTCGATGACCTTGTCCTCGATCCAATCCTTGCGAATTGCCTTGCGGTCACATTCGTGCCGTTTGGCACTGGCACATTTGTAATAGCGGTAAATCACACCATTAGGTTTGTTTGCGCTATCACCTACAAACATAGAGTTGCAAGTGCCACAGAACAGTTTGGTTGTCAGCAAATATCTTTCGGGAGCTTTTGCCTTGCCCGTTGCGTGTTTATTTTGCCCCGTTCGTATAGCCACCCTTTCAAAAACATCCTTGGAAACAATAGCAGGGATAGCATTTGGAAAGACTATCTCCTTATAGGAGTACTCACCGTTATACCTGCGATTGGCAAATATACGTGCAAGGGAGTTTTTATTAAAGCGATTGCCCTTGGACGTGCGGATACCCCTCGCGTTCAAATCCTCGATGATGTCGGTGATGGATTCGCCACCTGCGTATCTGCGGAACATTTCAATTACAAGCGGAGCTTTCTCGGGGTCAATCTGATAATGGTGTCCATCATCTATCACGAAACCAAGCGGAATTTGACCGCCGTTGAAGCGAGCCTTGAGCGCATTCTCGGTCATACCACGGGATACCTTTTCAGCCAGATCAGCGGAATAGTATTCCGCCATACCTTCAAGCACCGACTCAAGAATGATGCCCTCTGCACCATCGGAGATAGATTCGGTAGCGGAAACGACCTTAACATCGTTCTTACGAAGCATCGCCTTATACTTTGCCGAATCGTAACGGTTGCGAGAGAATCGGTCGAGCTTCCATACGATAACAACATCGAAGTTCTTCTTCGCACTGTCCTTGATCATACGCTGAAACTCCGGACGGTTATCGGTCTTTGCTGAGTAAGCCCTGTCAATATACGTTCCCACGATATCAATGCCGTTCTTGTTAGCATACGCTGTATTCTCACGAATCTGCCCCTCGATAGACTCCTCACGCTGATTGTCCGAGGAATATCGAGCATAGATTAAAAAAGAGGGCGCCCAACTTGTTTTTTACTCCAAGTTGGACGCCCTGCTTTTTGCTATTCTGTTTGGCGGTTTCGGTTTTAGGTTTATGCGGAGCATAGATTTATCACCTCGCTAAAATGTTTTTTGTAAAGGCGCGCAGGGGCGGTTGGCGGCTCTTTGACCGTCACCGCCCCTGTGGGTGTTATTTAGTTATTCTTCTCTACTGATTACTATACTGGAAATACCTGCAACACCGGATAATTCAACTTTAATTCCATCCGAGTTATAAGCAATATAAGTATAAACCCAAGTGCCAAATTGTTCTTCATCGGTGGTTTCAGCATCAACGGTGAAACCAGCCGACTTCAGTTGTTCTGCATACGCTCTTAAATCTTCGGCAGTTAAATTTGCAAACTGGATTCCGCATCGATCTCCTTCGGCATAGGACAAACTTACTTCAAAATTAGGTTTCGGAATAAGTTTCGTGAATTCATTATCCGGCCACTTACTGCCGACGTCTGCCTGTCCTCCTTGATCATCCTTTACCTTCCAAGTACCGTCTGCGTTCTGAGTTACAACGTTACCATCGGTGTCAACGATAGTCGTAGTTCCGTCAGCACCGAATGTTATCTTACTTCAAGATCTTGAACTTGCCGATCACGGGAAGCTCTTTTGCACGTCCGTTGGCGGCATTGACAATGCCGAGGACGAGCATCACAAGGAACACAAGGTTCACGAGACCGAGAAGGGTTCCCACGAGGGAGCCGAGTTGCCAGCTGATCGCATACAGGATGGCGTTAAGGATGGCGGTCACGATCCACCAAGCCACCTCGGTGATCGCCAGTACCAAGCCCTGGTTGGCGTGGAATCTTGCGAACTTGGATTTCGGTGCTGCAAAGATGGGGATCAGCACGAGCCAGGAGAGGTATGCCAGGATTCCCATTACCTTGTTCTGTTCAATATCCGCTTTGTCAAAATCGGCGGTGGTGTCAGCCGTGTTGTTCAGAGCTGCGATCTTTGCCGAGAAGTCGTTCTGATCGCCTGCAGGCTGTGCCTGCTGAGTCTGTGCCTGCTGAGTCTGTGCCTGCTGTTCGGGGGCGGGAGCCTCCATCGGGTTTCCGCAAGAGGGGCAGAATTTTACGCCCTCGTCAACTTTGGTTCCGCATTTTCCGCAATATGCCATAGTTATTTCCTCACTATCTGTTATTCAATGGGCAGACCTTCAAGCCCGCCGTTTTGGAACTGTTCGGCAAGACCTTCCAGGTCGCCGAGATTACTGAATATGTCGCCCCAATTACTGAACTCGCCGCCGGTGGATTCCTTGATAAAGTCCATAAGCGTATTGGTCAGCACGGACAGGAGCGCTACGAGAATACCGATCAGCACGATGGCAATGACCATCCAGATGAGCTGCGCCCTTGGAAAGTGCTTGATAGTCTTGGTCTTCGGGGCATACGCCTTAATGAGACAGGCGATCTGACCGATGATGGGGATGGCGATCAGCAGCATCAGCCCGAAGTATGCACCCGTGCCTA
>JAFTMG010000031.1 GCA_017452525.1 Clostridia bacterium
GAGTTGGGCGAATTTGCCAAAGGCAAATTTCGCCTCAGGAACGCGAATGTCGCTTCGCGACTTCGCCGAATTGGCGCATCGCGCCAATTCTTTTCTCGAAAAGTTCCCTCTGGCGGGTGCAGGGCAGAGCCCTGCCTTCGTCCGCGCCACGATACCTCCCCCCCCCAATTGGCGCACCTTCCCCCTCCCGTTTCAAGTTTTTTTGGAAAAGCCGCAAAAAATCTCTTGCCAAACGGCTTGATATGTGGTATAATAAAATGAATATGTCTGTGAATACACCTGCCCGAGCGGCATAGGAGGAAATACACTTGATCGTTGCATTGGAAGAAGCAAAATACAAGCTGGAACAAATGACGGAAGACCTGGTCGAGCTGGGTGCGGCACTCCGCATTGAGGATCTGAAGCGCCAGGTAGAGGAAATGGAGTCCAAGACGATGGCGCCCGATTTCTGGAACAACGCCGAAAACAGCTCCAAGGTCCTGCAAGCCATCAAAACCACCAAAACCAAAATAGAAGACTACGAAAAGCTCTGCGCCCGCCAGGAGGACGCCATTGCCCTTGCCGAAATGGCGATCGAGGAAAACGACGAGAGCTGTGTGGAAGAGGTCGAGGCGGAGCTTGCCGCCATCGTTGCCGAGGAGGAGCGCCAGCGCATCGGGCTCCTGCTCTCGGGCGAATACGACCGCAACAACGCCATTGTCTCCATCCATCCCGGTGCCGGCGGCACCGAGGCGCAGGACTGGGCACAGATGCTCTACCGCATGATCACCCGTTGGGCAGAGGCGCACGACTACAAGGTCAAGCTGCTGGACTGGCTGGACGGCGACGGCGCGGGCATCAAATCCGCCTCGGTCATGATCGAGGGCGAGAATGCCTACGGCATGCTCAAGAGTGAGAATGGCGTTCACCGTCTTGTCCGCGTCTCCCCCTTCGACGCGGCAGGCAGACGCCAGACCTCCTTCTCCTCCATCGAGGTCATGCCCGAGTTTGACGAGGTCGACAACGTGGAGATCCGCGACGAGGACATCGAGGTCACGGCGCACCGCTCCTCCGGCGCGGGCGGTCAGCACATCAACAAGACCGACTCCGCCATCCGCATCCTGCATAAGCCCACGGGCATCGTGGTCGGCTGTCAGACCGAGCGCTCCCAGCTGCAGAACAAGGAAACGGCAATGAAGATGCTGAAATCCAAGCTGATGGAGATCAAGCTCCGCGAGCACTACGACAAGATCGAGGACATCAAGGGCAATAAGGTCAACATCGAGTGGGGCTCTCAGATCCGCTCCTACGTTTTCATGCCCTATACGCTGGTCAAGGACACCCGCACCGGCTTTGAAATGACCGACGTGAACCGCGTGATGGACGGCGATATCGACGGCTTTATCAACGCCTACCTGAAAATGAACGCCAAATAAGAAGCAACAGGGTCTCTTTCGCGTCAATACGAAAGAGACCCGTTTGACACTCCTCTCCATGTGACCGTCGTACCTTCGACGCCGGCCAAGGAGTCAGGGGGAGCGCGAGGGAGAAAGAAACTTCGGCGTGTGAGATGGTTCTTTCCCCCTCGCATCGAATGACTTCAAAACACCTCATTCCAACACTCCTAACAGAGGTAACTATGAAAAACACCCAAACAGCCGACATCCTCCGCCCCAAGACCTTCGACGACATCGTCGGTCAACCCCACCTTTTCGGAGAGCGGGGTGTTCTGCGCCGCATGATCGAGGGCGGACGCATCCCCAATATGATCTTCTACGGACCTCCCGGCGTGGGCAAGACCACCGCCGCCGAGATCATTGCCGCAAATTCCGGCATGTCCTTTCACCGACTGAACGCCACCACCGCCTCCCTTGCCGACGTCAAGGAGGTCATCTCCCAGACGGGCAATCTCTTCGGCAGCGGCGGCATCCTGCTCTATCTGGACGAGATCCAATATTTCAACCGCAAGCAGCAGCAGTCCCTTCTGGAGTACATCGAGGACGGGCGGGTCACGCTCATCGCTTCCACCACCGAGAACCCCCATTTTTACGTCTATAACGCCATCATCTCCCGCTCCTCTCTCTTTGAGTTCAAGCCGGTCAGCGCCCCCGAGTGCGCCCGCGCCCTCGCCCGCGCCCTGCGGCATCTGAACACCGAGGCGGGGACGGAAAAGACGGCAGAGCCGGCGGTGCTGGAGTACGTAGCCCGCTGTGCGGGCGGCGACGTCCGCCGCGCCATCAACCTGCTGGAGAACGCCTTTTTCGTGGCGGAGGACACCGTGACCCGTGAGGACGTGGACAGCTTTCACGTCCGCGTGGGCAATTTTGACGACGACACCCACTACGATCTTCTTTCCTGCCTGCAGAAATCCATCCGCGGCTCCGATCCCGATGCCGCCGTCTTTTACGTGGCAAAGCTGCTGGAGCTTGGCGAGCTGATCTCGGTCTGCCGCCGCCTGCAGGTCATCGCCAGCGAGGACGTGGGGCTGGCGTATCCCCTCGCCGCCGCCGTCACCCGCGCCTGTTGCGAGTCTGCCAAGGAGCTGGGCATGCCCGAGGCGCGCCTGCCCCTTGCCAACGCCGCCATCCTCCTTGCCACCTCTCCCAAGTCCAACTCGGCGCACGACGCCGTCAACGCCGCCACGGAGGACGTCCGCAAGGGACTCGGCACCGCCGTGCCCCCGCACCTGCAAAGCCCGCTCTTCAAGGGCTACAAATACCCTCACGACTATCCCAATCATTACGTGCGCCAGCAGTATCTCCCCGACGACCTGAAGGACCGCCGCTATTACGCCTACGGTCCCAACAAAAACGAAGCCGCCGCCCGCGCCTACGCCGAAGCCATCGGCAGCCTCAAGCAGGAGAAAAAATGATTGCCGCAGGAGACCGACCCCCGTCGGTCTCCTTTTTCGTCCCGCAACGGCAGGGAAGGATGCGGCGTGAAGCAATTGCTTCGCAAATGTGAGATAAATGTTGGTGTTTGGGGCGTTCAAATTTGGGTTTATCGGGGTGGAGGTATCGTGGCGCGGACGAAGGCAGGGCTTTGCCCTGCACCCACAAGGGAACCCTTTTTTGAAGGGTGCCCTTGACCCTCCGAAAATCTTCAAATAGGGGTATGAAGCGAGGTGTTTACCTCGCTGTTGACGGATATGAACTGAGCGGGGCGTTTACTGATCCGTCAACCTGCTTATAATCGCCCCGCCCGACCCATTCCATGGCGAGAACAAAGTGAACACCCCGCCCCATACCCATAGTGTGAAAGCTTTTGAGAGAGTCCAGAGGGAACTTTTCTCGAAAAGTTCCCTCTGGCGGGTGCAGGGCAGAGCCCTGCCTTCGTCCGCGCCACGATACCTCCACCCCGATAAACCC